>CAJKVH010000001.1 GCA_905203305.1 uncultured Eubacteriales bacterium
CTTGTAATTCTAATCCTGTTTCTAATGTTGCTGGTTTTCCAGATGTTGTTGTTGTGTTTCCAGCAAATCCTGGTTCTGTATATGTTACTTCTAGTTCAACAAATATTGGAGGTTCAACTGCAAATACTTTTCCTTTATATGATAGTATTTTAACTTGCATATTTTCTTTTAAGTATTTTAAACAATCTCCTAATTGTTCTTTATTTAATGGCATTTGATCGTATGTATCATTATCCATAAAATAATATAAATCTCCATCATTGTATAAATATTGCATTTCTTTTTTCTCTATTTCTGCTCCTGGATATTTATCTGATGGGTTAAATGTTTTTTCTAAAACTGCTCCTGATATAACATTTTTTAATTTTGTTCTAACAAATGCAGATCCTTTTCCTGGTTTTACGTGTTGGAATTCTACTACTCTATATACATTTCCTTCCATTTCAAAAGTTGTTCCGTTTCTAAAGTCTCCTGCTGAATATACTGCTGCCATATTTCTTTCTCCTTTCAATTTCTCTAAAATCTATTTTTGTTAATATTTTCTCATTAAAGAGCTTTGATAATTATACACTCTTTATCCGATTCTGTCAAGGCAATTGCACCTTTCTTTGTTACAAGCACTGTATCTTCTATTCTTACTCCAAAGTTTCCTGCTATATATATTCCTGGTTCATCTGTAATTACCATATTTTCTTTTAATGGAGAATCATTTTTTATTCCAACAATTGGTCCTTCATGTATATTTAGTCCTACACCATGACCTAAACTATGAATTAGACTTTGACCATTTACATTAAAGTCACTTTCTACTCCTTTTGCTATTGATTTTATATTTGCTCCATCTCTTATTTGATCTAATGCCATTTTTTGATTTTTTAATACTAGATTATATATTGCTTTTTGTTCTTCTGTTAAGCCTCCTACAAATATTGTTCTTGTCATATCTGAACAATATCCATTTACAATACATCCCATATCTATTGTTATAATGTCTTGCTCACAAATTACCCTATCTGTTGGCACAGCATGTGGCTTTGAAGAATTTTCTCCAGATGCTACTATAGTTTCAAATGATTCTCCCTCACTATTATCCATATAATAGTCATGAATTTTTCTTGCAATTTGCTTTTCTGTTAATCCTGGTTTTATATATTCTTTTAACATTTCAAAACATGCATCTGTTATTTCACACGCTTTTTTTATGTTTGCAATTTCTTCATCATCTTTTATAGCTCTTAATTGGTTTATTAATTCTTCTGCTTCAACAAAATTATTTATTTTAAATTTTCTTATATAGTCTTTATATTTTTTGTATGTCAAATATCCTTCTTCAAATCCTACATTTTCACAAAATAAGAAGAAATTTTCATATTCATCTCTTGATATGTTTTTTTGATCATCTACAACTATATCGTCAAAAGGAGTTATTATACTAGATACATATTCCATATATCTTCCATCTGTTATAAAAATATTTTCTTTTCTTGTTAATAATAAAATTCCTTCAGCTTCTATTTTTGTTAAATATCTTATATTTATTGGATTTGCTATTATCATTCCTTGTAAATTTAATCCTGCCATTTTATTACGAATTGCCTGTAATCTATCATTCATATTTTATTCCCCTTAATTGTTTTTACTATATAAACCTAGTGTAAAGATATTCATTAAAATTCCAACTAAACTTGCGTATGGTACAAATATTGATACAAATGCACCAATTACAATAAATGGTCCAAAAGGTATATATTCGTCTGTTTTCTTTATTTTAGTCGTAAGCAAAAATATACTTATTATAGCACATACTAAAAATGATACTAATGATATAATTATTATATTTGTTAACCCAAAATATAGACCTAGTGCTCCCATAAGCTTAACATCTCCTAAGCCCATTGCTTCTTTTCCGTAAACAAGTCCTCCCAAAAGAGTTATAAGCAAGAATATTCCTCCTCCTGCTAACATTCCAAGTAACATATTTATTGAAATTGCAACATTTGACATTCCATATAAAAATGCAAATACTAGTCCTATTTCAAACATTGTTAAATTAAGTCTATTTGGTATTATTTGTAGTTTGTAATCTATAACTACCACACTTAGCATCATTGGTGTTAATATTAAGTATTTTATTAAATCTAAATTTTCTGCAATTTTGTCTGATATTCCATATCTGTATAAAATTGCTATATATAAAAATGCTGTTACAATCATAAGTATGTAATTTGGGTTAAATTCTTTTTTGTATTCTTTAATTATGTCTAAAGAAAATACTTTTTTATTTTCCGGAAGTCTTTTGTTCATCCAGTTTACAAATTCTCCAACAAAAAGTCCGAAGAATTGAAACTATTATATAATATACTATATTTACATCATTAAAATACATCTTTTTCACCTTTAAATATTTTTTTCTTTATTTTGTTTTCTATAGGTCTTTTCCAGGCAGTATACCAAAAGTCTTTTTTATCTATTGGATCTACTAATATTGTAAACATTTTGCATCTATTTCCACCTATTACATCTGTAAATATTTGATCACCCACTACTGCAATGGCTTCTGATTTTAAGTTAAGTTCTTTTTGTACTTTTATAAAACCTTTTTTTGAAGGTTTTTTTGCAAAATATTCATATTTTATTTCTAATTTTTTAGCTACGTTTTCTACTTTTTCTTTTTTATTAGTATTAGATAATATATACATTTTTATTCCTTGACCTTGGAGCTCATGTGACCAAGTTACTATTTCATCTGATAAATTTTTATCGTAGTCTATTAATGTATTATCAACATCTAAAATTAAGGCTTTTATTTTATTTTTTAATAAAAATCCTATTTTTATATCTAAAACACTACTAAAATATGCATTGGGATATATTTTTTTCATATTTCTTTTATGCTTTTTAAGCACAATCTCCTTTTCTCCTATATTAAAAATGCTATTGTAAGTATTATTGTTTTTAAAAGTGTTCCTAGCATTAGCTGAAAATTTACTGTTCTTATTCCAACATCATTTATTTTATCATAACTTTTTATTATGTTTTCTATCTCTTCTTTTGATGATATATTTACTTCTTTCATGTAATCTTCTGCTAAAAATCTTGCTTTTAACATTGCATCATCTTCTAAGTAACTTCTTATAAAATAATAAATATAACTAAGTAATATCATTATAGATATGTATAACATTGAATCTTGTATTTTATTTGTTATTGCAAATATTCCAACTATAATAAAGTACAATAAATACACATTTGAAAATATAAAATTAAATAATAATATTTTTCTTTTTTGTATAGAATGTAAACACTCATGTGCTATTGTTTGTATTCTTGTATAACTATTTTTTACATCTGCAATTACTATTTTATTTGTTTGTACAATGTAAAGACATGTTTTCGAGTTTTTATCTTCTTCTATTTTTACATCTTTATTATTTATTTTTTTTAATATGCTTTTACATATTTCTATATTTGATGGATATTTTTCCACCAATTTATTAAACTTTATTTCTTCATATTCAACAAATTGTTTTAATTTTCGTGTGTTTATATCATACACTTTTACTAAAACTAATAATACTATAAACAAAAGCATTATTGTAATTATTAAATTCATTTTTTTACCAACCTTATTGCATTATATCTTTTACAGCTTCACTGATAGTTTTATTAATATCTCCTAGCAATATATTAAATTTAAATTCGGCATCAAAATATTTTTTTATTTCCGGAATTTCAATTAATTCTTTATATAAATTTTGAATTTTTGCCATCTTTTCACTATCTGTTTTTCCTGTTTGAATTGTATTTATTTGCTCTTCATATCTTGCTTTTTCAAACTCTGATATTTTTTCTTTATATTGAGGTTCTAAATTGATTGCTTGTTTTGCTTCTTTAAAATTTATGTATTCTTCTGATTCTTTTATTTCTTTTGCAAGCTTATTTACTGTATCATAAACATTCATTTTCATTCCCCCTATATTTATAAATCAAGCCTATTATGCATAAGCTTGATTTTTTCTAAATGTAAGCAAATTTGTAATTTCACCTTTTGCAGGTTTCTTAGCTTTGCTTTCTTTTTCTTGTTCGATTTCTTTTCTTTGTTTTTCAGCAACTGTTTCACATATTGCTTTTTGGTAAGTGAAGTGTGTATCTTGTGCAATTTTTGCCCAATTGTATTCGTTTCTTACTTTTGCTTTTGCTTTTTTTACTATATTACTACATAATTGTGGATCAAATAATAATTCCAAAATTGCATCTGCAATTGAGTTGCTATTTCCACAATAACTCTTCATTCCTGTTTGACGATGTTCTACTATTTCATTTAGTCCACCAATATCTGATACTACAACAGGAACTTCAGCAAGCATTGCTTCTAATGTTACTATTCCAAATGGTTCATATGTACTTGGAAATACTGAAATATCTGCTGCTTTGTACATTTTGGCAACATCTTTTCCGTTTAAGTATCCAGCGAAACATACTTTATCTCCTAGTCCCATATTATATACTTCTTGTTTTAGTTCATTTATCATTCCACCTTTTCCAGCTATTACAAGCTTAGCATCATGATAATGTTCTAGTATTTTTGGCATTGCTCCAATTAAATATTGTACACCTTTTTCATATACTAATCTTCCCATAAATAGTATTATTTTTTCGTTATCTAGTGCATATTTTCTTCTAAAGTCATAGTCTCTATCTATTCCAGAATAGTTTGTTAAATTAACACCATTTGCTACTACATTTATTTTCTCAAATGGTAATCCAAATAGTCTTTGTAACTCACTTTTCATGAAATTACTATTTACTATTACTTCTGTTGATTCATAAGTTAACATCCATTCTGTATCATTTATGTATTTTTGATTTGCTTCTCTTATTCCACTGTTTCTTCCTGCTTCTGTTGCATGGATTGTTGAAACTATTGGCATATCATAGGCTTGTTTTAATGTTTTGGCAGCATAGGCTACTAACCAATCATGTGCATGAATTACATCAAATTTTCCTTCTTTTGCAATTATTTCTCCTGTTTTTGCAACCATATTAAAGTTTAATTGCATTACCCAGTCAATAAAGTTGTTTGGATTTATCATAAAGTTATCTACTCTATATACTTTTACACCTTTGTCTAATTCATAATATGGTGCATTTCCCTCTCTGTATGTTACTACTGTTACTTCATGACCATCTTTTATTAATCTTTTTGATAGATCATTTACAACTCTTGCAATTCCTCCCACTACTCTTGGTGGATATTCCCATGTTAACATTAAGATTTTCATCTTCTTTTTACTTCCTTTCTTGAAAAAGCATTTTCTTGTGTTTATTTTTTGATATTTTTCTACATATAGCACTATTTTATACAACTATTCATAAATTGTAAATAGTTTTAGACAATTTTTTTACTTTTATTTAGCTATTTTATTTCTCATTTAATATCACTTTCAAATGTCTAATTCCATCTTTTACAGTTTTTAAATGTGATTTACCATTCCTTTTATCTCTATAAAAATTTATTGGAATCTCTTTAATTTTCAATTTTTCCTTTTGTGCTTTTATAATCATTTCTGTTGCATATTCCATGCCCTCAGATATGCAATTTAGATTTACAATTTTTTCATTATCATATCCTCTTAATCCGCAATTAGCATCATAAATTTTTGCTCCATGCTTCATTCTTATAAGCCACGAAATAATTGGTGTTCCTATATATTTATGAGAAAACTTAATTGCCCCTTTTTCCATTTTGCCTTTATATCTGTTTCCAATAACCAAATCATTTCCATTTTTTAATTCCTTTACTATTGGCATAATTTCTAAAATATTATAGCTGTCATCTGCATCAACCATTATGACATATTTTCCGAATAGCTTCTATTGTTCCATATCTTAGTGCATTTCCATATCCTTTTTTATCTACTTTTATTACCCTTGCCCCTTGTTTTTTAGCTATTTTTATAGAATTATCTTCACAACCATTATCTACAACTAATATTTCAGCATCTAAATTTTCTTGTTGTATTATTTGTTTTGCTTTTTTTAGGCAAATTCCTATCGTCTTTTCTTCATTCAAACAAGGAATTAATATTGTTATATCTTTTTTAGGATTTAATTTTATTTTTTCTTTTAAAGTTTCTTGATTTTGATCATTTTTTTTCTTTATATTCTGTACAAAAAAGATGATCGCAAGTAAACTAAATAAAATTTGTACTCCATAAGTATTTGCCAAATACATAGTATTTAAAGCATCTGTATACATGGTTATATATGTAAATGTTATTATAAAAATCCTACATAAATATAATCCCGCAAGACCTAATAAAATTAAAATTTCATTATATATTTTGTTATGGTTTATGATTGAACATATAATTAATCCAATAACACAAATAAGTGAAATTTTAAATATTATAGGATTAATCTTTATATATATATTTTTTATTTGTTTTAGAGCATTTAATCTATTTTGATTTTCTGTTCCGTTATAAGTAATTTCTGTATCTATTTCTTCTCTGGTTATATTTTTCCATTTTTCATTTTCTTGTAAATCATTACTTAATCTATTTTGAACAACAATTTTTAGTAAATAAAAATTGTTTTCCATTCTTATTGTGTCTTTACATTTTTTTATAGAATTTATAATGTCCTCAAAATTAAATCTTGGAACATTTGTTACTCTTTTATTTTTATATCCTTCTATTTTACCTTCATCTATCGCATTATTTATTTCATTTGCTAATTCTTTATAATATTGATTAGCTGTTTTAGCATCTTTATAATATCCTTTTGCATCAACACCTTTTATTATAGCCCAATGTATCCATCCACCTTGAATCTCACCTATTTTACCATCTCCACATTTTGACCATTTGTCTGCTTCTTCTCCAGTTAAATATTCTTCTATCTCTTTAAATTTAGGACTTATCTCACATATTCTTTTTATTGTTTCTTGGCTTACAGGTACTTTGCTATATATCTCGTTAGGTATCACTCTAGTTATTGCTCCATATGCTTCTTTGAATTCTTTTGACCAATATTGATTTAATTCAAAAACACCATAATTTTTATAGTTTACAGTGCATATTGTTAAATTATTTATTATAAATATCGCTATTGGAATTACATACATTCCAATTAATATTTTTTTGTTTTCTATTTTTTTGTCTTTGATTATAAATATTATTGTTGTAATTGTAGATATAATTACAAATGGTAATATCCATATACTTTCCTCTCTACATAAATAAAGTGCCGAAAGCGTTATTCCCAGTCCTATAAAATATTTTATTTGTTTTTTTGGAGAATTTTCTCTATTTAGAAATATACTGTAAGAAAATCCTATAAGTAACATTGTTAAACTGGTATATATTCCATCTCTATATACTCTACATATTTCTGTTGAAAATGTTACTGGATTAAATAACAATATTGCAAATATTATATATAGGATTTTTTTGTTTTTTATTGTTTTACTAAATGTATATATAACAAATAGGCATGAAACATCATACAATAGTTCTTGCCCTATTAAAAATGGTATGTGTAATTTATTTAAGATTGCAATAAATATTGGCGTGATTGGTCCTTTTACAAGGGTTAGGGAGTTATATTCCCCTAACCATTTTCCTTGTAAAATACTGTTTGCTTGTTTTAGCATTAGTGCGTCGTCATATTTGTTTTCTGGTATGTATTTTATTGGTTGCACTGAGATTAGGTATATTTTTAGAAGAATTAAAAGTATTATTATTATTGTTGCTGTTAGTTTATTTTTCATATTTTTATCCTTTATTTTACTGTTACATTTCTCTTTGTGCATGTTTCAGCTAATTTTGATAGGATAGTGCATGTTCCTGTTAGTTGGATTGGTTTGGTTGTGTCCCAAAAACAACCTTCATAAGTCCATTTTGATGCTTCATTGTCTATATTTGCATTTATGGTAATTTCTCCAGTAAGATTAGTGCATTCACAAAAAGTATATCCCATACTCGTTACGCTATTTGGGATTTCTGGTGCAGTTGTTAATCCTGTACAGTCTGAAAAAGTACCATTCATATACGTTACGCTATTGGGGATTTCTGGTGCAGTTGTTAATCCTGTGCATCCATAAAAAGTATATCCTATATCCGTTACGCTATTTGGGATTTCCGGTGCAGTCGTTAATCCTCTACATTCTCGGAACGTACCATTCATTCCCGTTACGCTATTTGGGATTTCTGGTGCAGTTGTTAATCCTGTACATCCTGAAAAAGTACTAGGCATATTCGTTACACTATTTGGTATTTCCGGTGCAGTCGTTAATCCTGTACAGTCTTGGAACGTACCTGCCATACTAGTTACACTGCCTGGTATTTCTGGTGCTATGCGTAAACCTGTACAGCGTATAAAAGTATAGCTTAAATCTGTTACTTCAGTAAATTTTCCCTCTTCTCCGTTATAAATATATTGAGGTATCTTTCCAACTATTTTACCATCATCATCTATTCCTCCATCATATGCATATTCCTGTGCATATGATGATTCACACGAAAAAATCCCCCATGTTCCATCTTCTTTTTTGCTCGGTCTCCATAAATCCATATTAACAGGCTTTCCATCTGTTCCTATTCCAATGAATGAGCTTTTAACCTGTTCTTTATGTTTCATAGACTCAGGATTTTTATTTGCATCTTCTAAAATTTTATTCCAATTTACACTTCCTGTACTACTTCCATTTTCATTTACTATTCCTGTAGCTTCTACTCTGTAATCTTGTCCATCTACTGTTACTGTCCATCCATTTGTTGCATCTCCTGTTATTTCATATTTTCCTTCTCCTATATTGTTATTTAACGCTGTTTTTAGGTTTGCATCTGTTATTGTTCCTAATCCTTGTGATAAAGCATCCATTGTAGATAACTTTACTAAATCTTCATTTTGAGCTGTTCCATTTTTACTTTTGGCTTCTGCCGCTCTGTTCAATATTCCATTTTGTCCTGTTAGCATGCTTATACTTATTCCTGCTAAAATTAACAAAACGATAATTGTTACTACTAACGCTATTAACGTTATTCCTTTGTTTCTTTTGAATTTTTTGTTTAAATTCATTTTTCTTCCCCCTTTTTCCAGTATTCAATGCATAATATAAGTTTTTATCTTTTGCATTTTTACACCTTTTTTATTTAATTTTACACCAATATTCTATTCTATTTGATTTATTTTGACAAGACTTTTTTATATTTTTGCATCATAAATTTTAATACATATTTCAATAAATACTATTAAAAAATATTAACTAGATTGAAAGAATACTTATCAGTAATATGTTCCAACACATAAACCGTCTTTTCCAATTCACTTATGGACTGCTCATACTCCCTTGTTTTTGCCAAACTCTTGCATGCAGTAAAATTACTTTCAACTTTTTCAAGCTCATCATGTTCAATATAATAAGCAAGTTTATCATAAACCTCTTTCCATTTATTATCAATTTTACTTATCTCCTCATCTGCTTTATCGTCATCTTTCTCAAATAAACTCTGTTTCAAACTTTTCAACTCTCCAGTTATATAGTTTACTGTATTTTTAGTATAATTTTGCGTAACAATATCACCTATAATTATCAAAATAACCAAAATAACACAAATAACTAACTCTTTTTGCATACCAACTAATTCCCCTTTTTATTTTCTTTCTTTTGACAAAAAATTTGACCTTTGCCATCATAAGTAACAAGCAAAGCCTCTTCTGGCTTAAATCCAAACTTTTCGACTTCTATTAAAAGCCAATTATAATCTTTATCAATTTTCTTTAAATTTTCATTCATAATTTTGCCATCAACAACCAAATCATAAGGAAGGCCCTCATAATCAGGCATTATATTAAAATCCTCTGGAATTGTTTTTCTTTTATTAGGCTTTTCTATAACTGTTACCTGTCCACTTGTTTCTAATATTGCATACTCAACATCCCCAATATTTATTACATCTTTCGCTCTTAATCTTTCTTGTAATTCATTTAAAGTAAATCTTTCTTTAATTAAGGCTTGTTCATCAATTTTTCCTCTATAAATTAAAATCCTAGGTTTTCCACATATTGCTTCTCTTGCTCTTATGCTTTTTAAATTTATTGTTGATATTATTAGGTGCATAACAAGTAAACCTATTATTGGAACAATACCATTTGAAATTGGAATTCCAGTTTCTGTCATCGGAATTGATGCTAGATCTGCAATCATAATTGCTATTGCTAGCTCAAATGGCTGAAGCTGTCCTATTTCTCTTTTTCCCATAAGTCTCATTACTATTAATACAACTATATATAAAATAATTGCTCTTACAAAATTTATAAGCATATTTTTTCTCCTTTTTTGTTTATTTTTTCATTTTTTTTAGGTTTTATTCTCACTTTGAATAAAAAATTTTAAATTGTAAACAATATTTTTATATAGCTAAAAAAATAATTTTAAATATAAATAAAAAGGAGGATGAATTATGTCTGACACTCAAACTCAATCCAAAACATCTAATGGAACAAGTACTGTATGGCAAATAATAGGCAGACTTGTTGCTGCTGCTATCGTTTTAGCTATTACTGCTTTTTTTACACCTGGTTTTGCTATTAATAATATTTGGTCTTTAGCAATTGCAGCTGTTGTTTTAACAGTTTTAGATTATTTAATAGTTAAATTTACAGGTATTCATGCAAGTCCATTTGGAAAAGGTTTTGTAGGATTTGCTTTAGCTGCAATAATTTTATATGTTACACAATTTTTCGTTGCAGGTTATACAATTTCATGGATGTCCGCAATTATTGGTGCTTTAATTTACGGTGTTGTAGATTATTTTTTACCAGGCAATCAAGAAATGTAAATTTAACTAAAAAAATCAGGCAAAATTCTGCCTGATTTTTTATATTTTTTCTACTATTTCATTTTGATTTTTATAAATTTTATTTGATCCTATAAATCCCCTTACACAAGATAATGGATAGATATTTGTTTTTCTTCCAATTATACTTCCTGGATTTAAAACAGACGAACAGCCAACTTCTACGTTATCTCCAAGTATTGCTCCAAATTTTCTTAAATTTGTTTCTATTTTTTTATCATTATATTTCACACTTACATTAGACTTATCTGATTTTAAATTTGATATTATACTTCCTGCACCCATGTGTGATTTGTACCCTAAAATAGAATCTCCTACATAGTTATAATGTGGTACTTCACTATTATTAAATATAATTACATTTTTAAGTTCTGTAGAATTTCCTACAACTACATTTTTTCCAACTATTGCATTTTCTCTTATAAAAGCTGAATGTCTTATTTTAGCATTTTCATCAATTATACATGGTCCACCAATAAATGCTGTTGGAGCAATTTCAGCAGACTTTGCAACCCATACGTTTGGAGCTTTTTCTTCATATATGTTTTTGTCCAATGTTTCTCCAAGTTCTATTATAAATTCACTAATTTTATTTATTACTTCCCATGGATATGTAACATTTTCAAAAATTTTATTTGCTATTGTTTCATTTAAATTTAAAAGATTTTTTACTTCAAGTTCTTGCATCTTTCTAAATTCCTTTCATAAATTTCTTTTGCAGATTCTGGACTATCTTTTCCTTCTTTATTTTTTATTGGTGCAAATTCTTCATCTCTATCTACTCTCATAACAAGCATATCATCTAAAAATTCAAATCCGTCAAATATAAAAGTCTCAAATTTATACAATCCATTTTTTATTGCTACATGATATTTTAAGTCATTATTCGCGATTATTTCTATGGCTTCTAAACTTAGTAAATGGCTTATAAAATTTCCTTCTCCATATTCAAGTTCTCCATCATTAAGCCTTTTTTCTCTCATTTCTTCTGACATATCAATATATTCTATAGTACTTGGTTTTCCATTTTTCTTACAAAATACACCAACTTTTTCTTCTGGATAAGCTTTTACAATAGATTTTGATGCAACTTTCATATTTTTGCTAATTGTTAGTCCAATAAATAATGAATCAATTGGATTTACCATAATATTGTCAACTCCACAAATATAAACCCATTTAATTTTTTTAGCTTTCATATCATCTATTATACCTTGATCTTTCATAGCTTTATATACTCCGACCGTTTCCATTAGATCCTGTTTTTATTTTACCATTTTCTACTACTTCTTCTCCATCTTTAGTTAATATTGGAAGCTCCCCTTGAATAAAAAATTTTACTTTTTCTTTGTCATATCCAAAATAATTATTCTTTTCAAAAAATGCTATTGTTTCATCATTATTTTGGTTACTTGTCATTATGTACCAATATGGAAGTATATTATACATTTTTCTAGACTTTTCTAAATTTTCTTCTAAAATTTCGAAAATATATTTTCCATTTTTTCCAATATCTAGCTTGAATGTTCCCTTAGGGCCTTTCCATCCAAGTCTTGTTCCTTGCCCTCCTGCCATTGTTACAACTGCATATTCATTATTCTTTATTATTTCTTCTCCAATTTTTTCAAAATGTAACTTTTCTTCTTCATTTAATTTTTTCTTATCAACATAATCAATTGGTGTTATTTTACCTAAATCGATTTTAACTTCTTTTTTTGTTTCTTCAAATATTTTCTTTGCTAATTCTGTCTTTGACATTTTTATCACCCTTATTATTATATTAAAATTACCAGTTTATTTTACACCACAAATAAAAAAATAGCAAGTATTCTATTTTCCCATTTGGGGACGGAGTTTTTCCGGGAAATAAAATCGCTATAACTCAGCATTTTCTTGATATATTTCCCGAAAAAACTCCGTCCCCAAATGGGAAAAGTGTTGCTAAATCTTACAATATATGATATAATAGTAAATATTTTAAATGGAGGTAGAAAATCTTGAAAAAAAATGAACTAATTTTAATACTAGATTTTGGTGGACAATATAACCAATTAATAGCTCGTAGAGTTAGAGAGTGCAATGTATATTCTGAAGTTGTTCCTTTTGATATTTCTTTAGAAAAAATTAAAGAAAAAAATCCAAAAGGTATTATTTTTACAGGTGGACCTGCTAGTGTATTTGGAGATGACAGCCCTAGATGTGATAGCAAAATATTTGAACTTGGTATCCCAGTTTTAGGTATTTGCTATGGTATGCAACTTATGTCATACACTTTAGGGGGAAATGTTGCATCTGCAAATAAACGTGAATATGGAACAACTGAAGTTTCAATTGATAATAGCTCAAAATTATTTGAAGGTTTTGGAAACACAAATGATTTCTTAATGAGCCACACAGACTTTGTAGAAAAAGTTCCAGAAGGATTTAAAAATATTGGACATACATCATCTTGCCCAAATGCTGCAATGGAAAATGAAGAAAGAAAATTATATGGTATTCAATTCCATCCAGAAGTTAATAACTCTGTAAATGGAACTAAAGTTATTAAAAACTTCTTATATAATGTTTGTAACTGCTCTGGAGATTGGCAAATGTCTTCATTTGTAGAAGATTCTATAAAAAAATTAAGAGAAAAAATTGGAGATGGAAAAGCTTTATGTGCTCTATCAGGTGGTGTTGATTCATCAGTTGCAGCTATTCTTTTAAGCAAAGCAATTGGTAAAAATTTAACATGTATATTTGTTGACCATGGTCTTCTTCGTAAAAATGAAGGTGACGAAGTTGAAAAAATATTTAGAGAACAATATGATATCAACCTTATAAGAGTAAATGCTGAAGATAGATTCTTAGCAAAATTAAGTGGTGTAACAGATCCTGAACAAAAAAGAAAAATTATAGGTGAAGAATTTATAAGAGTATTTGAAGAAGAATCTAAAAAAATCGGAACAGTTGATTTTCTCGTTCAAGGTACAATTTATCCAGATGTTATTGAAAGTGGACTTGGAAAAAGTTCTGTAATTAAGAGCCATCATAATGTTGGAGGACTTCCTGATTATGTTGATTTTAAAGAGATTGTTGAACCTCTACGTAATTTATTTAAAGACGAAGTAAGAAAAGTTGGATTAGAACTTGGTATTCCAGAAAACCTTGTTTTCAGACAACCATTCCCTGGTCCAGGTCTTGCAATTAGAGTAATAGGAGATATTACAAAAGATAAATTAGATATCTTAAGAGAAGCTGATTTTATCTTTAGAGATGAAATTGCAAAAGCAGGTCTTCATAAATCTATTAATCAATATTTTGCAGTTCTTACAAATTTACGTTCAGTTGGAGTTATGGGAGATGAACGTACTTATGACTATACTGTAGCATTAAGAGCTGTTGAAACAACAGACTTTATGACAGGATTATGGAGCAAAATTCCTTATGATATTTTAGAAAAAGTTTCATCAAGAATAGTTAATGAAGTAAAACATGTAAATAGAGTAGTTTATGATATTACATCTAAACCACCAGCAACTATTGAATGGGAATAAAAAATAAAGATGCGAATTAATCGCATCTTTATTTATTTCTGCTCTCCTTTGCATTTTTCTTCATCTTTCTTTTCTGCTTCTTTTAATTTAAAATCTATCATTTTTTTATAATCTTCTAATTGATTATTTATAAAATCATGGTATTGACTTCTGCTTATTTCTATTACATATGTTTCATCAGATAAAAGTTCATCTTTTCCTTGTGCAATTCTGTCTTTTCCACATTGTCTTATATCCTCTATCATAGATTTAACTTCATCTCTAATTTGAATAACACTTGTTTCAGAATAATATTTTTCAACATTTTGCAATGGTCCGAAAAATTCTATTCTTACAGAATTCCCATCATATTTTGCCGAAAAATATCTTGGTGTACTTTTTAGCAGTTCTTTTCTCCATCTTATTAATCCCATTTCTTTTCCTTCTTCAGTAACAATTGCTTTTTCTAATGTTTTATATTCTTTTATCCTTTTAGCTAAAGCATCATTTATCCTAATTGCCTTTATTTTTGGAACAGATTCTCTTTTAGATGGTTTTAATAAATATTTTTTATAGCTCAACCTTTTTATTTCTCTTTTTTTCTCGTTTTTATTATCTATTCTTCCACTGCCATATGCCGCACTACCTCTGCTTGCAACTCTATCTCTATAATGTGTTGTTACCTTTATTTCAAAGTTTCCTCCATCATAATGAATAGAAACATATCCGTTAGGTTTTATTTTTTCTTCTCCTTCTATGTTTTCTATTCCCATAATTTGCTCAATTATGTTTTTTAAATAATAATCCATTTCATATTTTGCAGTTTCAAATTGTAAAGGATCACTTAATCTTGCATTTAATCTTATTAAATTTGTTGTTAGTTTTTGTAAGTTTTCAAAAGTTATATTTCCATAAGAGCCTTTGTCTATTTCACAGTTTTTATATTCTCTTAACAAGTTATGTAAGTTTGTCCAAACGTTATTATAAACAAGTCCTTCATATTGCCCATCTTTTTTAAATTCAAGTTTAGTTAACTGATATAATACCAATATTAAAAGCTGACAATATTTCTTTTCAATACTTTCTTCTTTTTTTGAATTTCCTGTTTCAATCATTGCATCTACATCTTCTTTTTTTAGATGTTCAAGTATAGGAACATATAATCCTACTTTTTCCTTGTCAACTTTACCTGTTAATAGTTCAACTAATTCTTCATTTTTCCAAGTTTTTCTTGATCTAAATAAATTCACTTTTGCTTTTATACTTCTTAAGTTATTTTTCTTTATTGTTAACATTTCTTCTGATAATGAACCTTTATTATCTTTTATTTCTTTTTCTAAATTTTCCTTTTCTTCAATTAATTCATAAATAGCTTTTTGTATTTCTCTTTTTAAAAGCTCTTCACACATTATTCTCATTGACTGATTTATTGGAAAATCTGCACTTTTTCCTGGATCTTCTTTGTTATAAATATTGATGTTTTCTTGTATTTTAGCACAGTTTTGTTTCATTTCATCAAGTCTTTTTTTAGATGCTTCTTTACTCTCTTCTACTGTTAAAGTTTCATCTAACTCTGAAGATAATCCATACATTTCGAATGAATTTATAAAATTAACAACTAGTTGCATTAAGTCTATATTTGATTTTCTCTCATTATATAAACTTTGAATTTTATCAGATCTAAATACATTATAAAATTCTTCTGAATTATGTATTCTATCTAATATTATATTAAATGCAATAATGTCTCCACTTTTTTTATTTTCTCTACCCTGTCTGCTATTTTTCTTTTCTATGCTTTCGGGAGATTTTACTCTCCCGATTATTGATGTATCTAATATTCCTTTTGTTGTATCATTCAAAGAAAATAACAATCCAGATATTAGCATAATATTATAATAAACATATTCTCCTGACCTTAGGAAATTTGTTCTATTAGACATTTCACGGCTATTACGGCAATATGCCGCTTCTTGTATAGCCAAATGTTTTATTATTTCTGCTTTTTTATCAATTTTGTCTGGTGTAACTTTTAAACTTTCTTTAAAATCTACCATAAAATTCCTTCTTTACTTTTTTATATTTCTCTTACTGTTAAATCATGTGCTGAACCTTCTTGAATACTTAAGCTTGAAACTGGAGTTAAAATAGCTTTTTCATGGAATTCTTCTAAGTTTTTAGATCCACAGTTTGACATTGTTGATTTTATCTTCTTAATTGTAACATTTAAGTTATCTTTAAGTGGTCCTGCATATGGAATATAAGAATCAACCCCTTCAACAAATGACATTTTTTCATTTTTAGAACCAAGGTCATATCTTGTCCAGCTTCTTGCTCTTTTTGATCCTTCTCCCCAATATTCTTTAACAAATTTTCCATCTAATTTTATTTTTGTTGTAGGACTTTCATCAAATCTTGCAAAATATCTTCCCATCATAACAAAGTCACATCCCATAGCTAATGCTAAAGTTATATGATGGTCATGTACTATTCCTCCATCTGCACATAATGGAATATATATTCCTGTTCTTTTTGCATATTCAGCACGAGCTTCTGCAACATCTATAATACTTGTTGCTTGTCCTCTTCCGATTCCTTTTGTTTCACGAGTGATACAAATTGAACCTCCACCAATTCCTATTTTTATAAAGTCTGCTCCTGCATCTGCTAAGTAATAAAATGCTTCTTGGCTTACTACATTTCCTGCACCAATCTTTATTTTTCCATTGTATTTTTCATGTACCCATTCTATAACTTCTTTTTGCCATACTGAAAATCCATCTGATGAATCTAAACATAGTATATCAACACCTGCTTCTACCAAAGCTGGTATTCTTTCTTCATAATCTCTAGTATTTACTCCTGCACCTACTAAATAACTTTGATTTTCATCTTGAAGTGCTAGTGGGTTTTCTTTATGTTGCTCATAGTCTTTTCTAAATACTAATGAATTTAAGTTTCCATTTTCTTCTATTACTGGTAAACAGTTTATCTTCTTTTCCCAGATTATGTCATTTGCTTCTGATAAAGTTAATCCTACTTTTGCATATACTAGTTTTTCTACTGGTGTCATTATTTCTTCTACTTTTTTGTCTAAACTATCTCTTGTTAATCTGTAATCTTTACTTGTTATTATTCCAAGTAATTTTCCTTTTGCTGTTCCATCTTCTGTTACTGGTATTGTAGAATGGTCACTTTCTTCTTTTATTTCTAAGATATCTCTTAATGTATCATGTGGTTTTAAGTTCCATTTGCTTCTTACGAATCCTGATTTTGATTCTTTTACATGTCTTACCAT
This sequence comes from uncultured Eubacteriales bacterium, assembly GCA_905203305.1. Classification (GTDB taxonomy): domain Bacteria; phylum Bacillota; class Clostridia; order TANB77; family CAG-508; genus CAG-269. The sequence goes on from CAJKVH010000001.1 coordinate 17,679, forward strand.
TGCTGCTTGTGATTCTACTGATTGTGACATATATATAAATGCAAGTCCACCTTCTCTTGCTAATGCTACTCCCATTTCTTCTCCAGAAACTGCTTGCATTATAGCTGATGTGAATGGTACATTTAAGTACATTGATGCTTCTTCCCCTACTTTATGTTTTACAAGTGGTGTTCTTAATGATATTTTATCTGGTGTACACTCCCTTGTTGTTAATCTTGGTATTAATAGATATTCGTTAAATGTCCTAGATGGCTCTGTTAAATATGTTGCCATTTTTATTCCTCCTTATTTTTTATTTTTTGATTCGTTTTTCAGTTATACTCTATTATACTACATTTTTAGCCATTTTGTAAACCTTTATTTGATATTTTTTACTCTTGTTTTTTTATATTTGTTTATGATATAATAAAACCCTATCTTTTTTAGAAAGGAATGTTTATATGTTTCAAATTGGAGAAAATATAGTTTTGAAAAAAACTTTTAACAATGCATCTTTAAAACAAGAAAAAGTTACAATCTTGTCGCCTGCAAGACTTCACTTAACAGCTTTAAATCCAAATAAGATGATCATGGAAAAATTAGGTGGAGGTGGAATGGGCCTTGCGCTTGATTTCAACAATATTATATCAGTTGAAGCTTTGCCTAGTTCTGATAATGATATTATTTACCATTCTAAAACAGCAGTAATTAAGCACTGCCTAATTATTATGCGTAAGCTATTTAACTCTAACATCCATTTTAAAGTTACTGTAAAATTTGATGAAAATATGCAAGAACATTGTGGTTTAGCATCTAATTCTATGTTATCAAATGCAGTAATTTATGGAGTAACTTGTCTTTTTGGAAATCCATTATCTAAAGAAGATCTAATTGAAATTTTAGATAATAATTTTGTTGAGGAAAAAGATGGATTTTTAGTTAGAGACATTTGTACTGGTATTGCTCATAGTACATGTTCATTAGGTGGTTTATGCATTATTTCAGATAACGGAAAATTAATAAAAAAATTTGATTTTCCAACTAACTATAAAGTTTTTTTAATAAAAACAAATAAGGTTAATAATTTAACCAATATAAAAACTCAAGAAAATATAGTTGATTTATTAAGAAAATTTGATAGAAATACTTTTACTAAGTCATATATGATTTTAAATGAATTAATACCTGCATTAAATAAAAATAACTTTGATGTTCTTTTTAAGCAAAATCATATTTTTCAACATTTTGATGATTATCAAAATATTTTAAATTACTATTTTATTAATGATTTACCTACTTCTAAAGTATTGTCTAATTTTGAAAATATACCAAATAGTATGTCTGGTCTTTCTACAAATGCTAAGTTTTTATATGTTATAAGTTCTGATACTAAATTAATTGAAAAAATTTGTATAGAAAATAATTTAGATTTTAATATTTATTCTGTAAATAACAATGGTGTACATATTATTTAAAATTAAAACAAGGGAGCAATTTTGCCCCCTCTTTTTTTGAGTTAAAACTAACTCATTATTACTTGTAACTTTCGACCAAGATTCTTCCCATCCGCATTCCTGATGCTGATGCCTGAATCAATCCATTTGAAGTACAGGCTCCGTCACCAATAGCATATAAGCCGTTGATTCCTGTCATGAAATTTTTATCCAGCTCAATTGAAAGATTTGAAAACTTAATTTCTAGTCCATAAATTAAATTGTCCGGATTTGCAAAACCAGGTATCACTTTGTCAATCCTTGTGATAAAACTGGTAATATTGTTTACCAGCCGTGCTGGCATAACCTCCTGAAGATTCACAGGAACAGCCGATTTCAGCGTTGGACTCATTGAATTATTTTTGAGTGCTCCAATTGCTGTTGGAACATTGTTAAAAAAGTCTCCTGCCCGCTGCACAGCTACCTGACCACCTGACAAAACATTTAATGTCTTTGCCATGTTTTTTACAACTTCAATTGCATTCTCTCCAAAGTCCATCTTGAAAAGCAATGCCATGTTGGTTCTTCCCGTTTTCGTATTGTCTGCATGTCCATTTACAAGTGTAATTTGGCCATCATATGATTCTGCAACTACGCTTCCACAATATGGGTTATGGCAAAATGTAATTGCAGCATCTGTTTCTAATGTTGCATCTGTTTTGAACTTTGGCTCATAAAGTTCATTTGCTCTTCCCATGATTTTGTCTGGGAGTTCATATCTTACTCCAACTTTGATTTTTCCTTCTTTAGTTGGAATACCAAGTTTTGAGCAAATTTCCTTATTCCATGATGCTCCTGCTCGTCCTGTTGCAAGAACTACATTTGATGAATAAGCTTTATGGTCCTGTCTATCTTTTTGATATACAACACCTTTTACTTTTCCATCTTCTACAAGCACTTCTTTTACGGGTGCATCAAAAATAAGATTTACTCTCTCGTCTTCTTGAAGTCTGCTCTCAAGCAAAAAGAATGTCTTTCTTCCATTTGTTGTTCCAGCATGCAAGAATGGTACAATAGTCATTTTAAGTCCATTGTCATTTGCTTTTTTCAAAAGCTCTTTGGCATAAGGATGACTCATTCCACCAATTCTTTCGTCTGGAATGCCATACGAAACATATGTCTCAACAACCTCATCTAAAAGCTGTTTTAATTCTTTTTCAGACATATATTCTTCAAGCTCGCCACCAACAAATGTTGTGTCTTCCGAATTGTATAAACTTAATTTACAATCCGAAAACGCACCAGCTCCTGCAAATCCGTGTGTTATGCTACACACTTTGCACCTAGTACATTTACCCACAAACTCTGTTTTACACCTTCTTTTTTCGATTGCAGAGCCTTCATCCAGTACAAGTACTTTCAGATTCCGTTTTTTGCTTTTTTTAATCATTTCCAAAGCACAAAAAACTCCAGCAGGTCCTGCTCCAACAATAATCGCATCGTATTTTTTCATGTTTTACCTCCATTTTCTCTATGCGATAGTTACTAGTTTACTCTATTTCAAGTACTAAACTAAAAAAATAATTTAGTAAAAACTGAAATTAAGTATTAATATTTTATAATATTTTCAAATTTATTGCAACCTTTTTATGTAAATTCGTTGTTTATGTTATATATTTTAAGCTCTTTTCTATAATTAGAAAAAAGGAATTCCTTTTACAAGAATTCCTTTTTATATTACATTTTTTCTTTTATTTCTGGATTGTCTTCTAATATTTCTTTTGCTAAATTTTGATTAGTATTAAACAATCTTACATATCCATCTAATGATTTTGCTTTTTCTTTAAGTACATCAACATCAGAATTTACATATATTTTTGCTTTTCCTTTACCATTTTTTGCTTCTTGTATTAAGTTAGAAACTGGTGAATTTCCATCAAATGCAACAACAACTGAATTTCTTCTTTCAAATATTTCATAATTAAAACTCTTATATATCCCAAGTTCTGATGGATCTGGAGATACATAAATACCACTTAAATCTTTATTGCTGTCTAGATTTTCTTTTATGTCTTCAGAAACAAATTTTGGAACTACGGCTGTTACATCAAATTTTTTGTTTAATTCTTTTGATATATCTAAAACTGCCCTTTCATATCCTTGCATCTTGTGACCTATTAATATATATGTATTTTTATTATCTACCTTTTCTAGCAATTCTTTTAAAGATTTTTTTATTTCATCATTTGGCATTGTAACCCTGCCTTTTGAATTGAAACTTCCCCCTGCTATTATTATTGGTGTTTTATCTTGTGGTAAGTTTACTATTTTTTTCTTAAACACATTGTATGAATTTAATTTATTTGTAACTTTATTTTCTATTGTGTCTAAGTCGATTGCTTTTAAGCATTTTTCTTCTTCTTCTTTTAATGCTTCTTCGATTGTTCTTCCATCTAAGAATTGTTCAAATTTCTTTGATTTTTCTTCGAAATATTTTTGTCTTCTTTCTAATATTTCATCTTCTACTTTTCTCATTTTTGCGAAGTCTGTATCTTTAACATCTAATAAGTTTCTTAATGCAATTTGTTCATCTATTGTATCTATTCCATAAAATCCACATCCATCAGTTCCTTGAACACATTTTACTCCTGCTGATAAATACTTTTTCATTGGATGATTACTTAAATTTGTTAAGTTATTTAGCCTTACATTTGATGATAATTGGAACTCAAGAACAACATCTAAATCCTTCATTTTATTTATTATTCTTTTTCCTTCTCTAGTGTCTAGATCTGGTACATATAAACCATGTCCTAGTCTTATTTGTGGTGCTTTTTCTCCATTTGGTAAACATATTTTTATACAATCTAATGCTTTTTCTATATTGTCTTTAAATGCATCTGTTTCTCCTGCATGTAATCTTATTGTATATCCATCATCTTCATATATTGCATATTTTATAATTTCTTCTATTAAGTCTGAAAAATCTGTTACATTGTTTATTTCTTCCCCTATTAGATCCATTCCAACAACATAAGGACTTTTACTTATTGCTTTTATAACTGCTGGGCACTCTTTTACTTGTTCTGGTGTAAATAGTGTTCTACTTCCTGCTGCTAAATATCTTATACATACTCCAGTTTCTTTTTCTATTTCTGGCATAATTTCATGCATTTCTACTAAGTTATCTATTCCTGCTTGACCTTTTTTGGCTAGTGTAGAGTTTGCAATTTCTACATATTTTATTCCTTGTTTTTGATATTCTCTTGCTATCCATAATAATTTGTCTTGATAAAATGTATTGTGTTCATATGGACTTCCTAGCATTTCGTCTTCTTTCATTTTCTTTAAAGCTTCTCTTATGTCATTGTCTTCTATTTTGTTTATTTTTTCTAAACTTAAATCTATTTGTTCTTTTTCTTCTACTTGTTTTCCTCTTATTATTGCATATCTATAAAGTATTGTTTTTTCAAGGTTTGTAAATACTGCTTGCCCGTCTTTTAATAATACTAAACTGTTTCTGATTTTTACAATATTTTCTTCTGCATTTTCTAAATTGTTTAATATTAAATCTGCCATATTTATAAGTGTTTCATCATTTATTTTTCTTTCTAATTTTTTACCTTCTAATTCAGAATTTTTATATTTTTTCTCTATTTCTTTTCTCTTTTTAAGTAGTTCTTTTTCTTGTTTTGCAGTTACTTTTATTCCTAATTTCTTTATGTAATATAAAGAATATCCTATTTGATGTTTTATTCCCAATGCTATTAGAAGATCTGGTTGTAATATTTGGTTTAAATGTGTATGTAAATCTGTTCTAAATTTCGATTTTTTTAGAATATATGATTTTACTATTGTTTTTTCTATTGGCAATTTATAGTCTTTTGTTTGTGCCATAAGTAATTTTATTATTGCTGGTATTTTTGCTTTTCTTTCTATTTTTCCATCTGGATATACATTGGCTATTTTTATTCCACCAAGTCTAAATATATAAACTTCTTTTCCGTCATCATTAATACAAGCTTGCAAAATTCCTTTAATTACTTTCATGTCATTTTCATCTTTTATTGTTTCTACATTTGCAATCTTTGCTAAGTTTGTTATTAAATTTCCTGTATGATGGTTTGGTGTTTCTAGAACATAAATTAATTCATCTTGATTTTCTGATTTAAATAATTTTACTACTATATCTTTTTCTTTATCTAAATAAAATTTGGTGAATAAATTTGGTAAATTCATTTTTTCCTCCCTTTTTTATATTTTCCGCTAACTATATACTATTTAACTATTTTACCATATATTCTTATTTTTTTCAATAGATTATGTAAAGTTTTATCATTAATCTTTTTTCTATAAAAATAGAACGACTTTTTTGAAGTTTCCTTTTATTAGATATACTTCATTTTGTCGTTCTTTTTAATTTTTATTATTTTGTTAATCTTTCAGTTTCTTTTGCTATCATTAATTCTTCATTTGTTGGTATTACATATATTTTTACTTTAGATTCTGGTTTTGAAACTAATTTTTCTTCTGATCTTACATTATTTGCTTCTTCATCAATTAACACACCCATAAATTCTAATTGTTCACAAATCCATTTACGGATATTAATTTGGTTTTCACCAACACCACCAGTAAATACTATATAGTCAATTCCTCTCATTGCAACTGCATATTTTGCAATGTAACCTGCAATAGCATATGTAAAGCTATCAATTGCAATTTTGGCTCTTTCACTATCTCCATAAGATGCTGCTTCTATTTCTCTAAAGTCTGGTGCTAATCCTGAAATTCCTTGAACTCCTGATTGTTTATTTAATATGTTTTCAACTTCATCTGCTGTTAAATTTTCTTTTTTCATCAAGAATGTTACAACTGATGGATCTAAATCTCCACTTCTAGTAACCATTGGAATTCCTCCAAGTGGTGTTAATCCCATTGATGTATCTATTGATTTTCCACCATCAACTGCACATATACTTGATCCTTGACCTAAATGACATGTAACTATTTTTAAATCTTTTATATCTTTTCCTTCTATTTCAGCTAGTCTATTTGAAACATACATATGTGATGTTCCGTGGAATCCATATTTTCTTATTCCATATTTTTTATAAAATTCATATGGTATTGGATAAATATAATGTTCTTTTGGCATTGTTTGATGGAATGCAGTATCAAAAACTCCAACCATTGGTTTTCCTGGCATTACTTTTTTACAAGCTTCTATTCCCATTATTCCTGCTGGATTATGAAGTGGTGCTAAATCTGTACATTCTTTTAATACTTTTATAACATTTTCATCAATTACAACTGATTCTGCAATTTTTTCTCCACCATGAACAAGTCTGTGTCCAATTGCGCTTACTTCATCTAAACTATCTATTACTTTATATTCTGGATTTGTTAATTGTTTTAAAGTAAAATCTATTGCTTCTGTATGATCCATTGCAACATGGTCAATCTTTACTTTTTTACCACAAGCTTTATGTGTTATAAAAGCTTCTTTTTCTCCTATTCTTTCATATTTTCCAGATGCTAAAACTTCATCTGTTTCCATGTTAATTAATTGATACTTTAGTGATGAACTACCACAATTTAATACTAATATTTTCATTTAAAAATCTTCCTTTCTTTTTCCATTTGGGTACTTAAGTTTATTAGAAACTTTGTTTCCAAATGCCACATTATTTATTATTTTACTAATTCATATGTTTCTTTTGCAATCATTAATTCTTCATTTGTAGGAACTACCCATACTTTTACTTTAGATGTTTTTGTAGATATTTCTTTTTCTTCGCCTTTTTCCTCATTTGCCTCTTCATCTAATTCAACACCTAAAATTCCTAGATAACTGCATATATGTTTTCTATCAAGAGGTCCTTTTTCTCCAACTCCTGCTTCAAATGTTATTACATCAACTCCTCCAATTGCAACAGCACATTTTGCAATTTCTTGAGCCACTCTATAATCAAATACATCTAAAGCAAGTTTTGCATGATGTCCTCCTGATAAACTATCAAGTTCGACATCTCTAAAGTCTAAAGATATTCTTGATATTCCATAAATACCTGATTTTTTGTTTAGCATTTCTTCTACTTCTTCTGCTGTTAATTCTTTATGATCTGTTTTGGCAAGTTCTCTTACCCCAACTGTAGGTTTTTCTGATTTTTTTATTAAGTATGTTATAACTGATGGATCTAAATCTCCACTTCTTGATCCCATTGGTATTCCTCCAAGTGGTGTTAATCCCATTGTTGTTTCTTTAGATTTACCATTTTGTATAGCACATATGCTTGCACCTTGTCCTAAATGGCAACTAATTATTTTTAAATCCTTTATATCTCTATTCATAAGTTTTGCAACTCTATTTGCAACATATTCATGTGATATTCCGTGGAATCCATATTTTCTTATTCCATATTTTTCGTAATATTTATATGGAATCGGATAAATATATTTTTCTTTTGGAATTGTCTGGTGAAATGCAGTATCAAACACTGCAACCATCTTCATATTTGGTACAACCTTTTGACAAGCTTTTATTCCTGCAATAGCATTTGGATTATGAAGTGGTGCTAAATCTGAACATTTTTCTATTTCTTCTATTACCTCATCTGTAATTATAACAGGTTTCTTAAACTTTTCTCCACCGTGAACAACTCTATGCCCAATTCCAGCTAGTTCATCTAAGCTTTTTATTACACCATAGTGTCTATTTAAAATTCTTGACAATATAAATCCAATTGCTTCTTCATGATTTCTTACTTCGTGTTCAAATCTACGTTTTACCCCATTTACTTTATGTGTTAAAAATGATCCTGCTTGTCCTATTCTTTCATAATTTCCTTTTACTAATCTTTCATCTGTTTCCATATCAATTACTTGATATTTTAGTGATGAACTTCCTGCATTTATAACTAATATTTTTATAATCAATCGCCTCTTTTCCCCTAAAATCTCCGTCCCCAAATGGGAATTCCCCGAAAAACTCCGTCCCCAAATGGGAATTTAGTCTTGTGCTTGAACTGCTGTTATTGCTACAACTCCTACTATGTCATCTGCAGAGCATCCACGTGATAAGTCATTTACTGGCTTTGCAATTCCTTGGCATAGTGGACCATAAGCTTCTGCTTTTGCTAGTCTTTGTACTAATTTGTAACCTATATTTCCTGCGTCTAAGTCTGGGAATATAAGTACATTTGCTTCTCCTTTTAATGGGCTATCTGGTGCTTTTGATTTTGCAATTTCTGGTACTATTGCTGCATCTAATTGTAGTTCTCCATCTACCATTAAAGTATTTTCTTTTTCTTTTACTAATTTTGTTGCTTCTATTACTTTTTCTGTTAATTCAGATTTTGCACTTCCTTTTGTTGAATATGAAAGCATTGCAACTTTTGCATCTTTTCTAACTAATTGTTTGAAACTATTTGCTGATGATATTGCAATTTCTGAAAGTTCATCTGCTGTTGGATTTTGGTTTAGTCCGCTATCACCAAATATAAATGTTCCTTTTTCTCCAAATTCACAATCTGGTACACACATTACAAAAAATGCTGATACCAATTTTGTTCCTGGTTTTGTTTTTAATATTTGAAGTGCTGGTCTTAATGTATTTGCTGTTGAATGTGCTGCTCCTGATACTAGTCCATCTGCTTTTGAATTTTCATCTTTTAGCATCATCATACCAAAATATATTGGTTCTTTTAGCAACTCTTCTGCTTGTTCTAATGTCATTCCTTTGTTTTTTCTAAGTTCATATAATGTTTGTTTATATTCTTTCTTTTTTTCAGATGTAAGTGGATTTATAATATCCACTCCATCTAAATTTATTTCATATTTTTTGCTATCATCTTTTATTTTTTCTTCATCTCCAAGTAAAATTACTTTTGCGAATCCTTCTTTTATTACTTTACTTGCAGCTTCTAATACTCTTTTATCTTCAGCTTCTGGTAAAATAATTGTTTTCATTTCATTTTTAGCTCTTTTTTTAATTTCGTCTATAAATGACATTTTTTATTCCTCCTTGTTTTATATAACTGCTTTATGTATTGTAAATAATTGATATGATGTATTTCCATAGCTATCTTTTATCCAAAAATAATAGGTTTTATCTATATCAAGCGATGTATGTAATACTATTGGTTCTGTTCTTTGTACAACTTGTATATTGGTGTTTTCTTGGTTTTGGACATTGCCATCTGGTGTTACATTACTTGGTAAATTTGTTTCTCCATTATTTTGATTGTTATCTATAATATTTGCTCCTTCTACTGCAACAAACTCTGATGGTACATCTTCTGTAGTAGATATTTGCCATCCTGCTATATCTAGGTCTTTATTTAGTTTTATTTCTACATTATTATTTGTATTTCCAATCCAGTCTGCTGAAACATTCATTTCTGTTATTATGTTTCCATCTTGAAGTTCGTATGTTCCTACTTGTGGGAAGCAATCTACTAAAATTTCTTGTTCACCAATATTTCCTAATTTATCTTCTGCATATACTTTATATCTTCCATTTTCTTTTATCATTCTGTTTGCATTTTCTTGAGACCATGTTACTTTATCCCAACTAAATGGACTATCACATAAGCCAGATTGTTCATCTTCTGCTGTTACATTTATTGTTACATATCCTGATGATAATGTATCTTTATTGATTGTATAAGCAATTTTTGGTGGTGTGTTATCAACTTTATCAATTTGAATTTCTGTTGTAGCAGTATTTCCTGCAATATCTTTTATCCAAATATAGTATTTTCCATTTTCTGTAATTGTTGATGTTACATCTAAGTCTGGAGTTACTGCTTGAATTTTTTGCCATTCGCTTTCTTCTGGTCCATTTTCATTTTTTGTAATTGCCCATGAATCCATTCTTATATTATCATTTGCAACTATTTTTACTTGTTTTACAACTTCCCAGTTTTCGTTTTCGTATGTAACTTCTTTAAATTCTGGAGCTTTTTTATCAATAGCTCCTATTGTTAAATCTTGGAATTTTGGACATCCATATCCATATAGCTCGTCTTTTCCTTCAGCTCCTAAATCCACACTATAATTTCTTAAAAAGTTATATACATCAAGTATCGTTGCATCTTTACTATATGTTTTTATTAGTGCTATTGCTGCAACTATTTGTGCATTTGAATATTGTGCCCCTGACCATCTTGATATATTTTGACTGCTACTAAATATTTCTTCTACATCTGTACTTGGTGCTGCAAAATCAACATAATCTCCTTTTCCTGAATAATCTGCTAAATTTAGTTCTCTATCTAATGAAGATATTGCAATTGTCATACTATGGTTTGCTGGATAATCTCCTAAAGTATCTTTAGTTTCATTATTGCTTTGGTTTCCTGTCTCATATTGACTATTTGATGATACACTACATACTGGTACATTTTCCTTAAAACAATTTTCTAATGCTAAATCGATTGCCTCATTTTGATTATTTATTAATTCATAACATATTACATCCGAACTTTTTGTTGCATATGCTATTGCTTTTAATATACTAGATACTGATGTATATCCTTCTTCTGTAACTGTTACAAGTGGCATTAATTTCACATTATTTGTTGTAGAATCTACTATTACTTCTGCAATTCTGCTTCCTTGACTAATTGTTTCTGATATGTCTTTATCGTTTAACACAAAATTGTAATAACCATCATTTATTCTATTATTAAAATATTCATTTTGTGAATTTATTCCATATCCTATTGTTGCAACTGTAATATCTGCAAGATTACCGTTTTCGTTTATTATATTCATGTAATTATCTAATCCCATTACAGTTGTTCCCAATGTATGATGTCCTCCTAAGTCTATTTCTGTTTCTCCATACATTGTTTGAGATACATCATTTATTTGTTTATTTATTGTTACATCATCATAAAAGATTTTATTTATGTAGTCTTTGTCTTTGTAATAATTGTACATTGCTTTTGTAAGTTTTTCTGAATAGAAACTTAATATATATAAATTGTCTGAAATTTGAGTTACATCTTCTCTATCTACTTTTTCTTTTATATCTGATGCCTCAACTATTATACTTTTGGTTTGATACATATTTTTTATAGTGAATACTTGTCCATTCTCAGATATATCAAAAACCGAATTTGATAACAATTTTCTCATCTCATCATTTGATGAAAATGCTAAGTTTTCTTGATCATCTGTTATTCCAAATTCTTCTTTTAATGATGAATCTATATTATCTCTTTTTACTTCTTTACTTGATAAGTCTATTGTAATAGTTGTAAAATAGTTTTTACATGTTAAACCATCATCATATGATATTTCTGGCTTTTTATGTAATTTTATTACTAAAACTATTCCTATTATAATTAGAACTATTCCAACTATGACTCCAGTAATTATTAAACCTTTTTTTACTTTTGTTCTCGTTTTTCTTCTCATAAAAATATCACCTATTTTTTATTTTTTCTGTTATATTCTATATTAAAACTCCAAAAATATCAATAGTTTTTAGCATTTTTTAATTCTTAAACAATTGACAAAATTTTGCTTATTTTATATAATTATTTTGGATTTATTTTCAGCCTTTTTTTAGTATTTAAGTGAGGCGATTTTTTATCAATAAATTTTTTAATATATTTTTTTATTTTGTAATTTTTTTAACAATTTTTATTTCTATATTTTTTATACCATTTAATCCAAACTCTTATTCTTCAAATTTATTATGGCCAACTCCTGGAATTTCTAAAATTAATTCTTATTTTGGTAAACGAAAAGCCCCTACTCGGGCGGTGCTTCCACATTTCATAAAGGTATTGATATTGGTGCTCCTGAAGGTTTTAAATTTATAGCTGTAACTGATGGTTATATTTCTTTTGTTGGATTTTTGGGAGGTGGTGGTTTTACTATTACTTTAACAGATCATAATAATGAAAATGGAGAAATAAAATATTCTTATTGTCATTGTAATCCTAATTTTATTGTAAGCGTTGGAGAAAATATAACTAAAGGTCAAATTTTAGGCGAAGTTGGTCCAAAATACGTAGATTATGTTTTACGGAAATAATTACAAAGATTCTTCTCGGTAAATACACAAATGGAGCCACAACTGGGCCCCATTTACATTTTGGTATTAGAATTAACGGTGAGTATGTTAATCCTCTTGATTATTTTTAGTTTATATATATGCATGGTCTTGATGAATATTCTAAATTTATTGCATCTGGATAATTATATCCTCTATTTGCCATATATTCATAATTAGCATCTTTATATCCATGACTTCCCCCTCTAACAATTCTTCCTCCTGTTCCTGCTGCTTCTTGTGTCCATTCATACAAGTTTCCACATAGGTCAAAAATATTGTTTGTTTTCGTGTAAGTTGTTGCTCCTGTTTCTAGTTCTATATAGTTATTACTATTTTTAACATTTATAGTTGTACTGCTATTTTTTACTGTTACATCTTCTGCATAGAAATTACCACATCCACTTGTAATGCTTCCTGTATATCCTACTTGTATTCCAGATTTTGCAAGCCAACTCATTGTAGCATCCCAAAGTGAACCATATATCATAGAACTATTTACATTTTCTTTATCAAATGTCATACAAGTATTATATGCATTATACCAAGTTTGTCCTCTTAAAACTTTTGATTTTTTTTGACTTCCGTTTTCTGATATTCCAGATAATTCATATCTTCCTATATAGAATCCTCCATATTTTTTCACACTTGAAACCATATTGTCATAGTCATTTACATATTGCTTTGCTAAACTTTCTAAATCTGAAAATTTAGTTGTTGTTCCTCTTTTATTTAAAGTAGAATAATTTTTAGCTTCTCCCTTTTCTGCATTTACCAAAATTGCAGGTTCTCTATATCTTCCGTCTTCTTCGCTTGGTTTGCCTAAACTTACTTTATTTGTTTCGCTTTTAGCTCCAATTGGATAAAATGTTCCATAATCATCTCTAGTGTTATTGCTTGAAAAACTATATAATTTACCATAATTATTATATTTTACGCTACTTGCTCCATATAAAGAAGCTGTTTCACTAGTATAAAAATCATTGTTTCCAATTTTGCTATTTACAGGTACCCAAACCCATTCGTTCCCCAAGCTGTATCCTTCATCATCTATTTTATCTGTTATAACAATTCCTGTATCTTCTTTAGAATTTACATCTACATAAAATCCTTTTGGAATTGAAACTCCATTATAATTATATGCTTTTTGTTCAGTATTACAATAGCTTAATCCTAGAGTATCTACAAGAGTAAATGTTTCTACATTACTAACTTTAACCGTTGTTTTTGTTTCATAACCTTCTGCACTTGAAGTAAATATATATGTTCCATTCTTTTTTACATTATAACTTATATAATTTTTACTTTCTGATATTGTAGTATTATCACTTACTGCTTCAATCGTTGTAGATGTATTATCTGGTAATGTAACATTTATAGAACCTCTCGTAACTTCATCTGAATTTCCATATAAATAAATTGTTGAACTTGTGCCTAAATCATCTACAATTGCAAGTACAAATGGATCAACAATTGTCACATCTTGATTTGCTATATGTTCATTTCCATTTTGATCTAAAATTTTAAAATATAAAGTATATTCTCTTCCTTTTGCTATTGCTTTACTACTTATATTGGCAATATTGTTTGATTCTATTTGTACAGGAGAATAACTTATATTTTCAGTATCTCCTTTTACTTTCCAAGCATATTCGAGAGTATCTTTATTGTAATTTTCTCCTATACTTAGTGTAACTTTTGCATTTATTACTACCGTATCTGTTCCATTTATTCTATTTTTATTGGCATCTACATTTGAAATCTTAAATTCATCTGATGTGGCAGGTAACATTGCTTGTTCTACGTTTGTTCCCTCATTTTCTTTTGTAAAATATACATTACCTGAATAAGTAATTCCTTTAGGATAATAAATTTGATGTGTTACTCCATTTATTATATATAAATCTTGATATGTTTGAAAAGTACTTGATTCACTCCAATTCTTATAGTCTGATCCATAATTTAATGTTAAATTTTCTAATTTTGATAAATCAATAACATAATATGCTCCATCATCATTAGAATTTATAACACTTTTTTCTCCACCATTTGATTCAAACAGCACTCCTAGTTCATTTTTGCTATTCATATAAATATTATTTTCAAACACCGGAAGACTATTATTTTTTAAATAATAGTCTGAAACCTTTGTGCTGATTGAATCTAGGTCACTATACAAATTATTAACTTTTCCTATTCCCAATTGATTTTTTGCATTTCCTATTGTAATACTTGTAATTATTAATAACACTATTATTGTTATAGTTAATACTAACAAAGTAACACCTTTATCATTTTTTAGATTAATCATTTCTACTTATCTCCGCATATTTTTTTAATTTTTCATATACTAAATAATTTATACTTCCAGCTGAAAATTTTCCGTCTTTGTCTTTTTTACCAGCAGGTACACCTGTTAGGATTTCTATTCCTTCATCAATTGTTGATATTGCATAAATTGTAAATAATCCATTTCTTACACTATCTATTACTTCATCTGAAAGTTGTAAATTCTTAATATTTTGAATTGGTATCATAACTCCATGAGAACCATCTAAACCTCTCATTTTACATATTTGATAAAATCCTTCTATTTTTTCATTTACTCCACCAATTGGTTGAATTTCTCCTTTTTGGTTTACAGATCCTGTAACTGCAATTGATTGGTTTATTGGAACTCCTGATAGGCTTGAAAGTAAGCCATAAAGTTCTGTACTTGATGCACTATCTCCATCAACTCCATTGTATAATTGTTCAAAACATATACTTGCAGTTAAGCTAAGTGGAATATCTTGTGCAAATCTTTCTCCTAAAAATCCATTTAATATTAATACTCCTTTTGAATGTGTTGAACCAGACATTTCAACTTCTCTTTCAATATCAACTATTCCGTTCTTTCCAGTATATGTGTTTACTGTTATTTTTGCTGGTTTTCCAAACACTGTATTTCCAATTGTCATAACAGTTAATCCATTTAACTCTCCGACTTTTGATCCTGATGTTGATATCAACAATGAATTGTCTTTTATCATATCTGTGTACATTGAATCATATTTTTTTACTCTTTCTTTTTGCTCTTTTAAGGCTTTTTCTATAAAATTAGTTGTAATTATTTTAGATTTTGATATTTTTGCCCATGTTGATGCTTCTCCAATCACCTCAAATATATCATTAAATAATGTTGATATTTTAGTTTGATCTCCTGCTAATCTTGATGCATATTCAACTACTCTTGCCATTGCAAATTTATCTAATTGTAATAGTTCTGCTTGATTACAATAATCATGTATTATTCTTGCTAATCTATTTACGTTTTCTGTGTTTGCTTCTGCACTATCTTCCCATTCTACTTTTATTTTAAATAAATTTTTAAAATCTGAGTCCATTGCAAGTAAAGCTTGGTAAATTTCACTATCTCCTATTAATATAACTTTTAAGTCTAGTGGTATAGGTTCTGGTTTTAAAGATACCATTACCATTGAAGAACGTTGTTCAACGGCATTTTCTATTGCTATTTCTTTTATTCTTAATGCTTTTTTTAATGTATCATAACTTATTCCATTTGCTAATAAATCTCTTGCTTGGAATATTATATATCCCCCATTTGCTTTGTGTAACAATCCCGCTTGCAACATTGTAAAGTCTGTTTTTAAAGCTCCATAATAGTTTTCATATTCTAGTTTTCCAAACATATTTTGATATGAATAGTTAGAATCCATAATTACAGGAGCACCTTCTAGTTCACTATTGTCAACAAATAAATTTACCCTGTAATTTAAACATGGATCCTGATTTTGTCCTAATTGTGGACCTTGTGCAGGTGTTTGATTTTTTTGATTATTTGTATCTTCTGCTAAAAATACAGGTACATTTTTTAGTACATCTTTTTTTACATTTGTTAAAAATTGATTTATTTTTTTATTTCTTTTATATTTTGACTTTAACATGTTGATATGAACATTTACTGTAAGAAGTGCAACATTTGATTGCCATTCATCTATTTTTTTATCCGAAACTCTTTCTATTTGCTTAATCCTTCCAAT
This sequence comes from uncultured Eubacteriales bacterium, assembly GCA_905203305.1. Taxonomy (GTDB): domain Bacteria; phylum Bacillota; class Clostridia; order TANB77; family CAG-508; genus CAG-269. The sequence continues at coordinate 34,205 of CAJKVH010000001.1, forward strand.
TACATCCATTATCATTTCTTGAACAACTGTTGACTTTTCTTCATATTGGCTTTTTATTTCATCATCTAGTTGATCAAATTCTTCTTCTTTTAAAGCTTTTCCTTCAAGAATAGGCATCATATATATACCATTTTGAGCTGATTTTACTTGAAAACTATACTCTAAGGCATCATTTGTTAGCTTATCCATAAGCTTCTGTCTTTTATCTTCATATTCTTGTTTTATCAAAGCTTTTTCTTTTTCAAAATCATCATTGTTAAATGTATTTTTTATATCTTTTTTTATTTCTTTTATAAAACTTTCCATGTCTTCTTTAAATTCTTTTCCATGTCCAGCTTGTAATGATACCGCAATAGGCTCATTTGGATTATTAAAATTATATATATAACACCAGTCTTGTGGTACTTTTTTCTTTTTAGCTATTTTTCTTAAGTAATTTTTTGTATACATTGTTTTACCAACACCACTTGGTCCATCTATATAAATATTGTATCCTTTTATATTTACATTTACTCCAAATTCTAAAGCTTTAATTCCTCTATCTTGTCCAATCCCTGTTGTAATAGTTTCCAAATTCTCAGTTGTTTCAAATTTAAAAACCTTAGGATCGCACGTCATCTTTAATTGTTTGTAACTTAATTCATTTTTATTTTTCATTGGTTCCCTCCATTGCTTTTTTATATTTTTTATTATATACAAAACGCTTTTTTTTATCAATAGTTTTTTTCATTTTTCCCAAGTCACTTTATCTTAATTTAATATAAATTTTTAGACCATCTAAAAAGACAGCCTAATAAAAACAAATTACATATTATAAAGCATAAGAGCTCCTATCATTGAAATAATAAATCCTAAAATTTTAAGCCCTGATGTAGCTTCATTTTGGTCTCCAAAGCTAAACCAATTAATACTTAAAATTCTAGCATCATAAGCTAAAACTACACCTGCTAAAACCAACACTAATGCAATAACCTTTAATATCATCATTTTTTCTCACTCCTGTTTTCAATTTTCCATTCCCATTTGGGGACGGAGTTTTTCGGGGATTTCCCATTTGGGGACGGACCTTAAATGGGAAATTAAATGGGGAATTCTGTATTTTTTTATAATATATCACTTAATTTTGTCATTGTAAAGAACAATTTCAATATATTTTTCCATTCCCATTTGGGGACGGAGTTTTTCGGGGATTTCCCATTTGGGGACGGACCTTAAATGGGAAAATACACATCACAAAAGCAGGTATCAAAAATCGATACCTGCTTTTGGTTTGGAGAATTGCAATTGATACTTATCTAATTAAGTATTCAATTACATTGATTACTGTGTCACCTCTAAAGAACTTTTCATCAAGATCTGCATTACTAAGTTCCTCATCAAGGTTTCCAAGACACTTGTTAGCCGATGTCTCGACTATGTTCCTTTTGTGTTCAAGACCTGCTGTCTTTTTACATAACTCTGGCATCCTTTTCATAATCTTGCCAGCAGAAACATCCATCGTTTCATCTTTTCCTTTCTTATTTACCTTATACCGTCTTATTGCAAGCTGATATAAGAATAACGACTGATATTTGCTTAATTTCATATCAATCACTTCTGAAAAAATTCTTGCTACAAGTTTTTCTTCTTTTTCGTTCATTGGTCTGTTTCTCCTTTTCTTTTTCCTGCAAATTGTTTTGCTACAAACCCATTATATCACGATTTTTAGTTTTTGGCAAATTTTTCCAAATATTGTACTTTTAAATGTTTATTTTTGAATGTTTTAACTAAATTTCAATTCTTCCTTCAATTTTATTTTTTATTAAAGATTTTAACCTTATATTTTCCTCTTTTTCCAAGTTTGGATCTTTTTCAATAATCTTGGTAGTAAGTGCTTGAACTGTTTTTAAAACATCAATGTCTTCAAAAAGATTAGCAATTTTCATTTCAGGAATTCCATGTTGTGCTGTTCCGAAAAAATCTCCAGATCCTCTAAGCTCTAAATCTTTTTCTGATATAACAAAACCGTCATTTGTCTGACACATTATTTTCATTCTTTCTTGAACTACTTTGCCTTTTCCTTCAAATTTTAAAATACAATATGACTTATATTCTCCACGGCCTACTCTTCCTCTTAACTGATGCAGCTGAGCCAAGCCAAATCTTTCACTGTTTTCAATTACCATTATATTTGCATTTGGAACATCTACCCCTACTTCTATAACTGTTGTTGAAATTAATATGTCTATCTCTCCGTTTTTAAATCTTAGCATTATGTCGTCTTTTTCTTTCGGTTTCATTTTTCCATGTAAAAATTCTACTCTATATTTGCTAAATGTCTCTGTTTGTAATTTTTTAGCAAGCTCTGTTACAGATTTTAAATCCATTTCTTCATTTTCCTCGACTAATGGACAAACTATATAACATTGCCTTCCCTCATCAAGTTGTTTTTCTATAAAATGATTTACTCTTTCTTCAAAACTCTTTCCAACCGCGAATGTATCAATCTTCTTTCTGTTTGGTGGCAATTCATTTATTATAGAAATATCAAGATCGCCATATAAAATTAATGCTAACGTTCTTGGAATTGGTGTCGCAGACATTACTATTACATCTGGATTATTACCTTTTGCGACAATTTTCGCCCTTTGTTTAACGCCAAAACGGTGTTGCTCATCTGTTACAACTAAACCAAGATTTTTAAAACTTACATCTTCTTCAAGCATTGCATGTGTTCCTATTAATATGTCAATCTCTCCATTTGCAAGTTTTTCTTTTATGATTTGTTTATTTTTCTTTGTTATACTTGATACTAAAAGTTCTGACCTTATTCCAAATTTATCTAATGTTCTTTTAAAGTTTTCTAAATGCTGTGATGCAAGTATTGCTGTTGGCGCAAGTATTGCAGCTTGATATCCAGATTTCACAGCCTTGTATGCCGAAATAATGCTTACTATGGTCTTTCCAGATCCAACATCTCCTTGAAGCAACCTATTCATTGTTTTGTCACTTTCCATATCTTGGTTTATTTCTTTTAACACATTTTTTTGAGCATTTGTAAGTTCAAATGGTAATGTCTTTATTACATCTTCCATTTTTATCTCTTTATCAAAAATAATTCCTTTTTCGTCAGCCTTATAACTTTGCTTTATTTGTAAAAGAGCTAACTGAAATCCAAGTAATTCTTCAAAAACTAATCTATATCTTGCTCTTATAAAATCATTTTTGTTATCTGGAAAATGAATTTTCTTTATTGCTTCATTTAATCCCATTAAATTATATTTTTTCATTATATAATCAGGCAGCGTTTCTTCTAAATTCCCATAAACTTCATCAACACCATTTTCAATTATTTTTCTTATTGTATTTTGGCTTATACCATACGTAAGTGGATATATTGGAATTATTTTTCCTGTATTTTTGTTTTCTCCAGATTCATCAAAAATAGGAGATCTCATTTCATATCTTCCCATTTTCATTTCTATTTTCCCATAAAAATTATATGTATGACCTATTTTAAATACATTTTTTAAATATGCTTGATTGTACCAAGTGATTGTACATGGATTTTCTCCATCTCTTACAATTAATCTATAAATCTTTAGTTTTCTTGCAAATGTTTCAGAAACTTTTGTTATTGCTGTTGCCTTTATTAAAGCTTCTTCTCCATCTTTACAATCTGCTAATTTTTTGGCAATTCCTCTATCTTCATAATTTCTTGGAAAATATGAAATTAAATCTTGCAAAGTATGTATATTTAATTTATTTAATAATTTTACTCTTGATGGTCCAACATTTTTTATATATTGAACTGACTTTTGTAAATCTACCATCTTATTCTCCTTGTTTCCCATTTGGGGACGTAAGTTTAAGGAAAATTCCAAAAAACTTATGTCCCCAATGTCCACGTACTTATATTTTATATTTTTAGCAATTTAAAATCTAATGCATCTGCACTAACTAATTTAAAATCTATTCCATATATGTTGCCTTCAATTGCATCATTTATTGATTTACTATGTAAATGTGCATAATAACATTTTTTTATATTATATTTTCTAAGCACTTTTGTGAATTCATTATCAATGTTTTGCTTTACTACAGGTGGATAGTGCATAAAAACTATTATCTCTTTATTTTTATCTATTGCACTTTTTATAGAAAGCTCTAGCCTTAAAGCTTCTCTATCTATTAGCTTTTTTTCTTGAACAGTTCTTTCATTTACCAAACTCCAACCTCTTGTTCCGCAAATTGCTTTATCTTCTACTTCAATGCTATTGTTTTGTATAAAATCTATATTTTGAAAATCATGTTCTTTTAAAAATTTTTTCATGTTTGTAACTGTTGTCCACCAATACTCATGGTTTCCCTTTAACATTATCTTTTTTCCAGGTAAACTATTTAAATATTCAAAATCTTTTACAGTATCTTTTAAATACATTGCCCATGAGAAATCTCCTGGGTGAATTACTGTATCTTCTGGTTTAACTTTGGCTATCCAATCTTGCTTTATTTTTTCTTCATGATTAGCCCAGTTTTCTCCAAAAATATCCATCGGCTTTGGATCATTAAATGATAGGTGTAAATCCCCTATTGTATAGATAGCCATTTTTTCTTCCTTTCTCCCCATTTAGGAACTTAAGTTTTGAGGATTTCCCATTTGAGAACCGTCCCAAAATGGGAAATTATTTATTTTACAATTTCAAATTTGGTATTGCATTTAAATCTAATTCATCTCTTTTTCCTTCAATAAAATTATAATACCCTGCTGACGCTATCATTGCCGCATTATCTGTACATAACTTTAAATCTGGCATATATATTTTTAGATTTTCATTTTGCAATTTTAATATTTCTTTTCTTATATATGAATTTGCAGAAACTCCTCCCGCTATTGCTAAGCTTTTCATCCTAGTTTGTTTTATTGCTTTTTGTATATTTTCTATTAAAACTTCTGTTACTGTTTTTTCAAAGCTTGCACATAGGTCTGCTTTATTTATGTCGTGAATGTTATGGTTTATATTTATTACCGCTGTTTTTATTCCACTAAAACTAAAGTCTAATGAATCTTCAAAATGTGTTTTTGGAAGTTTTATATTAGGTTCTCCTGATTTTGCTAGTTTGTCTACTTTGGGTCCTCCTGGGTAATCTAATCCTACTACTCTTGCAACTTTATCAAATGCCTCTCCAATTGCATCATCTCTAGTTTTTCCAAGTACTTCAAATTTTGTATAATCTTTTACATATACTATTTGTGTATTTCCACCTGAAACTAACATACATAAAAATGGTGGCTTTAGTTCTTTATATGTTAAATAGTTTGCTGCAATATGCCCTTGGATATGATTTACTCCCACAAGTGGTTTATTTATTGCGTATGATAGAGCTTTTGCATACGATACTCCAACTAACAACGCACCAACTAATCCCGGACCATAAGTTGGAGTTATAGCATCTATATCTTCAAATTTTACATTTGCTTCTTTTAAAGCTAATTTTGTTACTCTTGATATTGCTTCTACATGATTTCTTGATGCTATTTCTGGCACTACTCCTCCATATTTTTCATGTATTGGTATTTGTGTATCTATTATATTTGATAATATTTCTCTTCCATTTTTTACTACTGATACTGATGTTTCATCACAGCTTGATTCTATTCCTAATGTTAGTATATCTTTCATTTTTTCACTTCCTTGCTTTTCTATTTTACTAAAAATAGAAAAAAATAGCAAGCTATGTTGCTATTTTTATATTTTTTCATCTAATTTTAATTTGCTTAAATTTTTGCAATATCTACAACTTCTAGGTCCTCTTCTTTAAATCCTTTAGCTATTGCATCATAAAATCCTATAACTGTATCTATTGCTGTAAAACATGGTACTTTACTTTCTGCAGCTAATCTTCTAATTTTAAATCCATCTCTATTAGCTTCTTTTCCTTTAGTTGGTGTATTTATAATAAAACTTACTTTTCCTGAATGAATTAAATTCGGTATGCTATTTGTTCCCTCCCAAATTTTTGGAACAACTTTTACATCTTCTACTCCATTTTCTTTTAGGAATTTTGCTGTTCCAGATGTTGCATAAATCTCGTATCCTTCTTTTTCTAGATTTTTTATAATTGGTAAGATTTCTGGTTTATCTTTATCATTTACAGTAACTAATATTTTTCCCCTATTTGTTACATTTATTCCGCTTGCAATAAATGCTTTTAAAATTGCTTGACTAAAGTGTTTGCTAACTCCTAAAACTTCTCCTGTTGACTTCATTTCTGGACCAAGTGATGTGTCTGCATTTTTTAGTTTTTGGAATGAGAATATTGGCATTTTTACTGCTACATATTCTGATTTTTTATATACTCCTGTTCCATATCCAATATCTTCTAGTTTTTCTCCTAAAATTACTCTTGTTGCAACATCTATAACTGGAAGTCCTGTTACTTTACTTATATATGGTATTGTTCTACTTGCTCTTGGGTTTACTTCTATTATATAAACCTCTCCTTCACAAATTATAAATTGAATATTAAATAATCCTATTATATTTAATTCTTTTGCTATACGTTTCGTGTAATCTACAATTTTGTCTATATATTTTTGATCAATTATGCTTGTTGGATAAACTGATATACTATCTCCTGAATGTATTCCAGCTCTTTCTAAAAGTTCCATAACACCTGGAATTAATACATCCTTTCCATCTGATATAGCATCTACTTCCATTTCTTTTCCTTGCATATATTTATCTACTAGTATTGGATGTTCTTGTGCTATTTGATTTATATCTGATATTAATCTTTCAACATCTTTATCATCATACGCAATTGCCATTCCTTGTCCACCAAGTACGTATGATGGTCTAACTAAAACTGGATATTTTAGTCTATTTGCAACTTCTTTTGCTTCTTCTGCTGTATATACTGTGTCTCCTTTTGGACGTAATATTTTACAATGTTCTAGTGCTTCGTCAAATAGTTCTCTGTCTTCACTTCTATCCATGTCTACTTCGCTTGTTCCTAAAATTTTGACTCCCATTTGGTGTAATGCTTTTGTAAGTTTTATTGCTGTTTGTCCTCCAAATTGAACTATTGCACCATATGGATGTTCTACATTTATTATATTTTCTACATCTTCTGCTGTTAATGGTTCAAAATATAGTTTATCTGCTATATCAAAATCTGTACTTACTGTTTCTGGATTGTTGTTTACTATTATTGTTTCATATCCTAATTTTTTTAAAGCTAAAACACTATGAACACTACAATAATCAAATTCTATTCCTTGCCCTATTCTTATTGGTCCTGACCCTAATACTACTATTTTTTTAGAATTTTTTGAATCTATACTTTCATTTTCATCATCATACGAAGAATAATAATATGGTGTTTTTGCTTCAAATTCTGCACTACAAGTATCTACTAATTTAAAGTTTGCTGTAATTTTCCATTCCATTCTTTTTTTCTTTATGTCTTCTTCTTTTATTTTTGTTATTCTTGAAATTACTTTGTCTAAATATCCCATTTTTTTAGCTTTTAATAATAACTCTTTTGTTAGTTTTTTGTTTTGTAGTTCTTCTTCCATTTTTACAATTTTGCTTATCTTATTTATAAAGAATTTATCTATTTTTGTAATTTTATGTATTTCTTCAATTGTAATTCCACGCCTTAAACTTTCTGCAATTACCCATAGACGTTCATTGTTTACTATTTCTAGCATTTCTAATATTTTTTCTGTTGAATCCTCTTTTAGTTTTGGCATTTCTAAAGAATCTAAATTTTCTTCTAAAGAACGAATTGCTTTCATTAGTCCTTGTTCTATTGATGGTGCAATTGCCATTACTTCTCCTGTTGCCTTCATTTGTGTTCCTAAATCCTTTGATGCTGTTCTAAATTTATTAAATGGCCATTTTGGTATTTTTACTACAACATAATCGAGTACTGGTTCAAAACATGCATAAGTTTTTCCTGTTACTTCATTTTTTATTTCATCTAGTGTATAACCTATTGCTATTTTACTAGAAACTTTAGCTATTGGATAACCTGTTGCTTTCGATGCTAAAGCAGATGACCTACTTACCCTTGGGTTTACTTCTATTACAGCATATTCAAAACTATTTGGATTAAGTGCAAATTGTACATTACAGCCTCCTTCTATTTTTAGGGCTGATATTATTTTTATTGCAGATGTACGTAGCATTTGATATTCTTTATCTGCTAATGTTTGTGATGGTGCAACAACAATACTATCTCCTGTATGAACTCCAACTGGATCTATATTTTCCATATTACATATTGTTATGCAGTTTCCTTTAGAATCTCTCATTACTTCATATTCTATTTCTTTCCAACCTGATATGCATTTTTCTATTAAAACTTGGTGTACTCTAGATAAATATAAACCAGAGCTTGCTATTTCTCTTAATTCTTCTTCAGTATATGCAATTCCTCCACCAGTTCCTCCTAATGTATAAGCAGGTCTTACAATAACGGGAAGTCCAATTTTATTTGCAAATTCTACTGCATCTTCTACATCTGTAACTACTTTACTTGCAATACATGGTTCATTTATAGATTCCATCATATCTTTAAATGCTTGTCTATCTTCTGCATTTTTTATTCCTTCTGGTGATGTTCCAAGTAGTCTTACATTATGTTCTTTTAAAAATCCACTCTCATGTAGCTCCATTGCTATATTTAAGCCTGTTTGTCCTCCAAGGTTTGGAAGTATGCTATCTGGCTTTTCTTTTTTTATTATTTTTTCTACTGTTTTTACTGTTATTGGCTCTATGTATATTTCATCTGCCATTTCCTTATCTGTCATTATTGTTGCTGGGTTTGAGTTTATTAAAACTACTTCTATTCCTTCTTTTTTCAGTTCTCTACATGCTTGTGTTCCTGCATAATCAAATTCTGCTGCTTGTCCTATTATTATTGGTCCTGATCCTATTACTAATACTTTTTTTATCTCTTTATTTCTTGGCATTTTTTTGTTCTCCTTTATTTTTTATTCTTTCAATAAATTCATCAAAAATATAGTTGCTGTCTTCTGGTCCTGGACATGCTTCTGGATGGAATTGTACAGTATATATATCTTTTTTTAGATATTTTAAACCTTCTACAGTTCCGTCATTCATATTTATATCTGAAACTACCGCTATTTTAGGATCTATAGTTTTTTCATCTATTGCATATCCATGGTTTTGTGATGTTATAAAAATTCTGTCTTTTTCTATATTTTTTACAGGATGATTAGGTCCTCTATGTCCATATTTTAGTTTATATGTTTTTGATCCTGTTGCTAGCCCCATTAATTGATGGCCTAAACAAATTCCAAGTATTGGTTTATTAAAATTACTTTGATATATTTCTTTGATCGTTTGAATTGCAATTTTATTATCTTCTGGGTCGCCTGGACCATTTGATAATACTAGTGCATCAAAATTTTTTGATAAAATTTCTTGAGAACTAGTATCTGCAGGAAATACAGTTACTTTGCATCCTCTTTTTACTAATGATTTTATAATATTTTGTTTTGAACCAAAATCTAATAGGCCAACATTTAAATTTCCATTGCCTATTTCATAGATTGTTTTTGAAGTTACTTCTTTAACAACATCAGTAACTTTATAATTTTTTATTTTATTTATTTTCTCATCAATGTTTGAAATGTCATCTGTTATCATTCCTCTCATTGTTCCATTATCTCTTAACACTTTTGTTAATTTTCTTGTATTTATTCCTTGAAGTCCTGGTATTTTATTGTATTTTAAAAATTGATCTACAAGAAGCTTTGATCTGAAATTGCTTTCCATATCTGCTAATTCATGAACAAATACTGCTTTTATCCAAGGTTTACTAGATTCCTTATCTTCTAATGTCATTCCATAATTTCCAATTAATGGATATGTCATTACAACTCCTTGACCACAATAAGATGGATCAGTAAATATTTCTAAATATCCTGTCATAGATGTGTTAAATACTACTTCACATATTGTATTTTCATTATGTCCAATTCTTTCTCCGTCAAAAATCATTCCATTTTCTAGAACTAAATAGCTTTTCATTTTCTTCATCCTTTCTTATACATTATCTTTTCTATTATAACATAAATAAAAAAAAAGAAATACTTTTTTAAAAAAATATTTCTTTTTTTATTTATTTTTTTGATACTCCCTTTTTAGCTAATACAACTGGTACTATAACAGTATATGCAAGTCTTATTAATATTGATACACTTACATATTGTCCTTCTATCATAGCTCCGAAAAATGCATTGTCAATTGCACTTACTAATAATACTAATAAAAATACCCATCCATAAGTGTCTTTTTTCATTTTTATTAAGAAGTCATATGTATATATAAATATTAGTTGACATATTAAAAATGATAAAAATGAATATATCATAACTAAATTATCTATTGTGCTTAATAATGACCATTGCACTACAAATGTTAATGCTGCACATACTAATGTTACTGACATAAGTAAAAGGCTTTTTTTATAACCTGCTTTTTTTACAATCATTCCAGAAAATAAGTATGTTAGCGGATATAATAATACACTAAAATATAGTGGTGATCCAAATATTTCAATATGAAATCTTGCCATAAAATTTGCAATTATTAATGCAATTGGCATTCCTAATAAATATATTAATGGTAATTTTTTACTTTCCTTCATTTTGTTTCCTCCTTAGTTTTTTTATTAATTTTATCCTATATTCTCCCACTTTTCAATAGTTTTTAAAAAATGTAATATAATTGTAATATTTTTTTTATTTTTGTCAATACTATGAAAAATGGAGGCTTTTATTTATGAAAAAAATTATTATCGCTATTATTTTAATTGGTATTTTGGTTATAGGTTGTGGATTTTTTATTTATAAAAAAAATCATACTAACATCTCAAATAATTCTAGTTTAAATGACTTTCCTTATAATTCTACAAGAGTTTCTACATCTGATACTATAAATTCTACTGATAATCAAACTAATGATTCTACAAATTCTGATCGGAAATACAAATTCTAATACTTTAGAAAATGAAAATATGTCTTCTGATAATAATTCTACGCCTCAGGAAACTAAGCCTCAAGAAGAAACTGTACTTTCTGAATTTACAACCAAAATTTACACAAAAGATTCTAATAGACAAAATAATATTTCTTTAACTTGTTCTTCTTTAAATGATACTTATTTAGAAGATGGTGCAACTTTTTCTTTTTGTAATACTGTTGGAAAAGCCTCTTCTTCTAAGGGATATAAAAAAGCTGATGTATTTAAAGATGGAGAAAAAGTTGAAGCTTTAGGTGGACGGCAACTGCCAAGTAAGTTCTACTTTGTATAATGCTGTACTTAAGGTTAATGATTTAAAAGTTACAGAAAGACATGAACATAGTAACAATGTTCCTTATGTTTCTAAAGGAAAAGATGCTGCTGTTGCTTATGGCTCATATGATTTTAAATTTGTTAATAATACAGGTTCTAAAATAAAGATAACTGCCTCTTGTGATAATAATTATGTATATATAAAAATTTTCAAACTATCATAAATTTATGGTAGTTTTTTGCATATCTTAATTTTATTTGCATAAATTAAAATAGCTAAAATTAAGTTTAGTGAAAGGATCTTTTTATATGAAATCAGTTTTTTTGAAAAAATTTTTTTATATTTTATTTATTTTTCAATTTATGCTTTATATTCCATCTAGAATATATGCTGCTTCTTCTTACATATGGAGTTCTTTTAATGATATTACATCTGAAGTATCAGCTGATTTATCTTCAAACATAGATGATACATCAAATCCATTAAATCTAGATTGTGGTTCATGTATTTTAATTGAACAAACAACTGGCAAGGTTTTATATTCTTATAATTCTCATGAAAAACTAAGACCTGCAAGTGTTACTAAGCTTATGAGTATTTATTTAATAATGGAAGCAATAGAAAATGGAAAACTTTCATATGACACAAAAATTCCTTGTTCTACAAAGGCCGAATCGATGGGTGGTTCACAAATTTGGTTGTCTACTAACGAAGAATTAACAGTAGATGAACTTTTAAAAGCTATTTGCGTAGTGTCTGCAAATGATGCTATTACTTGTTTAGCAGAATACATAGGCGGTACAGAAGAAAACTTTGTTAATATGATGAATGAAAAAGCAAAATCTTTTGGAATGAATGATACGAATTTCAAAAATTGCCATGGAATAGATGAAGATGACCATTATACCTCAAGCTATGATATTGCTTTACTTTCTCGTGCTTTACTTTTAGATTATCCAGAAATTACAAAATACACAACTATCTATATGGATACTTTAAGAGATCGGAAAATCTAGTTTAGTAAATACAAATAAATTAGTTAGAAACTATAATGGCTGTACAGGGCTAAAAACTGGTTCAACTTCTCTTGCTCTTTACAATCTATCTGCTTCTGCAACCAGAGATAATTTAAGCTTAATCGCAGTTGTAATGAAAGCCCCTTCTTCAAAGATTCGTTTTAGCACAGCAAGTACATTGCTAGATTATGGATTTTCAAATTTTGAATACAAAAATCTTGCTAACAAAAATCAAACTATAAAATCTTTAAATGTTTCTAAAGGAATACTCCCTCAAGTTGAAGCTGTTGCCGAAAATGATTGTGGTGCTATTCTTACAAAAAGATCTGATATTAATATTGAACAAAATATTTCTATATCAGAAAATACTGGTCCTGACGGAATTTCTGCTCCTGTTTTAAAAAATCAAGTAATCGGAAAAATAAGTTTTTATTTAAATGGTGATCTTATATCTGAATGTAATTTAATTGCTAAAGATGATGTTCAAAAGATTGGTATTTTATCTATGGAAAAATTAATTGTTGGAAATTGGTTTAAGGTTTTAAGATAATAAAAATGAACTGGTTTATTTATTAATTTAACCAGTTCAAATTTTTTTAAATTCTTATTTGTTTTCCTTGATCAAACATTTTCTTAAATGTTACCTCATTATTAGGTAAACTATCCCCTTTACTTACTAATGTTCCTAAACACTCCATGTCTGATTTTTTTTGTTCTTCTGAATAATTGTTTTTGAATTCTACAATTTCATCATAATATTCTGTTTTTTTAGCATATTTCCAAAATACATCTTCATATTGTACATTATCATAGCACCATGGCTTTTGGAATAAATTATAATGAATAAGTTTTGGATTTTTTAGTTCTTCTTTTCCTTCAGCTGGCATTGCATCCCATTCTTCATTTAAATATAATATTTTTTTATTACACATTGCATTTATATAGTCTTGATCTGGTGCTATTGAATCAAAGTGGTATGTTTCTAATAAATTTAAAAATTTACTACTAAATTCTATTTCTCTCATTTTCTTCAAATTCATTAATAACACACCTGAGTTTATGTACTCTAGTCTATTTACTCCAATTGCTTCTTCAACATATTTTGTAAGTTGTGGGATTCCTTGAATTGAATTATCTGTTGATGCTGCAATTAAATTATCTTTTAAATCATGATTATATAATTCTGAAATATCCCCTGGCACTACTACGTCACTGTCTATGTATATTCCTTTATCATATTCAGGGAACATATCTGCTATAAATAGTCTAAAATAAATTGTAAGAGTAAAATAATCACATCTTAGTCTATTTTCTACTCTATCTGTAATTTTTTCAAAACCTTCTTTCATCTCTTTAAAAATTATTTCAAAGCCTTCACATTGTAATCTTGATAATTTTGAAATATTTTCTTTATTTAGTCCATCATGTAAAACATAAATTTTATAATTGTATTTTTTTGAACTATTTTCAATAATTGATGTAATTGCACATCCTGCGTATGGTGCATATTGATCATCTATTGTAAAAAATATTGGTATTTCTTTATTTTTATTCATTTTTTGTTCTCTCCTTTATTTCTTTTTGTATACTCGTATACCCGTATAGTATATCATCATATTCAAAAATTTTCAACTTTTTATGTACTTTTTCTATATTCCAAGGCTTTATTGTAACTTTATGAAAAAATGGTAATAGTCTAAAACTTGTTGTAAAATGTTGAAAAACAGTATCTTTTTTTAACCTTCTTTGTTCATTATATTTTCTTTGTTCTATTTTTTTACCAACAGACAATTTATTTATTGATGACTGATCTGGCATAAACATTTTCTTTTCTTTGCACATTTCTCTTGCCCTTTTAAATAATTTTGTTTGCCTTATTTTTTCTAAATTTAATAATAAAACACCTGAATTTATATAATTAAATTTTATTTTTTTATTCTTAAAAAACCACTTTCCATAATAATCTAATGAACCGTGCAAGTTCATAATTATCCATATTTTGATTGTAAAAATCTTTGCAATCTTTTCTACAAATTACATCATTATCTAAATATAATATTCTATCTGGCAATTCTTCTACTTCATCTGCAAATAATCTTAACATACAACATGGTGTAAAGCGTGTTTTCATATTTTTGGCTGGTACTTCTTTTTCAAAAAGATCTGTTATGTCTATTTTTTTTATCCAATTTTCTTTGTTTATTTTTTTCATTTTAGAATTTATGACTTCTATACAGTCATCTGTAACTCCTTCGATATTCCAGTCTTTACTGTTTATTGTTAAAACATATATATTTAGATTTTCATCTACATTTTTTAATAAAGATAAAACTGATATAATCAGTCCATCTTCAATATTTTTATCTCCACAATATAAAACATTCATCTTTTATTTTCTCCTATATTCTATATAATCATAAGTACTTCCTTTGCTTCTATTTTCCATACATTTAAAAATCTCTTCTGCTAATTTTTTTTGATTTTCCTTTTTATTTAAATTTTCATCTAATTTAAATGGACCATCTACATATACCGTAATTCTAGGTCTTTTTCCAAATTTTCTTTTTTGATATGTTGTTGTAATGCTAAAAGACACAGCATTATTTTCTACTGGAAACTTAAATGAAGTTATTGGAAATGGCCTTATTTTTGTATAATATGGCCAAACATGTGCCTCTGGGTATATTACAACTGCATTTTTCTCATCTACTCTCTTTTTTACAGCCTTTATAAAATCTTTCATTTTATTTGCAGAATCTGGTATTGGCAAAATTCCCAAAATTGGTAAAATTCCTCCAATAACTTTAACTTTTAAATTACTACTACTTGCAATAACATACGTTCTTTTTCCCTTACAACAATGTGCAGGTGTAAAAACATCTCCTACAGGCTGAGTATGATTTCCATATATAAAATATCCTTGATTTTTATATTTTTTTAAAATCTTTCTATTTTTTATCCTAATATGTAAAAAGAATCTACAATATATCAAACTAATAAAATATGCAACTTCATAAATTAACCTTGAACATATTTTATAAAAAATATTGCTATGTATCCATCTATAATCATCTGGTAATTTATAATTTTGATCTTCACTTTGTACAAAATCATCTTCAAAAGATTCATAATAATTTATTTTCTTCATCATTTTCTCCATTTTCTCATTTGGGGACGCATTCCCATTTGGGGACGGAGTTTTTCCGGGAATTCCCATTTGGGGACGGAGTTTTCCAGGGAAATTCCCATTTGGGGACGGAGTTTTCCGGGGAAAAACGTTCCTTTTTTTGAGGAATTATAACATAAATTTTTTCTCTTGTAAAATTTTTCACATTTTGTCGTTTTTTGCAATATGATATATTATAAACTATTTTTAGGAGGTAAAATTCGAAATGCGAAATAGATGTATGCGTTGCTGTTGTATGAATAATAATTTTATGAACAATCATAATCATTGTAACAACTCCAATCTTATAGAAAATTGCTGCAATAATGTAGGAAAAAGTGTAGAAAACTATAATGACAACTGCGGATGTGGCTTTGATGATAATTATATGGATGTTTTTCCAGACAATCCTATGCTTGCACAAAGCTATGTTCCAACTCAATTTTTAAACGAAACTTTTAAACCCTGCGTTGGCTTAAAACATGGTACAATTTTTCCAGAATTAGTTAGTCCTTATGAACCTGGTGATTCAATGAGACAAATTAATTATATTGAAAGAACAAATACTATTGGAGAGGGGTGTAATAAAAATGTCTAATGAAAATAGAAATTGTAGCTCTTGCAATAATATGATGAACTCAAATGTTACAGATAATTGTCAAGATGTAAATCAACTTACTGCTTTAAATAATCCTATGGGATTTAATAAAAACTGCTCTAATGTTTCTCCATGTCAAGAAAACACAAAATCTCAAATGCTTAATGAAATAAAATGCTTAGCTTTTGCTATTCAAGAGCTTGCTTTATATTTAGATACTCATCCTGATGACGAAAAAGCTTTATGTTTGCATAATAAATATTGCAAAGAATATAGAGATTTAACTGATAAATATCAAAAGGTATATGGCCCTTTAACTATAAATTATCCATGTAATAAATGGAGATGGCTTGAAAGCCCTTGGCCTTGGGAAGGAGGAATTTTTTAATGTGGACTTATAATAAAATTTTACAATATCCTGTTAATATAAAATGTAAAGACCCTAGACTTGCAAAAGTCATTATTTCACAATATGGTGGTCCTGATGGTGAACTTGCCGCTTCTCTTAGATATCTTTCTCAACGTTTTGGCATGCCTGATCAAAATGCTAAGGCTATTTTGAATGATATTGGCACTGAAGAATTAGCCCATCTCGAAATGGTAGGTTCAATTGTTCACCAACTAACTAAAGATGCCTCAATTGAAGAAATTGAAGCTGCTGGTTTAAGTGCTTATTACACAGATCACGGAATTGATGTATATCCTCAATCTGCTGCTGGAGTTCCTTTTAATGCAAATTGTTTAGCTTGTAAAGGTGACCCTATAGCCAACCTTCAAGAAGATTTAGCTGCTGAGCAAAAAGCTCGCGCCACTTATGAAAAGTTAATCGATTTATGTAGAGATAATCCTGATGTAGTTGAGCCTCTTCGTTTCCTTAGAGAAAGAGAAGTTGTTCACTTCCAAAGATTTGGCGAAGCACTTCGAAAGGTTCAAGATAAACTTGCTGATAAAAAATTTTATATGAACAATGGTAGTTGTCTAGATAATCGCCAAAATGATTGTAATTGTAATTGTCAATAACAATAAAAGCCTCATATTGCTTATATTATGGGGCATATTTTTTTAATCCAATTTACAAAAAGTTGCAAATTATGTAACTATACCGCATAATATATTGTTTCATTATTTTTCTAAATAATATATATTTTTTTCAAAAAAAGCGCAAGTCCTTTTCTGAACTTACGCTTTCGCTACTCGACTTTTATATTTTAAAACATATTTTATTTTTTTAAATTTTACTAAAAAATAATCTACACAATAACTTGTAATTTTTCGCTCTAATTATTCTTATACATAAAGCATTCTTTATCGTGAGAATAAATAATTCCTATTGCTTGTAAATAAGAATATATAATTGTACTTCCCACAAATTTCATTCCACTTTTTTGTAAATCTTTTGACAAATTGTCTGATAATTTATTGGTTGTTTTATCTATTTCATAAATAATTACATCATTGGTAAAAGTCTTTAAATAGTTATGGAATGTACCATATTCGTTTTGTATTTTCTTAAAAATTTTACTATTATTTATAGTAGCATTTATTTTTAGTTTATTTCTTATAATTTTTTCATTTTTTAATAATTCTTGAATTTTTTTATCATTGTAATTACATATCTTCTCTACGTCAAAATTATCAAATGCTTTTCTAAAATCTTCCCTTTTATTTAAAACACATTCCCAAGAAAGCCCTGCTTGAAAAGATTCCAGTATTAGCATTTCAAATAAGTATTTATCTTCAAAGTTAGGTTTACACCATTCTTTATCGTGATATTCTATATATTTTTCATTTTTTAAATTACACCATTTACACCTTATCATAATACATTACCCCCGTTTCGGAACATAGTATTTGCTCATATCGTTTCCTTCTAGTCTTAATAATTCTGCCAACATAATATCATAAAACCCTTTATTTATCAAATATACCAAGAGCAAATATTACATTAACTTAATATCTGTTGTCAAAAACTATAATAAATGTCTGCATAAACAAAAAAAGATGTTTCCATTAACTGAAAACATCTTTTTATTCATTATAATATAAAATTGTAATTAGTCTCTACTTATAGCTATTTACTATTTTATTGTTGTCTTCCATAATCCATGTTTGTTGCAATAAGCATATAATGTTGCACCAGATATATATGGAAATCGAGTTTCCGTTTTTTGCTCTGGATATAATTTTACATGAGTTGTTCTATTTTCTGATACTTGTGCAATCCACATTATATAATGTTCCCTTTCCATTGGGTGTTCTACTTCTCCAACACTTACTACTATTTCATCTCCTACTTTTTTATATATTGGTATATGTTTTTCTGTTGCTGCATCTGTAGTATTAGCTTTCATTTCTTCCATTTTTCTACCACAACAAGTTAAATGTTGTACATCTCCATCAATTAATTCTATTATATTGTCACATATTGGACATTTTAAAAATTTTGCATTTTCTTTCATTTAAAACTCCTCCATTTATTAATACTTTCTGTTTTTTATTTATAATAAACCATTTATTATATTATTTAATTCGGACTTTGAACAAAAACCAATGCTACTTTTTATGATTTTTTCGTTTTTTATAAATAAAAGAGTTGGAACATTCATTATATTGTATTTCATTGCTAAATCTTGATTTTCATCTACATTTACTTTACATACTTTAATGCTATTTGAATATTCATTTGCTATCTCTGATATAATTGGAGATAACATTTTACATGGTCCACACCATGTGGCAAAAAAATCAATTAAAACTAGCTTATTAGTATTAGTTATTTCATCATTAAAATTACTTAAATTTAAATTTATTTCGTTCATATATCTTCCTCCTTTACTCAATAGTTTTATAATAAAGCATACAATGGCAATATCCTTCAAAATTAGGATCTTTAATTTGATCTTTAAATTCTTTGCACATACACTTAGTATCCTCTGTTTTTTCAGTTTTGCAAGGGCAATAACCACCTGTCTTTTTCAATCCTTCTTTTATAATATCTACTATTTCTTTATTTGTATTCAATTTTATTGCCATAATCATTTCCTCCTATTACACTCTCTATATCACTCTGTCTCATTTCCTGAACATCCATGTTTATCTTCATTACATTTATGTTCATTACAAGAATGTTCGTTATGTTCATAGTATTCACAAATTAGTAATCTTTTATTCTCTCTTCAAAATCCTTAAAGTCAATTAATTTCCAAGACCAATTTTTATCACTTTCTATTCCTGGAATATTTATTCTCGAATTCTCGTCTAAACCTAATATATCTTGAACCATAATAATTGGAATTCTTGCTTTACATTTTGAAAGATATTGCATAATTCCAATGTTTATATTTATTTCATAACATTCATTTTTCTTCAAAAATTCTTTTAATTTCCATTTATGTTCATCACTTAAAGTTTTATACCAACCATAAATTGTATTACAATCATGATTTCCTGGAAAAACTAGAACATTTTCATCTTCATTATCTTTATCATATAAATTATCTAAATCTATTGCAAATTGTAATATTTTCTGCCTTGTAAATCCATATTTTTTACGTAGTAAAATTGTTTCTTCTCTAATTTCTCCTAAATCTTCAACAATTAATTTTTCTGGACTTATCGTTTTATCTTTAAAAAGTTCATCAAAAAAGCCATAGCTTACGCCATCAGAATAATAACCATCTCTTCCTGTTTTACCAATTGGAATTTTGAAAAAAGAATCATATCCTCTAAAATAATCAATTCTTAGTTTATCAAACAAATTCAGTTGATATTTAAATCTTTTAGTTAAATAATTGTATTGGTCTTTTTTTATATTTTCTATATTATATACTGGACTATTCCACTTTTGTCCATCTTTATTAAAATAATCTGGTGGAGTTCCTGCTTCAAATGTAAATTTTCCGTCTTTCATTTCAAAATATTTTGGATAATATCCGTGTTTCAACAGAATCAAAAGCTGGATATACTGGCATATCTCCAATAATTCTAACATTTTTTAGATTTGCATATTTTTTTAATTCCATCCATTGTATATATAAAATATATTGTAAAAATAAATAATATTCCTTGCTTTCGCCTTTTTTTATATGTGCAAATTCGGCATATTTATCTATTTCATCTATTTTTATAAAATTTTCAAATTCATTATTTGGTTTAAAATTTTCAAAAGCTTCTTTATAATACTGTTCCTTAAAATTATCATATATAGCTCTATCTTGATTTGGTCGAGTTTTAGGTTCTTCTATTAGTCCTTGTTTATATAATTTTTCAAGCGAAATATAATCTTCCTCTAAAGCATAGTAACTTATAGGTGAATAAGGATGATTGTTGCACTCATTTATTGGCAAAACTTCCCAATATTTTATATTATTTTTGCTTAATATATCTATAAATTTATATGCTTCATATCCAAAATCCCCGATTCCATATTTACTTGGAAGCGAAAATATTGGAAGCAATACACCTTTTTCTTTCATCTTCTTTTGTTTCCTTTCAAATTTATTTTAGTTACATGTATCATTAAATTACATATATTCTAACATAATTCTCTCCTATAACTTAATATTCTTACTTTTTTATATCACAAAATTAGATAATTATCAAATATAAAAATTATTTTGTTATAATCATTTTTCTACCTGCTTAAAATGTATAAAATCCACAAAAAAGTCTATACTAAGCAAAAAAGAAAGGAAGTTTTTTATGGAAAATTTATTAAATAATTTAAACAATTTTTTATGTGATTTAAACGTATTTTACAGAAAATTACAAAACTATCATTGGAATATAAAAGGAGCATCATTTTTTGTTATTCATTCAAAATTAGAAGAATATTATGATGATATAAATGACCAAATAGATGAAATTGCAGAACATATTTTATCTATTGGCGGTCAACCTTTAGGCAAATTAGAAGATTACCTAAAATCAAGTAAAATTTTAGAAGCTTCAAATCAAAAAATAACTAAAGAGGCTGTATTAAATTCAATTTGTAAAGATTATTCCACTCTTTTGACAGATTCCATAAATATAAAAAAATTAGCAGATGAAAACTCTGAATTCAAAACATCTGCTTTAATGGATTCATTTATTGAATATTATGGTAAAAAAATATGGATGATAAAACAAAGTTTAGAGTAATATTCCATAACTTCTATTTACTGGATCTTTAAATATACCCAAATTAGGTGTTTTATATGTGAAAATAATAAAAAGACTAAATATTATAATTAATATCATTGCTAATTTATTATCACATAAAACACCTTTTTTTATTAATTTATATGCTGTATATTCTCCTAAAAAGACCCCCACAAAGAAACTTCCAATATCTAAAATAGCAAAATTAGTGCCTATTACTCCTGTGTATGTATAAAAAAATATTACAACAAAACTTAATGCTACTATAATTCCTATAGTTTTCGCACATAAAAAGTTATTTATTTTATCTTTTTTTCTAAAATAAATTAATCCTATAATTGTTGTTATAAACATTGGGAAAAATAAAAGTTTTAAATGCTCCCATGTACTTTCATTTACTGCAGAAAATGCAGCTACAACTATATTTTTATTTGACCATTCATACGTAAAGTGTAAAATAGTTCCTAAAATCCATGCAAAAATTACACTAAAAATCTGAAATTTTAATAATTTATTTTTTGTACTAAACATATTTATCCCCCTTATATTATATATGTAAAATAAAAAACAAAAAGAACCGATCCTAATTTAAGGATCAGCCCATTTACTTTTAAAATTATTCACTTAATGTTTCACAATATTTGCAACGATATTTTTTCTTTTCTTTGTCTGCTAAAACAAATACTTGGTCAAGCTCTTGCTCTATAGATGTAATACATCTTGGATTTTTACATTTAACGATATTTACTATTTTTTGTGGAAGTTCTACATGATATTTATCAACTCTTACATCATCTTTTATGATGTTTATTGTAATATTTTGATCTAAATATCCTAAAATATCTAAATCCAAATCTATTTTCTTATCTATTTTTATAATATCTTTTCTTCCCATTTTTTTGCTTTTTGCATTTGTTATAATTGCAACAGAACAGTCTAATTCTCCGAGATTTAATAATTCATATATTTCAAGACCTTTTTTGGCTTTTATATGATCAATTACAATTCCATTTTTTATACTATCTATGTTCAATTTAATTCCTCCTATTCTATATCTAATAATTTAAGTATAAGTGCCATTCTTATGTATTTACCATATCCTGCTTGTTTAAAATAGCAAGCTCTTGGGTCATCATCTACTTCTACTGATATTTCATTTACTCTTGGTAATGGATGCATTATACATAAGTCTTTTTTTGCTTTTTCTAATTTTTCTTTATTTAGTATATAATAATCTTTTAATCTTAAATAATCTTCTTCATTGAAAAATCTTTCTTTTTGAACTCTTGTCATATAAAGAATGTCTAGATCTCCAATGTATTCTTCTATATCATTTGTTTCGATATATTGAATATTGTTTTTATCTAATATTTCTTCTTTTACATATTCTGGCAATTTAAGTTCTTCAGGCGAAATTAAAATAAATTTTATATTTTTATATCTTGACATTGCAGTAATTAGAGAATGAACTGTTCTTCCAAATTTTAAATCTCCACAAAGTCCTATTGTTAAGTTGTCTAACCTTCCTTTTTCTGATGATATTGTTAACAAGTCTGTTAATGTTTGTGTTGGATGGTTATGTCCTCCATCTCCAGCATTTATTATTGGAACTGTTGATTTTTCAGATGCTACAAGTGGTGCACCCTCTTTTGGATGTCTCATTGCTATTATATCACTATAACATCCAACTACTCTTATTGTATCAGATACACTTTCTCCTTTTGAGGCTGAACTTGATGATGCTTCTGAAAACCCTATTACATTTCCTCCAAGTTCCATCATTGCAGCTTCAAAGCTTAGTCTTGTTCTTGTACTTGGTTCAAAAAATAAAGTAGCCAATTTCTTATATTTGCACTTTTCTTGATATTTTTCAGGATGTGCAATTATATCTTTGGCTACTTTTATTAACTCGTCTATTTCTTGTACTGTTAATTCTTTAATATCGATTAAATGTTTCATTTTTTTCCTCCTTAATTTTTTCTTATTTTATATCATTCATTTTTTGATGTCAATATTTTTTATTAATATAAATAAAGTTTATAAATCGGACATTTTTCCGATCTATAAACTTTCCTTTTCTGTAGCATTTACTAATATGCAATATGCTTCTTCATCATGTTTTTTTAAGTTTATTGGCTTTAATTCTGTACTTGTAAAACAATGTTTTGTTTCTCCTGTTAGCACTAAATCTCCTGTTTTTTTGTTTGTAATTTCATATGACACAACCATTTGTACACCTGTAAATTTTTTAATTTTGGCTTTTATTACCAATATGTCTCCAAATGTTGATGGGTGTTTATATGTACAGTTTACACCAAGTACTGGTATCATTATTTTCTTTTCTTCTAATGTTTCATAAGGTAATTTAATTTCTTTTAAAAATTCACATCTTGCTTCTTCTAAAAATCTAATATAATTTGAATGATGTGTTATTCCCATTTTATCTGTTTCATAATAATTTATAGTTCTCTCAAAAATAAATTCCATTTTTTGCCTTCTTTCTATATTTCTAATTTATATTTTAAACCTGTATTTCTTTTTTTACTATCTACATTTTGTATCATAAAATTAATAGTTCTTAAATCACTAATAACTATTAAAAGCTTTCTTGCCCTTGTTATTCCCGTATATAGCAAGTTTCTCGTAAGTAACATTGGCGCAGCTTTTGGTATGCACATAATTACAACATCAAATTCACTTCCGCTGTGCTTTGTGTATTGTTATGCTATAACTATGTTCAATTTGATCTAAATCTGTAAATTGATACCATGCTGTTTTTTCATCATCAAATTTTATTTCTACATTTTTTTCTTTTTCATCAATATCCATGATTGTTCCAAATTCCCCATTAAATACACCTGAGCCTGTTTCATTAGTGATTTTTCTTTCCCAGTAAATATCATAATTATTTTTCACCTGCATTATTCTATCTCCCACTCTATAAATGGTGCTTTGGGTGACTCTTTCTTTTTTGTCATCACTTTCTGGGTTTAATACATTTTGAAGTGATTTATTAAGTTCTTTTGTTCCAATTATTCCTTTTTTAGTTGGTGTAAGTATTTGGATATTTTCAAAAAAATCATAATTTCCAAACTTTTTCAATCTTCCTGTACAAAGTGATATAACTTGTTCTAAAACTTTATCTTGGTTTTGTTCATTTATAAAGAAAAAGTCTTCTTTTGAATCTTCTTCCATTTCATCTTTTGAGACAAACCCTTTTCCTTCATTTATTCTATGTGCATTTACTATTATTTTACTTTTTGCTGCTTGTCTAAAAATTTTATCTAGATGTATTGTGGTTATTCTTTTAGATTCTATCATATCTTTT
The DNA here is from genome assembly GCA_905203305.1 of uncultured Eubacteriales bacterium. Taxonomy (GTDB): domain Bacteria; phylum Bacillota; class Clostridia; order TANB77; family CAG-508; genus CAG-269. The sequence goes on from CAJKVH010000001.1 coordinate 58,765, forward strand.
AAAACACTTCCAGGTCCCACAGATGCAAGCTGATCGCTATCTCCAACTAATACCAGTTTTGTTCCTAAATATACTGATTGTAATAAATAATTCATTAAAAACATATCTACCATTGACATCTCATCTACAATTACAATATCAGCATCAATTGGTGCTCCTTGATAATCTTGACTTTTTTTATATAAACCATCATCATTTATTTTTCCAATTTCTAAAAGCCTATGTAATGTACTTGCTTCTATTCCTGTCATTTCTGTCATTCTTTTAGCTGCTCTACCGAGTTGGTGCAGCTAAAACAATTTTGTTATTGTGTTTTTGGTATATTTCTATAATAGATTTTATGATTGTTGTTTTTCCAGTACCAGGTCCTCCTGTTATAATTGTTACATTATTGTCATTTACTGCTTTTACCGCTTCTTTTTGTTTTTCTGATAATTCTATTCCATTATATTCCTCTACTCTTTCAATTTCCGACTTTATGCCTTTTACTTTTTTAGAATTATGAGAACTATCCAATTTTTTTAATCTGTTGCTAATTGCAACTTCCGTATTATAAAAGCTTTCTAGGTAAACCCACTCTACGCCATCATCTCTTTCTTCAATTACAATTTCGCCTTTAGCTTTTAAATGAATTATCCCATTTTCTACTTCTTCTACACTTATATTTAGTAAATTTACAACAAATTCTTCAAGATTTTGTAAAATTGTACAAGAATGTCCATTATATGTTACTTGTATTAAAGCATATTTGATTCCGCTTGTTATTCTTTTTAAACTAATAGTTTCAATTCCAATTTTAAGAGCCATTTCATCTATTTGTTTAAAATTTACACCTTTTGCAAGGTCTATTAATATATATGGATTTTCATTTATTTCATCTATAGCATTTATTCCAAGCTTATCAAAAATTCTTTTTGCATTTTCAATTCCAATATTAAATTTCTTTAAAAACTCTACAATTTGCCAAACTCCCCAGCTCTCTATAAAACTTTCTGAAATTTCTAAAGCTCTATCTTTGCTTATTCCTCTTACTTCTTCTAGCTTTTCTGGTTCGTATTTTATTATATCAACAGTATTTTCGCCAAATTTATTTACAATCTTTCTTGCTGTTGCAGGCCCTACTCCTTTTATAGTTCCATTACCAAGATATCTCTCTAATGCCTCAACCGTTTTTGGCATTAGTTTTTCAAATGTTTCGACTTTAAATTGCTCTCCATATTCTTTATGTTCAACAAAGTTTCCCACAACCTTTATGTCATCACCTTCAGCTATAAAAGGAAGATAGCCAACTACTGTTTCTATCTTCTCTAATTCATTTGCATATATTTCGGCTATTGTATAGCTATTTATTTCATTTTGATATATTATTCCTAGTACTTCTCCTGTTAATTCCAAGTCTTTTCCTTTCTCCCCATTTGGGGACGGTCCTCTTTTGGGGATTATTTAATATTAATATCACATTCAAAAAAAACTGTCAATTATTTTCAAATAAAAACTCACCTGGATCTTGCAATATGAGTCATGTGAGTTCTGTTGTTATGTCAATTTAGTATACTTCTTTAAAATCCTATTTTTTCCTCATTTTGACCACTAATTCTACCTATTCTTATTGACTTTTAGCCCAATAAATAATATACTACATTTATAAAAAATAAGGAGGACATATAAAGATGGAAAACCTAATAGAAATAAGATGGCATGGCCGTGGAGGACAAGGAGCAAAAACAGCTTCTCTACTTTTAGCAGATGCCGCATTTAATACTGGAAAATACATTCAAGGATTCCCTGAATATGGACCAGAAAGAATGGGTGCACCAATTACAGCTTATAACCGTATAAGCAATAACCCTATAACAGTACATAGCAATATTTATGAACCTGACTATGTAGTAGTAGTAGATGATACTTTATTAGAAACAGTTAATGTTACATCTGGGTTGAAAAAAGATGGAGCAATTGTTATAAATACTACAAAATCTGCAGATTACCTAAAATCTGTATTAAATGGATATGAAGGAAAAATTTATACAATAGATGCAAGAAAGGTTTCAATGGAAACACTTGGAAGATATTTTCCAAATACTCCAATGCTTGCTGCAATTGTAAAAGTTACTAATATAATGAATCCTGATGACTTCCTAAAAGACATGGAAGGATCATTTAAACACAAATTTGCTAAAAAGCCTGAAGTTATTGAAGGAAACATGAAAGCATTAAAAATGGCTTTACAAGAAGTAAAAGAAATTTAAATTCCCATTTGGGGACTTTAGTTTCGGTGAAATTGGAGAACAAAATGAAAGGAGTAAAAAAATGACAAATATAGATAAAAACACACCAATGGAAGATTTAACTATTGGTGGAAATATATATGAATCTGGAAACTCAAAAGAATTTAAAACTGGTGACTGGAGAAGTATGAGACCTGTTTATATTGAAGAAAAATGTAAACAATGTGGTTTATGCTTCCCTGTTTGCCCAGAAAATGCAATTCCAGTAAATAAAGATTTAAAAAGAGAAGATTTTGATTTTGATTTTTGTAAAGGATGCGGAGTATGTGCCAAGGTATGTCCTTTTAAAGCAATCGAAATGAAGGAAGAAGGTGTATAGATTATGAGTATAAGAGAGAGATTAAGTGGTAATGAAGCCGCAAGTTTTGCTATGAAACAAATAAATCCTGATGTTGTTGCTGCCTTCCCTATCACACCATCAACAGAAATCCCACAATATTTTTCTACCTTTGTGGCTAATGGTACAGTTGATACAGAATTTGTTACAGTTGAAAGTGAACATAGCGCAATGTCAGCATGTATAGGTGCAGAAGCTGCAGGAGCAAGAGCAATGACTGCAACTTCATCAAATGGTTTATCTTTTATGTGGGAAATGATTTACATTGCATCAAGCCTTAGACTTCCTATAGTTATGAACTTAGTTAATAGGGCTGTTTCAGGTCCACTAAATATTCATAACGATCATTCAGATGCTATGGGAGTTCGTGATAGTGGTTGGATTATGCTATTTTCTGAAAACAACCAAGAAGCTTACGATAACCTACTTATGGCTCACAGAATAGCTGAACATAAAGATGTTTTATTACCTTTAATGGTTTGTCAAGATGGATTTATTACATCACATTCTATTGAAAATATAAATTTAGAAGATGATAAAGAAGTTAAAGATTTTGTCGGAACATATAAACCTGAACATTACTTACTAAATGAAAAAGAACCAATGTCAGTTGGTCCACTTGACTTACAAGCATTTTTATTTGAACATAAAGCTCAACAAGCAATTGCTATGAAAAAAGCAAAAGACGTTATACTTGAAGTTAGCAAAGATTTTGAAAAATGGACTGGAAGACATTATGAATTATTTGAAAAATACAAATTAGATGATGCTGAGCTTGTAATAGTATGTATGAATTCTACTGCTGGAACAACAAAATTTGTTGTAGATAAATTAAGAGATCAAGGAATCAAAGCAGGTCTTCTAAAAATAAGAGTTTATAGACCATTCCCTGCTGAAGAAATAGCTAAAGCTTTAGAAAATGCCAAAGCTGTTGCTGTTTTAGATAAATCAGATTCATTAAACGCTGCAGGTGGAGCTCTATTTTCTGATGTTACTTCTGGAATGTTTGTAAATAATATTCATGTACCAACTGTAAATTATGTTTATGGTATTGGTGGTAGAGATGTTCCTGCAAGTGATATAGAAAGTGTCTTTTCTGACTTAGCAAAAATTGCTGAAACTGGAAATTTAGAAAACCCATATAGATACTTAGGTTTAAGAACAAAGGAGGGAAAATAAAATGGCATATAATTTAAAAGAAGTAGTTGCAAATAAACCTTCAAGATTTAGCGAAGGTCACAGAATGTGTGCTGGTTGCGGTGCCCCTGTTGTTGCAAGACATATATTAAGAGCTTTAAAAGAAGAAGATCATGCTGTAATATCTTGTGCTACTGGATGTATGGAAGTATCTACTTTTACTTATCCATATACATCTTGGACAGATTCTTTTATCCACACAGCTTTTGAAAATGCAGCCTCTACTCTATCTGGTGTAGAAGCAGCTTACAAATCTTTAAAAAAGCAAGGAAAAATAGATAATACAACTAAATTTATAACTTTTGGTGGGGATGGTGGAACTTATGATATAGGTTTACAATCTTTATCTGGAGCTATGGAAAGAGGTCATGATATGACTTATGTATGCTATGATAATGGTGCATACATGAATACAGGAATTCAACGTTCTTCTGCAACACCAAAATTTGCAGACACAACAACAACTCCTGCTGGTAAAGTTATACCTGGAAAAATGCAATCAAGAAAAGATTTAACAGCAATTATGGCAGAACATCATCTTCCTTATGTTGCTCAATCTATTGCATTTATGGATTTTAGAGACCTATATGAAAAAGCAGAAAAAGCAATTTATACTGAAGGTGCTACATTCTTAAATGTATTTTCGCCTTGTCCACGTGGTTGGGGTTATGATACTCCTGAACTTATGACAATTAATAAATTGGCTGTTCAAACATGCTATTGGCCTTTATATGAAGTTGTAGATGGTAAATATAAGATTACTTATAAACCTGCAAAAAAACTTCCAATTGAAGAATTTTTAAGACCTCAAAAAAGATTTAGACACATGTTTAAACCTGGAAATGAATGGATGATTGAAGAATTTCAAAAAGAAGTTGATAGACGTTGGGATGAACTTTTGAAATTAGAGGAAATTACTAATAAATAAAATTAAAGCACTTTACGTAAATGTAAAGTGCTTGTTTTTTGATATTTCCTATTCTTCATCTGGAGCTTCAACAGGGCAAACTGCTCTGCAAGAACCACAGCTAATGCAAATTGATGCATCAATTTCAGCTTTACCATCATCACCAATTGAAATACATCCCATAGGACAAGTGTCAACACATGCTCCGCATCCTACACATTTATCTTTATCAATTTTATATGCCATAACTATCGCCTCCTTTTTTATCTTCATTTTCCATTCTTTCTAATTCTTCAAGTTCTTTTTTATGGATTTCTTCTTCTTCATCTACAGTTTCTTTTTGAGTGTCTTTTATTATTTTTATATCTTTCATCTCATATTTTTTTCTGCTATAGTCTTCTCCATTTTTAAACTTTACTCTAATTCTTTCTGCAAGAGTTTCAACTGACTCTACTTCTCCTACGCCATCTGGTGTTTTTACAATTGCACCAATGTGTGGTAATCTGCTTAATTTTTCTTGGTAAACCTCATCTTCATACTTTAAACAGCACATAAGTCTTCCACAATTTCCTGATATTTTTGATGGATTTAATGACAAGTTTTGATCTTTTGCCATTTTTATAGATACTGTTTCAAAATCACTTAAAAATGAACAACAACAAAGTTGTCTTCCACAAACACCATTTCCACCTAGACGTTTTATTTCATCTCTTACACCAATTTGTCTTAATTCTATTCTTGTTTTATATACTGATGCTAAATCTTTTACAAGCTCTCTGAAATCTATTCTTCCATCTGCTGTAAAGTAAAATAAAACTTTTGAGTTATTAAATTTAAATTCTACATCTGTTAAATTCATCTTTAACCCATATTCTTTTATTTTTTTTGCACAATATTTAAATGCTTCTTTTTCTTTTTCTTGGCATTCTTCATAGTGTTTTAGGTCTCTTTCATTGGCAATTCTTAAAACTCTTTTTAATTCTTTTTGAACTTTTTCTTCATCTAAGCTTCTATTTGGAATTGCAACTTTTCCTATTTCTTCTCCATCATCAGTATCTACTATTACCATTTCATCTTTTTTTAATATTAGATATTGCGGATTGAAAAAATATATTTTACCTAGTCTTCTAAATCTTATTCCAACTATGTTTTTCAATGTATTTCCTCCCATATTGTCATAATCATATTATCTATTGTCATATTGTAGTTACTATTGGCTTTTAGCCTTTTTTTAGCTTCTTCTACAACCTTTATACAATTTAGATATTTTTCATTTTGTTTTGCTTTATTAAATAGAATAATATTTATATATTCTAATATATCTTGCTTGTCTTCTTGTGATTTATAAATTATATCTGCGTTTTTTAATGTATCTATTAAATCCATTTTTTCGATATTATTTATTACCTTATCTATTGAACTATATAGCTCTTCTTTGTCTTTTAATATCTCGGCTTTTCCTATGCTTCCACTTGATGCTAAAACAATGCTTTCTGAAATGTTATCCATTTCATATTTTTCCTTTATATATTTTTTTATTTGGTCATCTTGGATTGGATTAAATTTTATTATTGTACATCTTGATTTTATTGTACTTAAAAAACTTGATTCATTTGCTCCAATTAGTATAATAGTTGCAAATTCTGGAGGCTCTTCAAGTGTTTTTAATAAACAGTTTTGAGCCTCTCTTGTCATAGAATCGCTATCATCTATTATATATACTTTTTGTTTTGATATAATAGGTTGCTCTACTATTTTTCTTTGCATTTCTCTTATTTGTTCAATTTTTACATTATTACCATCTGGTTCTATTTCTAGAAAATCAGGATTATTTCCAGAATCAAATTCTATACAAGATTTACATTTTCCACAATATTTTTCTTCTCCATCACATAATATCATTTTTGCAAATTCTCTTGCAATTAACTTTTTTCCTATTCCTTGTGTTCCTAAGAATAGGTAACTATGTGAATATTTTCCTGATTTTATAGAATTTATTAATTCTAATTTTATTTTATCATTTCCCAAAATTTTATCAAACAAGTTTTTTTACTCCTATTTATCTATTTTTCCAAATAAATTTAATGGCCATATTCTAATCCATACTTTACTTTCAATTTTTTCTAATGGTATACATCCAAAGCTTCTACAGTCTGTACTTTGTGACCTATTGTCTCCCATTGCAAATACTGTGTTTTCTGGAACTGTTAGATCTGTACAATATCCTTTCCCATTGTCTGTTACAACTCCTGGTTGTAAGTAATCTTCTTGGTAGATTTCTCCATTTATATAGACTTTTCCATTTTCTATGACGATATGATCTCCTGGAAGTCCAACTACTCTTTTTATATAGCTTATTTTATTTAGTTCTAATACATAATATGTAAATTTACTAAATATATTTGTTGGCTCATTGTCATATCTTGCAATGACACTTTCTTGTTTTTCTGTTAATGAAAGTGTTGTTGTTGAAGGTGCTTCAAATGTTATTATATCTCCTCTTTTTGGCATTGTTTTTGTTGTTCTGTCTACTCTATTTAGCCAAAGTCTTTGGTTTTCTTTTAGAGTTGGATACATTGATGGTTGTTTTACTATTGTTGGCGTTCCTACATAATATCTAAATAATATTGCAATTACTAATGCAATTACTATGCATAGGATCCATTCAATCCCATCTTTTAATCTACTTATTTTTTCCTCTTCCAATGTTTTACCTCCATCTTTATCCAATAAAGCAGTCGATTCTTGGTACTACTTGTTTTTTTCTTGAAACTACACCTGATAAAAAGGCTGTATTTTCTTCAAGTTTTACATCAAAAGCTCTTTCTACTACATCTTGTTTTCCAAGTGCTATAACTTGTGAATTATTTCCAATTATATCTGTTATTAAAAATACAAATAGTTCTTCTTCATTTTCATGCATATGTTTTGCCATTGCTTCTTCGATTTTTTCTTTATCTTTTAATACATCTTCAATTGATGCTGTATTTACTTGAGCTACTTGATATTTTATACCATTTGTTGTAAATGGTTTTGAATCTATGTTTATTAATTCTTCTGCTGTATAGTCACTTAAATCAGTTCCTGCTTTTAACATATCTAATCCATAAGCTTGTAAATCTACATTTGCTATTTTTGCTAATTCTTCTGCTGTTTCTTTATCTTTTTCTGTACATGTTGGTGACTTTAATAATAATGTGTCTGATATTATACTACTAAGCATAAGTCCTGCTGTTACTCTATCTAATTTTATTCCACTTACTTTGCACATATCTCTTAAAATTGTTGCTGTACAACCAACTGGCATTGCTAAATAAAATAATGGTTCATGTGTTTCAAAGTTTGCAATTTTATGATGATCTACTACTCTTAAAATTTTTGCTTTTTCTATTCCTTTTACGCTTTGAGCAAATTCGTTATGGTCTACTAACATTACTTCTTGACCTTCTTTTACTTCTTCTAGTAATTCTGGTTCTTTTGATCCAAAATAATCTAAAGCATATTTAGTTTCTTTATTTATTTCTCCTAATCTATATGCTTTTGCGTTGTGTACTCCCATTGTTTTTTCTATCCCCTCTAATATTAAAGCTGATAAAATTGTATCAGTGTCTGGGTTTTTGTGTCCAAATATACATATTTCTTTCATTTTTTCTTCCTTTCATTTTTTGTTACATTATAACATAATTTTATTTATTTTCAATACTTTTTTGTACTCAAAACTATTCACAGTTCTTTAATTCTTTTTTAATTTTTTCCTTGTCCATATTTTGTCCTATGAAAACAAGTTTTGTTATTCTATCTCCAACTTCTTCGTCCCAATCATTCATTATGTCTGGATTAGCTTTAATCATTTGGTCTAATTCTTCTTTTGGTGCTGTTGCAAGCCAATATCCTGCTTCTGAAAGTGAAAGTTGTTTTCCTGCTTGTTCAAATAAATAAGACATTTCATTATCACTTGTAAACCATACTAAACCTTTACATCTTATAACATTTTTTGGTAAGTTTTTTGCAAATTCGTCAAATTTTTCTTCTCTTAATGGTTTTCTTGATGTATATACAAATGTTGATATTCCATATTCTTCTGCTTCTCCTTCATCATTATGTTCATGATGGTGATGATGATGTTCATGGTGATGATCGTTTTCATGACCATGTTCTTCATCGTGATCATGGTCGTGGTGTTCATGTTCTTCATGATCATGATCATCCATATCCTCATTATCATCTCTTTCTAATTCTTTTATCCATCCTGCTGAACTTGCTACTTTTTCGAAATCAAAGCTTTTTGTATCAAGTATTTCTTTTACATCAACTTTTCCAAAGTTTGTTTCTATTATTTTTGCTGTTGGTTGAAGTTCTTTTATTATTGCTTTTACTCTTTTTAATTCTTCTGGTTTTATTTCATCAACTTTGTTTAAAATTATTGTATTACAGAATTCTATTTGTTGAATTAATAAATTCTCAATATCTTCTTCTTCAATATCTTCTTTTACTAAATAATCTCCACATCCAAATTCTGTTGCTAATCTTAAAACATCAACTACTGTAACTACATTGTCTAGTCTACATAGTTTTGGAAGTCCATATCCTACTGTTGCATCTTCTAGAGCCATAATAGTTTGTGCAATTGGCATTGGTTCACATATTCCACTTGCTTCTATTAAAATATAGTCAAATTGTTTTGTTTTTATTATATCCATTATTTGGTTCATTAAATCTTCTTTTAATGTACAGCAAATACATCCATTTGATAGAGGTACTACATTTCCTTTATCTTCTTCTTTTATAAAGCCACCATCTTTTATTAATTTTTCATCAATATTAACTTCTCCAATATCATTTACAATTACTGCAACTTTAAATCCTTCTTGGTTATTTAATACATAGTTTAATAGTGTTGTCTTTCCTGCTCCTAAATATCCTGTTAAGACTGTAATTGGTACAATTTTATGTTCCATTTTATCTCCGTCCTTTCTTTATTTTGCTTCATATACTATTCTTCCACCTACAATAGTATATTTTACTTTTCCTTTTAATTTTTCATCTATAAATGGTGAATTTTTTGCTTTTGATACTATCATATCTTTTTTGTATACATATTCTTCATTAGGATCAAATATTGTTAAATCCGCATCAAATCCTTCTTCAATTGAACCTTTTTTATCTAGTCCTAATAATTTTGCAGGATTATATGATGTTACTCTAACTAAATCTAAGTAACTTAAATCCCCTGTATCTATTAAGTTCATTATTTCACATGGAAGTGCTGTTTCAAATCCTATTATTCCATTTGGTGCATCAGCTAAGCTTTTTTGTTTTTCTTCTTCAGAATGTGGTGCATGATCTGTTATTATACAGTCTATTGTTCCTTCTTTTAATCCTTCTATAATTGCTAATCTATCTTTTTCTTCTCTTAAAGGAGGATTCATTTTTGCATTTGTTCCTTTTTTTAGTACTTCTTCTACTGTTAGTGAAAAATAATGTGGACACGTTTCACATGTTATTTTTACACCTCTTTTTTTAGCATCTCTTATCATATTTTTTGATGTTTTTGTACTTATATGACAAATATGTGCATGAATATTATTTGTTTCTGCAATTACCATATCTCTTGCTGCCATTATTTCTTCTGCTTCTGGTAATACTCCTTCTACTCCAAGTTTTTCTGCTATTTTTCCTGCATTTATTGCACCTTTTGCAACTGATTTTTCTTCGCAATGAGCTGATGTAAATGATCCTACTTCATTTGCTTTTATCATTCCTTCTCTCATTACTTTTGAATTTACAACAGGTATTCCGTCATCTGAAAACGCTATTGCTCCTGCTTCTTTCATTGCTTTGAAATCTACTAGTTCTTCTCCTTTTTCTCCTTTTGTTATTGATGAAAATGGAAGTACATTACAAAGGTTTACTTTGTTTGCTTTTTCTATAATCATTTTTAGAGTTTCTACATTGTCTGGTACTGGCTTTGTATTTGGCATTGGACAAATTGTAGTGAATCCTCCTGCTACTGCACTTTTTGATCCTGTTTCTATTGTTTCTTTATATTCAAATCCTGGTTCTCTTAAGTGACAGTGCATATCTATCATTCCTGGTATTATTACGTAATTTTTACAATCTATTTGTTTATCTGCATCTACAATTATTTCTTTTGCTACTTTAGATATTTTATCATTTTCTAATAAGATATCCATTTTTTCGTCTAGATTGTTTTTGTAATCTATAACTCTTGCATTTTTTAATAATATTTTCATTTTTACCTCCTCTTCTTCTATGTTGTTTTCACACTTTACCGCTTTTTTATTATATATTGTTTTTGCCTTTTATGCAAGTAAATTTTCTTACTTTGTTAATATTTCAAAAAATTGACATATAATAAAATATGTAGTATTATAATCACAACAACGTTAGCTAATTGTCGCGAAACAATTTGGCAAAAAAAGACCAGAAACCCATCAAAGTTTATCTGGTCTTTTTCTTATTGACTTTATTAATAAATTATACTATTATTTAATATAATAATACAAAAGATCTGGAGGCGTAAAAATGCATAAGAAAAAATATTTATTATATATTTTAGTTATTTTATCAGCTTTACTTTTAATATTTTTAAGTTTTATTTCTATAAAAGTATTTAAAGCAAAGCTTCAATCACAAAAAGCCATGAAAAGTGCTTTTTTGGCAAATGTAACTTCACCTTTTTCTGTAAATAAAATTGTATATTTTAGTAGTGCTGATGCCACTTCCGAAATAAATGCAAATTCATCATTTACTATAAAAAATCTTTCACAATATACAGATATTGCAATTTTTATAAATAACAATTCTAATGGAAATTTCGATGCATCAAATACTTTAAAACATGTTAGTATATCTAACATTTCATTTGATCTTTCTCCTTCTATTGGAACACCAAATTTATACTATAAAAATATAAATAATTTTGCAAAAAATAGTGTTGATGAAAGTAAAAAAATTGAAGATAACATAGACTTTGAAGTTTCGTCTGCAAATGAAATAGATTATTCAAATCCTATTTTATATAACAACTGTGCAAATCCTATAACACTTAGCTATGTAAATTCAGAATTAAAATCCGACTATACTTTAACAGATAATATGTCTCATATTTCTTATGATGGATCATTGCTTAAAAGATGTGGAATTACTTTAAACTCAATTGCATGTAAGTTAAGTTTTGTCATTCACATTACCAACAATCTAGATCAAACTTATTCTTGCCCATTTATCTTGAATATTCCATTGTCTACCGAAAGTTCAACAGTTTATGATGGCAGTTTAATTTTAAATAGTTCTGTTAACTATAATTTTGTATAGCTTTCCCATTTGGGGACGGAGATTTTCGGGGATTTCCCCTAAAAACTCCGTCCCCAAATGGGAATTTTTTCTATTCTATAACTCTTCACTATCTAATATAATTGTAACAGGACCATCATTTAATAAGCTAACTTTCATATCTGCTCCAAATATTCCTGTTTCTACTTTTATGGATGTCTTTTTACATTCGTCGATTACGTACTCATATAATTCATTTGCTATATCATACTTAGCAGATTTTACAAATGATGGTCTGTTTCCCTTTTTACAATCTGCATATAGTGTAAACTGTGATATTAATAATAATTCTCCACCTACATCTTTTAAACTCAAATTCATTTTGTCATTTTCATCTTTAAAAATTCTTAAATTTAATAATTTCTTTATTAATATATCTGCCGTTTTCTTTGTATCATCATGTGTTACTCCAATTAGGACCAAAAATCCCTCGTCTATTTTTCCAACAACTTTATTTTCTACTTCTACACTCGCATTTTTAACTCTTTGTATTACAAATTTCATTTATAAACTTCCTCTCTTTATTAAATTTCTTTTTTCTCACGATCAATTCTATAATTTTTTTCCAAAAATATCAATCCCATTTGGGGACGGAGTTTTTAGGGGAATTCCCCTAAAAACTCCGTCCTCAAATGGGAAAATATTGATTTTCTTAGCTTTTTGTGCGATAATATACCTATTAAAAATTAAAAGGAATGGTAAAAAATGAATCAAACTTATTTAAATAAATTGGAATATTATCAAATATTAGAAAAATTAAAAACATATTGCCACACATATATAGGTAAAGAAATCATCAAAAATCTAGAACCTTCTAACAATGTGGAAACTGTTAGAACAACTCTTGCTGAAACAAGAGAAGCTGTAGGATTAATTGAAAGAAATTCTACTCCGCCTATTTCTGAAATTGACGACATTGGCATATATTTGAAGCTTCTTGAAAGCTCTAGTGCTATCTCGGCTAAAGCTTTACTTTCTGTTGTTAATGTTTTAGAAATGTCTGACGAATTAATAGAATATTTTTCAAGTTTTATAAATACCAATGATTTTCCTAATTTAATTAATTATTTTTCTGGTCTTTATACCAATCATTCTATAGTTGATAAAATAAAAAAATGTGTTATTGATGAAAATACAATTGCAGATAACAGTTCTAACAATTTAGCAAATATTAGAAGAAGAGAACGTAGATTAGAACAAGATATAAAATCTAAGTTAAATACTATTTTACATTCTTCTAGCTATTCTAAATATATTCAAGAAAATGTTGTTACTATTAGAAATGATAGGTATGTTATTCCTATAAAGCAAGAATACAGATCTTATGTGAAAGGCTTTGTTCATGATATGTCTGCAAGCGGATCTACTGTTTTTATTGAACCCCTTGCTGTATTTGAATATAATAATGAACTTAATAATTTAAAAATTGATGAGACCCAAGAAATTGAGAAGATTTTATATAGTTTAAGTAGTATGCTTTTTGCATATACAAACGAAATTAAACAAGACAGTATTATTATTGGTAATCTTGATTTCATTTTTGCAAAAGCTAAATATTCAAATTCTATAAAAGGCATTACACCTACTATTAATACGGAAAAGTTCGCTAATTTTATAAATGCTAGGCATCCCTTAATTGATGAATCAAAAGTCGTTCCTACTTCTTTAAGTATAGGTAAAGATTTTTCTTTATTAATTATTACAGGTCCTAACACAGGTGGAAAAACTGTTACTTTAAAAACTGTTGGATTGTTGGAACTTATGGGTTGCTCTGGTTTGAATATCCCTGCTGATGAAAAATCAAGTATTTATGTTTTTGATGAAATTTTTGCAGATATTGGTGATGACCAAAGTATTTCTGATTCTTTAAGTACTTTTTCTAGTCACATGATTAATATTTCAAACATATTAAAAACTGCAACTGAAAATAGCTTAATTTTGGTTGATGAATTAGGTTCTGGAACAGATCCTATTGAAGGAGCTAATCTTGCAATTAGTATTTTGGAGTATTTTAAAAATAATAATATTTTAACAATTGCAACTACCCACTACCAAGAATTAAAACGTTATGCTTTAGTAACTAAAGATGTTCAAAATGCTAGTGTTGAATTTGATATTGAAAATTTAAAGCCTACATATCGTCTTTTACTTGGCATTCCTGGAAAAAGTAATGCTTTTGCAATTAGCGAAAAACTTGGTATTAAAAAAGAAATTATTGATAAAGCTCGTTCTTTAATGGATAAACAAGATGTAGATATTGAAAATCTTTTAAAGAAAATTTATGATGATAAAATTGAAATTGAAAGAGAAAAAGAAGAAATCCAAAAAAATCTAAATCAAGTTGAAGTTCTTAAGAAAAATCTTCAAAGAGATGACTCAAAATTAAAAATGCAAGAACAAGAACTTATTAATAATGCTAAAATAAAAGCAAGAGATATTTTACTTGACGCTAAAGATGAGGCATCTAAACTTATTAGTGAAATGAAACAAATTGAACAAACTTCTGGTGCTGTTGATAAGTTAAATAATTTAAGAAATAAATTGAATTCTTCTATTAAAGAAAAATCTATAAAAGATACTGTGGAAAATGTGGCAATAAATCCAATTTCTCGTGATTTAATAAAAAATGGCGTTAAAGTTTATATTACTAATCTTAATCAAAATGGAATTGTTACTTCTTCAAAAATTAACAAAAACGATGAAGTTCAAGTTCAAATTGGTCTTATAAAAACTAATGTAAATATTAGATATTTGGAAAATCCAAGACAGCTTAAAAACGATTTAACAAAACCTGTTATTTTGTCTAATCCAAAAGTTTCTAAAACTATATCTGCTAATTCTGAAATTAATGTTATTGGTATGACTGTTGATGAGGCTATTCCTTTGGTTGATAAGTTTTTAGATGATTGCTTCTTAGCTAAAATCCAAACTGCTAGAATTGTTCATGGTAAAGGCACTGGTAAACTTCGTACTGCTATTCAAGCCTTTTTGAAGAAACATAAAAGAGTTAAGTCTTTTAGAGTTGGCTCTTATGGTGAAGGTGAAATGGGTGTTACGGTTGTGGAGTTGAAGTAATAGAAAATAAGGCAAATTCCTTTTTAGAATAATCCAAAAGGAATTTACCTTATTTCTTTACACTACAAATATTATTATTGCCAATATAATACTGGATAACCTTCATTAATATTGTTTTTATCTTCTTTAAATTTATTTTCATTATCATCATTTACAAATTCTAATATTTTTACATTTGAAGGTTTTTCATTAAGTTTATTTGAATTAAAATCAAATTTTGATAAATTACTTCCTATACTTTCTTCTTGTCTATAGAAGTTCAAATTCTTAACTTCAAGGACGTTTGGCTCGTCAACAATTAAGCCAATTGTCCCTCCTTTTTTTACAGAGTCTCCTGTTTCAAATGCAGTCTCACTATATAAATTCTTTAATGTATATTGATGAAAAGAACCAATTATTCCTCCAACGAATATATTTCCATTATTCTTTTCTTCTTTTATTAAATTTTTATTATAACAATTTTGTATTACCCCAACTTGCACTCCTGCTATTCCACCTAAATTGCAATTGATTTCTTCATTTTCAGTATTAAACGTAATGTCGCCCATATTATAACAATTTTTTATCCAACATTCTTTAATTTTAAATTTTTTATTATTCCTTGATTATTTGCAAAAAGGCCTATAAACTTAGTTTCGTTTATATTTTTATTATTAATATATAAATTGTATATGCATTTATTATTTCCATCAAAAGTTCCTTTAAAACTATTTTGATTTATATTAATTTTATTACCTATTGAATTCCATCCAATTTTTGAAATTAAGTTTTCTCTTAATTCGCCCTCATAGCCATATTCTCCGTAGTCTTCTCTAAAAGCATTATTGTATGATTTTGTAGAATTAAAATCAAGATTTACACCTAATTTTATAGTTTTTCCTTCATATGTATCTCCATTAGTAACATTATAAGAAAAAACAACAAAATCCTCAATACTATTTATTATATACCCGTTATTATCTGATGCTTCTTGTTCTAAAATTCCTGGATTTTCATCATTTATTTGTTCTACTTTTTCTTCATCTAAACTATCATTTATCAACTCTTCCATTTTCACTAAATCACGTTTTTCATTATTATTACTCAAAGCCGTCTTTTCTTTCGCCTCTGCTGCTCTATTCAAAATCCCATTTTGCCCCATAAGCATACTAATGCTTATCCCAGCAAGTATTAATAAAATAATTATATCGCAGTTGTTGATTTCATTCAACATTTATTGTAAAGTTTTTTGGTAGAATATAAAAAAATTTTATTAAAAAGAAGGTAGAGAAATGAACTTATCAGACTCAGTTATTGACAGAATTGTAGAATTACAAAAAGAAAGAAAGCTAAATACTTATCAGCTTAGCTTAAGATCAGGTATTCCTAGATCTACATTATCAAAACTTATATCAAGGAAAACAAGGACAATAAGGTTAGAAAACCTATTATATTTATGTGAAGCCTTTGATATAAAACTTTGGCAATTTTTCTATGACTCTCGCTTTGATGATGTTGAAGCAGAAGATTGGAGAAAAGAAAACATAATTTAAACTAAAAATACTGAAATAGTTAACTATTTCAGTATTTTTTATATGGTTTTAAAATCTTCTAAATTGGATAAGATGAAAAATTTACATAAATATCATTTTTATCAGTAATTATTATTTTTTCAACCCTTCCAATAGGACCTTCTATATCTATAGCATCCACCTTACAATTAGAAAGTTCAGGTACTTTTACCGGTGCATTCTGATTCTCATTACTCCCTATTCCAAGCATTCCATCTGAATTATCACCCCATGCGTATAATTCATTATTTGATGTTTTTCCAAATAAAGCCATATCATACACATTATATAATTCTTTAATATTCCCATTCATCTTTACCGGTGTATTTTGATCTTCATAGTTTCCAATTCCAAGCTGTCCATAGTCATTTTTTCCCCACGCGTACAATTCACCTTCTGTATTTTTTACAATTATTGATTCACCATCACAATCTAAAATATATACATCCTCTACTTTAATATTTATTTTGTTTGGCTTTGTTTGGTCAATATTATTTCCAATTCCTAATTGTCCACTTTCATTACTTCCCCATGCATATAAATCTCCTGAATTTGCTTTAGCTAATACGTAATTACTAGAGATATAAACATTTGTAATATTTGATATTCCATTTATTTTTGTGAAACTTGTTTGAGCTTCTGTAGTACCTAAACCAAGCACTCCATTCCAGTTGCTTCCACATGAATATAATTCTCCTAATTTATTTTGTACAATTGTGCTATCATTTCCTATATATACTTTTTCTACATTAGAAATTCCTTCAATTTTTACAGGAATCCTTTGATTAACTTTATCTCCATTTCCAAGCTGCCCATAATCATTTTTCCCCCAAGCATATAATTCACCATTTGTTGTTTTTGCAAATGAATAATAATATGAAGAATATATTTCATCAACATTATTTAATCCTTCAATTTTTTTAGGTGATGCTATATAACCTTTTTCGCTTCCTGTTCCTGTATCTCCTTCAGTATTATTTCCCCATGCATATATTTCTCCTGTCTTGCTTTTAGCAAAAATTGCTGAACCGTTATTATATATTTTTTCAATATTAGATAATCCTTCCAATTTTACAGGTGTTTTTTGTCTTGCTGTACTTCCTGTTCCCAGCTTTCCATCAAAATTTAATCCCCATGAATATATCTCACCATTTGCTGTCTTTGCATATACAGAATCTCCATTTGCATATATATCTTCAACATTGCTTATTCCATTTACTTTTTTCAATACTTCTGGATTATTGTTATTTTCTATTCCTAATTCTCCATAACTATCTTCTCCCCATGCATATAAGTCTCCCTTATCGTCAATTACATAGTAACGTCCTTCAACAGCAAATTTTTTCTTTACTTTGTTGATTTCTTTTAATTCTTTTCCCTTATTTACTTTTTTCCAAGATGTATTTTCTGAATCATTTTCTTCTGCATTTAATTCAATAATTTTATTTCCACCTGTAACTCCATAATTTCCCATTACTTTTATTACTTTACTAGCATAGGCTTTGTCTATAATTGTACTTGTTGTTTTTCCATTTTTTTCAATGTCATATTCTTTATATTCTCCTATGTAAATCCATGGACCATCTCCAGATAAATCTCCATTTAATCCATTATTTTTTAATGCTTCATCTATATTTTCTGTTGCTAATTCTCCAAGTCCTGTTGCTAAAGCATCAGATACAGCTAAGTTTACTAACTCTTCTTCTTTGGTTATTCCTGTTTTTTCTTTTGCATCTACAGCTCTACTTAGTATCCCATTTTTGTCCCATAAGCATTGTTATGCTTATTCCAGCAAGAATTAGTAATACAATTATTGTTACTACAAGTGCAATTAATGTAATTCCTTTTTGTCCTTTGTTTCTTAAAACATTCATTCTTTATCCCCCTTCTTTATTTTTTATTTTTTTCTTTTTGACATCACATACAAATATTTGTAATTTAAATTATTATATAGTTTTTTAAAAATTTTTGTCAAGTCATTTTTAGATATTTTTCTACTTTTTTAGTCGCTTATTGATACCATTTTTATAGCTTGTAATATTGGATTATTAGCCCAAACTTAATCTTTCTAATTTTATAGTAACAGATTTTTTTTGCATTAAATTTTGTTATCTTTTCACAAAAAAAGCACACAAAATAACCTAATTTTGGCACTTTGTGTGTTTATTTTATACATTATAATTTATAACTTTCTTGCTCACCTGTTGTCATATTTTTTACACTATAACTATTGCTTTGAACTTCATCATCTCCAATAACAACAGTATAAGGAATCTCAAGTTTATCGGCATACTTAAATTTTGCTTTAACCTTTTTATCTTCATAATAAACTTGAACATTTTTTCCTTCATCTCTTAGTTTACTTGCTACTTTAGATACATATTCAAAATTTTCTGTCATAGATATTACAAGAATATCAGATATTGATTTCTTTTGAGTTTTTAGTAATTTTATTTCATTTAATTGGTAAAATAATCTTGTTAAACCAATTGATATTCCAACACCTGGAAGTTTTTTGTCTGTATAATATTCTGCTAGGTTTTCATATCTTCCACCTGAACAAATACTTCCTAAATTTTTGTATTCATTTAAAAATGTTTCATAAACTGTTCCTGTGTAATAATCTAAACCTCTTGCAATTGTTAAATCTATTTTAAAGTTTTCTTCTGGAATTCCAAACAATCTCATATATTTTACTACATCTGTTAGTTCTTCTAAGCCTTTTTGGAATTTTTCTGATGTTATTCCAAGATCATTTAATGCTTTTATTTTTTCATCATTTGATCCTTCAATTGCAATAAAATTCATTATTTTTTCTATTTTGTTGTCTTCTATATTTAATTTCTCAAGTTCTTCTATTACCGCTTCTTTTCCTATTTTTTCTATTTTGTCTATAATTCTTAAAATATCTGCTGATATTTCGTTTAGTTCTAAGCTTTCAAATAATCCATTTAATATTTTTCTGTTATTTATACAAATTGTAAATTCTCCAAATTCTAATTCTTTAAATGTGTTGTAAATAACATTTGGAAGTTCAGCATCATTGATTATGCTTAATTCACCATCTCCGATTATATCAATATCACATTGGTAAAATTCACGATATCTTCCTTTTTGTTGTCTTTCTCCTCTATATACTTTTCCTATTTGATATCTTCTAAATGGAAATGCAAGTGTACCGTAATTTTTTGCTACATATTTAGCAAGTGGAACTGTTAGGTCAAATCTTAAGCTTAAGTCATTTTCACCTTTATTAAATCTATATATTTGTTTTTCTGTTTCTCCTCCTGCCTTTGCTAATAATACTTTTGAATCTTCAATTATAGGTGTATCTAATGGTAAGAAACCAAATTTTTCATAGTTTCTTCTAATTGTTTCTTTTATTTGGTTAAATAATATTTGATCTTGTGGTAATAATTCCATAAATCCTGGTAATGTACGTGGTTCTGTTTTGTTCATCTTCTATCCTCTCCTTTTTATATAAAAAACGGTTCCTTAAGTATAAAAAGAACCGTCCCATTGTTTATTTTATGTATCAAAAAAATATGTTGCTTCTAAATCTGCCTCATGTGTTAATAATGCAATTGGATATTTTGCAAATGCTAATCCTATTGTATTATATTGCTCCTTAGGTTCTGTATATCCCATATGCCAACGAATTGCATATTTTTCTTCTGGTGAAAGTTTTATGTATTCTGTTATCATCATTACTGATTTTTCTCCATGTCCATAAGGAATTTGATCATCTACTGTATAATATGGTACTTTTTCCCATATTCCTAAGGCATTTTTTGCATTTCTATAATCTATTTTATAAAAATTTGCTTTGCATAAATCATGTAATAAGGCTATTAATATTACAGATTCTGCTGGGGTTTTTATTTCTATACATGCATTTTTTACTTTTTCTTTTAATATTTCATATACTTTCAAACTGTGTTCTACTAGTCCATGTTCTCTGCTTCCATGAAAACGTGTGCTTGCTGGTGCATCAAAAAAGTCTGTTTTGTTTATGAAGTCTATTAATTCTTCTATATTTTCTCTGTTTGTGCTTCTTAATAGTCTTATAAATTCTTCTTTCATTTGTCATTTTCTCCTTCTTCTAATTTTTTCTTTATTTTTGCCGCTTTTTTTCTTACTCTTTGGATTGCTGTATCTACTGATTTTACTTTGCTTTCAAGTTTGTTTGCTATCTCTAAATATGTTTCTCCATTTCTGTAATGAACTAGAACTTTTTTTTCAAAATCACTTAGACTGTCATCAATTGCTTTTTCTATAACTGTGTAATATTCTTTTTTTGTTATTATGTCTAATGGATCTTCTCCTGTTTTTCTTGTGTCTAATATTTCCATAACTTCTGTATCATCATTTTCATCATATGCTCCCGAATTTAATGATAATGATGAATTTAGTGGAATGTGTTTTTGTCTATTTGAATTTTTTACAGCTGTTATCATTTGTCTTTCTATACATATTCCTGCAAATGTTTTAAATGAATTTTGTTTTTGCTCATCAAATGATTTTACTGCTTTATATAGTCCGATATAGCCCTCTTGTAGCATATCTTCTTTTTCTGCTCCTACCATGAAAAATTTATTTGCTTTCATTCCTACTATATCTTTATATCTATCTATTAAACAATCTAATGCTAAATTGTTTTTATTTTTGGATATTTCTTGTAGTAAATTTTCATCTGTCATTTGTTGGTATTTTTCTTCAAAAAAGTTCTGATTTATGTCTGACATTTATTGCTCCTTTTGTTTTGTTATTTTCATAAAACAATTATATTAATTAATCGTAGTAAAGTCAAGGCTTCCTGTTAATTTTAAAATATTTTTTGCCTTATTTTCAAAATCTTTTTCTTCTTTTGTTATTCTAATCTTTGATGGTATTTTTTCGTCTTTGTTTTCCATATCATTTTTTGAAAGATATGTTTTTATTTTTTGTGCAACTGCCATGCCTGTGTTTATTAATGTAATATTGTTTGAAAATTCTTTTTTTATTATCTCATCATATATTGGATAATGTGTACATCCAAGAATTAATGTATCTACATTTTTTGTTTTAAATATTTCCATATATTCATGTACAGCTTCTATGCTTTCTTTTGACTTTGCCTTTCCTTCTTCTGCTATACTTGCTAGCAATGGGCAAGCCTTATTTACAACTTCTATATATGGCATTTCCTCTTTTAGGCTCTTTTCCCAAGCTCCGCTTCTTATTGTTCCTGTTGTTGCAATTACTCCAACCTTTTTTATACACATTTGTTTTACATAGTCTGCTGTTGGCTTAATTATTCCAATTATTGGAATAGAAAATATTTCTTTCATTTCTTTTAAAGCTTGACTTGTTGCTGTGCCACATGCAATAACTACCATTTTTACATTTTGTGATATTAAATATTCTATGTTTTTCCTTGAATATTTTATAATTTCTTCTTTGCTTTTTTCTCCATAAGGGAAATTTAAGGTATCTCCTAAATATATAAAATTTTCTTTTGGCAGAACTTCTTCTAGTTTTTTTAATACTGTTAATCCACCTATTCCAGAGTCAAATACTCCTATTGGTCTTTTGTCCATTTTGTTTTCCTCTTTCTTATTTTACAATTTCATAAATCACAAAATTATTATCTGAATATATTTTATTATAATTTTCTGGTTCTGTTTCATCTATTATCATTCTAACTTTCGCGTTTTTGTATAAAATTACATGTGTTATTCCATATTTTTCAAATGTATTTCCATAATATTCACCTAAGTTTGATGTATTTATAAAATCCATAAATATGTCTTGTTTTCCGTTAAATTCTGGTGCATATAAGTCTGCTCTCGAATCTATAAACACTGGTATTCCTCTATATAGTAAGTAACTTCCATAGTTATATTCATTAAATAATTTTATGTTTTTAACATCTAAATTTTCTAAGATCCAATCTGCTGCTTTTACAGGATATGAACTTTCACTTACATAACTATTATTTTTCTTTTTATCTATAAATTTTAGTCCATAAATTACCGCTAAGATTGCAACTAATATTCCAATAACAGCTATTATTTGTTTTATTACAATATCAATTTTGTCTTTAGAATAAATTTTTATTGCTTCAGTTGTCATCCTATTTAGTATAATTGATCCTATTATTACAAACATTGTTGATTGTCTTTTTGATGAAAACATTAAATAAGTAAGCCCACCAATCATAAATAAATCTGATAATCTGATTTTTACTTTTGTAAATGTTACAAGAGATAGTACAATTACTATTGTACACATAATAGGAATATTTTTTATAAGTGTTAATGGTAAATGTTCATTTATGTTATTTACTGTATTTCCTTGCATTGTTTTTATTAAGTATGTATACGGTGTTGTTCCAAGTGGTGTTAAAAATCCTGTTAAAGCACATATTGCCATTACTAAAATAAGCCATTTTACATTTTTATTTAGTTTCATTCTTATTTTGTATGGTTCTTCTTCTTCTATTACTTTTTTTATTTTTTCATTACTTTCATAAATTTTATCTAATTCTTCTTGTGCTTTTTTTACCTTTTCTTCGTTTTTACATTTTTTTATTACATGTTTTTTGTATGCTATTGTTCCTTTTCTATATACTACAACTTCGGCAATCAAACTTATTATATATTCTGCAATGTATGGAAGTGCTATTATAAATATAAAAGGCCAAACTGCTACATGTAAATTTGCAATTAATATTGACGACAAAATTATTCCTATTGCATACTGGATTTTTTTAGGATTTTCTATGAATTTTTCTATAAAATATATTACCCATACATATATTATAAATGTTAAAAGCTGTGCTCTTGCTGCTATATAGTCTTTTAGTAAATACATTGCTCCAATTGTTACTGCAAATGATATAATCTGATTTTTATTTAATTTTTTATTTACAATATATATTGAAAATCCAAGTATTATGGACATTATACATACTGATAAATATATTCCTTTCCAACTTCCAATATTATATATTATACTCATAAATACATCATATAACCAATGTGGATATGTATATGGTAAATCTTTATGCCACGAAAAATGATCCTTCATATCTATTCCATTTTCCATTATTAAGTTTCCAATTGATACTGTGTAAAATGTATCATTTTGTAATGTTTTTGGTGCTACACTAAAACTAAATAAAGCAATTAATATGGCTATAATAATTCCCACAATTATATTTTTCTTTTCTTTTAATTTTTTTAATATTTCTTTCATAGAAAAATCCTTTCTCCTTTAATTAGAAAATGATTTACACAAAAATCTCAGCTTTTGTGTAAATCTTTATTATTATTTTTCGCTTGTTGAACCGAATCCGCCTTTTCTTACACCTGTTGCATTGTCATTATCTACAACTAAGTATTTAGAAAACATTGCTTGTCCAATTGCATCTCCTTTTTTTATTACTAAATCTTCATCTTTTAAATTTATTAATGAAAACATTATATGTCCATCATTTGATTCGTTTTCATAGTAATCTCCATCTATTACTCCTACATTGTTTGATAACATTATTCCTTTTTTAGGAAATCCTGAACTTTTTGCAAATAAATATAACACTTCGTCTTCCATCATATAAGCTTTTAAACCTGTTGCTACAAGTGTAGGTTTCATACCTTTTTTAAAACTTGGTACAACTACGTCTTCTGCCGCTTCTATATCATATGCTGCAGAACATCTTGTTTTTCTTTCTGGTAAATTTATTCCTTTATTTTCAAATCCTTTTGCAATTTCAAATCCTCTTACTTTTTCCATTTTTCTTCTTTCCTTTCTTAATCTGTACTTTTTTCTTCTATTTTTTATACCAATATTTAGAATTTGTCAACAATATTTTTAGCATCTAATCCATAATATTTAATTAATTCTTCTGCTTTTCCTGATCTTCCAAATTCGTCTTTTATTCCTATTCTTTCTAACTTTGCTGGATAATAATTTGTTAATACTTCTGAAATTGCAGATCCAAGGCCTCCTATTATATTATGATCTTCTATTGATATTAATCTTTTTGTTTCTTTAGCGCATTTTATTATCATTTCTTCATCTATTGGTTTTATTGTATGAACATCTATAACTCTTACATATATTTTTTTCTTTTCTAATTCTTCTTTTGCCTTTATTGCTTCTGATACTACATCTCCTGTTGCAAATATTGTAGCATCAGTTCCCTCTCCTATTTGAATCATTTTTCCGAATTCAAATTTCTGATTTTCTTCATATATTATAGGTGTTGCAAGCCTTGATAATCTTACATATACAGGGCCTACTTGTTTATATGCTTCTTCTATTGCCCATTTTGTTTCTATATCATCTGATGGGCTTATTACTTTCATGTTTGGAAGAGTTCTCATCATACTTATATCTTCTAACATTTGATGTGTTGCTCCATCTTCACCTACCGTTATTCCTGCATGTGTTGCACAAATTTTTACATCTAAGTTTGGATAACATATACTATTTCTTATTTGATCATAACTTCTTCCTGCTGCAAATACCGCAAATGTACTTGCAAATGGCACTTTACCAGTTGATGCTAAACCGAGCAGCTGTGCTCATCATATTTGCTTCTGCTATTCCCATATCAAAAAATCTATCTGGATATTTCTTTGCAAAATTTATTGTTTTTGTAGCTGTTGCTAAATCTGCATCTAAAACTACAATATTGGGATATTTTTCTCCTATTTTTTCTAGTGTTTCTCCATAACTTTGCCTTGTGGCTTTTTTCTCATCTCTCATATTTTTTGTCCTTTCTAATCGACTTTTTTCCATTCTCCTTTGAATTCATAGTAATATTCAGTTTTATCATCTATACAGTTCTTTTTATATGCTTCTTTTAAATATTTTTTATCTAGTATTTTTTCTAGCCCATTTTCTTTTAAATTTAAAAATACTTCTTCTAAAAAGTTCTCTATCTTGGGATTTACTATTATTCTTTTCTTTTCCTTTATCCAATATTCGTATTCTGAACTATTTGTCCAATTTTTTCCATTATATGTTATACTTGCAGATAATTTATCACATATCATCTCTGCCATATATTTATATGGTATTACTGGTGCAACCCCTTTGGTTCCTAAGTCTACCCAGTATTGTACATGATGTTTATTTCTTCCTTTATGGTGTAACCATGCTTTTGAATATCCATTTTCTTTCTTACATTTTGTAATTGGACTTACTTTTCCATCATAGTATTTTACACTTTCCCAAAATTCATCATATGAAAATTTTGATAAATCATGCATAAGTCCCCTAAATGGTATTCCAAGTTTTACACTAAATTTAAAAACTAACCATTTATGTTTACTTACTAATTTAATGTGTTTAAAAAAATTTGATACAATATTTTTTGACATTTAAAAAACCTTCTTTTCTTACATATATTTTTTTGAACTCTATCTATTAAACCACATTTTCTGCAATTTAGCAATGTTTTTGACTTTTTTATTTTTTGATGTTATAATTTTATTTGAATTTTTTTAAAGAGGTATTAAATATGTCTAGTAATACAAAATTAATTGCTAAAAATCCTAATGCATATCATAATTATGACATTGTGGATAAAATTGAATGTGGAATTGTTTTAACTGGAACTGAAATAAAATCAATTCGAAAAGGAAAGGTTAATTTAAAAGATTCTTTTGCAAATATTAAAAACGGTGAATGTTTTGCAATTGGAATTCATATTAGCCCTTATGAATTCGGAAATATTTTTAATAAAGATCCTTTGCGTGATAGAAAACTTTTACTTAATAGATCTGAAATTAATAAATTGATTGGTAAAGTTCAAACTAAAGGTTATTCTTTAGTTCCTATAAGTTTATATTTTAAAGGTAGCTTGGTTAAACTTGAACTTGGTATTGGTAAAGGAAAAAAATTGTATGATAAACGTGCTGATATTGCTAAAAAAGATGCTGAAAGACGTATGCAAATAGCTATGAAAGGGAACTATTAATGTTCTTCTCCTTCATAGCTTTGTTTTTTTTCTTTTTCTATAATCATTTTTTTATTTTTTCTTTCTTTAAAGCCATCTGTTTTTTCTAGCAGTTCATCTTTAAATAATTGTATATATGTTCTTTCTTCTTCTGAATATACATAATAAATTGGTTCGTCATTTGTTTTTATTTCTATAACAGATAAAACTTCTACTTCTTTTTCTTTTTCTTTTTCTTTATGTTTTATAAATTCGTATGTTTCAAATTTTTTGCTTTCAAATTTATCTAACACTGATGCTGAAAATAAATATTTATAAAATTTTTTCATTTCATCAGGTCCTGCTGTTTTATCTCTAAATTTTATCAGTTGACTTATGTAATATAGTTTATTTTTCAGTATTTCGTCTCTTGTTAAGTTTTCTGTTTCTATTCCTTTATCTTTTAAGAAATTTAAAAAATTATTTGTGTTTTTCACTTCATTTGATATTAGTTTAAATACATAGTCATTGTAATCATATCTTATAATTTTTAGTTTTTTATCTATTTTTCTTAGCTCTTCACTTGACACTTTTTTTACATTTTTAGCTTCTTCATATAAATTTTTTTGTATCCCAAAAAATGCTGGTCTTAACCCATATTTACAGTTTTCTATATCTCCTACTATATTTACAAATATTGGGTTTTCTTCTTCATCATAAAAAATTAGTGCTGTATCATCTACATCTATTGTTCTTTTTACTTTTGATTTTTTATATATTATTTTTGCTTTTATATTTAGTTCTTGTAATAATGCAAAATAAATTTTATTTATTGTACGGCATACAACTCTTGTATCCTCGTCTTTTCTTATGTCTATATCTTTATAATATATTTCTTCCATAATTTTAGGATCTTTTCCATAAGCAAATCTTTCGTCGTATGATACTATTTTACATATTCTATCATACAAAAATCTTGCTTTTTCTATTATTGTCCAATTTTCATCCACTTCTTTTAATAAATCTATATACACCATTGTTGCCCTCCAAATAAAAGAACTTAGGCATATATTATAACACGCCTAAGTCTTATTATCAACTTTATTTAGAAAATTCTACCCATCCAAAATTTTCAGTTACAGGATTGTTTGATTTTACTCTAACTCCTCCTTCAAAATCTCCGTCTTCAATTTTTTCAATTGATGTAGCATTTTTTGCTATTAGATCTTTTGAAGTAATATTTTTATCTTCATATCCTGTTCCATCATAAGTTACTACATATACATCTCCATTTTCATATAGGTTTACTCTGTACATAGAGCTTCCCATAAATCCACTTGGAGATACTTGTTTTTTTACTTTTGTAGCATTTTCTTGATTTTCTGAATTTGATGTATTGTTTTTTGTTTCATTTGTTTTATTTAATGATGTATTCTCTTCATTCGAATCATTTTCCTCTACATCATTTTTTAAAACTTCGTTTTCAACACTTATGTTTTCTGTTTCATTATTTTGGATTTCGTTATTTGCTTTTTCATTATTTTTTGATACATATACTTCTCCAACTATTATTGCTATAATAATAATTGCAATTATAAAAATTATTTTTTTCTTCATAATCTTTTTTCCTATCATATAATTTTATTGGGATTTTTCTTTGCATTTTATGCTTTGTTACTTGAACCAAATACGTCTCTTATTTTATGTCTTACTGTTTCTGTTATTAAATCCCTTGCTGGAGTTAAATATTTACGAGGATCAAATGCTGCTGGATCTTCTACAAATACTTTTCTTATTCCTGCTGTCATAGCAAGTCTTAAATCTGTATCAACATTTATTTTAGAAACTCCTGATGTAGCTGCTGTGTGTAAGATTTCATCTGGAACACCTTTAGCTCCTGGGATATTTGCTCCATATTTATTACATTGTTCAACAAGTTCTGGTATTACTGTTGAAGCTCCATGAAGTACTATTGGAGTATTTGGGATTCTTTCCTTAACTTCTTTTAATATATCAAAACGAAGTTTTGCTTCTCCTTTGAATTTATATGCCCCATGGCTTGTACCAATAGCAATAGCTAAAGAATCACATCCTGTTTCTTTAACAAATCTTTCAGCATCTGCTGGATCTGTGTAAATTGCATCATTTGTATCAACTTTTACATCATCTTCAATTCCTGCTAATTTACCAATTTCAGCTTCAACCATTACTCCTTTAGAATGAGCATATTCTACAACTTTTTTAGTTAATGCAACATTTTCTTCAAAACTATATTTAGATCCATCTATCATTACAGATGTAAATCCATTATCTATACACATTTTTGCAGTTTCAAAATCTGGACCATGATCTAAGTGAATTGCAACTGGTATTTCTGGATGTTCTTCTGTAGCTGCTTCTACCATTTTCATTAAATAATTTATTCTAGCATATTTTATTGCACTTGATGATGCTTGTAAAATAACAGGTGATTTTTCAGCAGCTGCTGCATCTACTATAGCTTGTACTATTTCCATGTTATTTACATTAAATGCTCCTATTGCATAATTTTCTTTCATTGATTTTTCAAACATTTCCTTTGTTGTTACTAACATAAATTCTACCTCCTAATTTTTTTCTTTATTTTATTGCTAAAATTTCAAAATGTCAATCCCTAAATTTCCCATTTGGGGACGGAGTTTTTTCCCATTTGGGGACGGAGTTTTTACGGGGAATTCCCATTTGGGGACGGAGTTTTTACGGGAATTTAGACAACATATTCTATTTTATTATTTGAAAAATACTTTTTCATTAGTTCTCTTAAGTATATTTCTGCTTCTTGCCTTACACATGTTTTATAAGCATATTTTCCATTTCCTCTACCTGTCATAATTTCTCTATCAAACAAATTTATTGCATTAGGAAACGCCTCTTCATTTATTTTTGTGTGCACATAGCTATATGTCATAAATATAATCTCAAAAAAAGCAGATTTCTTCGCCTTTTCTGACAATTCAACATTTAATTTTTTTATTAAATTTTGATACAATTCTTTCCAATTATCCACTAATATCACAGGTGCAATAATTATTCCTATCTTGTATCCCGCTTCTGATAGCTTGTTTATAGCCTCTATTCTTTTATCTAACCTAGATGTTCCAAATTCAACTTTATTTATTATTTCTTCTGGATTCACACTCATCCTGATTATAATTTTACCATTATGATTTAAAGGCAAAATATCATCTACCATATCAAACTTAGTTGGAAGCGTAAGATATCCTTTTTTTGCATTTGAAAAATTTTCGATCGTCCAAACAAGATTATTTGTTATTGTGTTTTCTAAAATCAAATCACTATTACTTCCAATCTCAAAAGTCAATTCTTTATCATTATTATTTGCTGTTTTTATAATTTTTTCTAGCATTTGCTCTCTGTTTACAAACAATCTCAAATATGCACATTTATTATAGTTACACACTAAATAGCAATACATACACATTGCTGTACATCCTGACGATGTATATGGCACCAGAAAGTCTGATGTCTTGTGATTAGGAACAAATTTATGTGTTTTTCTTATTCCTATTATTAAATTTTTCTTAAGTTTCGGAAATTCTGAATTTTCTTTTTTTCTTAATTCTTCAATGTTATTATGGTTTTGAATTATAACCTTTGATATATTTTCATATTGTTTTAATAACTTTTTTCCTAGCTCAAAATTCTCTATTTCTTTTTCATAATATATTTGATTTGGTATAAACATTTTACCTCCTCCCTAAATTCCCATAAAAACTCCGTCCCCAAATGGGAATTCCCCGAAAATCTCCGTCCCCAAATGGGAATTAACGCATCTCTTTTAACATTATATCTCCAAATACTGCATAGCCTTGTGTAGGATCATTTATTAGTACATTCGTAACTGCTCCGAATGAACTTTCCGTTTTGAATTACAGGGCATCCACTCATTCCCTGTATTATGCCTCCTGTTTTTCCCAGAAGTTCTTCGTCTTTTACTTTTATTAGCATTGACTTATTATCTGTGTCATTGTTTATAAATATTTTCTCAATTTCGATTTTATATTCCTTTGGGGTTTGGGAGCTGTCTAAATTACAGTAAATTGTTGCATCTCCTAATGTTATTTCATCTCGTCTTGCTACTTCTATTTCCTTTGATAGATTCGCCTTTATTGCTGATAAGTTATTTACTGTTCCATATATCCCTAAACTGCTATTTTTATATATTGTTCCTATTGTTTTTTCATCATCAATTGTGCCTTGTATTTTTCCAGGGCTTCCGCTTTATTCCTTTTACTATTGATATTATTTTTGTTGTTAAAAATTCCCCATTTTGAATTTCTACAAGATCTCCTGTATCTGTATCTGTTATTCCATGTCCTAATGCTGCAAAATTTCCTGTTGATGGTTCGTAAAATGTTAGTGTTCCTATTCCTGCTGCACTATCTCTTACCCACAAACCAAGTTTATAGCTACCATCTACATATTTTACGGGTGTTATTTTACAAGTTTTAGTTTCATTATTTCTTATATATTCTATCTCTAAATTTTTGTCTTTGTTTTTATTTACTGTTTGTATTAAATTTTCTGTATCTGTTATCTCCGCTCCATTAATTTTGATAATTCTGTCTCCTTCTTCTATTCCAGAATTTTCATATGGTTTGTATTTTTTGTTGTCTGATCCTTTTATCTCTCCCATACCCACAACTAATACTCCATTTGTGTATAGTTTTAATCCTGATATTTGCCCTACTGGAATTACTGTTGTTCTATCGATAATACTAACTGATACTTCTTTTACATTAATCTTATTAAATAATTTGACATTTACTTTTACGTCATCATTTACATTTTCTGCCAAATCTTCTGCCAAATCTGATGAGGCTAAAACTGAATCACAATTTTTTTCTCCAATTTTTAATGATATTCCTAAAAAATTTCCAAGATTAATATTTTCCCCTGAATATAGGATTATATTATTTGGTATGCTATCTATTTTACAGCAATATATTAATAGACATAACAAAAAAGCAATAATAAATATTTTTCTGGTTTTCTTCATTTTTTCACCTTCAAAATTTATTATTGCTTATTTTTTTAATTTTATGCTTTTTTATTTACGTGCTTTTTCATCTAATGAATCTAAGTTGTCTAATGCTTTTCCTGTTCCTAATGCTACACATGATACTGTGTCTTGAGCTATCATTACATTTATTCCTGTTTTTTCTTGTAAAAGTTTATCTAATCCGTCTATTAAACATCCTCCACCTGTCATGTATATTCCTTTATCACTTATATCTGCTGCAAGCTCTGGTGGTGTTCTTTCTAATACAGAATGTACGGCATCTACTATCATAAGTGCTGGTTCTTGCAAAGCTTCTAACATTTCACTAGAATGAATTGTTACTGTTGTTGGAAGTCCTTGTGTTAAGTCTCTTCCTCTTACATCCATTTCAACATCTTGTATTTTTGGATATACACACCCAACATTTACTTTTAATTCTTCAGCTGTTCTTTCTCCTATTGCTAAATTGTATTTCTTTTTAATGTATTTTGCTACATATTCATCAAATTTATCTCCTGCTACCTTTATTGATGTACTAACTACAGATCCTCCAAGTGATATAACTGCTATATCTGTTGTTCCTCCACCAATATCTACTACCATATTTCCACATGGTTTTGATATATCTATTCCTGCTCCTATTGCCGCTGCAATTGGCTCTTCTATTAAATATACTTTTCTTGCTCCTGCATTTGTTGCTGCATCTATTACTGCTTTTTTCTCAACTTCAGTAACTCTTGATGGTATACATATCATTATTCTTGGTGCAAATAATGTTTTTCCACCAACTTTGTTTATGAAGTATTTTAACATTTTTTCTGTTACTGTATAGTCTGATATTACTCCTTCTCTTAATGGTCTTGTTGCTACTATATTTCCTGGTGTTCTTCCAAGCATTCTTCTTGCTTCTTCTCCCACTGCTACAACCTCTCCAGTATTATTATCAACAGCCACTACTGATGGCTCACGTAGTACTATTCCTTTTCCCTTTACATATGCTATAACTGTTGCTGTTCCTAGGTCTATTCCTATGTCTTGTCCCCATCCGAATTTAAACATTCTATATCCTTCTCCTTTGATTTATATTTGTTACATTATTGTTACATTTTGATTACGATTATATTACATTTTCAGCTTTTTATCAATAGTTTTTAGAAAAAATTTAGAGAATTTAGATTTCTTTTTTCTAAATTCTCCAATTAAAAATTTAATTAAAAATGTTTACCTTTTTTCCTTGGTTTATTTGTTCTATAGTAATCATCTACTTCGTATTCACTTTTTGTTTCGTCTTGATTTTCTTCTTCATCTTGTAATACATTTTTAGGATAAATCTCATTGCTCAAGTTTGTATCTTCTTCTTTTTTAGCTGCTTCTCTATTCACTCTGCTAAAGAAATCATCTTCATCATTTAAGTTTATTCTTTCCTGATCTTCCTCATCGTATTCATATTTTTCATCATCTTCTTTTTTATATCTACGTCTTACAATTATAAATACAATTATACCAATTATAATAAGTGCTACAACACCAAGTATTATATATCTTATCTTTTGTGCCTTTTTTTCTGCTTCACTTAATGTAGAATTTAAACCATCAACATCTGCACTTGTTTTATTTACTGTAATTTGATATGTAGAATTTTGCTTTGTTTCTTCATTATAAACCAATATTGTTATTGTATTTTCACCATCTGTTAAATTTTCATTTCCAACAATATCAACATTTACACTATGGTTTGCACCTTCTGTTTCTATATCTAAACTTGATACATCTCCACTTACATCTACTTTGTATTCATATACATCAGGCGAAAATGTTGGATTTAATGTATATCCTTTTATATTTAAACTTTTTAAATCTGAACTTTTATTTTCATTGCTTGCTGATTCCGTAGTTGTGTTTTCTGTAGCTGTAGAATTTGTTTCATTTTTATTGTCTGATTCAGAATTTCCTTCTTCCCTTGTTACATTTATTGTATATGTTTTTTGTGTTCCATCTTCTGCTGTTACTACAACATTTAATGTATTTTTACCTACATTTAATTTTTGTGTTCCATTTCCTTTTATACTTGCTTTTTTATCTTGCGCTGTTGCATAAACTGTTACTTTTTCTACATCATTTGGTACTGTTACATCATAAGATGTTTTGTTTGTTTTAAATCCTGTAAAGTCATTTGGCTTTATTCCTAAATTACTTAAATTTGTGTTGTTTGATTTTGTTGATGTTTTTGAATCATTTTGCTTGCTTGTGTCTTGTTTATTATTATTAGATGTACTAGATGATGAATTGCTTGAAACTTTTATAGTTCCTGCAGTTGCCCCTGTATATGGTGAACTTGTTGATGTATCTGCCATATCTGCTGCTGTTGCTGTAACTTTAACATTTCCTTCTCCATTTATTTTTACTGTCACACTTGCTGAACCATCAACAAATATACTACTTTGCGATAAACTTGCATTCCCAGATACACTTAAATTAACTTTTCCAGCTACTCCATTTCCTGATACTGTTGCAGTAACAGTATCTCCTACTTTAGCTTGTGAACTTGAAAAATTGATTGTTAAGTTTGCAGCTATAGCTTTTGGTGCAATTGCTATTATTAGTACAATTGCTGATATTATACAAAATATACTTTTTCTTAAATTCATTTTTCTTCTCCTTTTGTTTTTCTATTATTAAAATGATGTTATTGTTCCCATAATATAATTTTTTACCATAACATAGTCACTTGCTGTTATCTTTCCATCATTATTTACATCTGCCGCCTTTTTTGCATTATCATCTAGTGATGTTGTCCCCATAATTTGATTTTTTATTAAAACATAATCACTTGCTGTTATTTTTCCATCTGTGTTTACATCACCTTTTTTTACATCTTGCGAATTATTATTACTGCTATTATTATTGTTATTTCCATTATCATTTGAAGAATTATTGCTATCTGAATGACTTCCATCTCCTCCAACAGAAATTAAATATTCTTTATACTTGCTTTCATAATCATAAGTCGTTCTTGCAACATAACCTACTGTACCATCATTTTTTAGGACTTTATCCCAATATGTACCATTTACTTTTTTTGTTGCCCTTTCTAGTCTTGTTGCAATTTCTCCAAAATACAAAGAACCTATTGTTGAACCAGATCCCTCTTTACTTCTAATTCTTATACTTGGGTTTGCATTTATTTTTACTAAATCCGCTTCTACAGCTTTACTTGAACTTGTTGTTGATGGTCTTGATGCTGTATTTGAAGGCATATTTTCATAAACTGGTATTATAAATGTATATTTATTGTCTGTTGCGTTTATGCTACTAAATGTTTTTCTTAATGTTGTTCCTTCATTTTGTGCTGCTAAAATATTTTGCATATATTGATGAGTATACATTTTTCCATCTGAATTTTCTACATCAAATTTTTGGAAATACATCGTATTTTGTCCTACTGAAATATAGTTTCTTGCAATTATTTCTATTCCACCATCTATTGATTTTTCTAGGCTTGTCCAGCCTAAGCTTTGAGCTTTTGCTAATCCATTTAGTATTACTTTTTCTTTGCTAGATCCTGATGCTCCTATATTAAATACATTATAAACTCCATAGTACTTACCATTATAACCTTGTCCTTTTGTTAATACTGTTCCATTTTTTCCTTGTTCTTGTATAATTCTAGCTGCTATGTAATATGGATTAACATTATGTTTTTTACTTGCATTCATTATTTCATTTATACATGAATCATTATCTAAAAAGCTTCCACTTAACATTTGTTTTACTGTATCTTTTGAGTAATTGCTTTCATTTCCATATGATAATTCTAAAAATTGAAATATATCTTGAGAATTAAGTGATGCCTTTGGATCCATCATATATCTTAATGCTGATTCTGATGCACATTTCCAACTTCCTGAATCATACGCTTTATCTCTACAATATCCACATATCCATTCACCTCTATAAGAAGTACTATCTGGTACTAAATTTTTTGGTGATTTTCCATGACCTGTATATTCGTATGTTATTGCCTCATTCCAATCTATTCCTGTGTATAAAATTTTAAAGTTCCAATTTGGATGTTCTCTTTTTAATGCTTCTATTTTCTCTTTTATTCCTGGATATTTTGAACTGTTTATTGAATTAATGTCTTCACTTACTTTTTGACTAGTTGCATTTACATTAAAATTAAATGAACTTAATGTTATACTTATTAATATATTTATTATGACTAAAATTGATATTACTTTTATATTTTTCTTCATATTTTCGTACCTTTCTTTTAGCTATAAAGCTAAATTTTTTCTTTTACTTCGTTTTTTATTTTTCCATCAATAGTATATCATTTTTGTATTTTATAAGTCAACAAATTTTAACAAAAAAGCCCTTTCTTATTAAACTTTTTGTCTAATAAGAAAAGACCTTATTTTATTTCTTTATTTTTAATAATATTGTTTCTAAATCAATCATTATTTGATTTTCTATTCTTTCGTATCCACATGCCATTGTTGTATTTACATGTAATTCTCCATTTGTTGCTATTATATTTATAAATCCTGTTTTATAATCATATTCTAGTGTTGCTTTTTCTAATTTTACTTTTCCATCTATTCCTTTTTCGAATTCAAGTTCTATATTTTTATCTCTAAAATCTTCTAACATTTTATTTAATTCGTTTTCTCTGAATTTTGTCATACCTTTTTTTCCTCTCTTTCTGTTTTATTATTATCATTTTGAAAATTTTATATTCATGCTAACTTAATAAGCTTTTAACTTCTTACCATAAATATTATTTAAACATCACCTCGAATCGCGAATTTTTGATTTTAGATTTCTTGAATAAATTTTTTTGATATAACTACTAATAATAGTAGCATATTCCCACTGCAAAATCCAGTAATTTTGAAAATAAATAAAAAAAAGATCGCATAAGATACGACCTTTTTACCTAAATATTTTTTATATTTCTTTTTTTGAACACTAAAATTGTTGGAATTAGCATTATTATAAAGTATAGCAAACATATCGCGATTGAAAATGGTACATTTAATCCTTTCATTAATGGAAGTTTTCCGTACAAAAATTGTGTAAAATCCCAATTTGGTGTTACAAAGAATTTTAGCCATTTTACTTCATAATAACTTGCAATTTGGTTTATTATACTTGATGCCATATATCCCATAAGTGTAATTGTTATTGCAACTGCTGTATTATTAAATAATGTACTTAATGCAAATGCAAGTGTTGCCATTAGTATATAAATTGGAAGCTTTCCTAGACCTATAATTAAAATATATTTTGCTATACTCATTTCCATTATCTTTCCAGTTGTATAATTATATACAACTGCTGGGATAGAAATAGAGTCAAATCCAAAGAATATTCCTCCAACTATAAACTGTAAAACAACTGTTATTATCATTGTAAATATTACTGTAATCATAACAGTAATGAATTTTGCTGCTAATATTTTTATTCTGCTATATGGTCTTACCAATAACAATTTTATTGTTCCTTTATTAAATTCATCACTTACAATTGCTCCACCTATTAATACAATTGTTATTATTATAAATAGTTCATATTTTGAAAATACATTTAACAAAAATGCTCTTGAGTTTGATGTATTAAATATGTCTTTATTGTTTTCTATGACATATCTATCTTTTTCAGCTATTTCCTTAGATTTTTGATATTGCAACTCTTCTTCATAAGTTTTATTATTTGTTTTTTCTAATTCATTTATTGTTATTTTGCTTTGCTCATATTCTAATAAAGCATTATTTTTGAAATTGTTTCCATATTCAACATTATATTTTAATCTCATCTCTAAAACTTCTATTTGAAAATCCTGAGATTTGTCCTCTTGCCCCATCTCTTTTAATATTTCTTTATTTTGTTTTAAAGAGTCTAATTCTTCTTGTGCAAATACTTTCCAATCATTTGTTTTTAATTTTTCTTGGAATTTATTTAATTCTTCTTTTGATTTTTCTAATGCATCATTATCTTTATTTTTGTATGTATATTCATTTATTTCTGATATATATTCTTTTCCCTTTTCTTGTATTAAAGCATATTGCCAAGAGTCTTTGTCATATTGTTTCATTAATTCATATGTTTCTATATCTGTTTTATCACTTACATATATATCTACGTCTTCAGAACTTTCTGGATCTAAGTTTTTTAATTCTTCTTTTATTATATTTATATATTCTTCTGTGTAATAATTTGAATTTACAGATGTATATACATATTTACTCATTACATTTGATAGAACAATATAAGCTAAAATTACTATAAGAATTATGTAAAAGCTTTTCTTTTTTACAATTTTTATAATCTCATTTTTTACTAAATTATTCAATTACATTCCCCCCTGTCTTTTTCAAAAACGCATCTTCTAAACTTAAAATTTCTTCATTTACCATATATACTTTTTTATTTGATTTTACTAAATTTTCTACTATTTCAGGTATCTCTTCTTTTTTAGCTTGTATTCTAAATTTTAAATCTCCTATTTTCTCTATAGCTTTTTTTGTTATTTTTTCTATGTCTTCTAAATTGTCTACTTCGATAATATATGATTGTTCTACTTTTTTTACTTCTTTTATTGAACTAGTTTCTACAATTGTTCCATTTTTTATGATTGTTACTTTATTGCAAAAACTCTCTAGCTCTGATAAATTATGACTTGATATTACTATTGCCATTTTTTCTTTTTGGGCTAAATCTTTTATTAATTCTCTTAATTCTTTTATTCCTTCCGGATCTAACCCATTTGTTGGTTCATCTAAAATTAATAAGTTTGGCTTATGTAATAAAGCTTGTGCTATTCCTAGTCTTTGCCTCATTCCTAATGAATATTTTGATACTTTGTCATTTATTCTTTGCTCTAATTTTACAAGTTTTACCACTTCATCTATTCTTTTTTGGTCTACTTCTTTATACATGTTTTTTATTAATTTTAAGTTTTCATATCCACTTAAATACATGTATAAGTCTGGATTTTCTACTATTGCTCCTACTTTTTCTATTGCTTTTTCGAAGTTTTTTTGTATGTCATATCCGTTTATTTCTACTTTTCCACTATCTATGCTTTGTAGTCCTAGTATTAATTTTATTGTTGTTGTTTTTCCCGCTCCATTTGGTCCTATAAATCCTAATATATCGCCTTTGTTTACTTCAAGTGATACTTTGTTTAGTATTGTTTTTTTGCCAAAATTTTTGCATAGTTCTTCACATTTTAAAATTACTTCACTCATTTTTCCCCTTCCTTTCATATTCTTAGTATACTCTATTTGATCTTTTTG
Organism: uncultured Eubacteriales bacterium; assembly: GCA_905203305.1. Lineage (GTDB taxonomy): Bacteria > Bacillota > Clostridia > TANB77 > CAG-508 > CAG-269. Next base: position 97,766 of record CAJKVH010000001.1, read on the forward strand.
TCAATGAAATTAATAATTTCTTTAGATTTTAACGTTACTGTTGACTAAAATTAGATTGTGACTTTAAATTTTTCATATTCACTATATAGACTAAGTGTACTTGAATTTTTTATTTCCATTTTAGGTATTAAATACATCTCTTTTTCTTTTGTTAATATAAAAATCAATTCTACATCTGTATTTTTTATTGTTTTATACGTTTTCCCACTTGTTCCTCCGCAGCTTTTTAACGCTACCTGATAATTTCCACCTTTTCCTATACATCCAGTTGATTTTACTTGAACTCTTTGCATAATACCGCTTCTTTCTACAATTAGATCATAATCTTGTGTGTCATTTAATGGAATTGAAACTGTATAACCATTTGTAGAAAAAAAAGCAATAGCCATACCTAATCCACTGTTACCTTTTTCTTTATTAGTTCTAAAATTCATTTTATCACGTCCTTTATTCTTTATTTTAATACAAAAAAAGAGCTCACAAACTCGAAAGCCTGTAAGCTATTTTCAATATATGGTGGGCAGAGATGGATTCGAACCATCGTACGCTCTCGCGGCCAGATTTCTTACTACTATAGTTTTCACTACCATTTTAAATGTTTGTAGTCTGGACTTTCTCTTTATCTCTTTTGAGATACCAGGTATAAAGTCTCTACACTCGGAAATTTCTTTCCTAGCTCGGGATTATCATCAGCCTAACCTGTTAAGACTTCCCCGAATTAGCCTAGTTATCATCATATAATCACTTATATGAGCTGCAAATTTAGGTGTTCGTTACCAAAGACCACAGTCTGGTGCCATTAACCACTCGACCACCTGCCCAAATATGCTTTCCTCAAGCACGTTTTTTATTATAAATGTTAACACGAAATTTGTCAATACTTTTTTTAAACTTTTTTTAATTTCTTGAACATATTTTTTAATAAAAAAGAATTAATGACTTTTACCTCATTAATTCCTTTATCTCTTCAAACTTATTTTTATAAATTATTTATTTCTTTTATTGTTAAACCTGTTATATCTTTTATTGTTTTTGTATCAATTCCTTGTTCTTTCATCTTTTGGGCTATTTCTAATGTTTTCTTTTTTCCACCGTCATCTAATCCTTTATCATACCCAGCATCCTCAATTGCCTTTTGATCCATAATATATTTTTCTCGTAATTCAGCAAGATATCTTTCTTTTCCATCTTGACTTATTTCTTCTAGTACTTTTTTGGCTTTTTTTATTTCTTTATTAGACATATCTATCACCTTCGAATCCTTTATAAATTTAACCCAAGGATCTAATGTTGAACCAGTTTTATATTTCTCAAACTTGGGTAATTCTATTATATAAACTTCCATTGCATCTGTCAAGATAATGTTTCCATAGTCTTGTTCTCTAATATTCCATTTTGTCATATATTTTTTAATTTCTTTTAAACTTTTGATTTCATAATCAGTTAATAAAATTGTGATAGACTTTTCTAATTTCGAATAATCTTGACCAGATGATAAGCTTTGAACATACATTTTACTACAATAAAATAGCACTCTTTTTTCTATGTTTTTCCTATCTACGACTTGCATCTCTATATCACAATTAATTGAATTATTAATTTTAGCTTTTATGTCTAATATTCCGATTTTATCGTCTAATACATCTTCTGGCAAAATGGTATTACAATCTAAAGTTACATCCGTTACCTCTTCTTTTAATATTGAACTTATAAAATTTTGTGTTATTGATTCATTTCCTTTGAATCCAAAAATTCGCTTGAATACATAATCTAGTTTTGGATTTAATAATTGTGTGTCTTTTATAATTTATCACTTCTCCTTTTGATTTTAATATTTTGAATTTAATATCTCTTTGATTTAAATAAGTTTGAAAAAATACTGATATATAATAGCACGTTTTTTGGGGCTTTTCAATAAAAAATATTAAATTCTTTCTAAAACGCAAAAGAATTAATAATTATTTTTGTTGTATAATAAATATTGAGGCAGAAAAACTTCACGTTTTTCCACCACAACTATTGACATTCAACAAATTCTTTTTTACAATACATTCTAATAAATTTCTAAAAAATCTGACTAGCCCCTATAATACCCGCATCATTTCCAAGTTTAGCAGCTCTAATTTCAATATTTTTTCTTTTATTAAATAACAAATTAGAATTAGTAAGCTTGTCTTTTAATTTATCTAGTAGCAAATAATCATATCTTGCAAATCCCCCTCCAAGCACAATGCAATCTGGTTCAAATATATTTATAAGATTAGAAATTCCAATTGCTAAATCGCTAATATATTCATCTATTATATCCAAAATCTCATCAATTGAATTATCTATTTTCTTTCTAAGTTCCGGACCTGGTATATCTCTTGAAATATTTAATCTTTCTATTACTTTATTCTTAAAAGCAAGTATTCCTCCATAAGTTTCAAAACAACCTTTTTTTCCACATCTACATGGCAAACCATTTTCTTTTATTATAATATGACCTAATTCATATCCTTCTGCAATATCACTTTGCATCAAAGAACCGTGGTATATATATGCTCCGCCTATTCCTGTTCCTAACGTTAAAAATATTATATTGTTATAATTTTTTATCTCTCCATATTTATATTCTGCTATTGCTGCACATTTTGCATCATTTTTTATATGTACAGATAGACCTGTTTTGTTTTCAAGTTCAGTCTTTATGTCATAATTTTCTGCTCCTAGATTTACTGATCTTAAAATCACACCATTTCTTATAGCTCCTGCCATACCTATTCCGAATTCTAATAATTCATATTTTTGTTTTAATTCTCTAATTGTATCTACAATATATCTTATTGCAACTGGCAAAACGTTTTCTTTTTCTTTTGTTGTGAAGTCTTTTTCATATTGTTCTAGGATTTCTCCTTCATTATTTACAACTCCTATTGCAACATGGCTTCCTCCTAAATCTATTCCTACATTTATATCTTTCAAACTTAAACCTTCCTTTCTTAATTTAAGTATAAAGAGGAAAAGGTGTTTTCACCAATTCCTCTTCTTTTGTTTTTTCTATATATTTTATAAATATGCATCGAATAAGAAATTTCCCATGTAAACTTGTAGCATTGGTACAACAACTACTATTACAAAGAATATTAAAATTACACCAACAATTGCATACATAACTTGTGGCAAAGTTTTCATTACTACTTCCATGGTATTATCTATATCAATTTCCATATATTCAACTAATTTTTCCATCATTTCCGAAAGGTCTGTTTGCATACCTATTTTTAACATTTCTGTTATCATTGATGATGCTAATCCTGATCTTTCAAATGGCTCTATCCATGATTGTCCAATTAATATGTTTTTTAATGCATTTTCTATTATTGATAGCATTACATAGTTACTTACAACATTTTTACTAACATCTAATGCTTCTTGTATTCTCATTCCATTTTTTAAGTTTAATAGCATTGCTTTCATTAATCTTGAAAAATCTAATGAGAATATTAACTTTCCAAAGATTGGCATTGTATATTTAAAATAATGATATCTATATTTTCCTTTAGGAGTCTGTACATATAAAACTATTGCTACAATAATTCCTGCAATTACCGCAGTCGGCACTGGCCAATATTTCATCATTGCATTTACAACGCCCTGAAACCATATTGTTATTTTTGGCAGAGTAGAAGATGTTCCTACTTCTTCAAATACTTTTTCAACTTGTGGTAAAGCAAATAAAGTTCCAACAATTAGCATTACAATTAATAATACAAATTGAGCAATATTGGGAATTAATATTCCTTTTAATTTTTTTGTTATTTTAGCAGAATTATCTAAGTACTCGATTGCTTGAAGCAACGCATTTTCTAATGAACCTGAAAGTTCTCCAACTCTTATCATGTTTATATATATATATGGAAATACATTTGAATAATATTCCATTGTTTTGTACATATAGTCTCCTGCTTCAACACCTGCTAAAATATCTTCTAATATTTCCACTAATGTTAAATTTTCTGTACTATCTATTATTGTAGTTAATGCATGTACATTATTAAAATTTGCCTTTTTTAATAGATAAAAGTTTTGCGTAAATATTGATATATCTCTTTGAGTTACTTTGTCTTCTGTTCCAAGGTACATGTTAATTTTATCTTTCATAGAAAGTTTTCTTCTATTGTCATTTAAAATAACTGTTGTATTAACATTTTCCAAAACATCTTTTATATCTGAAACATTTCTTTTTTTTCTTTTTAAAATTTTGGTTCTTTTGGCTTTTCTTTGAACTATGGTAATTGGTTGTAAACCGTTTTCTTTTAATTTTTTTACTAATGTTAATCTGTTTCCTTCTTCAACCTTATTTGAAACTATTTGTCCCTTATCAGATAAAGCCTTATAATAAAACGTTGCCATTAATTCAGTTTATGCTAGCAAATTAAAAGCTAACATATCCTCCTTTCTTGGGTATTTTTAATATCTCATGCCATTCATTCCATTTATGCTATTTATAGTATTTGCACCGCTATCTTTTTTTATTTTTAATTGCATTATTGTTCTATTTAATATTTCAATATTTTTCTCTTCTATTTGTGCTTTTGCTTGATCTAATGTTATTTTTCCATCAACAAATTTTTCTGCTAATGAATTTATTAAACCTATACTTCCTTTGTCTGAGGCACTTTGTATTGCATCTTCAATTTCTGATACACTTATTTTTTCTTTTCTAATTATACCTGAAACTATGTTATCTACAACCATTACTTCTGGAATTAATACTAATTTTCCATCTGTTCCTGGTAATAATCTTTGTGATACAACAAGTTTTAGTATTGATGATAACATATATTTTATTTGTGCTTGATCTCTTACTTCATAGAAGTTTATCATTCTGTCTATTGTTTCTGCACATGATTTTGTGTGTAAAGTTCCTATAACCAAGTGACCAGATTCTGCCATTTCTATTCCTGCTTCCATTGTAACTTTATCCCTGATCTCTCCTATTACAAGGATATCGCAGTCCTCTCTTAATGAGTTTTTTACACCTTCATGGAAATTTAATGTATCTTTTCCAAGTCCGACTTCTTTTTGAACTATTAATGATTTTTTTGAATGATGTTTATATTCTACTGGGTTTTCTAGTGTTAATATTTTTCTATTTTGATTTTCGTTTATATCATTTATTAAAGCATTTAATGTTGTTGTTTTACCAGAGTTTGTTTTACCAGTAACTAAGATTAGTCCTTGTGGTTGATATGTCATTCTTCTAACAACATCTGGAACTCCTAAAGATTCATATGATGGTAATTTGTTTTTTATAATTCTTAATGTTGCAATTGGTATGCCATCTGTTGATGATATATTTACCCTGAAACGAAGGTCTGCATATTCAAGTAATGTATCTAGTCTTCTTGTTTCTTGGAAAACTTTATCAGCTTCAATATTTCCTTTTATTAGATAATCATATATTTCATTCATATCTTCTTCAGTTAATACATCAGCATTTTCTGATGGTATTAACTCCCTTGATATTCTTAGCATTGGCTTATTTTCAATAATGAAATGTATATCTGATGCATCTTTTTCAATTGCCTCGTCTAAAACTTTGTTAACATTAATCATTTGTTAATCCTCCTATAAACTATTAAATATTATTAATTTTTTGTTTAGTTCTTCTAAGTTTGTTTCACCTTTTAGAACTTTATTTATACCATCTACTATTAATGGTCTATAGCTTTTTTCCATAGCTTTCTTTCTTATTTCGATACTTGATTTTCCTTCCATGATTAATTGTCTTAAATCTTCATCTATATTTAATACTTCAAATATACCTATTCTATCAAAATATCCAGAATTATTACATTTGTCACATCCTACAGAGTCATACGTTTTTACACCTTTTAAATCAAATTGATAATCATATTTTTCTCCAATTCTTTGAATTATTTCTTTTTCTCTTTCTGTAAATTCTCTTTCTCTTCTGCAATGTGGACAAATCTTTCTAAGTAATCTTTGTGATATTGTTGTTCCAACTGTACTTGCTATATCATAATCTGATAATCCCATTTTTCTTAATCTTGTAACTACCTCTACTGCATCAATTGTATGGATTGTAGATAAAACATAGTGACCTGTTTGTCCTGCTTCTATTGCTATTTCTGCTGTTTCTTTATCTCTTATCTCTCCTAAAAGTATAACATCAGGATCTTGTCTTAAAATTGTTCTTAAACTATCTGCAAATCTTGTATTTTTATCTACTTCTATTTGGTTTAATCCTGGTATTCTTATTTCAACAGGATCTTCTATTGTTGTTATGTTTATATCGTCACTTTTTAAGTAATCTAATATTGAATAAAGTGTTGTTGTTTTACCTTCACCTGTTGGTGCAGCCATAATTGTTACACTATTTTTCTTATTTATTGCATGGTTTAATTCTGTTTCACTATATGGAAATCCAAGTTCAAATATATTTTTTATACTTTCTGTCTTTTTAAGCATTCTTAAAACGAATTTTTCACCATAAATGTTCTTTTGTGATGATACACGAATATTATAATCTGAATATAATAATATTCTACCATCTTGAGATTCTTGTTTTTCTTGATGCATATTTGAAATAGCTTTTAATCTTCCTATTATTTGAGATTGTTTTTCTTTTCCTATATTTGCCATTACAAATAATTGTCCATCTATTCTAAAACGCACTCTAACAGAGTCAACTTGTGGCTCTATATGAACATCTGATGCTCTTTTTTCTATTGCAAGTCTTATTATACTATCTACTAAGTCTGTTACAGAATCCGTTTCTTCTAAGTTTTCCATAACAACTGTTGATACTTCTTCGAATCTTTTAAAATATTCATCTATATTTGTTTCAAATGCCATATATGGATCCATTACTAATCCTTTATTTAAAACAAGCATTTTTACACTTTTTATATTATCTTTATTTCCATCAATATCTGCAAATGCTATTTTTATTTTTCCAGATTCTATATCAAATGGAATTGCTTTATAGCTTTTCATCATATCTAGTGGAAGATATTCTGTTGGTTCAATTGTTATTTTACCATCTGTTAAATAAATTCCTTTTGTTCCTATTATATCTCCTATTTCTTCTGCAAGTGTATTTGGTTCTGCCTCTTTTAAGATATATAAAATATCTCCAAGTCTTTTATTTGGATGTTCATTTTGATATTTAAGAGCTCTTTCGATTGCTCCTCCATCAACAATTTTCCTTCTTACTAATTCAATTCCTAATGGTTGTTTTCTTTTAATTTCCATAACTAACTTATCCTTTCTTTTGTTAAAATTACATCTTTACACTTAAAGTTTTAGAAAAGTTTGCATCACCTATATTAAAATTTATGTCTATTTTTTTGTCATTATAGCTAAACGCTTTTACTGTTGAAACAGAAACTTTTTCACATAACAATATTTTTTTATCATTTTGATCATCTACATTTATATAATATATACTTTGATCTTGAATAATATATTGATGTTCTGTTCCGTCTTTAAACTTAAAAACTACACAATCTTTATCATTTGCTCCTGATTGTACATATATTAAATTATCTGAATTTGCATCTTTTGTTATATATGATAGGAATTTTGAAAACTGTTCTTCTGCACTTTGGCTAATTGTTACATCTTTTATATTTTTGTAAAAATATCCTGTAAAGTTTCCCATTAAAGCTATAACTATTACCAACCCTACTATATAAATAACCAAAGATGTTAGTGTTACACCTCTATTAGATCTCAATTTCAAAGTTCCCTTTCTTTTTAATTATTTTGTACTTCCATTCCAATATCTATATCTTTTATTCTAGTTCCATTTGAATAAAAAACTCTTACTTTAACTTGTTTTATTAAATCTTCTGTTTTGCTACTATCTGGATAATAATTTTTTATTCCAAGTTGAATTTGATAGTGTTCATCATTTTCTCCTGTTGCTAAATAATATTTGTAATTATATCCTTCTTCTTCTTTTTCTGTATTTTTATATGATGATTCACTATATTTTTCTTTTAAGTCCGTATCTAGTTTTGTCCCACCTGCAACAACATCTTCATATTTTTCTGATTTTATAATCTCTAAAACATCTGTTGCAATTGATGTTGCTTTTGTTTTTCTTTTTACTTCTGCATTTGTTTTCCCGACATTATAAACTATACCAAATATTGTTGGAATAAATATTAATATAATGATCATTGATATAGAAATATCTATACCTGCAAAACCATTATTTTTCTTTAAGAATTTTTTCATCATTGCTCCTTTATATATGATACATAAAGTATAAATTTCCTATAAATAGTATTACATTTGTTATGCTAAATAAATACCCAAATTTACAAATTTCCAAAGTTATATCTTTTTGTTCTTTTCTAAATTTGTTTAAACTATTTTTTACATTATAAATCATTTTTGTTAATATTATTGCTATAAAAACTATCAAAACTGATAATCCAGTAACTATCATTCCTGTATTTATTACCATTATTACTAATAGCATTAGTACCTCTAAAACATAACTTGATTTTGCCTTTTGTATTTGTGTTTCACTATCTATTATTAATAATATTATTAATGTGACTAAATACATCACATATCTATAAATACTAGTTTCGCCCATTATACATAGATATATTATGTAGCTACATGATACCATCAATCCATAGTATAATACACTTCTTTCGATTTTTCTTGATTCTTTGTCTATTCCAGCTATTATAAATATTGCCACTAAATATAATGCTATAAATGCAAATTTTGCAATTGACTCTATACTTAAGTTATATGCATCTATTTTTAGGCAATATGCAATTAATACAAATGCAATTCCTGATAAAAATTCTAGTATAAAATATCTTGGTCTTATTTTTTGTTTACAATTTTTACATTTTCCGCCTAATAGTATATAACTTAATACTGGTATTAACTCAAAGAAACCTAATTTATGATTGCAATTAGGACAAAATGAGTGTGTTTTTACTATATCTATTTTTCTTGGTATTCTGTATACGGCTAGTGTATAAAAACTTCCGAATAGTGTCCCCATTATGAATATTATTATATATATAAATAAGTTCATTTGTTTCTTTTCCTTTTTTATTTTTAATAAAAGCATATGCATATAGCATGCATATGCTTTTTATAATTCATTTTATTAGTTCATTGCTCCCCAATTAATTGTAGAACCGTTTACTGTTCCTGTAACTGTGTGTCCACTATATGTTATTGTTATATTTTTTGTTGAACTATCTCTTTCGATTGTAACATCAGTTCCAGCTTCAGTATTAGCTCTTTCTACTGCTTTTCCTACTGCAGTATCTTCTGTATCTGTTGTTGTTAAACCATATTCACTTGTTCCTCCAGCATATTTTACTGAATAGTAATCAGCTAAATAGTTACTTACTGAAAGAGCTACTGTACTTTCTGCATCTCCTAATTTAGATTGCCAAGTAGCTTGGCTAGCTCTATTTAATATACCATTTTGTCCTGTTAACATAGCAATAGAAACTCCTGCTAAAATTAATAGAACTATAATAGTTACAACTAATGCAATAAGTGTTATACCTTTATTATTTTTCATTAGTTTTCCCCCCTCTCTCTTTTGAATTATATATTTTTTTGTTTTATATATCAGCTGTTAAGCCGATATAATTTTAATATCAAATTAATTATTTTGTACCATTTTTGTTATAAACGCTAGGTGCTGTACTTTCATTAGATTGATTTGGATTTTTTTGTTCATTATTTGTTTTATTGTTTTGACTATTATCACTACTGCTATCGCCACTATTTGAACCGCTATTATTATCTCCATCATTTGATGTAGAACTTGATGCAGCCGCAAATGGATTAGATTTTCCTGGTACATACGTATTTATACTTTGATATCCAGTTAAATCACTTGCTGTTACTTCATATGTTAATATTACATCATCACTATCACTTTTTTTGTCTATATTATCTTCAAGTAAGTCTTTTACATCTTCTGAAGCTGTATATGTTACAACCTCTGGTACTGCCTTTCTATTTGGAATATATTTATATAAACCAATAGCAAGAATTAACATAGTTATTAAACATACAAGTAGCATTATAATAATTTCCTTTATAACTTTTGCCATTTTATCCTCCTTAACGTGAAGCATTTGTACTTGTTCCAGTTGTTCCCGTTGTATTTGTTCCCGCTGGTTGTGTTACTGTAGCTGAATTTGTAGTAGCACTTGAGTTTGAACTTGCTGTAGCATTTGAACTTGCACTCGTATTTGCTCCTCCTGCAGTATTGCTTGCTGAACTTTCTTGGTTATTACTTGTTGTTTGGTCTAATGATCCAACTTTTATTGGAATTTCTTTGCAAGAAAATGTTGCTGTTAAACTATTTTCTGATGAAACTCCCATTTTAAATTCATCAATTTTGAATCCTAACTTTGAATCATTTTCTATATCATATATAAAATCTGTTATGCTTACATATTCTCCAGTAGTTGTGAAATTTAAATTATATAAATTTGTACTTGAACCACTAGATACTAATTCTATTTTTATAACAACATTTTCATCTTTTGCATAATTCCCAAGTTTTGTCCATAAATAGTCAATATCATAAGTTTCAAGTTTTGAAACATAACTTGGATTTTGAGAATTTGATAATGCTGCTTGGTTTTCATATTCAGTTTTACTATCTTGTAATGTATTTGCTGTACGCTTTAAATTTGATTCTGTGTTGGTATATGTCACACTTATTACATTTGATAAGTCTGAAATCTTTTTTTCAACTTTGTTGTTTTCTTCGTCTAAGCCTTTTATTCCTTGTATGTTAAATCTGCTTATACCATTTACCATAAAGAATGCAGAACCAATTAATAATAAACAAACTAATACACTTATTAAAATTTTTCTCATGGTAATTCTCCTTCTATTGTAACTGTTACTACATCCCCGCTTTTTTGACTGCTAGAAGAAACTACATTTCCTAGTATTCCATCTACTTTTATTTTAGCTATAAAGTAACCTAATTGATCATAATCACCAGCTTGTGCTATAATCGCAATTTTCTTTCCTGTTGTATTTTGTATTGATGTAAGTTGAACACCTTCTGGTATTATATACATTATTTGATTTAGTAAATTTGGTATTGAGTTTTTCATTTCCGCAATATTACTTATTTTATCATTTATAGCCTTTAATTCTTCTGTTAAAGAATTATATTTTGTATTTTTGGTATTTAATGAATTTATATCTGTATTTATTTTTGCTATTTCTGAATTTTCTGATGCTATTAATCCATCAACATCTTGTGACTTTTTCTCCATTTGGTTAAATAGTATTTTCGAAAATGCAATAAAAATTATATTTATCAATAAAATTGCAACTAATGCCCTTATCAACATTGTTTCTGTTTTGTCTAGCTTTCCTTTGAATGATAAATCCATTGAAGAAAAGCTTGGCATTATTTTTTTTAGTTTGCTTTCTTTTTTAGGTTTTGAAGAACTTTCCTTTTTCTTTCCTAGTGATACATCTGCACTTAAAAGTTGTTTTAATTGATCCATAAAGTTCGGTTTTCTAAAGTTTAAAGATTGTATTCCCTCTCCTAAAGCTTGCATTGCTAATGATATAGCACTATTTACCTCAATATAATCTTTTATATTTATTTGTGCAACATTAACTTCTATTATACTTGGTTTTAATATTTTACAATCTGCTTCTGGTAAAAATTCTTGAAAATATAAATCAACATTATTTATTACAGATAATGTACCTGTTAAATAAACTGTAGAAATTTTTACTGGTGAATTTTCAACTATTTCTTTAACTTTTTGACTTATTTGATATAAAGTTGGTATTATATCTTCTAAATGTTGTTGTTCTTTTGAATCATCTATAACATTTGCCGTATATATTGTTGTTCCTTTACAAATTTCATATGCTTTGCTCATAGAGTTTTCTGTTCTGTTTATTTTTTCAAGAACTTCTTGACTACCATGATCTATTGTTTCTACATTGTAAATTTGTCTATCATATATTGATGTAATTGTTGTTTTTTCTTCCATGTTTACAATCAATACATTTTCTTTTTTTTCAAATCCTGTTATACTTGCTATTGCCGTTCCAATAGGTACAATTCCAGCAAGGTTATGCTTTTCTAAGTATTGTTTTTGTTTATTTAATTCTATTTTATTTACAATAACTTGTATTGCTTTTATTTTTTCTCTATCTTCTACATTAGAAACTAAAGCATATCTTGTTTCAAATGCTTTTTGATTATATTTGTTTTCATCACAAAATGTTTCAAATTCTGTTTCAACTGTTTTTTGTATATCACTTTTTGACAATAGTGCAAAAATGTTGTAGTATAAATAACTTTCGTTTGCAAGATTTATTGATATTGGTGTATTAAAGCTATATGTTTCTTCAACTATCTTTTTTATTGTTTCATTTATATTATCAAAAAATCTTATTCCAAATGATTCTACTTTGAAAGCATTTTTATCTTTAGAAACTTTTGCATATTTTATTAAATTGTTTTCTATATATATTCCTAAACAATTTTGCATTTTTGACGCTCCTTGCTTTTATTCTCTTGTTTTTTTTTGTTATTCTATCTTTTTTTATTTTATATGTTTTCCTTTTTAAAATCAATACCTTTTCTTAAAATGTAATATAAATGTAATATTGATGTAATATTATCATTTTTTGTAATAAGTATGTATATTTTTTATCTAATTGGATATTATATTTTTAGAATTTATTTGTGTCTTTTCAATCTTTTTATGTTAAAGACAAGAAAGGAATGAGATTATTTATGAATAATCCATTAGATACCCAAAAAGATTATCAAGAATATGTAAATCAGAAGTCACCAAACTCCCCTATTTTTAAAAACTGCATTAATGCATTCTTAATAGGTGGTCTTATTTGTTCAATTGGTCAAATTATTTTTTCATTTTGTAAGTATAAAGGCTTAGATGAAACATCAAGCGGTACAATAGTTTCTATCACATTAATAGCAATTAGTGCATTTTTAACAGCTCTAAATATTTTTAATAAAATAGGAAAAATTGCAGGCGCCCGGATCTCTAGTTCCAATAACAGGTTTTGCCAACTCTATTGTTGCTCCTGCCATGGAATATAAATCCGAAGGCTATATAATGGGAGTTGGAGCAAAAATGTTTACAGTTGCAGGCCCTGTTCTTGTTTACGGCATATCCACCGCCATTTTAGTAGGGCTCATTTATTGGATATTCTAAATTCCCATTTGGGGACGGAGTTTTTCGGGGATTTCCCATTTGGGGACGGAGTTTTCAGGGGAAAGTATATTATTTCTATATATTTGAAAGGATTTTTTATGAAAAAATTAGGAAAGCAAACTATTAAATTTGATACACCTCCAACTATTTTAGAAACTGCCTGTATTGCAGGACCTAAAGAATCTGATGGCCCTCTTTCTAAATATTTTGATCAATGCCTAAGTGATGAAATGTGGGGAGAAAAAAGTTGGGAAAAGGCTGAAAGTAAAATTGTTAAACAAACTGTTAATACATTAATTTCTAAATCTGGTATTCCTAACAATAAAATAGAATATTGTTTTGCAGGCGATTTACTTAATCAATGTATCTCTTCAAGTTTTGGATTAAGAGAATTAAATGTTCCATTTTACGGTATATTTGGTGCATGTTCAACATTTGTTGAAGGTATGCAGCTTGCTTCTATTTTTATTGAAGGTGGAATTAATTATGCAATTTGCAGTGCATCAAGTCATTTTTGTAGTTCAGAAAGGCAATTTAGATTTCCGTTAGAACTTGGAAATCAAAGACCTCCTACTGCTCAATGGACCGTTACCGCTTGTGGTAGTGCTATGCTTGCAAAGTCTGGAGAAGGTCCTTATATAACTCATATTACTACTGGAAAAATCGTGGACATGGGAATAAAAGATGCCAATAACATGGGAGCTGCTATGGCACCTGCTGCATTTGATACTCTAATGACTCATTTTTCTGATACTGGTAGAAAACCTACTTACTATGATGCAATTATAACACGGTGACTTAGGTCATATTGGCAAAGATATTTTAATTGATTTATGTTCAAATGCGCGGTTATAATATACGCTCTGTATATAATGATTGTGGTGTTCTTATCTTTGATCAGTCAACTCAAGATACTCATTCTGGAGGTAGTGGATGTGGCTGTTGTGCAAGCGTTTTTTCTGGATATTTATTTCAACAATTAAAAGCAAAAAAGCTTAACAAAATTCTGCTTATTGCAACAGGTGCTCTTATGAATTCTATGAGCTCTCAGCAAGGTGAATCTATCCCAGGAATCGCTCAAGCTATATCTATTGAAAATTAGAAAGGATTTGATTTTATGGATTTTTGGCAAAATTTTGATTGGATGCTTTTACTTAGATGTTTTATTGTTGGTGGTCTTATTTGTGTTATTGGACAAATTTTAATAGATAAAACTAAACTTACATCAGCAAGAATTTTAGTTTTATTTGTTACAGTGGGTACAATTCTTGGCGGTTTAGGAATTTATCCCTATCTAGTTAAATTTGCCGGTTGTGGTGCAACTGTTCCTCTAACTGGTTTTGGAAACAATCTTGCTAAAGGCACTATTGAAGCAGTTAAAGATATGGGCTTTTTAGGTATTTTTATAGGCGGATTAAAAGCTAGTGCTGGTGGAATTGCTGCTGCTGTCTTTTTTGGCTACATTGCCTCATTAATTTCAAAGCCTAAAATGAAAAAACAATGATTCACATTTCCCATTTGGGGACGGAGATTTTTTGGGAAATCCCCTAAAATCTCCGTCCCCAAATGGGAAAAAGAAAGAAAAGCTAGAACTTTAATTTCTTAGCTTTTCTTTTTTGATTATGTATTATAAAGTTTTATTTTTATTTTTTCTTAAAAATGATGGTATATCTAAATCATTTTGTGAAGAACTTAAATCTTGACTAGATGGAATAGAACTTACTTTCTTTTCCCATGGTTTATTTCCATTTGTTCCTAATGAGTCAAGAATTGGAGATTTCATATCATCTGGTTGGTCAAAACCTGTAGCAATAACTGTTATCTTGATTTCGTCTTGCATTTCTGGATCTATAACTGTACCAAAGATAATGTTTGCTTCAGGGTCTACACTGCGTTGAATTAATTCAGCAGCTGTATTTACTTCTTGTAAACCTAAATCTTCACCACCTGTTATATTAATTATTACTCCTCTTGCACCTTCTATTGATGTTTCTAGTAATGGACTTTGAATCGCTTCTTTTGCAGCATCTTCTGCTTTGTTTTCACCTGATGCACGTCCTGTTCCCATGTGTGCCATTCCTGTATTTAACATGATTGTTTTTACATCTGCAAAATCTAGGTTAACTGTTCCTGTAACTGTAATTAAGTCTGAAATACCTTGTACACCTTGTCTTAAAACATCATCTGCCATTAAGAACGCTTCTGCCATTGATGTTTTTCTATCTATAATTTGTAGTAATTTGTCATTTGGTATTACTATTAATGTGTCTACTTTTGATTTTAAACTTTCAATTCCACGTTCTGCTTGTGCTAAACGTTTCTTTCCTTCAAATGTGAATGGTTTTGTAACAACTCCTATTGTTAATATTCCCATTTCTTTAGCTAAACCTGCAACTATTGGTGCGGCACCAGTTCCTGTTCCTCCACCCATTCCGCAAGTTACAAATACCATGTCTGCTCCTCTTAATACTTCTGAAAGCTCTGTTTTACTTTCTTCTGCTGATTGAGCTCCTACGTCAGGATTTGCCCCTGCTCCTAGTCCTCTTGTTATTTTTTCTCCTATTTGGATTTTTGTACTTGCTTTTGATTTTTGTAGAGCTTGTCTATCTGTGTTTACTGCTATAAAATCAACAGATTTTATTCCTTGGTCAAGCATTCTGTTTACAGCGTTGTTTCCTGCTCCTCCTACACCTATTACTTTTATTGTTGCTGTTCCGTCCATCATTGTTAAGTTGCTGTTATCGTCAATATCCATCATAATTTATTTTCCTCCTTAAATATGTATATATAGCATTTGTAACTTTTTGTTACGTATTTTAGCTATAAAAAAACTCTTTTATTCTTGAAATTACTGTTTTCCAAAAACTCTCTTTTGAATTTGTATCAATTTTACTTGATACTGATTTTGCAAAAGGTCTTGATGCTATATATCTTATTAGAGCATAACTTGTTCTGTATTCTGGTTTTACTGTACTTACTGCTCTTCCTGTTGATATTTTTACGGGAATATTTAGTGCTATTTTTCCTGCTACATCACTTTTGTTTATGTTTATTATGCCTTGACCTGTTAGTACTACATTGTTTATTCTTGATTTTAATCCTTGGTTTGTTATGTCTTTATTTATAATTGAAAATATTTCTTCAATTCTGGCTTCCATTATTTCAATTAATTCTGAACTTTTTATGACTTTGCTTCTTGATTCGTCTGTACATGTATTTAACATTATTTCGTTGTCATTATCTATAAATGATTTTAATGCTAATCCATATTGTCTTTTTAATTTTTCAGCTTCTTGTTCTGATATACTTAGTACCAAAGCTATATCATGTGTTATGTTATTTCCACCTAGTGGAATTGTATTTGTGTATTTAAATTCTTCTCCTTCAAACACTCCTATATCTGTGTTTTCAGCTCCTACATCTAATAACATAACATTGTCATATAATTCATTTTTGTCTAAAACCAAGTTTCTTTCTGCAAGTGCTACTGGAATAATTCCATCTATTTCTACTCCAGCTTTTTTAAATATACTTGTTAATTTTCTTATATAATCTTTTTCTGCAAGTATTACTTGTGCATTTACTGTAAATGATGAAGCAAAACTTCCTACTGGATCTGGTATTACTCTTCCATTATCTAATACTACCTGATTTATTGCTACATCTATTAATACTTTATTATCTGGTATTTCAATGTCTTTTACTTGCATTACAGCATTTTGTAAATCTCTTTGGGAAATCCCTGCAAATTTGTCCTTTACTTCTTTTAGTACACTGTTTTGGACTATTGTTACATATTTTCCTGGAATAGTTACATAAGCTGAGTTTATTTTTAATTCTGTTTCTTCTTCTGCTTGTTCGATAGTTTTGGCAATACTTAAACTTATATCGTCTTCGTCAACTATCTTGCCTTTTTTTAATCCATTACATTTATGTGAGGTGCAACATATTATTTCTATTTGTCCAAAGTTGTTTACTTCGCCAGCTCCTAAGCAAACTCTGGTTGTTCCAATGTCTATGCCCACTATGATATCTCCTATTGCCAAGATAATTCCTCCATATTTTCAATTTAATTTTTTTCTAGGTTTATATATATTACATTTTCAGACAAATGTCAATAGAATTTGTTATATTTTTGTAATAAATTTGTAACAAATTCGTAACATATTTTTCCATAAAATGGAAAATATTTTTTCATTTTTATGGAGCCCTATTTTACTTCTTCTTGATTTTTATTAGCTTTTTTTGCTTTAAATTCTGCATATTTTTCTGACCATTTATCTATATAATATTTTCTGATAATTGTCAAATTTATAAACATTCTTCCAACAAAAACTACTATTGCTGCTAAATAAATATCAACATTTAGTTTATTTCCTAAATATGTTAATAACATTGAAAGAATACTGTTACAGAAAAATCCTGATATAAATACTTTAAAATTAAATTCACCTTTTAAAGTTCCTGTTATTCCACCAAATACAGAATCAAGTGCTGCAATTATTGCAATTGCAAGATAACTTGAATATGAATAAGATATTATTGGTGCATTTATACCAACAATTGCTCCTAATACGCATCCTATTAAAATAGCTATAAATAACATTTTTCTACCTCCCTACTCACTATCTTTTTCATTTTCTTTTTCTTGCATATATTTTGTTTCAAAATCACCTGTGTATTTTGAAATTGTAACTTTTTTATTTCTGTCTATTTCTGCTTTTATTCCACTTGTATTTAATTGTTCTACATACCCGCCTTTTCCAAATAGGCTACTTTCTAGGTATGAACTATTTCCTATTGCTTTTATTTCATATGTATCTGTTCTTAAATATCTACTATTAATTTTTATTGACCCACCAACATCTGCCATATCTGTTGTATTTACAATTCTTTCTCCATTTATAGATATTGCTTCTGCTCCTGCATCTTTTAGAGCATTTACAATATACACCAAATCTATAGATGTTATTTCCGCAATTTCTTCATCTTCAGCAAGTTCGCTTTTCTCTTTTTTTCTTAGTGTAATTATTACACCTTCTCCTTCAACATCTGTTTTTCCAAGTTGCATATTTAAATTTTCAAGTTCTGTTTCTAAAGTTTCTTTTGTTTTTTCATCAGATGTCGTTTCCTCTCTATATGTTTGTAAAGTGTTTGCGGTTTCTTCAGATTTTGCCTTTGTTTCTTCATACTTTGTTTTCCAATTTGCAAGTTCTTGTCTTAATTCTGCTTCTTGCATCGAATCAATATTCGAATCTTGCGATTCTTGTACAACTTTAAATTGCATAAAAATTATCATCACAAGCAGAAAACAAACTATACCTATTGTTATAGTCATACTAATTTTTCCTTTTTTCACTTTCAAAATCTCCTTTATTTAACATTTTTTGCATATTTGAAATTTGTTACACCAGTATATTTTGGTATTTCTAGATTTGTATTCTTTTTAAATTCAACTATCTTTCCAGAATTGTTTTTAAAATATTCTAAAGTTGATCCTGGTCTATTTAGTGTTGATAATAATTCTATATATCCAATTGCAGAAATTTGTATTGGAGAATTTATCTTTTTACCATTAACAACAATTACATTTCCATCACAAGATATTGCAGATGTCCCTACAATTCTTTCTCCATTTATTGCAATCGCTTCTGCTCCTGCATTTTTCATTTCATTTACAACCTGTAAAATATTTTCTGCATGAACTAAATAATTTGATTGATCAAGTGCACTAGGGTCTCCTTTTCCATCTGTTAATGTAACAGTAACTCCGCTTCCTGTTACAGATGTATTTCCTAAAACTAGGTTTGCTTTTTTTATTTGACTTTCCAAATCTTCAAGTTCAGAGTTATGGCTTGATTTTCCCTCTCTTTCCTTTTCTAGCTCTTTTTCAGTTCTTTGAAGTGTTGCATATTCATTTTCATATTTTTCCTTCATTTTTAGAACTTGTGATTTTAAATCATTTTGTTTTTGCGAACCAGACACAGTAGATCCATTATTGTTTACAGTATTTATTTGTATACATATTCCTATTGTTAAAATAAAACATACAATAGCAAGTATGATTGCTTCGACTTTTTTATTCATCCTACAATCTCCTTTCCTTTTAGTTTAAAATTATTCTTCTCTAAAATATGGTTTAAATCCTGCACTTAAATCTCCATTTACAAATAAAGATCCTTTTTTTCCCTCTTCGTTTTCTAGCATTTTTTGTATATATAACATTTTATTTGTTAAATTTGAAGTATCTCCTATATTTATCTTTTTGTTTTTACTTTCTAAATATAATACATAATTTGATTTATCTTCTGTATTTATTTCTGTTATTAAATTATCTATATTTATTGCTTTTGAAGCATCTACTATTTTTATTATGTTATTGATTTTTTCTAAATCTTCTGTTTTTAATCTTTTTTCATTCATAAGTTCATCTTCTTTTGCAGATAAACCAACAATTAAAGGTATGCCTTCTTTTCTTTCTGATGAATTTTCTAATATATATCCATTTTTGTCAATATAAACATAACTATTTATTAAATTTGTTTGATATTTTATTTTTCTTTCTTCTACTGTTATTGCCACTTTTCCTGGTAATTTTCTTGATATTTTTACACTATCTATATATGAATTTTCTTTTATTCTTTCTTGAACTGAATTATTAAATTTAAATATATTTTCTCCTTTTTTTAGTCTAGACAAACTTATAATTGTATTAGATGTAATTTGATTATTTCCATACACCTCAATATCTGTTATATTAAATATTGGTGCAGTTAATGCAAGTGCTATAATTACCCCTATTATAATTAATATACTAAAAAATCCAACTAATTTTTTGTTTATTTTTTTCTTCTTTTTTGTTTTTTTTCTTTTTAGTGCTTTATTTTTCGTGTTTTGTTCTTGTACATTTTTTGCAAACTTTTTCTTGTTTTTTTGAGCACGTTTTTTGTTTTTCTTTTTTCTTTTCTTTTCTTCTTTTGAATCCTCATCCATTGGAATTCCTAATACCATTTCACTATTGAAATTAAATATTTCATCATCATCAATATTTTCTTTTATGCCATCTTTGCTTTCTAAATGTTTTCCTATATTTTTTCTTTTTTCAGCTTTTACATGGCTTTCTTTTCCGTTTATTCTTTTTGTTACAAATACTTTTTTTTCGCCTTTTGTTTCATTATCTATTTCTTCATCTGAAAAATATAAGGTTTTTCCATCTTTACTTATATTCATTTTTTCACCTTCTTTTGCGTATTTTATTTTACAATAAATGTAAAAAAATAGCAAGATTTTTCTTGCTATTTTCACATATTTTTCACTTATTTTTTTATTTTAATACTGTCTTCCCCATATTACAAATTTATCTGCTTTTTTTCCACAGCATACACATGTATCTCCAACTACTTCTTTTTTAAATGGCATACATCTAGATTTAGCTCCTGTAAGTTCTTTTATTTTAGCTTCACATTCTTCACTTCCACACCACATAGCTTTTATAAATCCTTGTTCTTTTTCCATATTAGCCTTAAATTCTTCTAAGTTATGTGCTACAGTTGTTTTTGATTCCATTCTTTCTTTGCATACATCGTACATGTTTTGTTGAATTTCTTCCATAAGATCAGCTATTTTCTTTTCTAATTCTTCTAATCTTACTGTTATTTTTTCGTTTGTATCACGTCTAACTACTACACATTCTCCATTTTCAATATCTCTTGGTCCCATTTCTATTCTAAGTGGTACACCTTTCATTTCCCAATCATTAAATTTATATCCTGGACTTACTTGATCTCTTAAATCCAGTTCCACTCTAAATTTATCTTTTAAAGAATTGTAAAGTTCTGTTGTTTTTTCTATAACTCCATCTTTATGCATAGCAACTGGTACAATTACAGCTTGTATTGGTGCAACTCTTGGTGGTAATTTTAATCCTCTATTATCTCCATGTGCCATTATAATTGCTCCAATTAACCTTGTTGTTATTCCCCAAGATGTTTGATATGCATATTCTTGTTTTCCTTCTCTATTTTGGAATGTTACATTAAATGGTTTAGTGAAATTTTGACCAAAGTAATGTGATGTTCCAGATTGAAGTGCTTTTCCATCATACATCATTGTTTCTATTGTGTATGTTTCTTCTGCTCCAGCAAATTTTTCTGATTCGGTTTTTATTCCTTTTATAACTGGTATTGCAAGTAAATTTTCTACAACATCTGCATATACATCTAACATTTGTAGTGTTCTTTCTTTTGCTTCTTTTGCTGTTTCATGAATAGTATGACCTTCTTGCCATAAAAATTCTCTTGAACGTAAAAATGGTCTTGTTTCTTTTTCCCATCTTAATACACTACACCATTGATTATATACATATGGTAAATCTCTCCATGATTTCAACCACTTTGAGTACATATTTGTTATTATTGTTTCTGATGTTGGTCTTATACATAGTCTTTCTTCTAATTCTTCTCCTCCAGCTTCTGTAACCCAAGCAACTTCTGGTGCAAATCCTTCTACATGTTCTTCTTCCTTTTTTAATAAGCTTTCAGGAATTAATACTGGAAAATATGTATTTTTTACACCTGTTTCTTTAAATTTCTTATCTGCATAATTTTGTATATTTTCCCATATTTCATACCCATATGGTCTTATTGCAATGCATCCTTTTGTATCTGTATAATCTGCAAGTTCAGCTTTTAATACAATATCTGTATACCATCTTGCAAAATCCTCATCTATATTTGTTATTTCTTTTACAAAATTTTTATTATCTCCCATAAATCTACTTCCTCTCTATTTATTATTTTCTATGTTTTCTTTCTCGTTATTTTCAATTAATTCATCTATAACGATTTGATTATTTGAATCTAATTTATATTTAGGAAGACTCGGCAAGTCATCTAAAGAATTATATCCAAACATCTTTAAAAACTCATTTGTGGTTTTATATGACATTGGTTTTCCTGGTAAATCTAACTTTCCTGCTTCTTCTATTAAACCATATTCTAATAACTTATACATAGTTCCATCTACATTAACTCCACGAATTGCTTCTATTTCAGCTCTTGATATTCTTGGGTTATATGCGATTATAGAAAGTGTTTCCAAAGCAGCATTTGATAATTTTGGTTTGCTTCTTTTATCTACTAATTTATATACATATTGGTAAAATTCTTTTCTAGTTGATAACTGATAATTATCTCCAATTGTTATAATTTCAATTCCTCTATTATTATCTTTATATTCTAAATTCATTCCATGTATTATTTCTTTTATTTCATCTTTTGATTTTTCTAAGACTAAGCTTAATTCTTTTGTTTCCACTTCTCTTCCTGCTGCAAATAGAATTGCTTCTATTATTCCTTTTATGTTTTCTTGTTCCATATTTTCAATCCTTTCTGCTAAAAGGGATTCTAGCCTCTTCTACTTCTTCCATGCATATAGTATTCGTTTTCTAAATCATCCATGTTTTCTTTTACATCTTTTTCTATTTCTTCTGCATCTTTTCCTTTTTTGTGTTCTTCTTCTACCTGTGCTTCTATTTCTTTTCTATAACTTTCACCATATTTTTTTGTAAGTCTTTCTACTACTTCTTTTAATTCTCCTTGATGTTCTTTCCTTACATTTTCAGCTTCATTTGCATCTTTTCTTGTTAAATCATCTTTTTGTTTTTGCTCTTT
Organism: uncultured Eubacteriales bacterium; assembly: GCA_905203305.1. Taxonomy (GTDB): domain Bacteria; phylum Bacillota; class Clostridia; order TANB77; family CAG-508; genus CAG-269. Next base: position 120,681 of record CAJKVH010000001.1, read on the forward strand.
TTCTGTTAATGGTGGCTCTGATGCATCTTCCAACTTATATTCTATAGATTCTCTGGTTCTTGCCTCAGCACTATCTCTACTATAAACTTCTCCTGTTTGTCTAGGTTCTTGTATAAATGAAATTTCTTGTAATTTTCCTCCAATTGGTCTTGAACCATTTTCTTTCCATTCTCTATTTATATCTACTCCTAAATACCATTCTTCATTTACTGCAAATCTTGAATTTACATCTTTTATTCTCCATTTTGAAGTTCTTGTTAAATCTATATCTGTATGCGGTTTTTCTACTTCTTTTCCATCTGCATAACGAATTCTATTGCTTTCTTGTATCATTCTTTCATCTCTTGTACCTAAATATTCAGGCTCTAATACATCTCCATCAAGTTCTATTATGTCTCCATCAGAATTACATATTGCTAATACGTTTTCTGCTTCTCTTTTTTTGCCATCTTTTTCTTCTAATTCTTTAGAATCTATCATTGTTAAATAACCATTTCTAAATGATCTTTCAGATACTCCTTCTGGCATTTTACCTTTCAAGTTATCTTCTATTCCTAGAATCTCCCATAGATAATATCCATTAATAAGAGTATCCATTCTTATTCTGACTCTATTATCCATATTTATATCGTCTTTTAAATTTTTTTTGGCAATTTGTAATTTCTTTTCTTCCGGATTTTTTTCTTTGCCTTTTTCCTTTTTTTCCGGCTCTTCTTTTTCATGTTCTTTAGATGCTAAATCTCTTCCATCTCCTGCTTTTGAAGTATCATCTGCTGAGCCATCATTTTCTTCTTCTAATGACCTTTCTCTATCTAGCATCAATTGTCTTTCTAATCTTTTTTTATCTAAAGCTATATCTTGTGCAATATTTAATTCTCCACCTTTTTCTTTTTCATAATCTACCCAAGCTATAACTTTTCCGCTTTCATTATATATGATATCAAAATCGACCCCATCACGAGTTTCACTTATTAAAAATAATCTGCTTCCTAAAGTTTCTTCTTTTTCTTTATCTGCATATCCAAAAAGGCCTATTTCTCTGCATTTTTCTTTATTTACTGTTATTTTTGTAAAATCATCTTTTGATCCTTCTTGTTCTCTTAAATTTATTAATAAATATAATATTTGTTCACTTGATATATTTCTTTCTTTTGACATAATAGCATCTCCCTTTCTTTTAGGTTATTTTACTTCTGCAATTAAATCATAATCACTTACATCTACTATTTTACAACAAATAAATTGATTTAGCAAATTTTCGTTTTTTTCTGTTCTTTTAATATAAACAATTCCATCTTCTTCTGGCACATCATTTTTTGTTCTTCCTATTAAATATTTACCATCAAAAGATACATTTTCTATTAATACTGTCATTTCTTTTCCGATATTTTTCTCTAATTTTTCTTTTGATATTTCTTGTTGCATTCTCATTATTTTATTGTATCTTGCTTCTTTTGTTTTATAGTGAATTTGATTTTCCATTTTTGCAGCTGGTGTATTTTCTTCTTTAGAATACTTAAATACTCCTAATTTGTCAAATTTTGTTTTTTCTACAAAATCATATAACTCACTAAAATCTTGTTTTGTTTCTCCTGGAAATCCTACTATTAAACTTGTTCTTAATATTACATCTGGTATTTTATTTCTTATTTTTGCTATTAATTTTTCAATATTTTCTTTTGATGTTTTTCTATTCATCCTTTTTAGTACATCATTTGAAATATGTTGAATTGGTATATCAAAATATTTACAAATTTTCTCATTATTCTTTACGGTATCAATTAATTTATCTGTTATTCCTTCAGGATAACTATATAAAAATCTTATCCATTTAATACCATCTATTTTACTTATTTCTTCTAGCAATTCAGAAAGCATAGACTTTCCATATATATCTACACCATATTTTGTGGTATCTTGAGCAATAACTATAATTTCTTTAATACCTTTTTTGGCAAGCATTTTAGCCTCTTCTAAAATTTCATCCATTGGTCTACTTACAAAAAGTCCTCTAATATATGGAATTGCACAATATGTGCACATATTGCTACAACCTTCTCCTATTTTTAAATAGGCATAATTTTCACCGGTAGATACTGTTCTTGCTAAATATTCTTTTTCTGCAAACATTGGTAATTTTTTTATCTTACCGCTATTTTCTTGCTCTTTTTTATTGCTTTCTTGTTTTTCAAAATTACTATCATTATTTAATAACTCTTCAACCTTGTCCCATAATCTATTATAGTCTTCAATTTTCAAAAACAAATCAACTTCTGGCATTTCTTTTACAAGATCATTATAATATCTTTGAACCAAGCATCCCATTGCAATTAAAAACTTACATCTTCCATTTTTATATTCTGCCATCTCTAAAATGGTATTAATAGCCTCTTCTTTTGCAGACTCAATAAAACCACAAGTATTAACAACAATAATATCCGCTTCCTTCGGATCATTTACAATATTAAACTCATGATCTTTAAACTTACCAATTGCAACTTCTGTGTCAATTAAATTCTTACTACATCCTAGTGATATAAAACCTACATTCATTTTCTATTCCTTTCTCCCCATTTGGGGACGTATCTTTTCCCATTTGGGGACGGAGTTTTTAGGGGAATTCCCATTTGGGGACGGAGATTTTCGGGGATTAGTGTATTCTCCGCTTTATTGTATAAATTTACTTACAATTTTCATCTTTTATATAATATTTTGTTCCAACCATTTTATCGGGCAAGTATTGTTGTTCTACATAGTGACCTGGAAAATCATGTGGATATAAATATCCTTGGTGATATCCTAAATTTTCCATGTCTTTTATAGGTGCATTTCTAATATGCATCGGAACCTCACCAGTATCTTTTGTGCTTACATCTTCTAAAGCTTTATTTATTGCCATATATGATGCATTTGATTTTTTCGAAGTTGCAATATATACGGCCGCTTCTGCAAGTAAAATTCTTGCCTCTGGCATTCCTACCATATTAACAGCTTGCATAGCTGATGTTGCAATTACAAGTGCTTCTGGATTTGCCATTCCCACATCTTCAGATGCAGAAATCACAATTCTTCTTGCCAAAAACATGGGATCTTCTCCAGCATTTAGTGCTCTTGCTAAATAAAATATTGCTGCATCAGGATCTGAGCCTCTAAGTGATTTTATAAATGCACTTATATTGTCATAATGTGAATCACCTTTTTTATCAAACACAGCCTTTTTTTCTTGAACACAGTCTTTCAAAACTTCATCTGTTATATTTATTATTCCATTTGAATCCATCTGAGTTGTTAAAACCGCAATTTCTAAAGAATTCAAGGCTGTTCTTACATCTCCGTTGGAGATTGTACATAATTTTTTTAAAGAACTGTCTTCTATATTTATATTATACTCCCCAAGTCCCTCTGGCTTACTTAATGCCATTTTTAGAACTTTAAATATGTCTTCTTCATCCAAAGGCTCTAATTTTACAACCATTGAACGTGAAATCAAAGCTTTATTTACCTCAAAATATGGATTTTCCGTTGTTGCACCAATTAAAATAATAGTTCCATTTTCGACGTATGGCAATAATGCATCTTGCTGAAGTTTATTAAATCTATGGATTTCATCAATAAACAAGATTGCTTTTCCTGTTGGATTAAGCATAAAATTTTTCGTTTCTGAAATTACATTTTTTATATCTGCAACACCTGCTGTAACTGCATTAATCTTATAAAATCTATATTTTGTTGTTTCACTTATAACCTTTGCAAGTGATGTTTTTCCACATCCTGGAGGTCCAAACAAAATCAAACTTGATAGCCTGTCTGCTTTTATTGTTCTATATAAAATCTTATCTTTTCCTAAAATATGCTTTTGTCCAACATATTCATCTAATGTTTTGGGTCTTATTCTATATGCCAATGGTTCATTTAAATTCATAATTTTCTCTCCTTTGTATTGAAGGCATTTCGTACTTTATTTTATAAACATTGCATCTCCAAAACTGAAAAATCTATATTTTTCTTCAACAGCTTTATTATATGCTTTCAAAATAAATTCTCTATCTGCCAAAGCTGAAACAAGCATCAATAATGTTGACTTTGGTAAATGGAAATTTGTAATTAATCCATCTATACATTTAAACTTGTATCCTGGATAAATATATATTCCAGTATCTGATTCAGTTTGTTTTACAAGTCCTGTTTTTTCATCTGCAATTGTTTCAAGAACTCTACATGATGTTGTTCCTACTGCAATAACCTTTTTTCCATTTTTCTTAGTTTCATTTATTTTTTCTACATCTTCTTGTTTTATATAAAAATGCTCTGTATGCATTTTATGTTCTTCAATATTTTCTTCTTTTACAGGTCTAAAAGTACCTATTCCAACATGTAATGTTACATTTGCAATTTTAATACCTTTTTCTTCTATTTTCTTTAATAATTCAGGCGTAAAATGCAATCCTGCAGTTGGAGCTGCAGCAGATCCTTCATATTTTGCATATACAGTTTGATATCTATCATTTTCTTTTAAACTCTCATGAATATATGGAGGTAATGGCATTAAGCCAATTTTATCAAGTATCTCGTTAAAAATACCTTCATATGTAAATTTAACTTTTCTTGTTCCGTCCTCCAAAATATCTAATATCTCTGCCTCTAAAAGACCATCTCCAAAAATAACTTTAGTTCCTGGCTTTAACTTACTTCCAGGTCTTACAATACTTTCCCAAACATCTCCTTCTAATTGCTTTAACAAAACAAACTCTACATTAGCCCCTGTCTCTTTCTTTCCATACAATCTTGCAGGTATTACTTTTGTATTATTTCTAACCAAACAATCTCCTGGCTCTAAATAATCTATTATATCCTTAAAAACTTTATCCTCAATAGTTCTTTTTTCTCTATCAACAACCATTAGTCTCGATTCATCTCTTTTAGCTATTGGAACTTGTGCAATTAGCTCTTCTGGTAAATTATAATCAAAATCTTCTAACTTCATAATCTATTTCCTTCCTTTTCTCTTATCAATGCATATATTCTACTACAAAATTCCATTTTTCGCAACCATTTCCCATTTGGGGACGGAGATTTTAGGGGAATTCCCATTTGGGGACGGAGTTTTTAGGGGATTTCCCATTTGGGGACGGAGTTTTCAGGGGATTTTTACCTACTTCCATAAGTTTAATAATATCTTTCTATTTACTCTTGTTATTCTTTCTATTTGAGTTCTTGTAATTCCTGGCTTATCTTTAAGCTCCCTCAGCTTTTGCTTGTTCTCAGCTCTTTTGAAAAAAGAAACTATCTCTGAAACATTCCCGATATTATATTTTTTCAAAATTATACTTATAACCTCTTCATCTGACAAATTTTCAATCATTTCAAAATCAGCCATATAAAGTTCTTCTTCTATGTCATCACACTCATTTGTGTATGTTATAAAATTGTTTATATCATTATCTAAATAATGCATTAAAATTTCTCTATCTATCACTTTTTCCTTATATACATATTCATTATAGCTGCTCCACTTATACACATAAGTCTTTGCCATACCTGCTTTTTCTGGATTTCTATGAACATATCTACAGACTCTTAAAAAATAATCTTGATTTTCAACATTTCGACTAAAAAATCTATTTTGAAATAAAGTTCCTTTTCGATGGTAAATTTTATTAAAATATTTAACATACCTTATCGAGAGACTTTTCATTGAATCGGACAACAACTCATCATTCACTCTAATAACTAAATGAATATGATTGCTCATTAAACAGTATGAAATAAGTTTAAACGGATATTCCTTTTTGGTTAATTTAATTTTTTCAATAAATTTTGATTTATCCTGATCTGAATAAAAAAGATTGGTATCATCAATACCTTTTAAAACAATATGATAAATTTTTGATGAACTAAAAATTCTTGATTTACGTGGCAATTAAAACGTCCTTCCTATATTTAAGATTTAAACACTGAAAATTATACCATATTCAAATTAAATAATCTACCCTATTTTAAACAAAAATGTAAAATTCCCCTAAAATCTCCGTCCCCAAATGGGAAAATACGGTCCGTCCCCAAATGGGGAATCAGCCCGTCTTGCTCATTATTTCTTTTTTCATCTTTTTTATTATCTTTTTTTCTAGCCTTGATATGTAACTTTGCGATATTCCGAAGTTCATCTGCAACTTCTTTTTGTGTTTTTTCATGTCCGCCATTTTTTAAGCCGAAATCTCATTTCCATTATGTTTTTTTCTCTTTTGTTTAGTTTTTCTATTGATATTCTTAAAAGCTTTTTATCTACTTCGTCTTCTATATCTTTTGATGTTATGTCATAGTCTGTTCCTAGTATATCTGATAAAAGTAGTTCATTTCCGTCTGCGTCCTTGTTTAATGGTTCATCTAGAGATATTTCTCCTTTTAATTTGTTTGTTCTTCTTAAGTACATTAATATTTCATTTTCAATACATCTTGATGCATATGTTGCAAGTTTGATGTTTTTATCTGATTTAAATGTATTTACTCCTTTGGCTAAGCCTATTGTTCCTATTGATATTAAATCTTCTATTCCAATTCCTGTGTTTTCAAATTTTTTTGCGATATATACGACAAGTCTTAAGTTTCTTTCTATTAAGATTTGTCTTGCTTCTAAATTGTTTTCTTCTGATAATTTTTGTATATAAAATTGTTCTTCTTCTTCTGGGAGTGGTGGCGGAAGTGTTTGAGCTCCTGCTATATAAAATATTGGTTCTTCTATGATTTCATCATTTTTTATGTACTTCACATATACGGAATTTATATTTTCCTTAAATATATCTATTAAATTCATTTTTCTTTTGCTTTGCTTTATTTTTGTTTTCTTGAAATTAAACAAAGCTGCCTCCTTTCTAAATTACGTCAATTCCTAGTAAGGCATTGTATTCATCTTTTTTACTAAGTTTTTTTGTATAAATTCCAAGTATTACTTTTTCTACATATTTTTCTTCATTATCAATTTCCACCACTACTCCATCAGCCTTTATTCCTAGTAGCATACCATTTTGTTTCCCCAAAGATGAAAATGGTATCACTTTTAACTTTGACATGTATTCATTTTGTATGTTTTCTGGTATATTTTTTAAATCACCTCCTAAAATATTTTCAATATTTTCCAAGATTTCTTTTGGAACGAAATTTCTTAATATATCTTTTTCTACAACTATTACTGGTATATTTGTTATTGGCTCTTTTAGAAAATTTCCTGTATCTATTACTGCTTTTACATTTATTTTGTTTTGATTTATTATTATTTTGATATTGCAAAACAGATCCTTTTTCGATATCCTATTTTTCACGAATTTGAATGCAACAGTAATTATTGTAAATGCTAAAATCACTCCTATAAATATAGTTTTTAATGTATAGTTTCCCACGATAATTCCATTTCTTATAGATATTCTTCCAGCATTTACCATATATATTACTCCAAGTGATGCTCCTCCAAATACAAATGAAACTAAGTAAAAGAATATTATTTGTTTTATAAATTCTTTAAAACTTTTTGGCATAAATGATATATATACCATAACTACAGATAAAATTATTTTAAATATTAGATTCCATTTGCTTTGAAAATTAATTAAATAATAAATTATTACATAAGATGCCCCTATTAAAGACGCAATCATCAATTTTATGCAACCTGCTTTTTCTTTAATTACAAGCGATACCGCATATAATATAATAAAATTTAATATAAAATTTTCTAAAAATATAATATCTAAGTAAACAGTCATTGTCTCACCTTGTTTTATATTTTAACTCTTTTGCTTTAAAAAATTTGTCTTTTCTTAATGTAGAAAAAAAGAAATATTCTACAAATTAGAACATTTCTTTTAATAAATTCATTGTAAATTCTTGAGCTCTTATGCTTAACTTTCTATCATACTCTTCTTTTAAAATTTCATTATCTGATATAACTCTTATGTCTATTACTGGAATTTTATATTGATTTGCAACAGTATATACTGCTATTCCTTCCATTTCTTCACATAAAATTTCATACTTTTTGTTTAGCTTAATTAGCCAATCACATTCTGAATTCCAAATATCTCCACTACCAATTCTTCCATAATGTACTTTTCCATATGTATAATTTTTTTCTATTTGTTTTACTTTTTTTATTAATTCATCACTTGCTGGTTGTGGAATTAATCTATCTTTTTCTCTAGCAACAAAATTGATTAGTTCCCAATCATCTAAGCTATAGCCTTGTCCTTCTTCTTTAAATTTTGTGTTTATTGATGTAATATTTACACAGTCTGTTCCTATAACTATATCTGATTTATGAATATTTCTTGATATTGATCCCGCACATCCTTGATTTATTATGTAGTCTGGTTTGTACTTTTCTATCCCCAGTGTTGTAGCTGCTGCTGTATTTATTAAACCTATTTTTGAATCACATAAAATTATTTCTTTATTATATATTTTTCCGATATAAAATTTGCAAAGTTTTGTTTCTTCAATTTTTTTATCTTCTAAATTTTCTATTAAATGGTTTAGTTCTACATCTGCCATTGCAGAAATTATTAATATTTTTGGCATTTTTTTTGTATGATATATTTTATATTATATCATGTTCTCCTTTTTACATTTTATACAAAAAAACAACCTATAAATTTCAAGGTTGCCTTTTATATTTTATTATGCATTTTTTGCTATGTTTGCTATTTCTGTGAATGCTTTTTCATCATTTACAGCTATTTCAGCTAACATTTTTCTGTTTATTGTAACATTAGCTTTCTTTAATCCTGCGATTAATTTGCTGTATGTTAATCCATTCATTCTTGCAGCAGCATTTATTCTTGCTATCCATAATTTTCTGAAATCACTTTTTCTATCTTTTCTTCCTACATAAGCATAAGATAATGATTTTAATACTGCTTGATTTGCATTTCTAAATCTATAATGTTTTGCGCCAAAATATCCTTTAGCTTGTTTTAAAACTTTTTTATGTCTTCTTCTTGTTATTTTTGCTGTTTTTACTCTTGCCATTTTCTTTTATTCTCCTTTCTACTTTTTAGTTACCATATGGTAATAATTTCTTTATTGTATTTTCACATGTTTTGTCAGCATATGCACCTGGGCGTCTGCTATTTAATTTTTGTCTTTTTGTTTTGTTTGCTAATAAGTGTCTTCTTCCTGATGTTGTTCTTTTTACTTTTCCTGTAGCTGTTAAAGAGTATCTTTTCTTTGCAGCTTTATTTGTTTTCATTTTAGGCATGATTAAAACTCCTTTCAATTTTTGTTTTTATATATTTTACGCTTTTTTAGATAGCATAATAAACATGTTTCTACCTTCTAATTTAGGCTTTTTATCTACATTTGCTATATCTGATAAATTTTCTATAAATTTATTTAATACATCTTCTCCTAATTTAGAATTATTTACTTCTCTTCCTTTAAATCTTACTGTTATTTTTACTTTGTTTCCATCTTCTATGAATTTTCTTGCATTTTTTGCCTTAAATCCAAAATCGTGTTCTTCTATATTTGGAGTTATTCTAATTTCTTTTACTTCAGCTGTTTTTTGTTTTTTCTTTGCTTCTTTTTCTTTTTTAGCTTGCTCAAATTTATATTTTCCATAGTTCATAATCTTACAAACTGGTGGTTTTGCATTTGGTGCAACTAATACTAAATCTAGCTTTTTTTCTTCAGCTACTTCTAGAGCTTCTTTTAATGAAACAACTCCTAATTTTTCTCCTTCGTCTCCTATTAATTGTACTTCTCTAGCTCTTATTTGACCATTTATTGGTAATTCTTGTTTTATAAAAAACACCTCCTAAAACAATAAAAAATTGACTTTTCTTTGTTACAAGATAAGCCAATTAATCCACGTCAAATAACTGTTTTAATTATTTTAAATTCTTACCTTTTCCCTTCTTGGTTAAGGTGAGAAGTGGAATACTTCTTCTTGCAACACTAATTATTATATTATTATTTTTTTTATTTGTCAAGCTTTTTACTAGATTTTTTAAGTCCAAGCCCATTTTGATCTATTTAAATTAGTCATTAATTATATTTCCTTCATATTATTGGTACTTTTTTTATTTTTTTACTTGTATTTTTCTCCATTTTGTAGGATAATATAAGGGATTGATAAAATTTAAAACTAAGAGGGATTAATATATGATGAAATTAATAGATAAATTATTAAAGAAATTAAACGTAAATAGAAATACATTTTTTACTTTCATATTAACACTTATTTCTTTCTATATTTGTATAGATAGAGTTGTGGAAATGTTACTTATGATTTTTACTGGCGTATCTTCCTCATATTGGGGACCAATTAGATATACATTAGCTCTTGCTTGCCCAGCATTTGCATTTGCTTTTTCAGGTAAATCAAGTTTTGCACATGATAGAGCTCATAAAGTAACACTATTTTATACATATTTAACAGCAATTTATATAATTGCAATTTCAATGTTCACTCAATGGTTAAATGCAGGTCTTTGGCTTTTATTTACTTCTGTACCAAATTATGCAAATATAATTACAGAATTTCCAGGTATGGTAAGACATGCATTTTCAGCAATTGCATTATATATACCACTTGTAACATTCTACCCATTTATTACAAAGAAAATCATCATGGGAATAAATGACACAGCAGAACAAATAAAATCCATTTGGGATTATACAGGAATAAATTTATCAGATTCATCAATAAAGCACAATGCATATATGTGTGATGTAAGTTTTGTTTATGATTATAACACAGGAAAAAAAGTTACATATGGTGAAACAGCAAGATATAGGTCACTTCTAGTATGTGGTGGATCTGGTACTGGTAAAACTTCAAGAATATTTGAACCAATGATCGCACAAGATATTGAAAAGAAATTTTTCTTTAAAGAAGCTTCAAAAGAACTTGGTTTTACAGCATTAAAAACAGGTATTGCTACTCTTTCAGGACCATATAGTAACGATTATTTAAATGCAAACTTTAAATTAAGCATGTTAACACCATCATTTGGAAAAGAAACATTATATAAAACATTTATGCAAAAAATGATGCTTACAAGTTCGCCAAAACCTGTTTATAAAGATGTTGGTATGACATATTTATCACCTGATGATGAAAGTATATTAAAAATGATAGATGTTTGTAACAATTACGGAATTTCATATACATTATTAGATCCATTAAATCCAGCAGATTCAGTTGGTTTAAATCCATTTGTATATGATGATCCAAATACAATCGCAGTTACAATATCTTCAACATTAAACGGTATAAAAGCTCCAGATAATGACAATTATTCTGAAGATGTAGTTATTCAAATATTAGAAAATTTAACAATATTATTAAAATTAATATATCCTCAAATGAATGATGGTATACTTCCTAACATGGAGGATTTACTAAAACTATTAAACAACTTTAGCCTAGTACAAAAAATGTGTGAAATATTAAAAAAAGATCACGAACTTGCAGAAGAATATACAATGCTAATTACATTCTTCCAAAAGAACTTCTATCCTGAAGGAAAAGGATTAGATAATATGGAAAAATATGCATTTTATATTTCTAGCAGATTAGAGAACTTACTACGTTCTTCTAAAATTAAAAACATTTTATGTAATAGACATAACAATATTAACTTTGATAAAACTTTACAAAATGGAGATTTCATTTTCATTTGTACAAGACGTGGAGATTCAGGAAAATTTGCAAGTACAGCATTTGGTTTATTCTTCTTATTATCAATGCAAAATGCAGTATTAAGAAGACCTGGAAACGAAAAAACTCGTATTCCACATTACCTTTATATTGATGAATTTCCAGATTTTGTTACAAAAGATACTCAAACAATGTTTACAATGTATAGAAAATATTGTGTTGGTACAACAATTTCTGCTCAAAGTATTTCAATGTTTGGAACTTCAGGAGTTACAAATGTAAGCTTAGGAGACGTTGTTAAAGATAATTCTGCTATGACTAAATTTAACAGTACAATCCTTACAAACTGTTCTAGCAAGGTATTCACTGGTGGAGCTGCCCCTATTGATGAATTGCAATGGTGGCAAAAGGAAATTGGCCAATGGAAACAATGGCAATATACCCGTGCCTTTGATGGTGCAAAGGGTACTATGGATCCAAAACTTGCTAGTATAAAATTCGATTATAAAGATAAAGTTATGGCAGGTAGTATGCAATTCCTTACAGATGATAAATGTGCTTATAAAATAGTTGGTGACAATGGTGCACCTCAAAATAGTGATGGTATTATAAACTTTATGGCTCCAAAATATAAAGAAAAACATAAAGGAAAGAAATATGATTTTGCAAAATACACCTCAAGTGAGGCAATTTCGGATTCAAATGATGATGCATCTTCTATTGGATCAAAGTTTAATCCTAAAAAAGTAAGTTTTAAAGATAAAAAAACTGATGAAGATGATCCAATTCAATCAAATACATCTTCTAATCTATTTTTAGATAATGATGATGCAATTGTTGTAAACTTCAAAAAAGGAAAAAAATAGCTAACAAAAATAGAATGGAATTTTAAATTTCCATTCTATTTTTTCTATATTATAAATTGTAAAACCAATCCAGATATGATACCAATAAAATACATTAATCCAACAATAAGTATATTTTCTTTTATATGTTTTTTATTCGTTCTAAATAATACTAATAAGCCAACTCCCGCTCCTGTTAATAATCCTGCAATAAGTGATGCCATATTAATAACATTTTCGATATATAAATTGGTTATAATAACAGATGCTGCACAATTTGGTATTAAACCTATTAAACTAGAAATAATTGGTCCTAAGAAAATATTATTTTTTATAAATGTTTCTATTGTATTTTCCCCTATCACTCCTATAATAGCATTAATTATTAATGTTATTATAAAAATATATCCTGTTATATTAAGTGTATGAATTAAGCTTGCCTTTAGGATTCCTTGTTCGTGGCAATGACAATGCTCGTCTTCACATATTTCCTCAAATTCATTACTCTCTTCTTCTATATTATTTTGAACTCCATCTTCTTTTGATCTACTTTCATTTTGCTTACTTTTCGATATAAGTTTTTTAAAAATAAAATCTATAGTAAATCCCCAAAATATACCTAACAATAGTTTTATTAGTAATATTTTTATCATTAAACTTACAGGCATTGCCTCTGAAATGAAAATTGGTATCATCTCATCTGATGTTGATAAATATACCGCAATCAAAGTTCCTATTGATATTAGTCTTGAAGAGTAAAGATTTGTTGCTGAAGCTGAAAATCCACATTGTGGTACAATACCTACTATTGCTCCAAATAATGGCCCAAACTTACCCGATTTTTTTATCTTTTCTCTTATTTTTCCGCTTGTTTTATTTTCTATATATTCCATTATCAAATATGTTATAAACAAAAACGGTATTAATTTTATTGTGTCTATAACTGCATCTTGTAATATATCTAACATACATTTCTCCTTTTATATTTGCTATTCTTTAGTAGGAACTTTTATAACAACTTCTGTTCCTTTTCCTACTTCACTTTTTATATCAATACTTCCTCCATTTTTATCTAAAATTTCTTTTGCAATAGAAAGACCTAGCCCTGTTCCTCCATTTTCTCTGCTTCTAGCCTTGTCCACTCTATAAAAACGTTCAAATATTCTATTTAAATCTTTTTCTGGAATTCCAATTCCATTGTCTATTATTTTTATATATGCATCATTATATACAAATCCTACATATATTTTTAATAAACCGCCATCTGGTGTATATTTTATACTATTTGTTAATATATTTAGCACAACTCTTTCAATATCATCTTTATCTGCAAAAACTGGTGGTACATCTGCTGTAACAAAATTTTCAACTTGATGATTTTTCTTTTTTATTTCAATTGCTAATTTATCTTGACATTCTTTTACCATACTGCCTAAATCAAAGCTTACTTTTTTCATTCTCTTTCTATTGCTATCCATTCTAGAAAGTTCTAATAAATCAGTTACGAGTCTTGCCATACGTCTTGCCTCTGTTGCAATCACACCTAAAAATTCTTTCTGTGTTTTTTCATCATATTCTCCTTCTAAAAGAGTATCTGCATATCCCATTATTGATGTTATTGGTGTTTTTAACTCATGTGATACATCTGCGACAAATTCTTTTCTCATATTATCTAGTCTTTCATGTTCAATAGTATCCGGAATAAATGCTATTACACCTGCTGGAATATCTTGTTTATTTCTAAATGGTGAAAATAATACATCAAGATGTGCATCTCCTACATTTATTTTTTGTGTTGTTGATGTCCAGTTATCTAAATATATGATTTTTTCCATATTTATCTCTTTATCATATTTATGGAAAACATCTTCAAATGAATTATCTTCTGGTGCAATTTTTAATAATCTTTTTGCTGCTGGATTTATTAAAGCTATACTTCCATCTCTATTAAATACAACTATTCCCTCTGTTGTATGTAATACAATTTTTCCCATTTCAATTTGTTCTGTCGATTTTTCTTCATCTTTACTTCTTAAGTACTTATTTAGTGGATATACTATAACTTTTGACATATATATTACAAGTACTACTGCAATACCTATAAAAATTACAGAACATATAATTAATATTCCATCAAGATCTTTTGATAGTTCTTGTATTTCTAAATCTATTTCACTTAAACTTGTTACTTCTTCTTGTTCTATTTGATTATGAAGTCCTATTATATTTGTTTGAAGTGCAATTCCAAGCCCAATTAGAATAATTATTTCTGTAATAAAAATTACAAGAACCACTTTTAAAGGTGTATTTTTTTTAAACACTATTCTTTCCCTCTTTCATTTATTTTACTAGTTTTTGTATTTCTTTAAAAATTTTCTCTTCGACATTATCATTTGAAACTTTGAAAGCATTTCTTCCCATTTGAAGACATCTTTCTTTATTTAAAATTATTTTTTCAATTTCTTCATTTAGTATTTTTCCAGTTAATTCATCATTTTTTATAATCTTTGCGGCATCAACATTTTCTAATACTTTTGCATTATACATTTGATGATCATTACTTACATTTGGAAGTGGAATTAAAATTGATGGTTTTGATAAATTTGCAATTTCTGTAATTGTCATAGCACCACTTCTTGCAACTATTACGTCAGCAATATTTTCAACTTCTTCCATGTTATATATGTAAGGTAAGATTTTACAATTTTCAATTTTTTCTATATTTATATTTTTTTCTTTAAGCTCATTTTTTATTCTATCAAATTGTTTAGGACCTGTTGCCCAAATCATTTGATAATTTTTGTTTTTTTCATTTTCAATTATATATGTTAAAGCTTCATTAATTTTTTGAGCACCTTGGCTTCCTCCAAAAATTAATATAATAGGCTTTGTTTCATTTAATCCCAAATCTTGTATAATTTTATGTCTTTCATTTATACTATAATTTTGTTTTTTAATCTTAACAGGTGTTCCTGTAAATACAACATTTTTACAATTTGGAATTCTTTTTTTGGCATCTTCAAAAGAAACTAAAATTGTATCTGCTTTTTTAGATAACATTTTTACAGCTTTTCCAGGAAAGGCATTACTTTCATGTAATAAAATAGGTACTTTATTTGCTTTAGCCGCCATTGCAACTGCACCACATATATATCCTCCTGTTCCAATTACTATATCTGGTTTAAATTCTTTTACAATTTTTTTTGCTTCTCCTATACCTTTAAAAGTCTTATATAATTTTTTCAAATTTTCAATTGAAAGCTTTTTGCTTAATCCGTATGCATCAATAGTTTTAAGTTCATATCCTGCACGTGGTACTAAATCATTTTCTAAACCTCTAGTAGTTCCGTATAAAAATAATTTCTGAATCTTTTTCTTCTTCTTTTATTTTATTTGCTATAGATATTGCAGGATTTATATGTCCAGCTGTTCCTGCTGCTGCTACAATTACTCTCATTTTTCCTCCTCATTTCCTCATTTAGAGACGGAGTTTTTTTGGGGATTCCTCAAAAAAATCTCCGTCCCCAAATGGGGAATCGCTTTCTCTAAAATACCGGTTATTTTTTAGGATTTATTTCCTTAAAATAACCGGCTAAATTTGCCATCTTAAGTCTTTCTACATGCTCTTGAAATATTGAGCAATACTCCCATCTGGCAAAGCATTATAAATAGTGCTGTTCCACCATAACTAAAGAATGGAAGTGGCATACCTGTTGCCGGCATTGATGATGTTACAACCGCAATATTTATTATAACTTGTATTCCAACAAGTGCTGTTATTCCTGTTGCTACCAAGCTTCCAAACATATCCGGTGCTTTCATAGCAATTAAAATTCCTCTCCATATAAAAATTGCAAATAATACGATTACCAATGCACATCCAACAAAACCTAATTCTTCTGCTAAAACTGAAAAAATAAAGTCATTTTGTGGTTCTGGTAAATATAAATATTTTTGTTTACTTTGGCCAAGTCCTGCTCCAAATAGTCCTCCGTGAACCTATTGCATATAGACTTTGAATTACTTGCCAACCATCTCCTTGAGCATCACTCCATGGGTTTAAAAATGTTGTTACCCTTTTTAATCTGTACGGCTCAAAAATTATTAAAGCTATAATTGCCGGCAATCCAATTGCAGCTCCTGGCACTACCATTTGCCACATCTTGCATCCTGCTATTATCATCATAACTACAACTATTCCTATAATAACCATAGAAGCACTCATGTGTGGTTCTAACATTATCAATAATATGATCGGCAATAACCATAATAAATGTTTTAACCATCCTTTTACAAAATATTTTAATTCTTCTCTATCTCTCGTTAATATTCCTGCATAAAATATTATCATGCCAAACTTTACAAGCTCTGATGGCTGAAAGGACAGAGTCTCTGTTATTCCAATCCATCTTTTTGCTCCATTAACTGTTTTTCCTGCAACTAATACTGCAATTAGCAATATTATCGAAATAATATAAGCAATCTTATAGAATTTTTTATAAAATCTATAATCAATTTTAGATATCATTGCCATTGCAGCTAGCCCAAGTCCTGCAAAAGCTGCTTGCTTTGCAAAATATTTATAACTCTTTCCACTTTCTGAGATAGATGTTGGAGAGCTTGCTGACAAAACCATTATTAATCCTAAAGTCAATAACAATAATACAGTTATTAACAATGTGTAATCTATAGGATTCTCTAAAAAACTCGAAAATTTCTTATTTTTTTTCTTTGCCAATTTTCTTCTCTCCTTTCGTTTTTTCTATACTATCAATATTCCAATTATGCACATTAATAATGTTACAACTGAAAATACTCTAACAACTTTGTTTTCATTCCATCCTGATAATTCAAAATGATGATGTAATGGTGCCATTTTGAATATTCTGTTTCCTGTTTTTTTGTAGTAATATACTTGTAATATTACTGACAATGTTTCTAATATTGGTATTAGTGCTATTACAATTAATAATAATGGTAATTTTAAATATAATGCTAAACATGATATTAAACCACCTATAAATAATGATCCAGTATCACCCATCATTACTTTTGCTGGATTTAAATTGAACATTAAGAATCCTAATATACTTCCTATTGCTATACTTCCTAATATTGCAACTTCTCCCACTCCTTTTATCATTGCAATTACTGTTAGACATGTTATTATAATTGAACATACACTTGATGCTAATCCATCAACTCCATCTGTTAAATTTACTGCATTTGTTGTAGCAAGCATAACTATAATTGCAAATGGTATATATAAAAAAGTTGGCATTGTTATTTCTGTTTTTATAAATGGAATTATTATTTCTGTTCCATGGCCTGTAAAACGTAATATAAATAAAACATATAATACAGATATTATAAGTAATCCTAACATCTTATAGCTTGGTTTTAAACCTTTTGTATTATGTAAAACTAATTTTTTAAAATCATCTACAAAACCTACAATTCCAAATCCTATAGTTAAACATAGCATTGGAATAAGTTTTTGTGCTGTTTCTATATTTCCTATGCCTTTTAAATATATGTAACTTCCGGTTGTACATATTACAATAGATAGCATAAATATTATGCCACCCATTGTAGGTGTACCTTGTTTTTTCAGATGTGACTTAGGTCCATCTTCCCTTTCTATTTGTCCTACCTTAACTTTTTTTAATATTGGTATCACTATTAGTGAAATAACTACTGCTACTGCAAAACTTATTAAAAGTATTGTTGTTTGAAAATTCATTTTATTTCTTGCCTTTCTTATTTATTTTACTAATTATATCATTAACTATTACTCTTTCATCAAAAGGATGTTTAACACCATTTATTTCTTGATATGTTTCATGTCCTTTTCCTGCTAATACTATGATATCATTTTTATTTGCCATTTCTATTGCTTTTGTTATTGCTTCTACTCTATCAACAATTACTTCGTATTTTCCTTTTGTTTTCTTTATTCCTTCTTCTATTTCATCAACAATAGCTTTAGGATCTTCTGTTCTTGGGTTATCAGATGTAATTATTGTATAATCTGCTACTTTTCCAGAAATTTCTCCCATTATTGGACGTTTTCTTGTATCTCTATCTCCTCCACATCCAAATACTGAAATTACTCTTCCTTTTGTATATGAACTTACAGCACGAAGTATTTTTTCTAGACTTTCTGGTGAATGAGCATAATCTATCATTATTGGTATTTCAAGTTTATTTTCTACCATTTCTGATCTTCCTGGTACTTTTACTTTTTCCAAAGCCTCTTTCATTACACTACTTTCAATTCCTAATTTTCTACAAATGGCAATTGCAGCTAATGCATTATATACTGTAAATCTTCCTGGAATATCAACTTTTACTCTTTCATTTCTATCTGTTATTTTAGCTTTAAAATCAACATATGAATTTGTAATTGTAATATCTTTTGCTAAAAAGTTTCCAAAATTATCTATTCCATAACCTGTTATGTCACTATCTGGGAACATTCCAGGTATTTTATTTCCTTGTAGATCGTCTATATTTACAAATCCTGTTTTACACATTTTAAATAATTTTAATTTTGATTCTAAATAATCTTGCATATCTGGATGTTCTTTTTCACTTATATGATCCTCTGAAAAGTTTGTAAATGCTACCAAATCAAAATCACAACCATCTACTCTATGTAATTTTAAACTTTGTGATGAAACTTCCATAACTACATATTCTACGCCTTGCTCTACCATATCTGCAAATATTTTTTGTAATTCTAAACTTTCTGGTGTTGTTCTATCTGAATCTGCTATTTTCTTTCCATTTATATATGTAGCAATTGTTCCAATTAACCCTACTTTTTTCCCTGCTTTTTCAAGAATCTCTTTTATCATAAATGTTGTTGTTGTTTTTCCTTTTGTTCCTGTTATTCCTATTAGTTTAAACTTTTGTGATGGATTTTTGTAAAAATTTGCTGAAGCCAATGCTAAAAATTCTCTTGTATCTTTACTTACAATTAATGTTACATTTGTAGGTACTTTTAAATTTTTAAAATCACAGCTTTCATCTACAACTACTGCGATAGCTCCATTTTCTATTGCATTTTCTATAAATTCATGGCCATCTACTGCAAAGCCTTTTATTGCAACAAATAAAAATCCTTTTTCTATTTTTTTAGAATTGCTTTCAATTCCTTCAATTTCTAAATCTAATTCTCCTTTGGCTTTTAAGCCTTCAATTCCGTCTAAAATATTTTTTAAATTCATGTTTTTATCTTCCTTTCAAGGATATTTTTAATAAAAAGAAATAATTATTTCCAATTTTACTTGTTTATTATATATCAAAATATTTTTTTTGTATAGTCTTTTTGTAATATTTTTCCCATTTGGGGACGGAGTTTTTCGGGGATTTCCCATTTGGGGACGGAGATTTTAGGGGAATTCCCATTTGGGGACGGAGTTTTTCGGGGAATTACTAAATTTTATGTATTTATATAATTTTTATTCTTTTTTTATTTTTTCTATTGCACCTTTATTTTTTTTATGATATAAAATTTATAAAGGAGGTTGTTCTCTATGAGTGAAAATGAAGAAAAAAAGGAAATAAAAGTTGTTAATGGTGATGGAAATGATTTAAATATTTCACCTGTTTATGATCATATAAAATCTGATATTATTCCTGATGATAATAAGAAAAAAGATATTGTTATTCCTAAAGGAAATTCATAATTAAATAATAGTCAAAGTATGGGGAAAGAGCTGTTTTCGTATTGAAAACAGCTCTCCTTTTTACAACAAATTTAATCTTTATAATACTTCGTATACAAAGTAGCCTCTCTTGTAATGCTTCCGGCATAGCCAACATAGCTCTCTGGAGTTAATTCAAGAAGCCTTTTTTTATCTTCTTCTGAAATATCTTCTAGTGATTTTACAAAATTCCTAATTGCTTCTTTTGAAACTTCTTTTCCTCTTGTAAAATCTTTAAGCCTGCTATATGCATCTCCAATTCCATATTTTCTTAAAACTGTCTGAATTGGTTCTGCAAGTACTTCCCAATTACTATCCAGATCTTCTTGGATTTTCTTTTTATTCACTTCCACTTTTTCAAGTCCGCCTTTTGTCTGGTTAATTGCTTGAAGTGAATATCCCAGTGCCATTCCAATGTTTCTAAGAGATGATGAATCTGACAAGTCTCTTTGCATTCTTGATCTTGTAAGCTTATTTGACAAGGTCATAAGCAATCCATTTGATGTATCAATATTAGATTCACTATTCTCAAATCTAATAGGATTTACCTTATGTGGCATCGTACTGCTACCGACTTCACTTTTTACAGTTATCTGCTTAAAGTACATCTTTGAAATATAAAGCCACATATCAACATCCAAATCACTTAGCACATTGTTAAAATGACGCACACTATCTAAAATATGTGCAATGTAATCATGACTTTCGATCTGAGTTGTTACAGGATTGAACGTCAAATTCAATTCATTCTCAACAAATTCTCGTGAAAGCTCTTGCCAATTTTTCTCCGGAAATGCTACTGAAATAGCAGCATAGTTTCCTGTTGCTCCATTAAATTTAGCCAATGGCTCAATTTTTTCAAGAGCTACCAAGGATTTTTCTAACCGGTATACATATACCGCCAGTTCCTTTCCAACAGTCGTTGGTGTTGCCGGTTGACCATGAGTGTGAGCAAGCATTGCAATATTTTGATATTCTTCAGCCAACTCTGAAATTTTACCAATTAATTTCTGAGCAGCTGGAATCCAAACATTATGCAATCCTTCTTTGATCATACACGCATAACTTGCATTGTTGATATCTTCTGATGTACAACCGATATGAACAAAACTTATCAGTTCTTTCATTCCCAGTTCTTCCAATTTTTCATCAACAAAAAGTTCTACTGCCTTTACATCATGATTTGTTACACTTTCAATTTCCTTTACTCTGATAAATGATTCATCAGAAAAGTTTTCGTAAATTGAGATGATTTTCGGCATTTTTGATTTCTGGAAAGAATCCAGAATCTCTGATCCTTTTACATTTTCTAGAAGAAACTTTAACCATTTCACTTCAACTTTTACTCTGTTTTTTACCAGAGCATACTCTGAAAAATATGGTGCTAGTTTCTCTCCAATTCCAGCATACCGTCCATCAAGTGGGCATAATGCCAAGTGTTTTGCAGATATTTCTGCTGCTTTGTTTTTGTTGTCTCTGTTCATAGGTAATTCCCCTTTCTAAAAGTTATTTAACTATTGCTTTCCCTTATGTTGCCTTATATTTAGAAATTAATAGTTATGAGACTTTGGTATTATATCATTGTTTACATAAATTGTAAAGACTATATCTCCATTTGACTTCCCAAAAAGGTAGCCGCAGATTGTGCAAGTTTGCTTTCTACATCATTCATTTTAGTATTTTCATTTTTAGAAAGAAGAATTACAGTTCCAATTGTATCTCCATTTGAGATTATAGGATAAACAATTTGTCCATTCGACTTTTTATCATTCTTTCCATTTTTAGTAATAGGCATTGCAATATCTCTATTATCTTTACTATTATATACTTCTTTATCTTCCATAAGTTGTTCTAGTTCTTCACTTACATCTTGTTCTAGGTACTCTTTTTTAGATCCTCCTGAAACTGCAATTACTGTGTCTTTATCTGTAATAAAAGCTATATGACCTGTTGTTTTTGATAATGTCTCTGCATATCCAGATGCAAATTCTGTAAGCTCACCAATTGGTGAATATTTTTTCAATATAATTTCGCCTTCTTTATCTGTAAAAATTTCTAAAGGCGCCCCTTCTTTTATTCTTAATGTTTTTCTTATTTCTTTTGGGATAACCACTCTTCCTAAGTCATCTATTCTTCTTACCACCCCTGTTGCTTTCATTTTATTTTCCTCCTTAATTTTTGTTTATAATCTTATTATGTCAAAAAAGGAAAAATTTATGCACAAAAAAACACATACTAATATGTGTATGTGTTTTTATTTATTTCCTTTAAAGAAATTTGCAATTCCTTTGAATGTAATTTCTTGATGTAAGAAATCATTAATTTCATTTTCAACTTTTTGTTGATATGGAGTTAATTCGACTTTTACAGGTGCATTTAAATCAATTTCTTGGAATAAGAATGCTTTTACCTTTGACCATAGACCTTGTTTTGTAATAGCTTTTTCTTTTCCAATTGGTTGGAAATTATCAGCATTTTGGTTTACTCCAAAACCTGCAAATACATTTCCTGCATTTTCTTTTTGAGCACCATTATTTTGATCATTTACTCCAGGTATATTAGCTCCTGCTATTGTACCTTCGAAAAATGATGTATTTTCTGTTTCATTATTATTTTCATTAAATTTTACTTCACCAAAAACTCCATTTTGATTACGATTGAACTCAGCCATTTTCTTCCTCCTTTGTATTTTTCTAAATACTCTATATCTTTTATACTACAAAACAATAAATTAATCAATAGTTATTATCAATTTTTATTATTACTTTTTAATGACACATTTATTACAGTTTTATTACAGTTATACATTTATTTCCCATTTTGGAACATATATTTCTTCGTTTTTTCCTTGTTCTTGGATATATCCATTTTCAAAATCTAACAAATATAAAAAATCCTCTATTTTTTTATATTCATGTTTTGTTATTTTGCGATTTAAATCTTTTATTTTGCAAGCATTGTAAGTTGGAAAATACTGTGCCATTATACTTACTGTTATATCTTTCGGCATATTTTGACTAATCCAACTAAGAACTTTTTTACTGTTTTCTGTATGATTTGGAAGTATTAGATGTCTTATTATCATCCCTTTTTTTAGCATTCCTTCTTCATCATAAACATTTTCTCCAACTTGTCTTCTCATTTCTTTTATTGCTTTTGTTGCTATTTCAAAATAATTATCTACTTTTGAATATTTTTTTGCTAAATCATCTTCGGCATATTTTAAATCTGGCAAATAAACATCTACATAACCATCTAGCATTTTTAATGTTTCTACATTTTCATATCCATTTGTATTGTATATTATTGGTATATTTAAACCATTGCTTTTAGCAATTTTAATTGCTTCTATTATTTGCACAGCATAGCTTGTTGGTGATACCAAATTTATGTTATGTGCTCCACTTTCTTGTTGCTTTATAAATATTTTTGCTAAATCTTCTATTCCAATTTCTTTTCCTAGCCCTTGTTGACTTATTTCATAATTTTGACAAAATTCACATGATAAATTGCAATTTGAAAAAAATACTGTACCTGAGCCATTTTTTCCACTTATACATGGTTCTTCAAACTTATGAAGTGAAAAAATTGCTAACTTTACAGTATCTTTTGATTTACATCTTCCAATTTTATTATTTGTTCTATCAATTCCACATTTATGTGGACAAATTTCACATTTTTTTAATAAATCTAATCTTGTTTCCATTTTTCGTATTCTTCTTTTATTCTTTTTAATACTTCTTCTGGAGTTAAATCACTTGTATCTAGTACAAAATCATAATTTGACATATCATTTCTATGAACATTATATAATTCGAAATATCTTTCTAAATCTCCATTTGCTCTTTTTATCATGTCTGCTTTTTGTGCTTCTAAAGTTGGTAAGTCTTCTGATCTTTTTCTATTTGGATCTGCAAAAGCTCTTTTTGCTGCTACATCTATATCTACTTTTAAATACACTTTAAATGATTCTGGAACAGCATACCATCCCATTTTTGCATCTATTACTATATCATTATGTGTTTTTGAATATTCGGTTGCACTTTTTTCTATTTGTCTATCTATTTCTGGATGATCTACTAAATATCCACAAAATTCTGTTATAGACATTCCGTGTTCTACTGCTAGTTCTCTTGCATATGCTCCATTTCTATATAAATAATAATTTAAATCTTCTGCAAGCATTTTTGCAACTGTACTTTGCCCACTTGCTAAGTCCCCTGTTATTGAAATTATATCTTTTCTTTTCATATTTAACTCCCTTTATTTTGCAATTTTATTCATTTTCGCTGTTTTCATTTTTTTCGCTTTCTAATAATGAAACATCTTCGTTTTCATCATCATAAACTTCATCTGCTTTATAAATTTCAACTTTTCCTTCATTTATTTCGTTTGCTGCTAATGTTACAGGAGATTCTGCATCTACCTCTGTTAATTTTTTATCTCCATTTGCTATTTGTCTAGCTCTTCTTGATGTTGCAATTACTAATGCAAATCTATTTTCTGCATGTTTTAAAAGCTCTTTAACTGTTGGCTTTACCATCATAATTCTCATTCCTTTCTTTGTCTATTCTATCAGCTACTGTCTCTGCTTGAACTGCTGATAATACAATGTGGTCAGAATCCATTATAAGTACTGCTCTTGTTTTTCTTCCAAATGTAGCATCTATTGCTGTTCCATTATCTTTTGCTTCTTGTACCATTCTTTTTATTGGAGCTGAATCAGGGCTCACTATGGCTACTATTTTGTCTGCTGCAACTGTGTTTCCAAAACCTATATTTACTAATTTCATAGTTTCTTCCTCCCATTTTTTAAATCGTTTTTATTTTATCACAATTTTAACTGAAAGTCTAGTGAAAATAAGCTTTTTTAGGTATTTTCTTTCTTTTTTCTCTTTTTTGCTTCTTTTTTTACTGGTTCATTACTTACTATCTCGTGAATGTCACTTAAACTATCTAAGTATTTCTTTTTTTCCATTGTATAAAGTATTATAGATTTTAATATATAATAAATTGTAAATGTGTATGCTAAATATACTATATATTTTCCAAAGTCAATCTTAAATCTTGCAGTTACCAATCTTATTGTTAATGTAAGTATTGCAAGAACTAAAACTTCTATTCCATTTATCGCAATTCTTCCACTATCTTTATGATAAGCTACTTCAAATATTATTATACTAAAAAATAGTATTATTAAACTTGCTATTTTTATCCCTTGTAATAGTAAATCTTCTTCCATTCTTAAATATGAAAAGTTTATTAATATAAAATATAACATCATAGCTACTGCTATTATTAAATTTTCAAATATTTTTTTCCTAATTATTTTATTGTTTTCTTTTTCATCCATATTTTAGTTTTTCTCCTTGAAAATTTTACATTAAAAATAAATAAAGTAGAACAGGGCTCTATTATCCTTTCTACTCTAATGCATTTACTATATTTGGTGACCCCTACGGGAATCGAACCCATGATTTGGCCTTGAGAGGGCCACGTCTTAACCGCTTGACCAAGGGGCCGTTTAAAACGAATTCTTTATATTTATATCATTTTTTTACAATTTCGTCAACTGTTTTTTTTGAAATTTCCCATTTGGGGACGGAGATTTTAGGGAAATTCCCCTAAAATCTCCGTCCCCAAATGGGAAAACTAATCTTTTATTCTGAATATAAATTTTACTATTCCCCTAAATGCTTTTGGAACTTTTTTTACAACAATTGTCATTTTATGTACCTCCTTTTTAACATGCTAGCCATATAAAGCCTATAGCAATTATTGCCAGACCAATTATTATTAACCATCCTGTTATTGGAAGTAATAAAACCATCAATATTCCTAAGCCAAGTCCTATTAAACATACTCCACATGTCTTTTTCAAAAATCCTTTCATAGTAAAATTACCTCCATATCTTTTATTATTATTATATGTTTTTTGTAGTTTATTGTTACCTTTTGACAAATGGCATTCATCCTTATATAATAACTATATTATACATAAAAGGAGATGATCTTTATGAATAAAAAAGATATTAA
Source organism: uncultured Eubacteriales bacterium (assembly GCA_905203305.1). Lineage (GTDB taxonomy): Bacteria > Bacillota > Clostridia > TANB77 > CAG-508 > CAG-269. The sequence continues at coordinate 146,927 of CAJKVH010000001.1, forward strand.
TAGTTTAATAGATACTTTAAGAAAAACATATCCTGATGCAAAATGTAGCTTAGATTTCGAAACTCCTTTTCAGTTACTTGTTGCTGTTTGTTTATCAGCACAATGTACTGATGAAAGAGTTAATTTAACAACTCCTGCTCTTTTTAATAGATGTAAATCAATTGAGGATTTTGCAAATATTGATTTAACTGAACTTGAAGAACTTATTCATCCTTGTGGTTTTTATAAAAATAAAGCAAAAAATATAAAAAAATGTGCCAATCAAATTCTAGAAGATTTTGATTGCAAAGTTCCTCAAAATATGGATGATTTAATTTCCTTAGCAGGTGTTGGAAGAAAAAGTGCTAATGTTATTATGTTAGAAGTTTTTGGAAATGCTGTTGGAATTGCAGTTGATACTCATTGTAAAAGAATTTCAAATAGAATTGGTTTATCCAATGAAAAAGATCCATCTAAAATTGAACAAGATTTATTAAAACAAATTGACCAAAAAGATTATAAAGATGTAAATCACCTTTTCATTTGGCATGGAAGATATACTTGTAAATCTCAAAAGCCATTATGTGAAAAGTGTACATTAAAACAATTTTGTAAATATTATAATTCAAATACAAATTCATAAAAGTTATGTATATTTATGTCTTTTCTACAAATACTACTTTTAGTTTTAGGAGGTTACTTTTAATGATTGCATGTACTGAAAACTGTAAATATCAAAAAAATGGAGAATGTACTTATGAGAAAATAACTTCGAAAAAAAATAATTCTCTTAATTCTAATTGTGCATATTTTGAGCAAGAATAAACTCTATTCTTGCTCTTCTTCTTTCTCTTTTATTTCTTCTGTTTTTACAGTTTTCACTTTCACTTCTTCTGTCGTTTTATTATTACTATTTTTTTCATCACATTTTTTCTTCATATTACTTATAATTTTTTCGCCTAACTCTTTTTTATTTTGAATACATTTATCCATCATACAATTTAACTTTTCCATAAGGTCTGGCACATAATCTAAAATCTTATCAAATGTATTTGCATGATCTACTGGTAAAAGTTTTACAACATTACTTTGAACAACTAAAAATGCAATCGGATTTATTGAAACACCGAGCTCCAGCTCCGCCTCCAAAAGGCAACCTATATTGAATTTGTTCATCTTTATCTTTCTTATTATATTCATCAATAGTTTCGCCTTTAAATTCACTTCCACCAGCAGCAAAGCCAAAAGAGACTTTTGAAATCGGTATTATTACCGTATTATTTGAAGCCTGAATTGCTTCTCCAATGATTGTATCTACATCAACCATATCTTTTATACTATTCATTGCGGTCATCATAAGACCTTCTATTGGATGATCTGACATATTTTTCTCCTTTCCTCCCCATTTAGGAACGTATATTTTTTGAGGATCTATATACTGTATAAATAATATGTATCAGTTTTATATTAATTATACAATTAAAATCTATTTTCAATATATTTTCATTTTGATACAAGGGCACTATTTTCCATTCATTTTTTGAATTCGTTGATAAAATCTCTTGACTAAAAAGAATTCCTTCTCCAATTGAAATTATCCCAGAGAAAAGCCCTACAATTAGTGCATTTAATGCTGCTTCTTTTAAGTCTATATACATTTTAAAATTCAAATTTTCTATTTTTATATATTTTAAATTTTTTAACATTTTTATATCAAGTTTATTTTTATCATTTTCTATTTTTTCTATTAATTTTACTCTCTCCATTTTGTTTTTTGTTATGTCAATTTTTAAATAATTTATTTTTCTGAAAAGATATAATCTCAAGGTTATTTTATAATCACTATTTAAATTTCTTCCATTATTTTTTTTACTTGTAAATTTTAGATTCTCTATATGTATTTTTATATTTGTAAACATAATTAAAATTGCAGTAATTATAATAAAAATTAGAAGAACATAAAAAAAGAACAATATTATCACCTCTTTTTAGATGCTTTAATATTATTCTTTACATTTTTTATTATTTTAAACATTTCGATTAACATTGTATAATACTATTTTGAGCCTTACTTTGCAATCTTTTTGATTTATTTATTTTTAGCGCAAATCTGTAAGCCGGGTTCTGTCATTTAAATTAGTCATTTATCTAGGCCATATATCACTATATAGCTCAAGCCACGCAATTTTGGACCACCGAGCAAGTGTTTAAATATCCATTTTAGGTGTTGCTCCAGATGGGGTTTACACTGACGCCGTAAGTCACCTTACAGCCGGTGAGCTCTTGCCTCGCCTTTTCATCCTTACCATCTTTTGATGGCGGTTATTTTCTGTTGCACTTTCCTTAAGGTTTCCCTCACTAGACGTTATCTAGCATCATTGCTCTTTGGAGCCCGGACTTTCCTCTCGCAAACCCTTTCGAGTTTTGCCAGCGACTAATCAATTTGCTTTGTTAATTATACCACATTTTTTTCAAATTGCAATTATTTTGTAGAATTTTTAAACTTTTATCCTGATAAATTGTATAATCTAAAACCTTTAAACCATACTATAATTGGAGGTACAAAAAATATGCATGCAATAGCAAAATTACAAAGCCATAAACCTGGCGAATTAAATCAATTTTTAAGTGAATATTATGATACAAATTTAGATATAGAAACTAAATTAAGATGGCAAAAAAAGTATGAAAATCCTGTCGAATTAACAGATTTAATAGCCGCATTTATTGATAATGAAGAAAATTATGACATAAAAATGTGGATTAGTTTAGATAAAGATATATTTATAAAAATATCTGAGTATAATGCCAATGAAATTATAAAATATCTATTTGAACGTTATCCATACTAATCCACTTAAATTTTATTCTGTTTTATCATCATCTGAAGAATCTTCTTGGTTACCATCCCAAACAGGATCTGTATTTGATTCTTCTTTATTGGTTGGTTCATCTTCACTAGAATTTTTAGACACCACTTCACTTGCTTCTTCTTCGCTATTTTCTACAACTTCTACTTCCATTGCTTTTTCTTCTGCAACTTCTGGTTGTTCTTCTCCGCATTTTGGGCAGAATTTAGCATTCTTTTCTATTGACTCTTTGCATTTTACACATACTTTTAAATCAGATAATTCTAAAATTTCAGTATGATATTTTTCTATTTCTGCAGATAATATATCAATTTTTGCTACATCTTCTTCTATTTCGTTTTTTATACATACACCTTCTCCTGATGAATGTTTTTGATAAACTTTTTTACCTATTTCTTCGTAAATATCCTTTATTTTAGATTTGTTTTCATTTATTTTCATTTTTAATTTTGCTTCTTTTGCAAGTTTACTAGTCTTTTCTGCTGCTCCTTTATATGTCTCTGTTGCTTTTTTTGTTAATTTATCAAAAAATTCCATTATTATCATCCTTTCTACTTTTAATACTTAGTATGTATTAATATTTATTTTTTATACTAATTAATCTTCCTGTTTTTTCTTTCTTTTCATTAACATTTCTACTGCTTTTTTAGGATCTAAATCATTATATAAAATATCATAAACTGTATTTAAGATTGGTAGTTCTATATTTAATTCATCACTTAATCTTTTTGCAACTTCTATATTGTCTATTGATTCTATAACCATTCCAACTTCTTTTTTAGTTTCTTCAATTGTTTTTCCTTGTCCTACTAAGAAACCTGCTCTTCTATTTCTTGAATGTTCACTTAAACATGTTACAATTAAATCTCCTAATCCACTTAAACCATAAAAAGTTTCTTTTTCTCCACCTAATGCAACACCAAGTTTTCTAATTTCTACTAATCCTCTTGTTATTAATGCTGCAAATGTATTATCTCCAAATCCAATTCCTGCGGCAACACCACTACAAAATGCTATAATATTTTTTAATGCTCCCCCAAGTTCTACACCTTTTACATCATTTGATGTATATATTCTCATATATTCATTCATAAACACATCTTGAATCATATCTTTTAATTCTTCGTCTTTTGATGCTATTACAAGTACTGTTGGTACTGCAATTGATACTTCTTCTGCATGGCTTGGCCCTGATAATGCTCCAACTCTTGCTTCTGGGATTTCATCTAAAATTACTTCATCTAATGTTTTTGCTGTTTCCTTTTCTATTCCTTTTGAACATACAACTATTGGTTGATTTTTTACATCTACATATTTCTTATATTGTTTTACTGTATCTCTTGTAAACTTTGATGGTGTAACTTGTAAAATTAGTTCTGCTCCCTTTAATGCTTCTTCATAAGATGTTAGACATTCTATGTTTTCTGGAATAACTACATTTGGCAAGAATTTACATTTTTTCTCATTATTTATTAAGTCTGCCTCTTCTTTTGCAAATGACCATATTTTTACTTTATTTCCATTTTTTGCAAGATGTATTGCTAAAGCTACTCCCCAGCTACCGCTTCCTATTATTGTGATATTTTTCATTTTTATTCTCCTTTTCATTGGCTCTAAATATAATTTATTTAAAAAATTATTAATTATTCGTGTTTTTAAAACTTAATTTATTTTCTGTTCCACTTGCAATTCTTTTAATGTTTTCTCTGTGGTTAAATATAACAATTGCAGCTAAAATAACACTAAATATAAAATATTTAATTCCACTTGCTTCAACAATAAAGTTTGTACTAATAAATAAAGTTAAAACTGGAAATAAAATTGCAGCTCCAATTGACCCCATTGAAACCATTCTACTAAATGCCATTATAGCAATTGCAAAAACTAAACATATTAGTCCAATTTTCCAATTTATCATCATTAAAACTCCAAGAGATGTTGCAACTCCTTTTCCTCCTTTAAATTCAAAGAAAATAGGAAAAGTATGACCAACTACAACTAAAATTCCTGCAATTTGTACTAATGCTGCTCTATCTACATTTTTTACAATATTTCCTGCAATTACTGCTATTAAAATTGCAACTACCCCTTTTAATATATCACATAAAAGTGTAATTGCTGCTGCTTTTTTTCCAACAGAACGAAGCATGTTAGTAGTTCCTGCATTTCCGCTTCCCTTTTCTCTAACATCAAATCCTGCCATTTTTTTACTTATTAAAACTGAAAAATTTATGCTTCCTATTGCATAAGCTATTATTGCTATTATTATATATGTTGCCATAATAATTCCTCCTTTACCTTTATATTTGCCATTATATTATATCTTTATATAAATATCAATATAAATCTTAAATTTTCTTATACAATAAACCTTCATTTTTATCACTATTTTTCTCTTGACATTCTAAGCTTTTTAGGATATCATATAATTTGTGAAATTATATAAATCAAGCATGTTTCACAATAAAAAATCTAAAAAAGAAATGAGGAATTTTACAATATGATATGTTCAATGTGTAAAAAAAATCAAGCTTCTATTTTCTCTAGTAAAATCACACCTGATGGAAAAAGAGAAATGGAAGGTTTATGTATAAATTGTGCAAAAAAATTAGGAATAAATACAGATGAAATAATAAAAGCACAAAATCAAACAATTTTAAATCAGTCCGAACAGATGAACAAACAATTAGAAGGATTATTTAAAAATCTTTCTGACAATTTAGGTCCAATAGAAGGAATCGAATTTGGTGCAATTCCTGTAGAAGATTCTGAAAACAATCAAGAAGATGGAGAATCAAAAGTTTTCGCAGGTGCAATCCCTCTTGGATCTCTATTTGGAAATATATTCGGTCAAAATTCACAAAATCAAGCAGATCCTGCTAAAGCCGGAAACATAAAAAAGAAAGTAAAACCTGAAAAAAAGAAAAACAAGAAAAAAAGATTTTTGGATACCTATGGAACAAACCTTACATTTAAAGCCCAAAACAATGAATTAGATATGGTTATTGGTCGTGATAAAGAGCTTCAAAGAGTGATTCAAATTTTAAATAGACGTTCTAAAAATAACCCTTGCTTAATCGGTGAACCAGGTGTTGGTAAAACTGCAATTGCAAATGCTTTAGCTCTAAAAATTGCATCAAAAAATGTACCTGCAAAATTATTAAACAAAGAAGTTTATTTATTAGATATGACTTCTGTTGTTGCAGGAACACAATTTAGAGGTCAATTTGAAGCAAGAATGAAAGGAATTATAGATGATTGTATTCAATATGGAAACATAATTCTTGTAATAGATGAAATTCACTCTATAATAGGTGCTGGAGCTGGTGGCGAAGGAGATTCTGCAATGAATGCAGCAAATATTTTAAAACCTGCATTAGCAAATGGCCAAATTCAACTTATTGGTACAACTACAATAAAAGAATACCGTAAATATATAGAAAAAGATACTGCCCTAGAGCGTAGATTCCAACAAGTTTTAATTGAAGAACCAACAATATCTGACTCAATTGGAATATTAGATGGAATCAAAAAATATTATGAAGACTATCACAAAGTAAAAATCTCAACTGATGTAATAAAACAAACTGTAATAATGTCTGAAAAATACATTCATGACAGATTTTTACCAGACAAAGCTATAGACATTTTAGATGAAGCATGTTCTAGAATAAATCTTGAAAACAAAGATTTATATAAACTAGAAGTACTTCGCAGTCAATTAAAAGAAGTTCAAGAACAAAAAGATGATGCAGTTACAACAGATTCAACAGAAGATTATCAAAAAGCTGCTAATTTAAAAACTGAAGAATGTAGATTAATGGAAGAAATTGACAAAATTAATTCTAATATGGAAATCAAAAATCTTACAGTTCAAGATATTGCAAATGTTATTGAAAGCTGGACAAAAATTCCTGTAAGTAAAATAACAGAAGAAGAAACACAAAAGCTTTTAAACTTAGAAACAAATCTTCATAAAAAAATCATTGGTCAAGATGATGCCGTAAGTGCTGTTTCACGTGCTATACGTAGAAATAGAGCCGGACTAAAATCAACAAAACGTCCACCATCATTTATATTTGTCGGACCTACTGGTGTTGGTAAAACTGCTCTTGCAAAAGCTTTAAGTTATGAAATGTTTGGATCTGAGGATTCTATAATAAGAATTGATATGTCTGAATATATGGAAAGTAACTCAACAGCAAAATTAATCGGAGCTCCTCCAGGATATGTTGGATATGATGATGCTGGTCAATTAACAGACAAAGTAAAACGTCATCCATATTCTATAATATTATTAGATGAAATAGAAAAAGCTCATCCAGATGTATTTAATATACTTCTTCAAGTACTTGATGATGGAAGATTAACAGATTCTCAAGGAAATACAGTAAGTTTCGAAAATACTATAATTATAATGACTTCAAATGCTGGATCTAATTTAAATAACAACTCTATCGGTTTTGGAAAATCAGAAGTTGATAAATATAAAATCGAAGAAAGATTAAAAGAAGTATTTAGACCAGAATTTTTAAATAGAGTAGATGAAATTGTTGCATTTAGCAATTTAACTAACGAACAATTAATAGACATTATTGACTTAATGTTAAAAGATACATCTTCTGCCTTAGCTGATAAAAATATAACTATGGAAATTTCAAAAGAAGCAAAAGACTTCTTACTTGAAAAAGGAACAAATCTAAAATTTGGTGCAAGACCACTTCGCAGAGCTATTCAAAGATATGTAGAAGATGAAATTTCAGAAAGAATTTTAAAAAATGAAATTAAAGATGGAGATAATATAAAAATTACTCGTTCAAATGATGAATTAATTTTTGAAAACTAATTTCCCATTTGGGGACGGAGATTTTAGGGGAATTCCCCCAAAAATCTCCGTCCCCAAATATCTTTTATTCAAAATCTTCTAATAGCTGATTTAAATTTTTTGCTCCTATTACTTCTATACCATTTTTTAATTCATTTATATCATCATCTCCTAAATATTTTGTACTAATATCTGTTACTCTATATAGCACTTCTTCCCCATTTTCATTTATATAATATATCTTTATAATTTCATTTTCACTTTTCAAAATATAATGTTTATTCTCATCACTTAAATCTCCACTTGTTTCTTCTATCTCGTTTTGAACATTTTTGCTATAATCTTCCCATTCATTTACACAATCATCTAAAACATATCTGCTAGATAATTCTGTTTCATTCTTCACAATATCATTTTCGTCATTTATTTTTCTGTTTTGAAATAAATTAAAAATTTCTATTCCTGCAACTAAAACAATAACTATACCTATTGATAATAAAATCTTTCTTAGCATAAAATACACCTCTTTACATATTTTGGCATATTTACTTAATTTTATTCATTTGATTTATATAAAAATTTTCTCCATTACTTTTTATAGTAATTTCTCCCATAGTATCTGTCCTATAAACTTTTGCATTCACATTATTTAAATTTTCTAAAGTTACAGTTGATGGATGGCCAAATTTATTATTTTTACCTACTCCAATTAAAGCTACTTTAGGTTTTATAAGCTCTAATATTTCTTTTTTAGAAGAGGTTTTTGATCCATGATGAGCAACTTTTAAACAATCTGCTTTTAATAGATATTCTTTATTCTTATATGTTTTTATAATTTCCTTTTCTGCTATCTCTTCAATATCTCCAGTAAATAACATTGAAAATTTCTTATACTTAAGTTTACATACCATAGAATTATTATTAACAACATTTTCATTTATAAAATTTGCTGTTTTAGGCCACAAGATATCAAAATATAAATTTTTTTCAATTTCTATTCTTTCTCCTGCTTGTACAACATTTAAATTTAAATTTTTAGTAAGCTTAATAAACTCCTCATAATTTTTATTTTTTTCAAATTGTTTTCCTATTACAATATTTTTAACTTTCATATTTTCCAATATATAGAATAATCCTTGAGCATGATCTAAATCTAAATGACTAAAAAATATGTAATCTATAATATAAATCTTTCTGTCTAATAAATATGGCATAAGAGTATTTTTACCAACATTAAAATCTGAAAATTCACTTCCACCACCATCTATTAAAATTGTCTTGTTTTTAGGTGTTTTAATTACAGTACAATCGCCCTGCCCTACATCAACGAAGTAAACCTTTAAATTTTTAGGTATATAAAATATAATCGCCACAATTAATACTATTATACTTAAAATTGCTATAATTTTTTTACGTGATTTTTTTATTTTATATTTAATCAAACTCAAAATATTTATTATTCTTTCTTCAAACATACTTGTTTTTCTCTTTAATTTGATTCCTAATATAAAGTTGAAATTAAAAACTAAAAGATAAAAAATTACAATACTAAAAATATTTGGTGTTATAAAATATATTTGATTTAAAGGTAAATTTCCGCCAATTTTTGAAATAACTATTAATGCTTTAACAATTAGCATTAATATTCCTTCTATAATTTTTAAACTAAAACAAATATAAATTAAACTTATAATAACTATTGACCCTACTAAAAAGCCTGAAATTATACTAATAATTATGCTTGTAATTGTAATATAATTAAATTTTAAAATTATTATTGGAATAATCATAATTGTTGCAGATAGTGTTACAAAACACGCATCTGTAACTTTTTTTCCAAATTCAGAATTTAATAATTTTATTATTTTTTGAACAAATTTATTTTGTTTTCTATTTGCTCTAATATTTTTTCTTTCTAGAAAATCAGAAAGATATTTTCTCATATTTTTTGAAAACATAACTATTCCAATGGTTGCTCCAAATGATAATTCTAGCCCTATATCATTTATGGCAAATGGATTATTAAATAATATTATGATTAAAGCTATACTTAAAGATTCTAATATATCATTTTTTCTATAAATAAAATTAGACATAACAAATATAATCCCAGTAATCCCTGCCCTTACCACAGAAGGCGTAAATCCTGTAATAAACATATAAAATATAATTGCAATACATGTTATCGGCTTTGAATAATGTTTTCCAACTATTTTGTTAAATATAAAGTTTACCGCCAAAATAATATAGCCTACATGCATCCCAGATACTGCTAAAATATGTGAGATATTGCTTTTTGAAAAATCTTCTTTTGTTTCTTCTTCTAAATTTTCTTTATCTCCTAGTAATATTCCTTCTATTAAAGCTTTTTCTTGATCTTCAAGTTCCATTTTCTGTATCTTTTGCTTGATCTTTAAAGCAACTTTATTAGAATATTTTTTTATTATATTTCCCCTATTATTTTCTTTGATAATTATCTTTTTTGCTTTAACTGTTCCATATATTTTTAAAGTTTTGTAATATTCAAATTTATCAAATCCTTTATAATTCGAACGCCTTTCAGGAAAACTATAAGTTCCACTAAAAGCTACTTCATCTCCATATTTTACTTTGTTTTCATTGGTATACACATATAAAAATGTGTTTTTATATTCTCTATTTGTTATTTTTACTTTTATTTTATCTTTAAAAATCTCTTCTACTATTCCATTAAAACTACAATTTTTGGTATCTAAATTTTTGTATAAATTTTCATATCTGTCATTTTGAATTAAAACAATTGTATTTGATATTATCGAAAAAAATATTATGATTATAATTACTTTTTTAGGAAATATGACCTTTATATATCTAAAATATCTTCTTGGTGAAAATAGTTTGAATTTTCTTTTATTGACTTTTGATCTTTTAAATATCAGACATATAGAAATAATAATATAAAAAGGGACTATACTGATTTTACAATATAGCCCCATTATTATTCCTAAAATATATCCGATTAATGCTGTTAAAACTTTTCTGTTTTCTAGCATAATCCTCCTTAATTAGCAACTCTTCTTGCTGTTACAAACCTTGGTGCATAATAACTATCTGATAAAGATGTTGTTATTACACCTGTTTTAGAATTACCTGCATGTATGAATGTATTACCACCAATATATATTCCTACATGACCTATAGATGTATTTGCTCTATTATTAAATAATACTAAATCTCCTGGTTGTAAATTTGATTTTGATACTGCTGTACCATTTGATGCTTGTGCTCCTGATGATCTATTTATACTTATTCCACATTGTTTATATACATATGATGTAAATCCTGAACAGTCAAATCCTGTAGATGGAGATGAGCCACCAGCTACATATCTACAACCTAAATATTGTTTTGCACACGCAACAATTCCACTTCCTGATGAGCTTGAGCTAGAGCTTGTAGATTGTGTAGATGCTGTACTTTCAGTTTTGTTTGCTGTATTTTTTTCGCTACTTGTATTTTTGCTTCCTCTTTTTGTTTCTTCACTTCTTGATGTTACATCTACTTTTTTATCTGATAAGTATTTACTTGCTACATATCCTGTTTTTCCATTTACTTTTATTTTTGACCAAGTTCCTTCTGTTCCTATAACTCTTACTTTGGTATTTATTTTTAATTGACTTACTAATTTTGCGTTATTATCAGCTGTTTCACGCATATTTAATGTTTCTGTTGATACATATTTTGTAACATCTGTTTCTGTTGTTTCTGTCTTCTTTTCTTCTGACTTATTTTCTTCTTTATTTTCGTTTTGGTTTTCTTCTTTTTTATCTGCGTCTGATGTTTGTTCTTGTTTTTCTTCTTGTTTTACTTCTTCTTTTTTCTCTTCTTCTACTTTTATTTTGCTTGTTAATATCCATCCTGCTTTATTATCTGCTTCTACATAACTCCATTTGTTAATAGCGTCTTTTACTGTTATTTGTGTATTTTCATCAAGTGAATGGATATTAGTTGATGTTATTGATGGTACTATTTTTAAATCTATTTTTGATGATATTTTTCCAGTATAACCTGTTGTTATTTCTGTTTTTTGCTCTTCATTTGATGCATCTTTGTTATCTTCTACTTTATTTTCTTCGTTTGAAGTTGTTTGATTATTTTCCCCTAGCTTATTTTCTTCTGATGCTGTGTTTTCTGCCTCTTTGTTTTCTTCTTCCTTTTTAGTTTCTACCTTTTCATCTACAGATACCATATCTTTTCTTACATATCCAGTATCGTCTTTATATTTTACTTTGTACCATTCTCCATCTTCTGATATGATTTCTAGATCTTCATTTATTGATATTAATGTTACTATACTAGATTCTGTTGAGGCTTCTTTTCTCATCCTTACTGTTTCTTGATTTACTTTTCCTGCTACTGCATATGCTTTTGTAGTTGACGCAATTATTATAAAAAATAGCATAATCAGCGCATATTTCATTCTTTTTTTCATAATTTTCTCCTGTTCTGTTTTTTTTTGACAAAAGCTAGTATACACTTTTTCACAGAAATTGTCAACTTTTTGTTATTTTTTATTTGTATAGTAGCTTTCCTTTATAATTATATTCTTTATTTCAGCCTTTTTACACTGTTATATTTTTATTAGATTTGACACATAATAAATACACATACCAACATTTAGACAGGTATAGATTTCAAAAATAGCAAAAAGACTAGGAATTAAACAGAGCCTAGTCTTTTATATTTATTCTTCATCTTCAAAAGAATTAATTCTAAATAACTTAAATATCTCAACAATAAAAATTGGAGAAATGACCAATAATAGCACTTCAACAATATTATCTACTGGAAGTATTGGAATGCTAAATATAGTCCTTAAAGCTGGTACAAATAAAATCACAAGCATTAATAATGCTGAAAGAATTACAGCTCCGATAAGCTTCATATTATTAAATATACCTGTTTTAAATATTGATTTTCTGTTATCTCTAACATTAAACACATGTGTAAGTTCTGATAAAGCTAAAACTATAAATGCCATAGTTTGTCCAACTTCTATTTTTGACTCATCAAGTGTTAATCCCTCAATTGCAGTATTTGTAGTTGCAAGACCTATCATAAATGCTGCTAATGTAAGGATTCCTATCATTACTCCTTGATAAATTATTCTATAAGTCATTGATTTTGTAAATATTCCTTTTCCTGTTTTTACAGGTCTTCTTTCCATTATATTTTTATTTGCTGGATCAAATGCTAATGCTAATGCTGGAAGTGAATCAGTTACTAAATTTATCCACAAAATGTGTATTGGCATTAATATTTCAAGATGTGCAATATCTGTAATTCCAAACCATTTTGCAAATAATCCAGTTCCTAACGTTGCTAAAAGTAAAACCACTATTTCTCCGATATTGCTTGATAATAAAAATTGTATTACTTTTAGAATATTGTCATATATTCTTCTTCCTTCTTCAACTGCTGATACAACTGTTGCAAAGTTATCATCTGTTAATATTACATCTGCTGCTTCTTTTGCAACATCAGTTCCTACAATTCCCATTGCGCAACCTATATCTGCTTGTTTAAGTGCTGGGCTATCATTTACACCATCGCCTGTCATAGCAACTGTTTCGCCTTGTTTTTGCCAAGCTTTTACTATACGAACTTTGTGTTCTGGTGCAACTCTTGCATATACACTATATTTTTTTATATCTTTTTCTAATTGTTCATCAGAAATTTTATCAAGTTCTGTACCTGTAATTGCTTCATCTTCATTTTCTAATATTCCTAATTTTTTAGCTATTGCTGTTGCTGTAATTTTATGATCTCCTGTAATCATTACTGTTTTTATTCCCGCTGACTTACATTTTTCTACTGCCAATTTTGCTTCTTCTCTTGGAGGATCAATCATTCCATACATTCCAACAAATATTAAATCTTTTTCTAAATCTTCTATGCTTGGTTTATGGTCTAATTCTTTATAAGCAAATCCTAAAACTCTTAAAGCATCTTTAGCCATTTTTTCATTTACATCTGAAATTCTGTATTTATACTCATCTAAATCGTATTTTTGCTCCCCGTTTTGAATGTATGATGTTGAAATTGAAAGTAATTCATCAATTCCACCTTTTGTAAATACAATATACTTACCATTTACATTATTTACAGTTGTCATTAATTTTCTATCAGAATCAAATGGAATTTCATCAACTCTTGGCATTTTTTCATAAATATTTTTAGTAAATCCTAATTTAAATGCAATATCAACTAAAGCTGTTTCTGTAGGATCTCCTGAAAGTTCTCCATCTTCTGAAATTTTTGTATCATTACATAACATTCCATTATATACAAGTAATTTTATTTCTTGGTTTGCATTTTCATATTTAGTTATATCATCAATGTTTGACATATCATATACATTATCATTCACAAACATTTTTTGAACTGTCATTTTATTTTGTGTTAAAGTTCCAGTTTTATCTGAACAAATAACAGAGCTACTTCCTAATGTTTCTACAGCTGGTAAATGTTTTACAATTGCATTTTTCTTAACCATCTTTTGAACACCAATTGCTAAAACAATTGTAGATACTGCAGCTAATCCTTCTGGAATTGCTGCAACCGCTAAACTTACTGCTGTCATAAACATTGATAATGCTGGTTTTCCTTGTATAAGACCTGCTGCAAATATTACAACACATATAACTAGAGCTGCTATTCCTAAAGTCTTACCTAAATTATTTAATTTTGCTTGAAGTGGTGTTTCTTTTTCTTCTTGGTTTGATAACATTCCTGCAATCTTTCCTACCTCTGTATTCATTGCTGTTTCAACTACAATTGCCTTTCCTCTACCATATGTTATTAAACTTGATGAAAATAACATATTTGTTCTATCCCCAATAGGTACTTCTTCATTTTCTATCTTGCTTGCCTGTTTTTCTACTGGAACAGATTCGCCTGTTAATGAAGCTTCTTGTGCTTTTAGATTAACAGCTTCTATTATTCTTAAATCTGCTGGAATATAATCTCCTGTTTCTAAAACAACAATGTCTCCTGGTACTAAATCTTTAGCTGGCACAACTTGCAAATTTCCATCTCTTATAACTTTAGCCTCATGTCCACTTAATTTTTGTAAAGCTTCCAAAGATTTTTCGGCTTTAGCCTCTTGTGCTACACCTATTATACTGTTTACAATTACAACAATTAAAATTATTATAGAATCTGTTATTGCTTCTCCTTGAGCTATTGAAATTGCACCTGAAATTATTGCTGCAAATATAAGTATTATAATCATAAAATCTTTAAATTGTTCTAAAAACTTAACAAATAAAGATTTTTTCTTTTTACCTTGTAATTCATTTAATCCATATTTTGCAAGATTTTTATTTATCTTTTCTTGTGTTAATCCATTTTTAACATCTGTTTCAAGTATTTCTTCTACTTCTGATACAGTTTTGTTATACCATTTACTTTCCATACTGACTCCTTTCGCTTTTCATTTTTTCCCATTTGGGGACGGAGATTTTAGGGGAATTCCCCTAAAATCTCCGTCCCCAAATGGGAATTTCCGTCCCCAAATGAGAAATTAATTTTTATTTCCTTTAAATATTAATATCTTACTAAACACAAAGTTTAATATAATAACAACGATATTTGATACAACTTTCATTAAAATATCATTTATACTAAACCATACTGATGCATTCATCATTAAAATACTAATTATTTCTGTAAAAATTCTGCATCCGAAAAAAGATGCTATTTCTCTTGCAAGTTCTTTTACTCCATTTGTTTTACTATTAAATACATACAATTTGTTTGTTACATACGCAAATAGAACACCTGCTATAAATGCAATTATTTCACTTATATTTACTCTTAAAGAGTCATTTTCTATTCCTTTTAATATTAGAGCAGAAAAAACTGTATATACAAGTATGTTTACTATTGTTGTTAATGCTCCAAATACTAAATATCTCATTCCTTCTTGATGTTTTCTATACCAATTAGCTAATGATTTTAATCCTATTTTTTCTAAAATTTTTAGGCAAAATTCTTCTACTTTATCTACTATCATCTTATTTAGCTCCTTTTTCTATTTCTTTTAATTCTTCTAATGAAAAATCATATTTTTTATGGCAAAAATGACACTCAGCTTCTAATTTTCCATCTTCTTCTATTATTTTTGAAATTTCTTCTTTTCCAAGTGATATTATTCCACTTTCTATTTTTTCTTTGCTACAATTGCATTTATATGTAACATCTAATCCTTCTTCAAGTACTTCTATTTTTTCGTCCCCTGTTACTATTTTGGCAATTTCTTTCAAAGACATACCTTTATCTAACATTTCTGAAATTGGCTCTGCATTTTTTATTGCATTTTCTATTTTTTTGATTTCTTCATCTGTTGCATCTGGCATTGGATTTATTATATATCCACCAGCTCTTTTTACACCATCTTTATTTACTAAAACACCTAAAGCTAAAGCTGTTGGCTTTTGCTCTGATTTTGCAAAAAATTCTGTAAAGTCTTCTGCAATTTCTCCTGAAACAAGAGGAATTAATCCATTGTAATTTCCTTTTGTTAACTCATTTTGTTTTATTACATTTAAATATCCTTGATGTCCTACTGCTCCTCCCACATCTATTTTTCCATTTGTTTTTAAAGGTAATTCTACATGTGGATTTTGAACATATATTCTTACATTAGCCATTTTTTCATTTTCCAAATTACATACAGAAACCATACTTCCAATTGGGCCTGTCCCTTTTATTTGTATTGTTATACTATCTGTTTTTTCCTTTATTTCTAAATGGGCCATCATTGCTGCAACTGTTATAACTCTTCCTGCAGCCGCTGTTACTGTTGGTGTTAGATCATGTATTTTTCTTATCTCTTCTACTAATGAAGTTGTATCAATGCACATTACTGATACTTTTTTATTATATGCTAAAAATTTTATTGCTTCATTTTCCATTTAACTCTTTCCTTTCTTTTTCCCATCTGGGGACGGAGATTTTCGGGGAATTCCCCTAAAATCTCCGTCCCCAAATGGGAATTATACTCTATTTTGGAAAAAAAATCCAGACTTTTTGAGAATTAGATTCTTAAAAAGTCCGAATTTTTATTATACTTAATATTATTCAGCTGTTTCTTCTGTTTCAGGAGCATTGTAAGCCTCTAATATAGCATTTTGAATTTTTTCCCTTGTTTCTGGGTTGATTGGATGAGCTATATCTTTGAATTCTCCTGTTGGAGTTTTTTTGCTAGGCATAGCAATAAATAATCCATTTTGGCTTTCGATAACTTTGATATCATGAATTACAAATTCGTTATCAAATGTTACAGAAGCAACTGCCTTCATTCTGTTTTCTGAATTTACCTTTCTTAAACGTACATCTGTTATTTGCATTTTAAGCACCTCTTTCTTTAAGTTAATATTGTTTTGTACATATTCTTTTGTTTTTATGTACTAATTATATATTCTTCAAAAAATTTTTTTTTCCTTCTTTTTTTTACAATTTTTTTATTAATTATTTTTTGCATCTATCCATTAATGTTTCAAATACTTCTTTTCCATTCTTATTTAAGTTAATTTTATCTACTTCAATGTCTTTTTTATCATCATTATACCAAAGTATCACAATTTGATTTTTATTTTCTGAACTCCATGTAATTTGTGTTTGATGTCTATTATACATAAACATCATTAAATATTCTTCTTTTGGTACAACTGATAAATCTCTATTACACCACTCAGTATATGTTGTTTTATTGTCTATACTATCAATATTATTGTTTATCTCTCCTATAAACCAATTTAATAATAATGTACTATATTTAATTTCTTTTGCTTCTTCTTTGTTCTCATATTTTCTAAATATTACTTCTACTTTTTTTCCAGAATTATTCACCTCTGTGAAATGTTTTTTTATGCTTGTTAAGATGTCATCTTTAGTTGGCTCTTTTTCTGTATTTTTATCAGTAGTATTATTATCTTCTTGTTTTTCATCTTCTCCTAATCCATAATCATACTCATTATAATTTATTTCATTTTCTTTTATCTTTTTATATTCAATATTATCACTATCTACTAAGCAATATTTAGCATATGTATAATTTTCATTAATTTTAAATTTCATTGTTGTTTCATATGCAGCTAATTTATCAACATTTCCAAGTGTATAATTTTCTTCTGTTGGATAACAATATGTAAATTTTGCCTCATAAGTTCCATCGCCATTATATTTTAAATCTTCAATTTCTAAGCATGCACCATTTTCTTTATAATCTCCAAGTGCATTTTCATATACCTTTTTTGAACTATCATAATACACAGCGCCATCTCTTGGAATATCTAATACTCCTGTATATTCTTCTCCGCAAAATTCTTTTATAGCTTTATTTATTTTTTCAACTGTATATCCTATTTCTTTTCCTTCTTTTTCTTCTTTAGAATAAATCATTTCCATTGCAATTTCAACTTTCATACATTTATCCCATTCATCTTTTGTTGCATAACTTGCTCCTGCAAAAACATCTTCATAAGAATTTAAAAGAGCATAAGTTCCTAAAACTTTTTTTAATTCTTCTTTTGATATTTTATTAATTGGATCTTCATCTGTTGTTTTCTCTTCTTGAATTTCATTTTCTTCTACAATATTTTCTTCAATAGTTTCATTTTTTTCTTCTTTTTTCTCTACCATATTTTTAACTAAATTAATAACATTTCCATATCCTTTTAAACTTGCATAAACATTTGCTCCACAAAATAGAACCAAAATCACACATACTATAATTATTAATACTTTTTTATTTTTCATATTTTATCCCCCTAAATCATTAAAAGTTTAATTCAATATTTCTTTTAATACTTCTTCTTGATTTATTTTTCCTTCTTTATTTTCGCTAATAATAAACATATCTTTATCTTCTGATTCAAAATATTCATAGTCTGTATATGGATCCATTTCTTCAAATGGGTATTCTTGAATCTCTCCTGTCACATCATCTACAACATAAGAGATTGAGCTAATATTTAATATATGCAATTTTTTTTCTTTTAACATTTCTAAAATATTTCTATCGTAGTCATTCATTCTCCAGCATTCTTTTTGATTTAAAAAACCTTCATCATCTACTGAATATGTTGCATTTGCTATTTCTTTTAATAATTCTAAAATTTTTTCTCTTGAATTTTCTGCTATCCATATTCCTGTATGAGTCGGTGCATTTTTTAAAATTTCATCTATTTCTGACATTTCTGGCTTTTGCCCTTTCAGCATACCTGCCAATGCTACTTTATATTTTATGTTTGATTTTACAACTACAACTTCTCGACCATCATACTCTTTTTCAATTTCATAAATGTTTTCATTTGCTTTAAATCCCTGATTTTCAACTATATCTAGTATTTTTTCTTTTTCTTGTTCATCTGTAATATCTTCTTCTGTATAATCTATTAGAAGTGATGAAATTTTTTCACCATTCTCAATTCTTATTGATTTTCCAATTATAATGAAAATTGTTATTATAATTATAACAATTGACACACATATAATTATATTTTTATTCATTCTATTCTCCATATTTTTTATAGCTAATATCCATGTCCACATTTCCATTTATTCCATTAATATACCCTTTACTTGTATATTGCCACATAGTATATGCACCTGTATAATCTGATGTGTTATCTGGTGCTCCAGTTATTCCATAATGTGCAAGCCATACATCATATCCTTTTAATTCTGACATATTTAAATGATTTATTAGCCAATCTTTACTTGCATAAATTATCGGAATTTGTCCTGCATCTTTTATTGTTTCAACAAAACCTTTTATTGCCTCTGTTCTATTTTCTACAGATATTGAGTCAGCTCTTCCTGTATGTTTTTCATTTGCCCATTCAGTATCAATAGCTATTGGATATACTACCTTACTATAATTTTTTGATTTTATTTCTTCTAATACCCATCTTGCTTCTTCAATTCCCTCATTTCTATTCATTGCCTGTGAGAAGAAATATACTCCACATTTTATACCATTGTTTATACACCCATTTATGTTATCTGAACTATGTGCATCTGAAACTATTTTTCCTGTTCCATATCCTCTAAATCCAATTCTTACCATTGCAAAATCAACGTTATTTTGTTTTACATTAGACCAGTTTATTCTTCCTTGATGACTTGATACATCTATTCCGTATTTTCTATCCTTATAATATGTAAAATTTTTCTTAGCTGATGCTAAAACGTTATTTTCACTTGAATCATATAGTTTAGCTATTATTGTATGGTTTCCTGAATTTAAATCAGATATATCTGCTTTTCCATAATATCCAGGAGTTGGATTTATATCAGAATTTCCATAATTTGCTCTTATTGATGTACTAGTTGTTTGATTTTCTGAAAAAACATCATTTCTTTCTTTTCTAGATACTGAAACTAATTTTGAATCAACATATAATTTCAATACTGTATCTTTATATTCTGAAAGTGCATAACCTGATATTTCTATATCTTTGTTTGTTATTATACTTCTTTTAGGTTCTTCTATTTCTACTTTACTATGTTTTATTCTTGGAACTATTCTAATTTGAATTCCTTCTAATCTTTTCGACTCTCCAACTGTTCCTGCAATTTCTCCATCAGATACCCAATTTAGCCATCCATAATCTTCAACCTGAGCTCTATATTGTACTGAATAATTATCTACATTTTGTAATTGAATTCTAAGTGCTTCTAGTCTCTTTGATTCTCCAACTGTTCCAGCATATTCTCCTTCTTTTACATAGTTCTGCCATCCATAACCTTGACCATGTGCTTGATAAATAATCTTTGCACCTTCTGGAGCATTTACTAGTTGTATTTTTATTCCTTCTAATCTCCTTGATTCACCATTAGTTCCTGCAAGTTTCCCATCAGATACCCAGTTTTGCCATCCATAATCTTGACCTTGGCCTTGATATCTTATTGAAATTGGATTTTTTTGTTTTTTTACAATTCTTATTTCTATTCCTTCTATTCTTCTACTTTGGCCTGTAGTTCCTGCAATTTCCCCTTCAGATACCCAGTTTTGCCATCCATAATCTTGACCTTGAGCTCTATATTCTACTGTATAATCATCTAATTTTTCTAATTTTATTTGAATTGCTTCTATTCTTCTTGATTCACCAACAGTTCCTCCAAGCTCACCATCATATTTCCAATCTTGCCAGCCATAATCTTGTCCATGTATTCTATATAGAATTTTTGCACCTTCTGGAGCATTTACTAATTTTATTTTTATTCCTTCTAATCTTCGTGATTCACCATCAGTTCCTGCTAATTCTCCATTTGATTTCCAATCTTGCCATCCATAACCTTCTCCGTGACCTTGATATTTAACACCTATATCATCACTTAATTTGCTTTCCACAGACACATAATTATCAATGTTACTTTTAGTATCATATGTTAAAGCTTCATTTTCCACAATATTATATGCTTCATCTTGTACTGTGCTTTCATTTTTTTCTATTATATTTGTATTATTTTCTGATTTTATATTTTCATCATCTTTTATTTCTTCTTTTGTTACTTCATTTTTTTCCTCGTCATTTTCTGTTGTAGAATTTTCCTCTATATTTTCATTTTCTACTTTTTCTGTATTTTCTGTATTTTCTACATTTTCATTTAAGTTACTAATTTCATTAACAGCCATGCATACTGTACTAGTCATAAAATTAATCATAAAAATAATTGTAAATAATATTACTAAAGTTCTTCTTGTTTTCATGACTTCCTCCTTTTTTACAATCCCCTTAACATATCAATTGTAGCATTTATATATCTTGTTCCATCAGAATTATACTCTGGTAATTCTATCAATGCAGATCTTGCAGTTCTGCCATTGCTTCCTAAATTGCTTCTTGCCCAATTTACTAAATATCCCTGTCCATAAGTTGAAATATGCTTATTTATTCCATATTTAGAACGATAATATGAACCTATTTCATCATCTCCAATTGTCTCGTTTAACCATCCATGCAAATCAACTAAAATAGTATTTCCATCTTTTGACCTTTTGTTTAATAAGAAATCTCTTAAAGCTTGTGCTTCATAACTTTGAAAAGGTGCTGTTCCATTATAGTTTCTTTTTGTTTTATTTTTAGTAAAACCTGTACTCCATCCTCTATTTATATCTATTCCTTTTCTTTCTGGAGCTTCTGAATATAGAGTTGTTCTTCCTGGTCCATTGTTTGTATATCCATGATATTCTCCATCCGGATTTACTGATGGAAATATATAAATTGTCCATTTGTCTGCCAATTCTTCATCTTGTCTTGCTAACAAATTGTTTTTAAATTCTTCTGCAATTTTTGTAAGCTCTTGTCCATCATGATCCCATAAATCTTCAAAACCATGTACAGCAAAAGTCGCAAAAAATACATTTGGTCCATCACCAATTCTGTAATACCTTAATGAACTTCCTCTTGAATCACCTTTTTTCGATAATCCACTTGATCCATAAGTACCTTCTTGATAAGTTATTTCTTTTCTCACATTTACTGTTACCGTTTTTTCTCTTAATTTAGTTCCATCTTTTTTATACAATTTTGCAGTTATAGAATGGTTACCTGTATTATATTTTGAAAAATCAACATCTGCCTTAAATCCTGGATTAGGATTTTTTTCCTCTCCTCCATATCCCTTTTGTGAATCTAAAACATCTTGTCTTTTTTCTCTATCTATATTTACTTTTTTCCCATCTACAAATAATTCTATATAAGAATCATCTGTATTATCCATTGACCATCCTTTTATTTCAATCTTTTCTTTTTTTATATTGCAATTATCTGAAATTGAGCTAAATTCTAGTTTGCTTCTTATTTCTGTAACTTTAGGAATTAATCTTATTCTTAAAGCTTCCATTTGTATGCTTTGCCCTACTGTTCCTGAAATTTCTCCATCTAATGCCCAGCCTTGCCAACCTTTGGATTTTACATATGCATTATACTCAACAGAGTATTTTTCCATATTTTTCAATTTGATTCTTATTCCTTCTATTCTCTTACTTTTTCCTGTTGTTCCACCCAAACTTCCATCTTCTATCCAGTTTTGCCATCCATAACTTTGGCCTTGCACTTGATATAATATTGATGCATCTTTAGGGGCATTTTCTAATTTTATTTTTATACCTTCTAATCTCTTATTTTGTAATCCTGCTATTATTCCACTATATTGTTCAGGTTGCCAGCCATAATCTTCTCCATGTGCTTGGTAAACAATTTTTATATTTTTATCTCTTTTAGGAATAATTCTCATTTCAATAGCCTCTAGTCTCTTTCCTATTCCATCAGTTCCTGCAATTTCTCCATCAACTACCCAATCTAACCATCCATAGTCTTCTATGCTTGCCCTATATTCAACCGAGTAATCGTCCATATTTTCTAGCTTTATTCTTATTCCTTCCATTCTTTTACTTTCACCATCAGTACCACCTAGCATTCCATCTTCTTTCCAAGATTGCCATCCATAACCTTGCCCTTGTACTCTATATAGCACTTTAGCGTTTTTGGGTGCATTTATAAGTTCTATTTTTATTCCTTCTAAAGCTTTACTTCTCCCAACTGTTCCTGCAGTTGAACCATTTGATTTCCAAGATTGCCAACCATAACTTTGCCCTTGTCCTTGATAAGCTATTTGAACTTTGCTTTCTGAATTATCCATTTCTTGGGTCTCATTTTCTTTTTTTACAATTTTTATCTGGATTGCTTCCATTTTCAAATTTTTTCCAACAGTTCCTGCAATTTCGCCGTTTTTAACCCAGTTAAGCCATCCAAAATTTTCGACATTTACTCTATATACAACAGAATATTCTTTTTCATCACTTAGTTTGATTTTTATTGCTTCTGCTCTTTTTGATTGCCCATCAGTTCCACCAAGTTCTCCTTCATTGACCCAACTTTGCCAGCCATAGCTTTGACCTTGCACTTGATATTTTACAGTTAAATTATCTGGCACATTTTCTAATTTTATTTTTATTCCTTCTATTCTCTTATTTTCTCCAACAGTTCCTCCAATTTGTCCATCTTTTTTCATGCTCTGCCAACCGTAGTCTTGTCCTTGTACCTGATACTCAACACTTGCAATTTTATCCTCTTTAGTTTCATTTGAACCAAAAGAATTAGGCACTCCAGCAAATATTATAATTCCAACTACAATTATAATTTTAAATATTTTTTCTTTTACTTTATTCATTTGATAAATCCCCTTTATAGTTTAATACATTTATTTCTTTATGTAAATGTAAACTTATTCCAATTACAACTATAAACTGTAAAATTGTTGCCAATTTAATATCTATAAACTCTGCTCCGAATAGATATCTTATATATACAGAAAAAGAATTCAAATTAATTATAATTGAAAATAATAAAGTTTTTTTATTTCTATATATCAAAAATAATATAACACTTAATATATCTGCTACAAACATATATCTATCATGCATATTTGGCATAAAGAATGTTGCTATAACAACAGACCAAAGTCCTATTTCTATAATATTTTCTTTTGATAATTTAACCTTTTTATATATTAAGTAAAAAGCCATAATCGCATATATTGTAATAGTTATTATTATTCCAATTTTAGCGACATCAATATTATCTATTTTTAATGCTTCTGACTTTTCTGTTATTTTACAAAATATATTATACATACTTGGAAAATTATTGCTTGTAAATCCCGAATATGAACCTGTTTGTCTTACATATATCATAAGCACATCTCTTATTGATCTTCCCATTATAACTGATGGTAAACACATTATAAAATTTACAATTGGTAAAATTCCAAAATAATATAATGGAAATTTTCTTTTATTTATCCAAATTAATATATATAATGGTAATATAAACATAAATTGCAATTTGAATGCAAATGCTATTCCTAAAAATATTAATGAACGTATATATTTTTCATCAATTAAAAATATTAGTGATATTACTATAAAGCTTGCATATATACTGTCACATTGAGCCCAACAAGCACCATTTAATAACATTGTTGGTAAAAATAATAAAGCTGAATATGTTATTAGACTTAATATTCCCTTTTGCTTTGTTATTTTTTTTACCAAAACTACTCCTGATATTGCTAAAATGAAATCAAATATAATCGAAAATATTTTTATACAATATAATGCACTTACTTTTAGATATGTAAATAGAGTAAGTATAATTATATATGGACAATTATAGTCTCCTATAGCTTTATTTAAAGAATGGATTCTTCCATTTTCTATTATAAAATCATACCATTGTTTTAAAAAACCTGTATAATCCCATGTTTCAAAATCTAGCATTGAAAATCTTGTCCATAAAGCAAATATTGTTACAATTACAAATCCAATTTGTATTATATGATTTCTTATAAATTCATATATTTTATTTTCAAACTCAATACATTTTTTACTAAACATACTTACTCCTTTTCTTCTATAATAGTAAATCTTTCTAATGTTGTAACTTTATATTCTGAATAATCAATATCTAGTTTCTTACCATTTTGAACTACATAAACAGCTTTTTCTTTCCCAATATTTTCAGGTATATAAAAATTATATTTTCCAAAAGATTTTACTTGGTCAAAATTTTGTCCTTTTGTATAATACTCTACTGTATTATTAAAATCTTTTGTGTTATATTTACTATATAAACTTACATATATATATGGTTCTGTAAAAGATTTATCTATATATATTTTATCTACATCTAAATTATCAACGTATTCTACCATTTCTTGTATATCTGTTTCAAAATATGCTGTGTTTTTACTTCCTAAATAAAAATAATTATAATCAAATGCTAAGAAAGCTATTACATACATCAAAATCATAATATTTCTTGCTTGAGGTATATTTTCCATTACTAGTTTTATTCCAACAACAGTATAATAAACTAATGGAAGAATAAAGCAGTTGCACCTATTTGTATTTGGTTCACATACAAACAATAATAAAAATGCTGCTATAAACCATATATTAAAACAAATATTTATATTTTTTGTTCTATTTTCTTTTGAAAAACTTTTTCTTATTCCCATTAAAGTAAAAGGTAATGAAAATACATATGTTATTCCAAAGAAACTAATCATATTCCAAGGATGATCTCCTGTTTGTCCAATAAACAATTTCATTGAATCAACAAAATTTTGAATACTTACTTGTAAGAAGTCCTTTGAGAATATTGATGAAATCTCTTGATATCTATTTGCTGTTAGCCTTGGAATTGTTATAAATAGTATTTTTAATTCTGGTAAATCAAAAGTATTTATAATAACATATAATATTAGTGGTAAATCTACCACAATGACAATTGCTAAAGATCTTATAGCTTGTTTAAATGTGATTTTTTTTGTCTTCATTAAAATTATTAGTAATGGTATAACAAATACTGGTAAAAAGAAATATGATGTTCCGGTATGAATATCCTGCAAGTGCTAAAACACCAAACCCTATGTATAAAAATTTATAATCTTCTTTTCTTATTGCTTCCAATATTAAAAATATTGCCCATAATATTAAATCTGGAAATAAATTTGACTCTAATCCCCATCTACTTTTCATTATATGCCATGGACAAATAGCCAAAAAGAATAATCCTATCAAAGCAATCTTTTTATTTTCATTTCTTTTCAATAGCTGGTAAAATACAAACAACGATATACAGCCTACCAAAGCCATTGGTAATCTAATTGCTAATGTATTTACTCCTAATATTGCAATAAAAAATGTCATAATATATGAATATAAAACATTTTGTCCACTTCCCCATGCGATAAATTGAACTGGAAATGATTTATTGTGTCTGTCAACCCCATAATTTAAAATTGAAAACGCTTCATATCCAGCCGATGCTTCATCTTGATTTAAGCCTTTAGGTAATACATCTATACAAACTAGTCTGACTACAATTCCAATTATAAATATTAATGCTACTAGAATTTTGTATTTATTTTTTTCTAATATTTCTTTCATTTGGACTCCCTTCTATATTACATCTTTTGAATTATTTTTCATTCATTTCTTTTTTTCCATTATATTCTTTTACAAAATATAGTGGTCTATTTTTAGTTTCATTAAAAATTCTACCTAAGTATTCTCCAACTATTCCAAATAATAAAATTTGAATTCCAGAGAAAAATAAAATTAATAGAATTATAGCTTGAAAAGCTTGAACTACTGTATGAGTTACAAAACATTTTGCAATAACATATATTACATATATTCCAAGAACTACAAATGTTGGAATTGCAAAATATGTTGCAAGTCTTAATGGCGAAGTTGTAAATGATGTTATACCATTTATTGCAAGATCAACTAATTTAATGTAATTCCACTTTGTCTTTCCTGCAACTCTTGGTGGTCTATCAAATAAAACTTCTTTTTTATTATAACCAATCCAGCTAAACATGCTTTTTAAACATCTTTCAGATTCTGTCATTTCCTTTAAAGCATTTATACATCTTCTATCTATTAATCTATAGTTTCCAGTGTCTTTTTGAATTTCTACATTTGTCATTTTTTGTAAAACTTTATAATACATTTTAGATGTAAATTTCTTTAAAAATCCTTCGCCTGTTCTTGTTCTTCTTCTTGCATAAATATCATCATATCCTTCTTCCCAGTGTTTTACAAGTTCTGGAATTAATTCTGGTGGATCTTGAAGATCTGCATCCATAAATATTGCACAATCTCCTGTTGCATAATCAATACCAGCAGCCATGGCAATTTCTTGTCCAAAGTTTCTTGAAAAATCAACATAATTATATCTCTCATCTTTTTTTCTAAAATTTTTTATTATTTCTAATGACTTATCTTTGCTTCCATCATTTATAAACAACACTTCAAAATCATAGTTTTTCATTTGCTCCATAATTTCATTTAATTTTTCATATAAATATGGTAATGATTCTTCTTCATTATATGTAGGAATTATTATAGATATTTTCTTGTTCATATATTAAATCCTTTCTTTTTACGTTTCAAATTATTTGTCTATATTTATTGTTTTTTCAATTATATATTGTGGACGAGATTTGCTTTCATCATATATTCTTCCAATATATTCTGACATAATCCATATAGAAAGAAGTTGTACACCACTAAATAGTGTAACTGTTACCATAATAGATGTCCAACCTGCTGTTAAGTTGTTTAACCCACATATATAAGAAATTAATGAATATATTAATATTATAATAGATATAAATATTGATAGTATTCCTAAAGCTCCGACAATTTTTAGAGGTTTTGTTGAAAAACCAATTATTCCATCTGATGCAAGTTTTAACATTTTCTTTAATGGGTATTTTGTCTTTCCTGCAAAACGTTCTTTTCTTTCATATTCATAAGGTATTTGTTTAAATCCAATCCATCCCCATAATCCTCTTAAAAATTTATTGTGTTCTGGCATTTGATTCATTACATCTATAACTTTTCTATCTACTAATCTGAAATCTCCTGTATCTTTTGGAATATCAACATCTGATAAAGCATTTAAAGTTTTATAAAACATTTTTGCTGTTAATAATTTAAATACAGATTCTCCTTCTCTTGTTTTACGTTTTCCATAAACAACTTCATTTCCTTCTTCCCAAAGTTTTAACATTTCTGGAATTAACTCTGGTGGATCTTGAAGATCTGCATCAATTATAACTGCACAATCTCCTGTTACATATTTTAATCCTGCAGTTACTGCACATTGATGTCCAAAGTTTCTTGCAAAAGAAACTATTTTTAATTTGTTATCTTTTAGAGCTAATTCTTCTAATATTGGTAAAGTTTTATCTTTACTTCCATCATTTACACATATTAATTCATAATCATATCCATCAATTTTACTTAAAACTTCTGTCATCTTTTTGTAACATTCATTTGCTACTTCTTCTTCATAATACATTGGTATAACTACTGATATTTTTTTCATTTTTATACATTCCTTTCTTTTTTACAACATATTTATGTATTTTCTTTTTCTAATCTTTTTATCTTATGTTTTTTAAAACTAATTTTACTTGTAAGATATTCTATACCGATTGAAGCCACAGGCATAAGCATTATTACATATGGAAGAGTGTATCTCGATTTCATTTCCCATATTGTATGGAACAAAACTCCTCCAATAAATATAGTAATTAACAGAATTAATTCATTTGACAAATTTTTTCTGTTTTTTAATATTGCTATAAAAGCTCCTCCGTATATCAAAATTGTTATTGCTTTTTGATATATTTCGCCTACCTTATATTTTTTTGTATTCATTATATCATTTATTACTTTGTCCTTATCTTCCACTCCAACATTATACCAAATACTTTGAAAATAAGGATCAATCCATCCAGAAATTGTCTTTTCCCAATAAAAACTAACTGTATATCCAGGATGTTTTATTAATTCTTTTATTCTAGCTTTTACTTTTTGTGGATATGTTATATGTGAAAGAGGCGTATCTTTCCATGCTTCTGCTGCTAAATCACTATACCATCCATTTGCTCTGTAACTTTCGTTCATTCCTACATAAAGCCATATACTTGTTGGAAGTGCTTGTTCTTTATCATACCCAAATCTATTACTACAATAATTTTTTAATATATTAAATGGCATTAATGCAATTAATATAAAAACTATTATACTAATAGATGAATTTATTATTTTCCTTTTTTCTTTTTTTGCTATATCTTGTATTAAATATAGTACAAAATATATAATTATTGCTAATATCACAATTACATAATTCATTTTTGTAACATAAGATAGACACATAAAAATTGAAGATACTATTAGCCTTATAATATTTCCCTTTTCTTTATAATCTATTGCAAAATATATTCCTGCAACACACAATGCCATTCCTATGTAGTCACCATATACATATGTTGTAAGCAAAATTAGAGGTATAAAAGTCAAAAACATTATTCCATAGCCCAATTTACTTACTTTATATTTTTTTTCTAGCTTTTCTAATATTAAATACATAAATATAAATGTTATTATATTAGCCAAAATATTTATATATTGAATTAACCTATAATTTGTTGTTCCAAATACTTTGTATATTGTCCCTATAACAAATATTGTTCCCATTTGATTTGGATATTTTTCAATATATCCGCTTGTTCTTATTTTTTCATATTCTCCGTTTAGCAAAACATACCGCTAAATCATTAACACTCTTCGAATCATCAATTGGTACAACAGTAGCATTTTTTACCCAATACATTGAACATAAAAAATAAATAATTATTGCACCAATAATGCAAACTAATTTAACCTTTTTAGATATTTTTATGTCTTTTACTTTTTTTAATATACTTAAAATTATAAAATCAATTGCTATATAAACAAATAATCCTACACTTGTTGTTAAATTTATGAATACATTTTCAAAAAAGTTTTTTACTACTGATACATACATTAAACTCATTAAAGTTAATATAGCAAGTATAATAATAGATATTATTGCTACAACATTTTTTGCTATTTTATTAATCATCTTTTTTCCCCCATAATATTAATATCTGCACAAATATAATGTATCTCCGTCAAAAACTAATTGGCTATCATCAAAACTTTTCCAGTCTTTTTTTTCAAAATCTTTCTCTTTTTCTTGATTTGTTTCTACAACTGTTAGATTTCTTCCTGTATAATATTTGATTATAGCTTTTATACTCCAGTCTTTATAGTATGCTTTTATATTTGTATCACCTGTTGCAAATATGCCAGCATATGTATACTCTAAAGATTTATCTCCATATATACCTATTTTAGTAATTTCTTTACCCGTTTCTTTTTCATACTTATCAATCTTTTCAATTACATTTCTTGTTACTTCATAATCTATTGCATTTAATTTATATCTATCTGTTTCTATTAAATTAAATCTATTAAATTGAACCACTAATAATATCGCACTTATTGTATACACTAAATATTTAACTTGTACTTTTACATCATAGTTCATAAATAAATATAGTACTAAAACTCCATATAATGCTGCATAAGAATATGTGCTTCTTGCAACAAACCATATAGAATCTGTATTTTGCATAAGTTGAGGAGCAACTGTACCTATGATAGTTCCTGCAATAATATATAATACTTTTATTACATCTATAATCTTATTTTTTATATCACATTTTTTTATAATTATTTGATAAATTATTATTGCAATTATTATAAGTATTAAAGTTAGCAATAAATATTTTGGTAATATTCCATATGTATTTTTAATCATTCCTAAAGTATTTGAACATACTTTTTTTATTGATTCTGCCAATCTAATATTCCCGCTTACTCTACTAGAGCTACATACCAGTTTTATTAATACATAGTCTATTAAAGCTGGTATTCCATAACTTGCAGCAGCAACCACATTGTTTATTATGAATTCTTTTATATTTTTTGAATATTTCAATATATAAACTACAGCTAAAGCTATAAAAATTCCAACTGTTCCTTGGTATGAGAAATTTGCTAATAACATAAATATAGATGTAGTTATCAAATATTTATTTTTCTTTTCCTCTAGCCATTTTTTTATTTCTCCAACTGCAAATATTGACATCATGACAGAAAATATCATGATTCCTTTTTCTATAAATAAAAATAATTCTATAGAAAAGGCATTTAATATTACTAATATTGGTATTATTTTTCTAATGCCTTTACTTTTTATGTCTTTTTCCAGCATATTATATAATTTAAACATACTTATAGTCATACAAACTATTGCTAATATAAATGAAACCATATAACTCGTCTCTGGTTTTAATTCTAATACTTTTAAAATTCCTCCTGCAACTATTAATACAAATCTTCCTGATGATGCAAATTGATTAAAAAACTCTTTCATTGAAAAAGTAAGTGTTGCATAAGAATCTACCGCAAATTCAATTGCATTAAGCGTTCCAAAAAATATTAAAACCACTGCTAGAAAAATATATAGATTCTTGTCACATATTATTTTTTTTAGTTTCTCTTTCATCCTATTCTCCTTATAATTGCTCTGCAAATCCTTTTTGTAATTTGCTATAAATTAAATATCCTACGACACATCCAACTATAGCTATTGCTAATACTATAAATAATGGTTTTAGTTCTATCATTGAGTGTGAATAAAAAATACTTCTATATGCATTTATTATATATGTCATTGGATTATATTTTAAAATCCATTGATATTCTGCTGGAATACTACTTGGTGCATAAACTATTGGTGCTGCATAAAACAATAACTGCAATGCAATTCCTATAAAATGTTGTAAATCTCTAAGATATACACATACACTTGAAATAATTAATGATATTGCAAGTATAACTAAATATTGCGTTATAAAAATCAAAGGATAAAATATCATAAATCTTGATAATCCCATTCCAGAAAATATTACAAAACCTAGTATTATTATTGTCGAAATAAGGAAATTTACTGCTTCTCCTGTTACAACAGATATTGGTATTATCTCTCTAGGAAAATATACTTTTTTTATAATATTCCCATTTTCTATAAATGTAAATGCTGCTTTATTTATTGCTGCTGAAAAAAATGTCCAAGGTATTAATCCACAACAAAGAAATACCGTATAATGCTCCATTGGATTTTTTAATATTAGAGAAAATACTATTCCATATACTGCTATTTGAAGTAACGGATTTAAAAATGACCATAAAACTCCTAAAAATGAATTTTTATATTTACTCCTCACTTCTTTTTTTACACTTGTTTTTAATAATTCTCTATAATTGTATAAATTTTTAAAAACTTCTTTCATTAATGTTTCTCCCATCCTATTATTTGTTTTATTTTATCATAAATTCCTATTCTTCTTAAAAGAACTACTATTGGATGTTTTATTTTATATTCTAATGTCTTTTCGTAAAATTGCTCCTTTTTAGCTTTTTCATCATATTTTAAGATAATATGTATATTATCTGCATTAAATTTGTTTGCCATCCATTCATATTCAGATTTGCTTTCTATTAAATATTGAGTAATTAGTTCTTTTGTTATTTCTATATTTCTTTTTAACCCATATCCATTTTCAATCTTTTCATTACTTGGATTCTGTTTTAAACTATCAAATTCCTTTTCCATTTTTTGTACCATATTATCAATTGTAAATCCATTTAAAATTCTATTTCTACAATTTTTCTTAAAATCATTTATGTTATTTAATACTTTTTCTATTCCAACAACATAATTTAAAATTTCTTCTTCTTTATAATTATAATTCCAAATGTCTGTTTCTTTTTGCATACATGGTACTACAACTCCAACTGAACTATTGATAAGTTCTTTTTGCCCACCGGCATCAACAGAAACTACAGGTACTCCCATTGATAAAGATTCATAAGATGTTAAAGCTAAGCCTTCTTTTATTGAGCAATTTACTGTTAAATCACTTATTTTGTACACTTTTCTAGTTTCTTTTACATTTCCTAAAAATACAAACTTATCTTCTAGTCTATATTTTTTTATTCTTTTTTTCATCTCCGATAAAAATGGACCCTCGCCTGCAACTACTATCAAAAAGTCACTTCTTTTTTTGCTTAATTCTTTTACTATTTCTACAAATAAATATGGCCTTTTTTGTTCTGCGATTCTACAAATATAGCTTATTATAAATTTACCATTTGGCACTATTTTATATTCTTCTAAAATCTGATTTCTATCTAACAGTTCTGGATCAAACTTTTTCTCGTCAACTCCTATATAAACAGTTTCAACTTCATCTTTATTTTTATTAAAATAATCCTCAAAAATTTTTTTACTATTTCCATTGCATGTATATGTTTTGTCTATTACAGATTTTATTCTAGCAGAATCTCTTGAAAATCCGCCTTTTCTTGCATACCACTCTTCCATATGAACATAATCTATTATAGGAATTTCTGGATATTTTGCTTTTAAATATGGAAGTGAATTATATCCAAATTGACTATTTGTATTAAATATTATATCAACATTATTTTTGTTTATTATATAATTTATAAAGCTTATCCAATCTTTTCTATCTAAGAAAGATGTTAAATCATAAACTGTTGCATATTTTTCGAAATCTTGTCTCCAATCATTAGTGCTTGGAAGCATTGAAATTATGGTAAATTCATATTTTTCTTTATCCATTCTGGAAATTAAATCTAAATTAAACTTATCTGCTCCTCCTGTTACCATCCATGGAATTATCATTAAAATGTTTGTTTTTTTATTTTTAGATTTTTTTACATTTACAATATTGGGATAATTTTCAATAATTGTATCCCAATCATAGTCTTGTTTCGGATATTGAATTCCTGGTTTTGTATATACAATATCTCTTTTTACGCTTTCTACTATTTTTAATGCTCTCTTATCATTTTCAGATTTTGATTTTCTAAGTTCACTTTCTTCTAAAGGTTTTATTCTATACCAAGTAAGCAGTGAACTTATTCTTACAGGAAATTTTCCTGCTTTTATTAGTTTAAGCCATAAATACCAGTCTTCATAAATTTTCTTTTCTTTTAAGCCAAATCCCCCGACTTCCTCAATTGCACTTTTTCTAACAAATGAACACATCATTAATATATTCTCATCTTTTTCCCATTCTGGATTGTACCATTTTCTCCATAAAAATTCTTGTCCATCAAAATTTATTACATCTGTACATGCCCATGAAGCTTCTGGATGTGTTTCTAATGTCCAATAGCAACATTCAAAATATGTTTTATCTATTTGATCATCAGAATCCAAAAACATTATATACTTTGTAGATGGATTTGTTCTTTTTAACGCATAATCTCTAGCTGCAGCTGGTCCTTCATTATTTTTTCTAAATACCTTTATTCGGCTATCCATTTTTTTTATAGTTTCTAATTTAGTTACCGCTTCTTCGTCTGTAGATTCGTCATCAACAATTATCCATTCCCAATATGGAAATGTCTGATTAAAAATCGAATTTGCTGTTTCTTCTATATATTTTTGAGAATTATAATAAGGTGTAACTATAGATATTAATGGTTTTTGCTTTAAATCTATTTCAAAATTTTCTCTATTTAATTCTCTCCCTGGATTTAATCTATAATCTATTTTTAACATTTCTTATCCTTTCTGCTTACGAGTTTTGTTTTATATATTCATCTACAACTGTATTTGTTTCTCCATCCATTTTTATTTCTCCATTGCATAACCATACTGCTCTATCACATAAATTTCTTACTGATTGCATACTATGAGTTACAAATACCATTGTTTTCCCTTTTTCTTTCAATTCTCTCATTTTATTGAAACATTTATTTTGGAAATGTTCATCTCCAACTGATAAAATTTCATCTATTAAAAGTATATCTGCATCAACGTTTATTGCAACTGAAAATGCAAGTCTCATATACATTCCAGAAGAATAAGTTCTTACAGGATTGTCTATAAATGGTCTAAGTTCTGAAAATTCAATTATATCTTCAATTCTTTCATCGATTTCTTTCTTGGTTAATCCAAAAATTGAAGCATTAAAATATATGTTTTCCCTACCAGAAAAATCTGGATGAAACCCTGCACCTAATTCTAGTAAAGATGTTAACTTTCCTTCTGTATATATTTTTCCTTTATTCGGATATATAATTTTTGTCATAAGCTTCAAAAGTGTTGATTTTCCACTTCCGTTAGTTCCAATTAATGCAACAACCTCTCCTTTTTTTATCTTAAGATTTATTCCTTTTAAAACCTCTCTTTTTTCTTTTCGATTTCTACTTTTAAAGAAAAGCAATTTTTCTTTTATTGTATTTGCCTTATCCAAGTAAACATTAAAAGTTTTATACACATTATCAACTATTATTTTATAATCTCCTGAGTTCTCTTGCATTTTTTTCATCCTTTCTTCTTTTTTGTATTATATCAGATTTTGTCACAATGTCAAAAACTATTTTTTTCTTATTTGACTAATTTTATTGACTATTTTGTAAATTCTTCTTTCTTTTATGCTATTTAATTCGTTGGTGATTTTTTCGTTTTTATCACTCAATCTTTTTATTTCATCTTCTAAATTTAATATTCTTTTTTCTTTACTTTCATTTTGATTACTAAAAAAAACTCTCTCTTCCCATATCTTCTCTTTTTGCTCTTCTAGATTTATAATTTTTTTTGATAATTTATTTATCTCACTATAAATCATGCTATAATCTCTTTTTGTTTTTTCTTCATTATTTGGAATAGTAAAAATGTTATTATTAATATCATTTTCTTTCTTTAATTTTTCAAAATTACTTTTTGTTATTTTCTCTATTTCATTTTTAGACAAATTCATTAATTGTTTTACCTGTTCTTCAACTGTTAGGCTCTTTAAATTGTTTCCAGATAAATTATCTTCTAATGCTAATTCGATATTTTCTTCGGATATTATCCCTTTTAAATTTTTATAACCACTTAAAACAACAATTCTTTTTATTGCCATTGCCTCTAATATGCATCTATTAAGTCCTATTATAACTTCATTTTCATTTATTTTCTCTGTAACATTATCTACTGCACCTTTATATTCTATATTGTATCTGGATTTAAAGTCATTAACAATATTTATTATTTCATCTTTTTTATCTCCATCTCCAATTATTGTAAGTTTTGTATCTAAACCTGTCTCATCTGTATACTTTATAAACACATCTATAGCATTTTTTACAGATATTAATTTTTCATGTGCTATTCTACTTACTATTAAAAATTTTCTTACTTTTTCAACATCTAATTCTTTCTCAGTTGTATATATATCGAAATTCACACAATTTCTCTTTATAATATATTTTCTAGAATCTACTATATTAAATTTTTGTTCTATATGATTTTTAGCACTTTCAGATATACAAACTATTTTATACGCATTTTCTAAAAATACTTTTATTGATAAACTATATATATTAAAGTTATTTACAAACCAATCATATGTCTCAGAAAGTTCATCATGAGCATAATATACATATGGTATATCTACTTTTTCACATACCATTAGCATTAGGGGAATACATATTATTTTATGTACTTGTATTTCATCTATTTTTTTTTCTTTTATTATAGAAACTACTTTTTCTACTTCTTCAGTGTCAAATGTATTTGTAACTTTATACTCGCAATCAATTATTTCTATCTTCTCTTTTTCTATCTTTGACTTATTTTCACCATTTCCTGCTAATACATATACATTGAAACCTTTTTTCTTTAATGCTAAAGCTTGGCTAAAAACAACACTTTCAACTCCACCAATTCCTAAAGTTTCTGTACATATTAAAATATTTTTTGACATTTCGGTCTCCTTTTTATTTTGCTTTTCTTTTTTTCTGCTTTTTCATTTAAGTATTTTATTAATATTTCTTGGTTTGGTACGACATATGTTGTTACATCATCTCCAAATGCCATTTTATCATTTTGTACACCGTTTGTAGCAAGTATTATTTTTCCTTTACAACTATTTTTTATTTTTTCTATTGTTGTTTTTAGAATTGCTTCACATCCCTTATTTGATGTTGATCCTTCTCCATATAATAAAAAGTTTTTTTCTTTTTTCATCCATCAAACCTCCCTCCGTTATACTTGCTATTTTTGCTTTTTTCTTTGCTAATTCTATCACATTTATACTACAATATTCAAGCATTTATAAAAAAAAGACTCTAGCTTTTACACTAAAGTCAATATTTTTTATTATTTATAAAAATAAATCTGAATGACTACCTGTTCGTGAAGCCGTAATCGTTACTTTATCATTTTCATAATAATAAATTAATAACCAATCTGGTTGAATATGACATTCTTTAAATCCGTTTATATTTTCCTTGTAATATATGTTCTCTATATCTTTCTGGTAACTTTTCTCCTTTTATTAACATATTAATAACTTCTTTTAGCTTATTAATGTCATACCCTCTTTTTTTATTATTTTATAGTCCTTTTTAAACTGGTTTGTATAATTAATATGATACACTCTATTTATCCAACTCCTCAAACATTTCATCTACATTATCAAATGTTTCACTTACATTTTTTTGTTTTTTCGCATCATCCATAGCTTTTAATGTTATTCTATTATAATTCGCTTTCCTTATTTCAAATGGTATACCATCATTTATAATCACTTGTCTTAAAAAAACATTAATAGCATCTGATATCGACAATCCTAATTCACTTAAAGTTTCTTCTGCTTTTTCTTTTACACTTGGTTCTATTCTAATGTGCAATGTATCTGTTTTAGCCATAATACAACACCTCCCATACCATATTATATGTATTGTATCACATTTTATACACATTTTCAATACTTTTGTTCACATTTAAATTTATAAATTGACTTTTTTGTTTATTTGATATAATTCATAATACGAAAGGAGGTTCGTTCTTAAAAGAACGTAATTTTTATTGTCCGATAGTCGAAAGACTATCGATTTTTATTTTCTCAAAATCTTGTACTTGCATCATTACAACAAAAACCCCGTATAACTTACGAGGTCTTTTACTACTTCTTCAAATTAACAATCATTTTCTCTTTCAAAGATAGCTTAAACATAGAAGGTTCATCAACATCAATAACCTTATTCTCCAAAACAAGAGAAGGATTATAAGATGTAATCTCATAAAGCTTATCCTTACCGACAATCTCTTCAATCTTAGACAAAGCTTCAGGGATTCTTGGATAAATAGTATTTTTTTTATGAACATCACTACCTAAAAAATGAACCATATTATTTTCTAAAAGTTTTCTAACAATAAGTTCCGCTTTTTCTCCATATCTACCTAAAATACTACCATAATTTGACTGCATAAGTACGCCTTTTTGTATCAGATCATATATTAATTCAGGTTCTTTTTGAACAAAAGAATATCTTTCTGGATGGGCTAATACTGGAATAAGTTTATATTCTAACATATCATATATAATATCATACATATTCAAAGGTTTCGTGTTCATAGGAAACTCGAAAAGCACATAGTTTGAATTGTTTATACTTGTTGCTTTTCCTGTTTCTAAAAGCTTTATAATATTTTCTGTTATATAAACTTCGTTTCCAAGATAAAGTTTTAAATCTATATTTTTTTTATATAAATTTTCTGATAAAGCATTTATCCATACTTTTCTTTCTGCTACATTTACTTCGTAATATTTTTCAATATAATGTGATGTTGAAATTACACTATCAAAGCCAACTTCTTTTGCCTCTTTCAATAGTTCAAATGTTTCTTCAACACTTTTAGATCCATCATCTACATTTGGAAGTATGTGTGAATGAAAATCTATCAT
The DNA here is from genome assembly GCA_905203305.1 of uncultured Eubacteriales bacterium. GTDB lineage: Bacteria > Bacillota > Clostridia > TANB77 > CAG-508 > CAG-269. The sequence continues at coordinate 185,888 of CAJKVH010000001.1, forward strand.
TGCCTTTCTCCTTCGGTTTTTATAAATCTTTCTTTTCGTTATCTAAATATTCATTTATTTGTTTTAATATATCGTTTGTTTTATCTAATGGAATCTGTTCATTATTGTTATCATTTTGTATTTCAGGAGCTTTTGGTGTAAATATTGGGTCAGATTCTTCTCTTAGAAAATCGTTTTTACTAAAATCAGTATCATCATTTTCTTCATTGTAGTTTGTATTATTTTTGAAAGAAAAGCTTTCATTTCTTATATTTTTCTTTGCAACATTTGCTTTTTTAGATTTTCCAGATAATATTTTATCTTCACCATAATAATAATATTTTTCTCCATATTTCTTAGCTGATACTGGAACTTTATTTATTACAACACCTGCAATTTTCCCACCAACATTTTTAATATTTTTTACAACTCTTTCTAATGCATCTTTTTTAGTTATTTTGTGAGCTGTAACTATTAATGTTGAGTCAACAATTCTTGATAAAATAACAGAATCTGTTACCAATTCACTTGGTGTACCATCTATAATTATCAAATCACATACACTTTTTAAATAATCTAAAAGTCCTATCATTTGGGCTGATACTAGTAACTCTGAAGGGTTTGGTGGTACGTTTCCTGCTGTTATTACATATAGATTTTCAACCTCTGTTGGTTGAATATAGTTTCCTACATCTTCAGATAATCTTCCACTTTCATCAATTTGAACTTGTGATAAAAAGTTAGATAGACCAGGTTTTGGTGATACCCCAAAAATAGCGTATTGTCTACCTTTTCTCATATCTGCATCTATTAATACAACTTTTTTACCAGCCTGTGCAAATGTAACAGCTAAGTTTGATGCAACCCAACTTTTTCCCTCACTTGGAAAAGTTGAAGTTACAAGTAAAGCTTTCATTTTTTTATTTACATCCATAAATTGTATATTTGTTCTTAAAGTTCTAAAAACTTCAGAAATTGGTGATTTTGGATTTTTATATGCAATTACTTCTTTTTTCATTTTCTTTTTCCTCCTTTGTCATTTCCAAAGTTTTCTATATAAGGAACTGTTACTAATACTGGTAAACCAACACCTTTTTCTACATCTTCTGGTGTTTTTATAGTTGTATCTAATATATTTGCAATTAATACATACATTATAGATATTACAAGTCCTAAAAATGCAAATATTACTATATCCTTACCATGATGTATATTTGATGGTACATCAGAAACTTCTGCATCATCAACAATATAGATGTTGTTAATGTTATATATTTCTGAAACCATGTTTGAGAATATTTTTGCTGTTTCATTTGCAATTTTTGCAGAATATGCTGCATTTTCGTTTGTTACAGTTATTTTTATAACTTCTGTATCTTCTACAGATTTTACTGTTACATTTTTTCTTAATTCATCTTCATTAACATCTATATTTAAGTTTGAAATAACTTGTCTTAAAACTTTGCTACTTTTTACAAGTTCACTATATGTAGATACTAATTTTGAGTTTAATGTTACATCTGTTGTTGTAATTGAATTTGTTCCATCATTTTCTTTAGATTGTTCAGATCCTGTAAGAACAAGTGTTGTTGATGAACTGTATTTTGGAGTTGTGAAACCAAATGTATAAATTACTCCTATTCCAGTTGTTATTATTACTATTAATATTATTTGAAAAATTTTGCTTAAAAACAAGCTAAATAATTCTTTTAAATCTAACTCTTCCATTTAAATTTCTCCTTGCTAATCTTCTGGTGTATATTGTTCTTTTTCTCTTTTAGCTTTTCTAACCCCTTTTATTATTCCATAAATTATTGTTAAAATTATTCCTAAGCTAAGCAATATACTTCCCGCATATAATATTTTTCCTAATATTTCATTTAATATACTTTGTAATACATCAGATATTCCGCTGTTTAATAGAATTATTGTACTTATATTTATTTTTGAGCTAATATAAATTTTAGCTAAAATTAAAAGTATTCCATCAATTACAAAAGCTGTTCCAATTCTTGCTAAAATTCTATATATTCTTCTTATTGTTAACAAAATTAATAATAAGACTGAAACACCTATAACTACTAATAATGCCTTATTTGCTAAATCTATGTATTTATTTATTTGATTTAATGCTGAATTTATTTTCTTTTCATAATTGGTATGTGAAATAGTTGTTTCATACTCACTGCATATTGTTTCAACAAAAGTATCTATTGCCTTTTGTTCAGTAGCTGTAGTTTTTCTATTTAAAGAATTATTTATGTTTTTGTTTAAATTATCTTTTATTTCTTCTGTATCTATTTTTTCATCCATACCATTATATATATTGTTTATTATTATTTTGGTATCTTTTTGTATTTTTTCCTTTGTTACTATATCTTTTAAAACTTCTTCATCAAGCCCTGATTGGTTTATGTAGTTTTCAAAATTAGATTCTACTTCATTATATGTTTTTTCATAATAGTTTTGTTCTTGTAATTTTCCTAAAACATATTCTTTGCTTAGTATAGAAGAAGTTAATATATTTATTGTAATTAATGCAAGTATTGCTAGTGCCAATATTGTTGCAACTATGTATTGTAATATTCTTTTCATATTTTGCTTCCTCCTAACTTTCTAATTCTGCATATACCACATATCTTTGTGTTGCATAACCTATGTTGTTAAATGGATAACATGTATATACCATCAAAATCTCTTTTTCTTTTTGAATTGGAAGCTTATCAACATCTGTTTCTTTTATTAACTGCATATCATATATTTTGTATTTGAAATCTCCATATGTTGTAGAAACTTCTATTTCATTTCCTTTTTGTAACTCTGAAAATCTTCTAAACATTTTCTTTGAGTTATGTCCCATATATATTATTGATCCACCTTCTCCTGGAAAATAACTACCACTTGAGTGCCCTACTCCTTTTTTTAGAATATCTAAAGTATCTCCATAATATACTGGTAAATCTACATCTATTTTTGGTATTTTTATTGTAGCATATTTTGTTCCGTATTCAGGATAATTTTTTAATTGTTTATTTTCATCTATTACTGTATTAACAACTTCATTTCCATCACTTACACCTATTGACACTTTGCTTACTAATGACATTGTATCTTCTACTTTAGCCCCTAATAGAAAATACCCTGCTCCTAATAAAATAACAGTAATAAATAAAGCAACTATTAATTCTATAATAGTTGCTTTTATTGCATCTTTCACTAAATTATGCATTAGCTAATTTCTTTCTAGCTACTGCTACTGAAGCTAGGGCTATAACTGCTATTGAAGAAACAACTAAAACTATATTATTATTTCCTGTATAAGCAAGCTTTCCACCATTGTTTCCAATAGTTTCGATTAATTTTCCGTCTTTGTATATTTCAACTGAATTAGCTTTGAATGATAATGTTGCTCCAACAATACCTGCAGCTTCATTTGCTAATGATTTTAATTCTGCTTTTTTGTCAGCTGGTAATGATTTGTAATCTTTTGTTCCAGCTTCGTCCATTATTTTTGCAGCTGCATTAGCTTTTGCTACTATTGCATTTGCTTCTGCTTCTGTAACTGGATTGTCTGCTAAGTATCTTTCGATTTTTACTTTATCTCCATTTGTCATTCCATATTTTGCTCCTATATTGTATAAAGTTTGTGCTAGGTTGTCGTTTGTTGTAGCATTTACTCCTGTTACTGTCATTAATATTAACATTACTGCTAAAATTGAAATTGTTAATAATTTTTTCATCTTTTATCCTCCTTTTTTTATTATGTGTTCATTATACCATTTTGTCGTTTTGTTGGCAATAGTTTTGGGTGATTTTTTTGTTGAAGTTTATTAGAACTTATATATATTTTTTATTATATTTTAAAATTCTCCTTTTTTACGTTTTTATTAAATTTATTAATAAAATTTTTTAATAAATTTAATAGTTCTTTGTACTCTGTCGTATTTTTCATAAATAAAATAAATACCGCCGTTCCTATTGCAAATGAAACAATTAAATCTATAATAATCTTAGTTATATTGTTTGAAATCGAAATACATCTTAAAATAAACAGAGATATTATTAAAGATATTATTGCTATCAATACATATTTTATTAAATCAATATAATACAATTTGATATTCTTTTCAAACAAAGGCTTAAAGACATATTTGGGGTAACTGAAGATTATTAAAAACAAATAACTAACTATTGTTCCTAATATTATTCCTGGTAGTCCAATTATATTTACCAATATAATTGATACCAAAATATTTATAATTGGCATAACAATATACATATTTTTATCTTCCTTGCAAATTCCTCCTGCATCCTTGAATATTGTAATTGCTCTTCTTATACTATCAACATAAATATATACGCCAAACAAAATTAGTGTTGCTATTGACAATAAATATTCTTCGCCTATCCATAACTTTATAAATTCTTGACCAATCATAATAAACATTATTGATCCCATAATTGATATATATGAATTAACTAATGTAATTTCCCTATATATTAAATAACTCTTTGTTTTATTGTTATCTGTCAATAAATTTCCTACACTTGCAATAAAGCTAGAAATAAACTGATATATGATGCTAGTAACCGCATTTACAATAGTAAAATAATTTGTATATAATCCAACTTGAACTATACCTAAAAACAATGAAATTATTATATTATCGGCTCCCTTATTTACTACAAAAGCTATTTTTTGAAATGCAATTGCTTTGACTCTTTCGAAAATATCTTTCCTTTCTTCATCAGAAATTCTTTTCTTCGTTTCCTTTAAATATATATAATTTTTATTAACATAAACATTAATTACTATATTTTCTGCAATTCTAAAGAATAACTTCACAATCAAAAATATAAGATAGTTATGAAATAATTTTAAAACTATAATTTGGGTAATGTTCATAAAAACAATATAAAACACATGTACTATATTTACTATATAATTTTTTTGATCTGCATATAATAAAGATCTTTTATACGTAAGTGTATACGAAAATACAACATCCAGCAAAGAAACTAAATATAATAAATATAAATTGTCCCTTATAGTAATTTCTCCAACAATTTTAGGAATAAATGGCATTATTAATAATCCACATATTAATATTACTAAAGCTACATATCTATAGCATATTTTATAAAAATGCATCCATTTATTTATTTCTTTATAATCGTTTTCTTTTAAAGGTTTATACAATTTAAATACTATCGCGGTTCCAATTCCAAGCTCTGCTACAGAAAGCATTGTTAAAATATTAGAAAACAATCCATTTATTCCGGAATACTCTATTCCTAATATATATATTATGTATCGTTGTGTCACAAAATTAAAAATTAACATTGCAAAATAAGAACCCATTGTTCCTAATATGTTAAAAATAGATCTTTGCTTTCTCATTTCTTGTCTCCTTTTACCTTATCATACAATTTATTTTATATTGATAATAATCTTTACTTTTTAAAGCCCTAAACAGTTCATCATCAATATTAAATTTATCCCAATATTTTTCCATCAATTCACATGTTAGAACAAATATATATTTTTGAATTTTTTCATCAAGATATCTGCATCTTCTATAATTCACAACAACTTGCCCAATAAATATATTTAATAACTTTGATTTATCAATTAAATTTTCATTAATTATTTTATCTATATAGTATCTCGTTATCAAAAAAGAATCTACTGAAATTGTATCAAATAAGGATTTTTGCGTTATCCCCAACTCATTAACACAATAATAATATGTAACATCCTCTATTTTTTTCTTCTTATTCCAAAATGGATATATCATAAATTTATTAATAGTATCTTCAAATTCATACCCTGGCAAAAAGAAGTTTTTTTTCCAAATTTCACTTCTGTATACCTTGTTTATGGGAAATCCATTTAACTCACTTTTATTATTGCTTTTTATAACATTCTTCTTTTTTTTCTTTTCATTAATTTGAAGCAATCCGCCTTCAACTATATCATAATTATTGCTATATGCTTCTTTTAATAACACCTCTACACAATCTTCTGCAATATAGTCATCCGAGTCTACAAACATAATATATTCACTATCTATAACTTTTATAGCCGTATTTCTAGCTTCAGATCTTCCTTTGTTTTCTTGCTCAATTATTTCTATTTTATTGTCATATGAATCTAATATTTTTTTTGTATTATCTTCTGAACCATCATTAACAACTTTTATATAATACTTATATGATGTTTTTTGATTAATTATTGAATCAATACATTTCTTTATTGTTTTTTCAGAATTATATGCTGAAACAATTATCGTCAAATCATATTTTTTTTCAGCCAATATTATATTTTCTCTTTTCTCAATATTATAATGTTTTCTCAAATTTTCTATATATTTTTCCGCTTCCTCTACTCCTATATCAATTTCTGAATGTTTTGTTTTAAAAGAGGCATAAAATTTTTTATAAATCTTTCTTTTCACATTATATTTTATCTTTAATTTAATAATCTCTACTTTTTTTATACTATTTTTAATTTTTTTAAAGTTTTCTTCCCCTATAGTACGTCTAATTACAAATTTTAATTTATTTTGTATTCTTTTTGAATCACTTAACCAAGATTCGCCATACCAATGAATTGCAATAGTATTTTCTGTTTTGTTTAGTTTTTTCGTTTCATACTCTAAAGGACAAAAATAATCTTTTGGAAAAAAAGCAATATTATCTAAATTTCCATTTTTTTTCTTCATTATATATTTTTTAAATATAGGATCATTTCTTTTAACACACGAAACCAAGTCATATGTACCGTCTTCTCTGGTAAAGTGTATTTTCTCATATGAATCTTTTAACTCTTTCACTATAATATTTTCTTTTTCTGCTCCAAATCCTAATCCTGTATTTATTTTTGTTTTTTCATAACAAAAGAAAGCATCGTATGGTTCAATAAGACTTTCTAACGGCTTTAGCAACTCTACATCCGTATCTAAATAAATTCCTCCATTATTATAAATGATGTCAAGCCTTGCAAAATCGGAAACAAATGCCCACTTCTTTGCTTTATATGCTTCCAACATGTATTGATTTTTAGTTATATCATAATTTTCTTCATTCCATTCAATTATTTCATAATCTGGACAATATTTTTTCCAACTTTCAATACACTTTTTTACCAATGGCGGTTTTTCTTTTTTTCCAAACCAGCAATAATTAATTGTCCTTTTTAACATCTAATGTCCCCCTATCTTTTAATGCAAAAGCTCCTAATATTGGAGAAAAACATATAATAAAATTCAAACTTACCGTTTCTGACAAAGCAAATATACTCCAAATTATTAAGCATTTCATTTTTTTTTCATCTTTGCTATTTGCTATAATACTTGAAATTATATTAAGTATAAAAATATAAACTATACCATATTTATATAATAAATTCGCATAAGTCACGTCTAAAATTAACGATGTACTCATATAGCTTTTTTCTCTATTTAAACCTACATCCATGTTTATATTCTTGCCAAGCATTGTATATCCATATCTTTTTTCTGTTTCATAAGAATAATATAATCTTGAATTTAATGTATCATTTAGCTTTAATGCGAAACTATTCCCTCTGGCATATAAATTTACCATTATAATCCAAACAATAGAAATAGTAATTATTATATATTTACAAATTATTTTCAATATTTTTTGCGATATCTTTATTTTAAATAAAATCATTGAAGAAATAGACATAAAAATTAATGTATTCGATTTTGTAAATAAATATACTATTAAAATAAGAGATATTGGCAATATTAATTTTTTCTTTTTTTCTAATATTCCTTGGTTACAATACACATATCCTAAAAAGCACCATAATGTATAATAACTAACTATATTAGGGTTTGAAAATCCCAACGTAAATCTAATTCTTCCTGTATGATCCATTAATTTCACTATATTTCCACTCAAATATTGAATTTCAAAAAATATAAAATGTACTATTAATACCATTAATATAGTTTTATATACAATTTTTATTATTTCTTTTTCATCACTATTTCTAGACATACATAAACAAAAAAACATAAATGAAGAAAAAATAATAAAACTTTTGCATATATAGCAACTATATAAGCAAATTCCACCGCATACAAATAAAGTTAATATATACTTTTTTTTGTATCGACTTGTTAACAACGTAATTCCCCATATAAAATACGCCAGCAATTCAATTAAACTCTCAATTGTATCTGGCAAAATAATTAATGTAGAATAATGTAACATACTTTTTACTATAATTAATACAACTGCAAAATAGTTTAAATTTAAAATATTTTTTTTCATTGGTTTTTACTCCTATTTTTTTGATAATATTTTATTACTTTTTGTGGAATTATTCCTGCAACTAAAGGTTTTATTATGTATATATATTTTTTTGTACCTTTTATTTTTAATTCTTTAAATCCATTTTTTCTTACCCACATTTCATTAAATCTATATTTATATTTCTTTTTTTGAGCACCATAAGAATCCTCTCTATAATTAAATATTGGTTCTTGAAAATTGTACATTTTAATACCATTTGCCTGCATTCTCATAAAACAATCATAATCTTCCACTCTTAATGTTCGTTTTATATCTCTATATCCATTTACAGCATCATATGATTCACGTCTAGCCATAATTGTCGGGTGTGCAATTGCGACCCTATAAAGAAAATCTTCATTTTTTACATATTCTGGATATTTTCTTAAACCCCAAATTCCATTATCATCAAATAAATTCATATTAGATCCAACAATTCCTATTTCTTGATTTTCATTTAGAAATTTTACTTGTTTTTCAAATCTATCCAAATGAGATTCATCATCATCATCCATTCTAGCTATATATTCTCCTTTAGCTACTTCCAAGCAATGATTCAAAGTATATGCCAATCCTTTGTTTTCATTATTATAAATAAATTTAACTCTTTCATCATTTTGACATATTTCTTTTGCCCAATTAATACAATCATTAGTCGAACCATCATCACAAATTATCAATTCAAAATTTTTATATGTTTGGTTTAATATAGATTTTAACGATTTTTCTAATTTTTCTTTTTTATTCGTATTATATATTCCCATTATCACTGAAACTTTTTTTAACTCATTCATTTATCTTTTTAGAATCTTTTTTGCTTTACTCTTTATATTGCTATACAAACCAGTAATACATAAAAATTTTCTAATACCTCCATTCATTTTTGTTTTTATATTTTTTGGAAACCACTTCTCAAAAAGATTTTTCTCATCTATGTCATTAAAAAATTCAATGCGAGAAAAATTATACCTGACGCTTTTTGTCATCTCTTTAACTTTTGCTGTTGCAAAATCCACTTTAATCTCTTTAACTTTCACATTTTCTAATTTTTTTAAAACTTCTTCACCTTTTTTTGATTGAACTAATATTCTAGTTGTTCCTTTGTCGTCATCAAACGATTTATCTATTTCATTTATATTAAAACAATCCCATATTGTTATATCACTAATTCTTTTCTTTGTTTTAAATTGACAATTATAACATGATGGTCTAATAGAATAATCCCCAAAAAAAGCTCTTAAATAAGGATCTGTATCTATTCCTTCACTATACACTCCATTATCAGTTTTAACAGTCATCATAGAATATTTATATCCGTATCTACTTTTATCTCTAAAATTAATACTTAATATTTTTTTTGCATTTAACTTTTTTAAAATATATTCTTTATATTTTTCAAAAAACAATGGAGAAGGAACTGAGTGACACATTATATCAACTAAAATCAAATTTTCATATTCTTTTCCTAAATAAGAACTTAAACCTGCAACTTGACATGGAGTTCCAGAAAACAAAACTGTTTTGCTTTCTTTTAAATATTTTTCAATTTTCTTAAATACATCTCCTAAATTACTCTGAACATACTTACTCTTTCTGAATTTTTTTAAATTTTCAAGCTTATTGGCCTCTTGATGTTCAACTACAAAATTCTCGTCAAAAGCTGCACCAAAACATACCCCATTGTTTTTAATAACATTTTCTCCAATAGAACTAAAAAATCCACCTGAAGTAGAATCTCTTCTTACCTCTTCTTTTTCATTTTGAAATATATATGCTTTTTGTTCAAATATTCTCTCTTTTGGTTTGTTAATTATCGGACAAACTTTTTTACAAATTCCACAATCAACACATTTTTCTTTATCAACTTGCGGATATAAAAATCCTTCCTTATCTTCAACCATTTTTATTGCATTCTTTGGACACTTGTTCATACAAGCTGTGCATCCACAGCAGTCTTCTTTAGATGTAATATTAATGTGCTTAATATTTTCATCTTTCCAAGTGATAGCTTCTAATAACCACTTCTTCGAATCATTTCTATACTTTTCTAAATTTTGATTTACTTTTTCAAAATCCAATTTATATTTTAACACTTCTTCTACATCTTCAAGTCCTGTTAGAATTCTTTCACTACTAACATCTACTATTTTTAGCAATGAGTCTAATCTTGAATTTGTAGATCCTTTTGCTTTTGAGCTATATCTTCTAAAATTAAAGAAGGCTTTATTATAAATAAGCGAAAATACTGTTCCATGGAAAGAATCCGTACATACAATTTCAGCATTTTTTACCAAATTAATCCATTCTCTAGGACCTACATCATATGGAGTTATATCAGCAAATACATCTGAATATTTAACATATTCATCAGCATGATTTAAAGATACAATTTTATATCCTGTTTTTTCTTTTAGTCTTTCTGCAAATTTTCTATGTTCAATATTTTTTCCCAGAAAATAACATAATATATATTTTTCTTTTATTATTCTTTCCTTAGTTGCTACTTCATCCCATTCATCTCTATTCAAAAGGATTGTAGGATCACAAACTAACTCAGCTTTTTTATTTACAATTTCCTTTACTATTTTAACTCCTGTGTCTTCTCTAACCGATAAATGATCAATTCTATTTAAAAACTTTTTGTATAAATCATTATATTTTTGAGGTATCGATGACACTCCAAAACTTGTTGAATACGATATTTTATTAACATTGTCTGGTACCCAATTCAAAGTATAATAATCAGCAACAACATTTACTGGTAACCATAATTGATCTGATCCTAATAAAATATCTGAATATCTTTCTTCTGCTAGTTTGCTTAAATCTTTATATGTATTGCTACTACGTGACAAATTAAATTCATTTCTAAATTCTTTGTACTTTTTATTTCTTATTGATACATTTTTCCCTAATTTTTTATTTAACTTTATGTCAAATTTCATTTTTATCATACCTAGTTTTGACTTTATAAAATTAAAATTAAAAATTTGAGTCATATAGTATTTTTTCTTCCCATTCTTAAAATCAACATTACCATCTATATTTACAGTCTCATTTGGTATATTATTATTATCTAATATTTTTTTTGTTGCATATGCTTGCAACATACTTCCATAATTATTTTTAAAGTAACATGATACTATTCCAACTTTTTTCATGGCATTTCTCCTATTATTTTCTCTTATTATAATATTCTTCTAAAAATTTAGACTCATCTTCTATATTAAATCTATTTTTCGATATTTCTTTTTTTGTATTGATTCTTTTAAAAATTTTATTGTTTTTTAATATAGCATTAGCCCATTTCTTTTGTCCTTGCTCTAAAGACAAAAATTCAGTTGTATCCAACACTTTCGTTTCCTTTGTCATCTCATCCGAAAACAAACACAACAATCCTGTAGCTTGTGCCTCAACTCCCACAACAGGTAATCCCTCATACAATGATGGAAGACAAAAAACATCAAAAGCTTGATATAAATCTTTCACATCACTTCTTTGCCCTAAAAACATAACACTATTTTCAAGACCTAATGTTTTTACTTTTTCTTTAATTTCTTCCATTAAAGTACCTTGTCCAACAAGCATTAATATAGAATTTTCTTTTTCTTTATGCACTTCATTAAAAATATCAATCAAAAATCTGTGATTTTTCTGTTCAACAAATCTTCCTACATGGCCAATAACTAAAGTATCATCATTTATATTAAATTCTTTTCTTTTTTCATTTCTTATTTTTTCATCATATTTAAATTTATCAAGATCTATCGCATTATTTAGTAAATAAACATTTCCTTTATCATATTCTTTATTTCCAAATAACCATCGTCCTGCAAGTTCAGAACAACACATATAATCTGTTGCAAATACTTTACTAAATGGTCTTAATATTTGTTTTAACAAGTTTTTCTTTTTTTCTTTTTTATTAGTTGTACTATGGCTATGTGCAATTCTTACTGGTACTCCCGCACATTTCGCTGCAAACAAACTAAATACAGATAATGTGTTTATATGTGAATGTACTATTTTATAATTTCCTTCTTTTAAAGCCTTCTTTAATGCTTTATGATATTTAAATACTTTTTGATATGGTGGAATTAATATTACTTTTCCTCCCAGACTTTCTATTTCTTCATATGGTATATTAGTCGAATCTTCATCGCATATAAAATCAAATTGGATTTTACTTCTATCTATATGCCTGTAATAATTCATTACAACTGCTTCAACTCCACCACCTAACCATTTTCCAACTATTTGAGCCACTCTTATAGGTTCTTTGTTTTCCACTAATTTCACTACTCCTTAAAAAAGTCATTGCACTATACAATGCAATGACAAATACTTATACCTTTACTATTGTATATTCTATAACTCATATTCTAACATTTATAATTATTTAATTTCAAGAAAACCTAATCTATTAGTTTTTGCAATTACAAATGTTTATTTTGCACCTCTTTTTAACACAACTGCCGCAATTGTTAAAAATATACATTTCATATCCAAAATTATATTGCAATTTCTACAATAATAATATTCTAGTTCAAGTCTTCTTTCGTATGTAGTAGCTGACCTTCCATTCACGGCCCACCACCCCGAAATGCCTGGGCGAACACTTTCATATATCATATGATTTCCTACATGTGCATCAAGTTCTCCTTCAACAAGTGGCCTAGGTCCTATTATAGACATATCCCCTTTTATTACATTAATAAATTGTGGCAACTCATCTAGGGACGTTTTTCTAAGTATTTTTCCAATTTTAGTAATTCTAGGATCATGTTCAAATTTCTGGTTCAAATCCCATTCTTTTTTATATTTAGAATCTTTTAGCATCTCTTTTAACACTTCATCTGCATTATGGACCATACTTCTAAATTTATAAATATAGATGTCCTTTCCGTCTTTTCCAACTCTTTTTTGTTTATAAAAAATGGATTTTTTATCTCCTGTTAATATGTAACATATTTTTGTTATTGTTGCAATTGGAACCATCGCAAGCATTCCAATTAATGACCAAAATATGTCAAACACTCTTTTTAAAGCAAAATATGTTTTTCTTCTTATCTTATAAAATACCGATCTTGCTTTTTTGGCATCTTCTAATGTTATTAAAAACTTTGAACTCTCTTGTGTTATTGCCTCATCAATATCATTTGAGATATTTTTAGTTTCATTCATTTCTAATATTGCAGAATCTACAGGTGCCATTCTACGCCACCTCCTTTATCAACAAAAATTTGTTTAACATTTCAATATCGGAATATTTAATTAACATATTTGTAACTTGTATTTTTTTCATTTTATTACAACATCCTTTTCTTTTATTTTCCCTCTATTAATTTACTCCATTCTTCCTTTGAAATTTTGTATCTATTATATCTTAATCTCTATCCTCTAAATCAACAAATTCATTATACCATACTTTCATACGTACAGCAATATTTTTATTTGAATTATGTCAACTTTTTATCTTTTGAAGTCCTGTATATTTCTACTCATCCTTGTTATAATCATTTTTGTAATTTTTACCACAGCCATTGTAATTAAAATTCCAACAAAAACTCCACAAGAATCAATACAAACATCCCAAATAGATGATGTCCTTGCAGGAATAAACATCTGGTGAAATTCATCAGATGTTGCATAAATTATACCGATTCCTAAAGAAATAAGAATCCTTTTTAAATTTTTCAAATCATAGGTTATCATAAACCCCATAGTCAAAATTCCCACAACTGTATAAAGTGAGAAATGTGCAAGTTTTCTTATGTAGTGTTCTATTTTATTTAAAACTTTTTCTTTCTCACTTTTTTCCAGTTGCTGTATTGAGTTTATATTTTTAGTTACATCCTCTGTAACTTCTCTACTTAAACTTCCAGACTTTTCCCCATTTTGATTTGAAAAATTAAATATAATTCCAAACATCATCAAAAGTAATATAACCAATACTCCTCTTAATATATTTAATTTTTCATTCATTTTTTGCATCCCTTTTATGTTTTATTTATTTTTTTGTATATAGTTCCAAGAATCTCTGCACATATCTTCAATTGTTTTTTCAGCTTTCCATCCAAGCTCTGTTTGGGCTTTAGTTGGATCAGCACAAAATCCTGCTAAATCTCCTTCTCTTCTTGGTCCAAATTTAAATGGAACATCTATGTTATTTACCTTCATAAATGCATTAACTAATTCTAATACACTTACAGGTTTTCCTGTACCTAAATTATATACATAAACTCCATTTTCAGATTTATCTAGTTTTTCTAATGCTTTTAAATGTCCAACTACTAAGTCTACAACATGTAAAAAGTCTCTTTCACATGTTCCATCTTTTGTTGGATAATCATTTCCGAATATTGTTAGTTCCTTTAATTCTCCAACTGCAACTTTTTGTACATAAGGCATTAAATTGTTTGGTATTCCATTTGGATTTTCTCCAAGTAAACCTGATTCATGTGCCCCTACTGGGTTAAAATATCTAAGTATTGATATTTTCCATGTGTTATCTGCTTTATAAAGATCTTCTAATATTTGTTCTATCATTATTTTTGTAGTTCCATATGGGCTTGATGCTGTTTTTCTTTCCATTGTTTCTACATATTTTGGAACTCCTTGTTCTCCATATACTGTTGCTGATGAACTAAATACGAATTTTTTTACTCCATATTTTGCCATTGTTTGTAAAAGAATAATTGCTCCAGATACATTATCATAATAATATTTTAATGGTTCTTTTACAGATTCTCCAACTGCTTTAAATCCTGCAAAGTTTATTACAGATTCTATATCATTTTCTTCAAAAACTTTTTCAAGTTTTTCTCTATCCATATAATCTATTTCATAAAATTTAAAATCTTTTCCTGTTATCTCTTTTATTGCTTCTAATGCTTTTACATTACTATTTGAAAAGTTGTCTACAATAACAATATCTTTCCCTTGTTTTAATAATTCGACAGCAGTATGACTTCCTATATATCCTGCTCCTCCTGGTAATAATATTGACATATTTTTGACCTCCTATATTTTTTTCATAATTTTATCACTATGAGTACAATTATGCAAGCTCATTTTGTTTCTTTTCGAGTAGTTTTCCAATTTTTCTTTGATTTTGGGACTTTTTTATCTTTTTACTCTATCTTTTTTAGCATCAAAAATGAACCTAAAATTTACTTGCAATTAAATACAAGTATTTTAGGTTCTTTATGTTTTAAGATATCACGAAAAATAGCACTATTTTTCTTTTGACATTATATAACAAATTATGCCATTTATCCAGACTATTTTAGCACCCTTTTTTGGTTGCATTTATCTTCCGTCATCTTCTGGCTTTATGTCTTTTCCATCTTTATCTTTTCCAAGAGTAGCTCTAAGTTTTGTTGAAGAAATACCTTGTGTATACGGTAAATAAACAACATCTACTCCAACACCTCTTAGTTCTTCTTCCATTATGTTATAAAATTCTGATCCTTCCCAATCATTTCCCATTATAAGTGCATTAAAACCAATTTCTCTTGCAGCTTTCATTTTATTTCTGTCTTCCATTCCAACAACTCCGCTTACACCTTTTATAGCTTCAAGAATTTCCTTTCTTTGTTCAAAAGGTACAATCGGTGTTTTATTTTTATACATCCTTACTAATTCATCTGTATTTACGCCTACAATTAGTTCTTCACATTGCTTTTTAGCTCTATTTACCAAATTTAAATGTCCAAAATGGAACATATCAAAAGTTCCTTGTATAAATCCTGTTTTGTATTTCTTTTCTGTTTCTTCTTCTGGTTCTTGTTTCATTGCATCTTTTATTCTTGATGCCAACTCTCCTCTTCTTTTTAATATTTCCATGTCATCAATTTCTACAACACCAGAAACGCCTTTTATTGCATTTACTATTCTTTTTCTTTCCTCACATTGTATAACTGCTGGCTTTCCTTCTTTTTCTAAAATTAAATTATCATCATAAACTCCAACAATTAATTCTTCACATTCTTCTTTTGCCTCTTGTATTCTTTTTAAGTCTTCTACATTAAACATGTCAAAACTTCCATGAATAAAACCAATTCTACACTTTTACATTTCTTTTCTCTTTCTTACATATTTTTTTCTAACATTTCCATTATACCATACATTATCAGTTGTTTCAACAAATTTCGACCTTTTTCTTTTCCACACATTTCCTTTGAATCTTCTTTTAAATTATGTTAACATAAATATAACTTACAAAAGAAAGGTCTTGATTAATATGAATAAAATAAAAGAACTAATAAATAACTTAGATAAAACAGATCTAAAAATCATGAAAAGTGGCTTAAAATTATGCTTTTTTGTGCTTTTAATTTCTGTCCTACTTCTTGTTTTTTACCTAAATTACTCACACAATTTTTTCCTTTACGAATTAGGTTTATTAATATTAAAAATAAGTTGTTACATAGCTGTTGAATTTATTGTTTGTGGCATTATTGTGGATACTATAAAAAAAGATATTATTTGATTTTTAGGCAAAATAAAAAAAGAATAGTTTAAAACTACTCTTTACTCTCGTTATTATATTGAATATATAGCTCCTAAAACAATGCATAGTACTACAAGTATAATACCTAAAATAACTGTCCACTTTTTTTGTTTTCCTTCTTTGGTATTACCTTTGTTTTTCTCAAAGAAGTTGTTTGCTGATGTTCCAGTTATTGTAGATGATAAACCTGCATCTTCTTTAGATTGTACCATTGCAAGGATTACTAAAGCTAAACAAACTATAAAATAAATTCCTATAACTATACCTTTTACTATTTGCATTTATTTTTCCTCCCTGATGGATTTAAATTATTCATTATTATCTTTTTTTACTACGATTTGTTTTCCATCATAGTATCCACAGTTTGAACATAATGTGTGTGGTAATACTGGTTCTCCACAATTTGAACATTTTGCAAATTTTGGTGTTTCTAATTTCCATGTTGATCTTTTGCTATGTGTTCTAGCTTTTGACCATCTTCTTTTTGGTTGTGCCATTTTTATTCCCTCCTCTTGTTAATCGATATATATGTTTAATACCATATTTTCACTTTAAATTCGTACCATAAGATTATACATTTTTTTTTTTCATTTGTCAACCATTGTAAAGAATTTCTTTTCACATTTTTTGTATTCGGCTCATATACTTGTATTGAACAAATTTTATTATATAGAAAGGATGTCTATTTATGTGTGGAATTGTTGGTTTTGTAAATTATAAAAAAGAATTTTCAAACAAACGAAATGTTATAAATACTATGCTTCAAACTTTAAGTAATCGTGGTCCTGATGAGGAAGGTATTTATTTAAAAAATAATGTTGCACTTGGCCACAAAAGGCTTATTGTAATTGACCCTCAAGGTGGAAAACAACCCATGATTGAACGTTTTTCACAAGGCGAATTTGTAATTGTTTACAATGGTCAAATTTATAATACAAAAGAATTAAGAGATACCTTATCTAAAAACGGTTTTACTTTTTATGGACATTGTGATACAGAAGTACTTTTAAAAAGCTACATATTTTATGGAAAAGATGTGGTAAACCATTTAAATGGTATCTTTGCATTTGCAATTTGGAATACAAAAACTCAAGAGCTTTTTATGGCAAGAGATCACTTTGGCGTAAAACCTTTATTTTATACCCAATTTGATGATAGCCTTATTTTTGCTTCTGAATTAAAAGCAATTTTTAAATATCCTAATTTTGAAAAGGTAGTTGATTCACAAGGAATATCTGAGCTTTTTGGTATAGGCCCTAGTCATACCCCAGGTCTTACTATTTATAAAAATATTTTTGAACTAAAACCTGCCCATTTTGCAGTTTATAATAAATCTGGACTTTATATAGAAAAATACTGGGAATTAAAATCTAAAAAACACTTAGAAGATTTTGATGAAACCTGTGAACACTTAAAATATTTATTAGAAGATGCTATCTCAAGGCAACTTGTATCTGATATGCCAATTTGTACATTTTTATCTGGAGGATTAGATTCAAGTATAATTACTAAATTTACCTCAGATTACTTAAAAAAAAGAAATCTAGCCCCATTAGACACTTACTCAGTCGATTATGTTGATAATGATAAAAACTTCGTTAAATCCGATTTTCAGCCGAATTCTGATAATTATTATATAGACCTAATGAATAAAACAACTTACTCAAAACATCATACTGTAATGCTAGACACCCCAGAACTTGCCTCAAACTTAAAAGAAGCCATGATAGCACGAGATATGCCAGGTATGGCAGATGTAGATTCATCACTTTACCTATTTTGTAAAGAAGTAAAAAAAGAAAAAACAGTCACACTAATGGGAGAATGTGCAGATGAAATATTTGGAGGTTACCCATGGTTTTTCCGTGAAGATAGCTTAAATTCTGAAACCTTTCCATGGTCAATTGCAACAAACGAAAGAGCTCATCTTTTAAATCCGTCAATTTCCAAAACTATTGATTTAAAAGACTATATAAATCTTCGTTACAACCAAAGTCTATCAAATGTAGAAATTCTTGACACCGATTCTTTTGACACAGCTCAAAAAAGAAAAATATCATACCTTACAATAACATGGTTTATGCAAACACTTTTAGAGCGTGCTGACAGAATGAGCATGGCAAATGGATTCGAAGTCCGTGTACCTTTTTGCGATTACCGTTTAGCAGAATACATGTACAATGTACCTTGGGAAATGAAAGCTTACAAAGGCAGAGAAAAAGGACTTCTTCGCCATATTATGAAAGACTCCCTTCCAGAAGAAATTATAACTAGAAAAAAATCTCCTTACCCAAAAACTTTCAACCCAACTTACTTAAAGACTGTAAAAACAATGCTTATTGATATCATGAAAGATTCTTCTCGCCCTATTAATTATTTGCTTAACCGTGATTTTATTTTAGATATTATTAACACCGACGGCTCTGCTTTTTCTCGTCCTTGGTTTGGGCAACTTATGACTGGTCCTCAACTTATGGCATACCTTTGCCAAGTTGATATGTGGCTTGAAGAGTATAATCCTAGGATTGAGGTGTGAAAAAATAGCATAGTAAAAAATTAGAATAAAAATAGCATTTTTATTAAATATATGTTATACTAAATATATAAAAGGAGTTGATTATCATGATGCATGAATTTGTAACATATCCAGATGGTACAATTGTTGTTTCTTCAGATCTAAGAAAGAAAGAAAATGGAGAAGAATATCTTATCGTTTGCTTCGAAAGACCCACAGAAAATGGATTTGATACTATAATATTTGAATTACCTTCATACAATATAGTTAAACAAGATGGAAATTATAATGAAAAAGAAATAGAAATGTTTAAAAGTGTTGTAGAAAGGGGAGCAAGTTATTTTTTTGAAATTGCTCAAAAAGGAGGAATACAAAGTGCCTAATTTATTTAAATATCTAGGATATACTATTTTTTTCTGGGCAAATGAAAATGGGGAACCAATTCATGTTCATGTTTGCAAAGGAAAACCTCGGACCAAATGCAACCAAAGTTTGGTTAACCAAAAGCGGAGATTGTATATTATCTAATAATAATAGTAAAATTCCCGAAAATGACTTAAATAAAATTTTAAAATCAATAAGATACAATTTTTTCTATATTGTATCCGAATGGAAAGCTTTCTATGGTATAAATGAAGTCAAATTTTATTGTTAATAAAAATAAGAAAAAGGCCGCATATTGCGCCCTTTTTCTTATGTGCAACTTTAATGTGCAAAATTTGCACATTAAAGTTTTTATTGTATCTCCTTTTCTCCCAAATCTTCTGAAAATCTAAGCAAATATCCATCAGGATCCTGTACTAAAAACTCCTTGTTTCCTAAAAGTTTATCATCTTGCCTGTACCAAGCTTATTTATTATTTTATCCTATTTTCTTTCATATCCATATAAACATCTTCATTTAAAAACATTTTATATTTTTCTATATCTTTTCTTATGTTGCTTGCACTTACATCAAATATTTTTCTTTCTTTATCTACAACAACATTTTCTATTCCAAGATATTTAGCTACATATTTACCATATTCTTCGCTACTGTAAAAATGTGTTACATTTATTCCTTTTATTATGCTATTTAAATACTTCATTTGGATCTCTACACTTTCGTCATCTAGTCCATATTGCTTTGGACTGTTAAATGCTTTTAATATTTTCACATCTGGAAAGTCTTTTTTTATCCATTTTATTTTGTCTTCTATATCTATTTTTAAATTTGGTGTGTCGTAAACTACAACATATAATTCGTCCATATCTTTTAAAGCTGTTTCTATTAAGTATTTATGTCCTATGTGATATGGAGCATATTTTCCAATTGTAAATCCTATTTTTTTCAATTTATCTCTCCGTTCTTTGTTTTTTTCTTATTATAGAACAAGTGTTTTTATCTGTCAATCTTTTTATAAAATAAATTCCTCATTTTCTATAAAGTTACACTATAATTTTTTTATTTATTTTATACATACAAAAATAGCCAAGTTCAAAACCTGGCTATCATCTATATATTTGGGAATTATTATGTTAAGCTAAATTAATTGTTTGCCCATCTTAGCATTTTGATGTCTTTGTATTTTTCTAATACTGCATTGTATTTTTCGTATTCGTCTTCCCATAATGCGTTAGGCACTTTATCAAATGCATTAAATATTTCTTCTGCTTCTTTTAAGTATATTAGTTGTTCTTGTACACTTAATTTTTCATATTTTTTTGAAAAAGCATATAATCTATCTAAAGTTTGGTTCGCTTCTATAAAGCTCCAAAAGTCTTTTACATTCATTCCAAAAGCTTTTATTTGCACTACTGCATATCCTATTAATGCTACTATTATAAATATTAAAATATATATTAAAATTCCAATACCTTTCATCTTAATCACCTCTTATAAATCCTTTGTACATATATATTATACCACCTTTGTTACAAAATTGCAACTTTTTTGTAACATTTATGTAATATTTAGGTAATATTTTTGTAATTTTTATATTTTTATTAACATTTTCACTCAAATATGATATACTAGAGTTTATATTTTCATAAATTTAATAAAAAAGGGTGATATAAAATGGATGATAATCGTTTTTCTCAAACTAAAAAAGTTGGGATTTTAGGTATTTTTGGTAATATATTTTTGCTATTAATAAAAGGCTTTATTGGCTTTACTACTAAAAGTCAAGCCATGATTGCAGATAGTATAAATAGTGCAGGTGACATATTTGCTTCTCTTATGACTTTTATTGGAAACAAGATTTCAAGTGCTCCAAAAGATGAGGATCATAATTTTGGTCATGGAAAGGCTGAATACATTTTTTCTATGTTTATTGGTCTTTCTATGATTATAGTTAGCTTTAAGCTACTTTACGATTCTGTTTTAACACTTATTTTTGGAAGTAAATTAACTTTTTCATGGCTTCTTGTTATAACTTGTTTTATTACTATTGGTGTTAAGGCTTTTCTTTATTTATATACCAGATCTGCTACTAAAAAATATGATAATATTCTTTTAAAAGCTAATATGAATGATCATAGAAATGATTGTATTGTTACAACTTTTACTTTAATTTCAGTTCTTTTAAGCTTAAAAGGTATTTATTGGTTTGATAGTTTAACTGGTATTGGTATTTCAATTTGGATTGGATATACAGGTTTTACGTTTTTTATAGAAAGTTATAATGTACTTATGGATATTTCCGTTGATGACAAAACTAAAGATCTTATTTTAGATATTGTAAATTCTTATAAAGATATAAAAAGTGTTCAAAGCATTTCTTCTACACCTGTTGGTTATAAATATATAATTGTACTTGTTATTAATGTAGATGGAAATATGTCAACATTTGAAAGCCACTCTTTGGCAGATACTATTGAAAAAAGCGTTTGTGCTCTTGATAATGTCTATAAAACAATTGTGCATGTTGAGCCAGTTTAATTATTTTTGTTATGAAAATATCTAAGCTTTATAAAACACTAAAAGCCGCTTCCATTTAGTTTGGAAAACGGCTTTTATTTTATATAATTTCTACCTTTTCATCATCTGCTGTAACTTTTACAAGTTTACCTCTTTTTATTTTTCCATCAAGAATTGCCTCTGCAATTTTGTCTTCTACTAAGTTTTGAATAGTTCTTTTTAATGGTCTTGCACCAAATGATTTATCTATTCCTTTTTTGGCAATTAAATCTTTTACTTTTTCATCAAATTCAATTTCATATTTTTGTTCTTTCATTCTTTTTGAAACTTCATTTAACATTAATTCTATTATTTTTGAAATTTCTTCATCATTTAGTTTATGGAATACAATTATTTCATCTATACGGTTTATAAACTCTGGTCTAAATTCTCTTTTTAATTCTGCCATTACTTCTTTTTTAGTATTTTCATATTCCATTTGTTCATTTTTGTCTTTATTTCCTTCGTTTGAAAATCCTAATGTCTTTTTGTCTGTAATTATTCTTGCTCCTATATTTGATGTCATTATTATTACTGTATTTTTAAAGTTTACTGTTCTACCATTTGAATCTGTAAGTCTTCCATCATCTAGTATTTGAAGTAACATGTTCATTACATCTGGATGTGCTTTTTCTATTTCATCAAATAGAATTACAGCATAAGGTTTTCTTCTGATTTTTTCTGTTAATTGTCCACCTTCTTCAAATCCTACATATCCTGGAGGAGATCCTATAAGTTTTGATACCGAATGTGCTTCCATATATTCTGACATATCAATTCTTATCATTGCAGATTCATCTCCAAATAAGCTTTCTGCTAATGCTTTTGATAGCTCTGTTTTTCCGACTCCTGTTGGTCCTAAAAATAGGAATGATCCTATTGGTCTATTTGGATCTTTTAAACCTACTCTTCCTCTTCTTATTGCTTTACTTACCGCTTCTACTGCTTCATTTTGACCTATTACTCTTTCATGTAAACTTTTTTCTAGATTACGAAGTCTTTGATTTTCATCTTCAGATATTTTCTTTGCTGGAATTCCTGTCCAAAGTGAAATTACATCTGCAATATTTTCTTCTGTTATTTTTACAACTTTTTTTGTATTTTGATTTTTCCAAGATTTTTCTTTTTCTTCATATTTTTCTTTTAAGGCTTTTTCTTCATCTCTTAAAGTTGCAGCCTTTTCAAATTTTTGGCTTCTTACCGCTTCTTCTTTATCTTTTGTAATTCTATCTATTTCTTCTTGCATATTTTTTAATTCTTCTGGTTCATTATATGTTTGTAATCTTGCCTTTGATGATGCTTCATCTATTAAATCTATTGCCTTATCTGGCAAAAACCTATCGTTTATATATCTTTCAGATAAAATTACAGCTGCTTCAATTGCCTCATCTGTTATTTTTACATTATGATGTGCCTCATATTTATCTCTTATTCCTTTTAAAATTGTTATTGTATCTTTTTCAGTTGGCTCATTTACTGTAACAGGACTAAATCTACGCTCTAATGCAGAATCTTTTTCTATATATTTTCTATATTCTCCAATTGTTGTTGCACCAACTAATTGTATTTCTCCTCTTGCAAGCATAGGTTTTAAAATATTTGCTGCATCAATTGCTCCTTCTGCAGAACCTGCACCAACTATTGTATGAATCTCATCAATAAATAATATTACATCTCCTGCTTTTTTAACCTCTCCAAGAGCCTTTTTTATTCTCTCTTCAAAATCTCCTCTATATTTAGCACCTGCTACCATTCCAGATATATCAAGGCTTACAACTCTTTTATTTTTAAGTACTTCTGGAACATCTCCCAAATTTATTTTTTGAGCTAATCCTTCGACAATTGCTGTTTTACCAACACCTGGTTCACCAATTAAACATGGATTGTTTTTAGTTCTTCTAGATAATATTTGTATAACTCTTTCTATTTCTTTACTTCTTCCTACTACTGGATCTAACTTTCCTTCTTTTGCCTTTTTAGTTAAATCTTCTCCAAATTGATTTAATGTTGGTGTTGAATTATAGCTTCCTGTTTGTTTACTATTTGTAGCTCCTCCTTTTGATACATCTTCTGCTTCATTTATTACTGTTACTATTTCGTTATATAATCTTGGTAAATCTACATTTAAATCTAGTAAAATTCTTACTGCAATACTATCTCCTTCTCTTAATATTCCTATAAGAAGATGTTCTGTTCCTATATAGTCATAACCTAATTTTCTTGCTTCTATAAAACTATTTTCAATAACTCTTTTTGATCTTGGAGTAAAACCTAATGTTTCTTGAGAAGTTATTACTTCTTTACCTATCATATCCACAATTTTGTTTTCTACATCATTTGGAGTCACACCTTGATTTTGTAGGACTTTACTTGCAACTCCAGCACCTTCCCTTACTAAACCATATAAAATATGTTCTGTTCCTATATAGTTATGTCCTAAATTTACAGCTTCATCTTGAGCTAATTCTATTGCTTTTTTTGCTCTTGATGTAAATTTATATATCATATTATACACTTCCCTTCTCTAATATATTTTTTATCATTTCTGCTCTTTTTATTTTTCTATCATATTCATCAAAATTTTTATTAAAATATTTTTGTAAACTATAATCATCCATATAAGAGTAAATTTTATTTATATCTTCATCTGAAAATTCTTTTATTACTCCCATATCAACTCCCATTTTTACATCTGACATAAGATTTAAAGCTTCACTAAATCCTAATTTTCTTGTATTTGTTAATATCCCAAAGCTTCTATAAACCATATCTTCAAATTCAAGTTTATTCTTACCTAGTATAGATTTTGCGATCCTCTCTTGCTTAATTACCTTATCCACAATTGCTCTAAAGTTTTTTATAATTGTATCTTCTGATAATCCCAAAGTCTGCTTATTTTCAATCTTATACATATCTCCTAACACTTCTTGACCTTTTACATATACTGGCTCAAAACTTAACCCAAAATCATTTATAATTTTAGAAATACTTCTTATATTTCCAGTTTTTGCAAGTCCTGGTAAATGTATTGTTTCAACAACTTTTAAACCAGTCCCTACATATAATGGAGAAGTTGTTAAAAATCCATACTTTTTACTTTTTGCAATATCAAATAAATTATTAAACTTTTCATCAATCTCTTTTGCTAGCCTAAAAGGACTCTCAACATCTAAATCCTTATTTAAAACTTGTATCTCAATATGTTCTTCTCCATTTAACTTAACACAAATACTTTCATCATCATTAAGCAACATAGAAATATTTTCATTTTGCAAATCTTCTTTATCAATTAATCTTTTTTCTAAAAAATATCCTTTATCTATTTCATTTAAATCTTTCAATTTAATAAATTTTAAATTATATCCTATGCTTGGCAATTTAGACTTAACTTCATTTTCAATCTTAACAATATCTCCTAAACTTTTTGTTCCAAATCTATAATTTCTTAAATTTCTTACATACGCTACTTTAATCATTTTTTGTTCCTTTCTTCCCCATTTCCCATTTGGGGACGGAGTTTTTAGGTGAATTCCCATTTGGGGACGGAGTTTTTAGGGAAATTTTTCCGTACCGTCTCCAACATATTAAATTATTTTTCCTCTTCTTTTATTTGATCACGTAATTTTGCTGCATCTTCATATCTTTCTTCTTGTATTGCTTGTTTTAACTCTTCTTTCAATTTTTCTATTTTACTTATATTTTCTTCTTCTTTTGCTTCTTTATCATCTAAGTTTTGTTTTACTTCATTTCCTTCTTTTACTTCTCCTAATCTTCCTACATGAGATGTTGCCCCTTGTAAACTTCTTAAAATAGGATCTATTCTGGATTCAAATTCATCATAACAATTACTACATCCTAATTTTCCTGTATGCAAGAATTCATCCCATGTTAAACCACAATTTTTACATTGTAATTGATTTAAATTTTCTCCTATTGATGGTAAGAAACTCATTTCATTCATATCATCAAAAAAATCTTCTAGGAAATTATTAAAACTTATTGGCATATTAAAATGCATATCACTTATTCCTAATTTTTTACTACACTCTTCACATAAAAACATTTGCTTTTTTTCTCCATTTACTATTTGAGTATATTTTACGTTTGCTTCATTTTTTCCACAATTTTCACATTTCATAATAATCATCCTTTCTTTTTCCCATTTGGGGACGGAGTTTTTAGGGGAATTTTTCCTGTTTGCAAACAGTCCTCCTTTGGGCAATTCTCCATTTTTAGTAACCACCGTTTAGTTACTTTCCTTTTTAATAAATTAATCAATATTTAATATCATATTTTTTAATATATTTGCTCGCAATTTGTCTTTGTATATTTTAGGTATTTCCAAAACATTGTCACTTGTTGCTACTCTTAGCATTTTAGCTTCTTTTTCATTTATCAGATTATATGTTAAAAAATCACTTATTAAAATTTCTGCTTCTTTGTTTGTCAATGTTTCACCTATATTTCCTATTATATGCATTATATAATCAGATCTTGTATTTGTTATTTTTTTTATTGTTATATGACCTCCGCCACCACGTCTACTTTCTACATAATATCCTTGTGATGGCTTAAACCTTGTTGATATAACATAATTTATTTGTGACGGCACACAATTAAATTTTTGTGCTAGTTCATTTCTTTGTATTTCTATTTCTTCATCTTCATTAAAAAGTTCTTTTATGAATTCTTCTATTACGTCCGAAACTCTCATCTTTTTCCTCCTTTTTGTTTTTGACTTTCTTTGACCTTTATTGACATTATAGTACCTTTTTAGATTTTTTCAATATTGATTTATTGTTATTATGTACACTTTAATTCATATAATTCTTTGATTTCATTACTTTTTCTTGTTATTTCTCATTTTTTTGCTGTTTTTTGATATTTTTTCTAATTCCTCTGCCCTATCTTTTTGTTTTGTGAGTGGTAACCATGCAAAATAAGAAGTTATAAATTCACCATATTTACTTGTATTTTCATCTATTTCTTTCATAATAATTTACCTCCTTTTTTAGTTTGTACCTTACCTTGATTTTTATACAAAAAAATAACAGATAATTTATATCTGTTACTTAATTCAAAAATCGATCAAAATTATTGCATAATTCTTCAATGTAATTCTCTTTTTTCAAATTTTCTTTCCATTCTTGATTTATTGATTCTTCGCCATAAATAATACCAGCTAAGCCTCCAACGCAAGCTCCAACAGTATCGGTATCATCACCTAAATTTATCGCTCCTATAATTGATTCGTTATATGAGTTTGTTTTATGTATTACCCATAAAGTTGCTTCAAGCGTTGCTACTACATATCCACTAGAACTTATTTTTTGTAAATCATATTCATAAATTTTTTCCTTTATTATCATACTATATCTCAAAATGGCATTTTCACTAAAAAATACACTATAATCTTTTTCTTGTATATACTTATATGCCTCATCCTTACTTTTTCCCTCTAGTAACTCTATTGCATACATTACGTATATATAGCAACCAAGAACACTAATTTCGTTTGCATGTGTAATTGATGAAACATTTTTTACTATATTAAAAATTTCGGCTTCACTAAGTTTTTTTGAATAGAAATAATATGCTATTGGTAATATTCTCATTAATGATCCGTTTCCATTTTCCATTTCTGTTATACCACCACATTTTTCTGCAACATCTAAACCTGCTTCATATCTTACTATTGCTTGCAAACATGTTGTTCCTATGTCAAAAACTTCATTTGTTGCAGTATATTTTGCATTTTTGTACCATAACAAAAAATTGTGTGCTATATCATTGCAATCTATTTTCCTTTTTTGAATAATTGAGTCTATTGTTGCTAATGTCATTGATGTATCATCTGACCATGTTCCTTCTGGTACTGGATGACTTTTATAACCAAGCATTGTTGTTACAGGCTCTTTTATTAATGACTCTCTATTACAAAATTCATTTGGTACTCCCATTGCATCTCCAATTGCAAGTCCTAGTATTCCATTTATTGATTTTATCATATTATTTTTCCTCCAAATTTTTCTTTAAGTATTCTATAAATTCTGATTTACTTTTTTTACATATTACCCATAAAACTTTATCTATAAAAAATGCTTTTTCATTTACTACCTCTGACATTTTATTTACTTCTTCAAATACCTTTATTTCATTTCTATCTGGAACCCATCCAATCTTTTCGAATATGTCCTTTATATGCACATCAGGTTTTGAATAATTTTCAAATCCTAATTCCTTTAAAAAGTCACATCCAAGTGCAAATCCCATTCCTTTTATCTTTCTTGATATAATAAGTGGCATAGCAATTCTTGTTTTTATATCTTTATCCATCATTTTTACAAACTTTTCAAATTCATCTAGACTTTTATATTCTAATATAAATTTTGCGGAATCAATTACTGAGCATGTCCATTTATGCCATGAGTTACTTACTTTTGAAGAATTATATTTTTTTATTAAGACATTATATAATTCTTCCGCATCTTGCTCTTTAATCCATTCTAAATTATCATCATGTAATATCTTTCTTATTTCTTCTTTTCTTATACTATATTTTATAATATTTGGCATATTATAATAGTTTTGTGCTGATTCTATTAAGCCTTCAAATAGATCTTTTCTGTCCTTTGGTTTTACATTTATTGGTCTATTTTCTTTTTTTATTTCTTCTAAAGTTTGTCCTTTTATTAGTAAATATTCTTTAGTTAAATCATATAATTTTTTATAATCTCTCATTTTTGCTCATTTTATTTCTCCTATTATTTTTCTAATAATTTTATATCACATATTTTATCTAATTGCAATTATTTGCTTTTTTATTCAAAGCGTATTTTTACATACAACTTTTTACATACAAAAAAAACAGATAATTTCTTACCTGTTTCTTTTTATGGCTCCTCGTGCTGGGCTCGAACCAGCGACCTATCGGTTAACAGCCGAGCGCTCTACCAACTGAGCTAACGAGGAATATATAAAACTAGCGACAACCTATCTTTCCAACAGGGTAACCCGTAAGTATTTTCGGCACATTTGAGCTTGACTTCTGTGTTCGGGATGGGAACAGGTATTACCTCAATGTAATCATCACTAGAAAATTATTGTATACTTAATACATTCGTTATTATAATACATTATATTCAAAATTGCAATAGTTTATTCAATTTTTTGTATCATTTTTTAATGTATTTTAGCACACTCAAAAATACATAGATGAAACTTGTTTTAGGCTTTTCCAATCTA
>CAJKVH010000002.1 GCA_905203305.1 uncultured Eubacteriales bacterium
TATCATTTTTTTCAAATTTATATTTTTTATAACTTCTTCTTTAGATGCTCCATGAACTGTAAAAATCCCTTTTACCCCACTACACACCATTTTTTCAATTGCTTCTACATCTTCTTTGCTTCCTATTTCATCACATGCGATTATCTCCGGTCCCATTGATCTTAATAGCATATTTATCCCTATAGGTTTTGGTACATTATCTATTACATCTGTAAATGTGCCTACATCATTTCCTGGAATTCCTTTATACATTGCTGCTATTTCACTTCTTTCGTCCACTACTCCACATGTCTTACTTTTAAAGCCTATTTCCGGAATTCCATTTGAAATCTTTCTTATTAAATCTCTTAAAATTGTTGTTTTTCCTCCACCTGGTGGTGATACTATCATTGTATTAAATATAGTTTTATTTTTTATGTCTATTACATATTTTAGTAATGGATCTGATACATCTTTTATTTGTCTTGCAATTCTAAAATTTAGACTTGATACATCATTTATATTTTTAACTTGTCCATTTTCTATAACACATGTTCCTGTAATTCCAACTCTATTTCCTCCCTTTACAGTAATAAATCCTTCTGATATTTGTTTTATATATGAATATATTGATTTTTCACATATATTTTCAAATGTTTCTTCTATTTCGTTTTTTGTTACTTTATGTTCTAAACATTCTAATCCGTTTTCGTTTTTTATTGTTAGTTTTTGATTTATTCTTAATCTTATTTCTTCTATATTGTCTTTTATTTTGGTATATTTTAGTATTTCTTTTTTTATTGTTTCTGGAAAATAGTTTATTACATCTAAAACCACTTTTTTCCTCCTTTTGACGTCAAAAAAACGCATACAATATTTTTATATTATATGCGTCTTTTTTTATTTTAGAACTTTTTATTCTTCCCAGTTATGATATACATTCATTACATCATCTAGGTCATTTAAATTGTCTATTAATCTGTTCATTTTTTCTGCTCCATGTTCATCTAAAGCTACTGTTGTTGATGGTACCATTTGAACTGATGCTTCTAAGAATTCTAATCCTAATCCTTCTAAAGCTTCTCTAACTGCTGAGAAGTCTGATGGAGCTGTTGTTATTTCATATACGTCTTCATCTGATACAAAGTCTTCTGCACCAAATTCTAATGCTTGCATCATTAATTCATCTTCAGATAATTTGCAGTTTTCTTTTTCTATTATTATTACACCTTTTTGACTAAACATATATGATACACATCCTGTTGTTCCAAGATTTCCTCCTGCTTTATCAAAAACATGTCTTACATCTGCTGCTGTTCTATTTCTATTGTCTGTACTTGCTTCAACTATTAAAGCTACTCCATTTGGTCCATATCCCTCATATGTTATTTCTTCATATGTAGCTGTACTTCCCTCTCCTGATGCTTTTTTTATAGCATTGTTTATTGTATCATTTGGCATGTTTGCTGCTTTACATTTTGCTATTACATCTTTTAATTTTGAGTTTCCCGCTGGATCTGGTCCTCCTGCTTTTACAGCAACTAATAATTCTCTTCCTAATTTTGTGAAGATTTTTCCTCTTGCTGCATCAGCCTTTCCTTTTTTAGCTTGTATGTTACTCCATTTTGAATGTCCTGACATATTTTTCCCTCCTCTTTATTTATATATAATTTAAGAATTTTTTTGATCCGCTTCTTAATTTTACATATTTTTCTAAAATGTCAATTATTATTGTAACATACTTTTTCCTTTTTGTGTAGTCTTTTTTAGCTGTTTTTTTATTTTATTGTATTTCCCAATATATTTAATCTTTACCTTTGACTTTCTTACCCATATTAAGTGGCTTATCGGTATGATCGTCAATATTTTTAATTTATCTTTTCTTTCTTTTTTAATTCTTTCTCTTCTGATAAAGCATTTCTTACAGCCACATTTACGAGTAAACAAATTGAAACTCTATATTTTTCTTTTAATCTATAAAGTCCTTCTATTAGACTTTCTCTTATCAGAAAAGATCTAGAAACATAAGATTTATTTTTTCTTTCATATAAGTGTATTTCTTCTGTTTCTATAATTTTTTCAATTGATGCATTCACTAATTTGCTTATTGATGCCTCATATTTGTATTTTGATAGATACTCTAATTTGCAATATAGTTCTTCATCTATATCAAGAGATCTATTTATTAATTTTTCTTTTTTATAAAACCTACTAAAACAAGTCATTATCCTACCACCTTTTTAGTTTGATTATATACTTTTATTTTGTATTATTAAATCACTACTAATGATATATTTTAACAACCAACACTAGTGGTTACTTTTTTTTGTTTTTTTGTATATAATGAAGATTATTTTAAAAATAAGGGAGTTGTAACTATGAATAGTAAACTATATAAAAAATATTTATCTTTAAAAATTGAAAATTCGGACATTTTTTACCTATTTAAATCAAAAGACTATTATTTTTTTGTCTCAGATGATGCAATAAAAGCATCTTCTTTGTTAAATTTAAGCTTAAATACTTTAAGTTCAATTATTCCAATTTGTGAAATTACATGCGAAAATCTTAATTTTTTTCTTGATAAATTAAATGATTTAAATTTAAAAGTAGAAATCGTTTCTTTGTCTTTTGATATATTTAATTATGACTTAGAAAAATTCTTTAATTCTACTAAACCTTATGATATTATTACTAATTTTTTAAATATAAAAATAGATGATTTATCAATTTCTCAGAGCTATGAATTGCTTAATGATTTACAAAAGAAACTAAAAGATTTTAAAATTAACTAATTGTAGAGGTATTGTTAAATGGAAAGAAAAACTAATAATAATTTGCTAATTTATCAAAAATATATGGATCTAATATATTATACAAATGATTTAGTAAGAAAGTTTCCTAAATCTGAAAAATTTGCACTTGTACAAGAAATCAAGCATTCTATGTATGCTGGTTTAAGGGTTCTTATGTATGCCATAAAAACTTATTCTTCAAAAGAGAAATTAAGATTTTTAAAAGAACTTGATATCAATGTAAGTTTACTAAAAGTTCATATTAGGCTTTCTTTTAGATATCAGTATATTACTAAACAAAATTATGCTACATGGAGTACTATGATAACTGATATTTGTAATATGCTAGGAGGTTGGATTAATTCATGCCAAAACAAATAAAAAATGTCTTTTATCAAAGTTTAACTTTTTCCAAATTTATTGATGCTCATAATAGATCTAAAAAAAATAAAATGTTTAAAAATGAGGTGTTACTTTTCGATCTAAATCTTGAAACCAATATTGTTTCACTTATAGATTCTATTAAAGATAACACCTATAAAATTGGCAATTACCACTCCTTTAGGGTTTATGAACCTAAAGAAAGAATTATCCAGTCTCTTCCCTATAGAGATAGAGTTGTTCATCAATGGTATGTTGAAGAATTTATTAAACCTTATATTTTGCCTAAATTTATTTACTCATCTTTTGCATGTCTGCCTAATAAAGGTATTCATAAAGCTACTCAGTATGTACAAAATATGATGAGAAAATACCAGAAAAAATATCCTGATTATTATATTTTAAAATGTGATATAAAAAAATATTTTAATAGTATAAATCCAGATATTCTATTTAAAATCTTAAATAGATATATTGGAGATAAAGCACTTCTTCAATTTACTAAAAAACTTATATTTGAAAACCGTCCTTTTAATACACCTCAAGGAATTCCTATTGGAAATTATACTAGCCAATATTTTGCCAATATATATTTAAATGAACTTGATCAATATGTAAAAAGAACTTTGCATATACATGAATATGTAAGATATATGGATGATTTTATAATTCTTCAAAAAGATAAAACATCTTGTATTAATTTAATGCAAGTTATATCTCGTTTTCTAAAAACATCTTTAAATTTAGAATTAAATCATAAATCTAAATATTATCCAAATAAAATGGGAGTAAATTTTTGTGGATATAGAATTTTTCCAACTCATAAACTTCTTAGAAATTCATCTAAGAAGAAAATAAAAAGACATGTAAAAAAATGGAATAAATCTTATAAAGCTAATTCTTTAGATTTTGATAAAACTATGTTGCGCCTTAATTCTTGGCTTGGTCATTCATCACATTCTAATTCATATAATTTACAACAAAAAATTTTAGCAAAGTGTGACTTTTTATTAAATGATAAAGCTTATGATAAGTTCGAAAAAAATATCTTAGATGATCTTTCTAATTTATCATAATTCTCACTCCTCTCATTTTACAACTTTCTTAAATTGTGCTATAATGGATATTATCATTCCCTGGTACCCGGAATAAAACTGGTACAAGCATAATACCTCGTATTATGACTATAAGGAGGCAATTAATGAAAAAAAGAACTTTACACATTCACAAAAAGCGGAATAACAACACGTATAATCTGATTAAGTATAAAGACACGTCTTTTGAAGATATTCATATCCGTAGTTTTGTTTCCCGCGCACTAGCAGACTATGGCTGGACAGTCGATCTTTTCCCATGTGTTTTGAAATTAGCAGGAATCGATACTCCAATACGGCTATATTCTTTAAATGGCAACATATTTTACGGCCATACTGAATTAAACCATCAAACATTTAAATTTGAATTCACTAAAGAAGACTTTAGTATATGTTCAAATGGTATCACTAACACCTATTCTCTTAACCGGAGATATTCCAATGATCTCTCTCTTCAAATAATTCCGAAAAAGAGAATTATAGAAAAAAAGGACAGAACTTTGATATGTTTGTACGGTGACCGAGCATATCACTATTCACTCAGAATAGATAAATTCACTCTGGATATCGAAAAAGCTTTTTGTTTGGAGCTTCCAACCATTTCAAATGAAATTGAAAATTTGTTGCTTTCAATTGATTTTCATAAGTTCATTTATGATACGACTGATGTCTATCTGAAATTAAAGAAACTCTTCCAAAAAGCATCTGCTAAAATGCCTAACATGAAACTCACCATTCAGGCATCAAGAGATTTATCTGTTGGAAAATCTTTCATAACAAGTCTTATCTCCATTGACAAGAATGGGAAATTAACAGAGTTTGCTTTAACACAGCCAGATGGAAGCGAAACATATCATGTATTTTCTTCTGGTAACTGGAAATGGACATATTTTCAAGGTATATCAGAACTTTCATATTGCAGACAAAACGATCGTTTTGATTATTCAGTTCATGGATCTCTCCACACAATTGAGACCTTCGAAAATCCAGCCGATACTATTAAAAAAATTTATCCAAAAATGGAAAAACTTTTAAAAAACCTCGGTAAAAAGTTCTAAAAAAAGACCCAGTCAAGTTCACTTATTGAACTTAACTGGGTCTTTTTCATATCTTTGGATTTTCATATTATATTATTACTCAAACAAAAATATTGTTTATGTGTTTATAACATATCACTATGTTACAGGGATTAAACTTCTTTGATACAATGTCCTTCGGCAAAATCCGTAAATCTTGCCCTGCTAGACTTATTCGAATTAAAAATTCATTGTATCAGAGTGCTACTCGACTACCAACACCGAGTGGAAACCATATTGATAGTTCGCATTGCCATTATTGTCATTCAAACCGAACTAACCCGATATTTGCCGTATTATTCCAATTGCCACCGCGTGGGAAGAACACCTCTCCCAGGGTTACTAGACTCAAGGCCTGATACAGTCTAATCCCTAATATATTCTCAAATTTTAAAAAATTTGAGTTATTATATCCTTTATTCAAAATTTCTGCCCTATTTCTATCAATTGTCTTTTTATGATAAATTAAGCACAAGTATCAAGGCAAGTTAACAAAGTGCTACTCGACTACCAACACCGAGTGGAAACCATAACGAAAGTACGCACCGCCAACACCGTCACTCAAACCGAACTAACCCGAGACCCGTACTAATCCAAAGGCCACCGCGTGGGAAGAACACCTCTCCGTTTCCTTGATCATCTTCTAGAGTTTGTCCAAACCAAGCTTTTCCACTTCCTACACCACTTGATGTTTCGTATAGTGCATCTCCAAATATTTTACTAAATCCTGGATATGCATTATTGAAGTCATATATTGTTGTACATGCAGTTGCTGGATATGCTGTTGCTAAATATGTTGATTCTCCTGTTGCAAATGATCCACCATAATTGCTTAAGTTTCCAGAACTTGCATTTACATATGATGCTGTATAATCTGCTAAGCAGCCTCCCATATCATATATTCCATATATATTTCCTGTTGTACTTGCTGTTGTTCCATCACCTTCAGTTGAATTACTTGCAACTTTATTCCAAGCATACGATTTTCCATTTGTCCCTGAAACTGTGTCTGTTAATTTTGATAATAATGTTTTTAAAGTTTCCACTGTATAACTTTCTGTTGACATGGCATTTTCGCCAGCTTTTCCATTTGATACAGAGTAACCTGTTATAGCTGTTAACCAATTTCCAGAATTGTTTGGATGTGCAATTCCAGATGATTTTGATGAAGCTATACTCCATGTTATTGTACTTAGGTTATTTTTTCCTTTTTCTTTTGCTGATGTTCCATTTGATATTCCATATTTACTTATTGATAAATATGCTGCTGCTCCCCATTCACTACTTTTCATTAAGTGACTATTTGAACCTGAATTTAATCCATAAGGATTTCCATTATCATCTAAAGCCTGTGATATATCATAGCATTGTGATGCAGATACATAATTATATGCATATTTTTTTCCTTTAAATACAGGATAATATACTGTTGAGCCTGTTTGCCCATATTGAGCACTTTTTATTTTCACTGTCTTATTTGTATCATCTTCTGTTGTATATATTCCTGCTTGGAATTTAGCTACCCAAATTCCAGATATTTCTTTTTTCCATTCTCCATTTTGATAATTTGTTTCTGTATTGTATTTTGTAGTGTTTTTACTTCCATCTGTAAATGCTGGATGTACTACATAATCTGTATAACCTGATTCAGTTATAACTCCATTTTCATTTCCATTTTTAGCTGTTTTTATTTCTCCGTTTTTATCTACATATGTGTAACTTGTTCCACTTACAAATTGTACATCAATTTTTCCCGATGTTCCGTGATATCCTTCTGTTATTTTATATGCATATCTTGGAATCCATACAAACATACTTCCTAAATCTTTTTCGTCTATTTGAGTTCCTATTTTGGCTGTTGCAGTAGTATATTTTCCATCACTTAACATTACATTGGCCCATTGTTTTTGATCTGTACTATAGTTGTACCAACTTGAATCTGATTTAGAACATACTACCCATTTTCCTTTTGATGTATCGTATTTTACAGGTATCATTCCTGCTGACAATTTTGGTGCATTTGCTGGTGTTTCAGTTCCTGTCCATTCTGATACTGAACCATCTTTTGTTACTAAATATTTTTTATTATTATATTCAACTTTTAGGTCGTCTCCAATTGGAGTTATTTTTGCCCCTTTAGCTTCTAATTGTGATTGAGCTAAATTCATATCTAGTTCTCCATTAGATCCAATTGCTCCCATTATTGTTACTTGTACATCTTCCAATGCTGATGCACTTTCTGTTTTCTCCTTTGCTTCTGCAGCTCTTGATAGAATTCCATTTTGCCCTGTAAGCATTGAAACGCTTATTCCTGCTAATATCATTAGAACTATTATCGTTACTACTAATGCTATTAATGTTATTCCTCTTTCTTTTTTCATCATCTGTTCTCCCTTTCTTTTTATTATTTATGCTCATATTTTATACTATTATTTTTATTTTAGCAAGATTTTTTTGCAATTTATTATTATTTTTATTAATTATTTTCATCTTTATATGTAGTATTAATTATTATTTTGCTTTTTTTTAGTTTTTTTGCTATAATATAAGTATCTTCTCCTTCGTACCAAGGAGATATAAAAATAAGGTACAGGCATAATTCCTTTTATGCTTATAGGAGGGAAACAATGAAAAGAAGAAACAGTGGAGAAGAAATTCTTGAATTTAAACTTAATTTGTCTAAAGTATCTTCAAAAAGAAGACGGCAATTAATTCAAGCATGTATCTTTAATTTACCATTTTATCTGAGTAATTCAGAGGTTAAAATGCTTGAAAAAAACCGTGTACCCAAAATGTATGATACATTATGGTACAAATTGATACTAGATGAGAATGATATTGTTACAGATCTTCTTATCTATAGAATAGAAGAAACTCAAGAGCTTCTAGCACGGAGGATCAAACTCCGTCATGCTATATAAATTTTTTCTTTTCAAAACTCCCACAATCTGTTTTAAAAGCAGGTTGTGGGAGTTTCTTTAATTTAGCACAAATAAATTACTATTTTTTGGTTATATTAATATAAATCATTGTATTTTGTTTACTTGCCAATTTTAAATGATTTTAGCTCACTTTTTTATATCTAAATTCAATGATATATTTATAGTACAAGAAAGTAGGTGTTAATATTGCTAATAACAAATGCAGACGTATTACAAGTCTTAGGTAAAAATTTAAAACAAGCTAGAAAAAATTTAAAATATACACAAGAATTTGTTTCTGAAAATGTTAATATTTCAATTGACTTGTTAAGAAACATAGAAAATGGTAGAAATGTTGGTAGTGTTCCTACTTTATTAAATTTATGTAATTTTTTAAAAGTTTCACCTAATACTTTGTTTGATGGTCTTTTAAGTTTTAAAGAAGAAACTCTTGATACAAACCTACAAGAATACTTAAAAGCATTTTCACCAAATGATAAAAAAGTATTTAGAGATATTCTTATCCATATAGATAAAAATTATTAAAAATAACCATTTCCAAATTTCTGGAAACGGTTATTATTTTTTATTTTCTTAATTCCATACCATCTTTTTCTAAATCTATAATTATTTTATCCATTATACTTGATATTTCTTCATCATTTAAAGTTCTATTGCTATCTCCAAATGTTAATGAATATGCTAAACTCTTTTTGTTTTCATCTATATTTTTACCTTCATATAGATCAAACACATTTATATCAATTAATAATTTTCCTGCTTTCTTTTTTATTTTTGTTGCAATTTCTTGTGACGTTTTATTTTTATCAACTAATATTGATAG
This sequence comes from uncultured Eubacteriales bacterium, assembly GCA_905203305.1. Lineage (GTDB taxonomy): Bacteria > Bacillota > Clostridia > TANB77 > CAG-508 > CAG-269. The sequence goes on from CAJKVH010000002.1 coordinate 9,091, forward strand.
ATCTTTTTTTATTACAGGGAATTTTGAAATCTCTTTAAATTTCATTTTTCCTACACGTTTTGCAAGTAATTTATCTAGGTTTATTTCCATTACAAAAACATCTTCTTTTTCTATTTCTGGATGAATTCTTCCTATAATTCCAACTATATCATTATTTACAGAAATCTCTGCTGTTTGACCTGGATGGAATTCATTTGGCATTTGTTTTGGCATGACAAAACTGTATCTTCCATTATATCCTAAATAGTCTAACAATTCTTCTGTCACACCTTTTATATCATAAAAATCAATTTGCTTGTTATATCCTATTTTATTGTAATATTTTCCTGACATTAAAACACAGATTTTTTTATTTTCTCCATATTCTTCATTTTTCTTCCAGAATCCTTTTCCTATTTCGAATAAACAAACATCCTTGTTTTCACGTGCCTTGTTATATTCATATATTTTATATAATGATGGAATTATGCTGTATCTTAATGTATTTCTTTCTTCTGTTATTGGGTCTAGTAATCTTAATTCTTCAAATTCATCTACTGTGAATTTTTTTACGTCTTTGTCATTTATTAAAATATATGATAATGTTTCATTTAAACCTAAATCACACATTTTATGTCTTATTTTTCTCATTGTTTTATCACAAGATCCCATTTTCATTGGAACTACAGGCAATTTTCCTTTTATGTTATTTACTCCATAAATTCTTCCAACTTCTTCTACCAAGTCTTCTTTTATTTCTATATCTATTCTTCTTGTTGGAACTGTAACTATAACAGATTTTTCATTTGGTTTTGTTTCAAATTTTAATCTTCTAAATGTATCTATTATATCTTCATTTGAAATATTTGTACCTAATACATCATTTATAAATTGATATTCAATTTCAATATCTTTTTCTTTGTTATCAGTTACATCATATTTTAACATTCCTTTTGATACTTTACCATTAGCATATTTTTCTAATAATCTACAAGCTCTTTCTATTGCCATATATGTTCTTGCTGGATCTAATCCTTTTTCGAATCTATTGCTTGCTTCACTTCTTAAAATTTTATTTGAAGTTTTTCTTACTTTTACATGGTCAAATATAGCAGATTCAATTATTACATTTTTTGTTGTTTCTTCAACTTCTGTATTTAGTCCTCCCATTACTCCTGCTAGACCTACTGCTTTTTTGCCATCTGTTATTACTATATCGTCTTTTGTTAAAGTTCTTTCTTGGTTATCCAATGTTATTAGTTTTTCTCCATCATTTGCCATTCTAACAACTATTTTGTTGCCTAAATTATCTGCATCATAAAAATGCAATGGTTGACCAAGTTCTAGCATTACATAATTACTAATATCTACCACATTGTTTATTGGTCTTATTCCAGATGCTATTAACCTATTTTTTATAAACTCTGGACTTTCTTGTATTTTTACATCTTTAACTTTTCTTGTTAAAAATACTGTGCAATTATCAGTTTCAACTTTAGTTTCGAATTCTTTTGATATATCTTCTCCAACTTCACCGTGACTCAAATTTGGTAAAGTTACTTCTTTATCATATATACTAGATACTTCATACGCCATACCAAGTATACTTAATAAATCTCCTCTATTTGCTGTTAATTCAAAATCAATAACATTATCATCTAATCCTAAAAATTTAATTGGATCTCCTCCAACAGGTGCATTCTCTGGAAGCTCTGCAATACCATTCTTATCTGCTTCAGATAAGAATTTTTTATCAATTCCTATTTCATATAATGCACATAACATACCATTAGAAACTTGACCTCTTATTACACCTTTTTTAATTTTAAAATCGCCTGGTAATTCTGCACCTACTTGTGCAACTATAACTTTTAATCCTTTTCTAACGTTTGGAGCACCACAAACTATATCCAATGTATCTGTTCCAATATTTACTTTACATACATGTAAGTGATCAGAATCTGGATGATCCTCACATTCTATAACTTCACCAATTATCAAATTTGTTGCATTAATAAGCTTTTCTGCTGAATCATATTCATTTCCAACTCTTGTCATATCTTCTGCTAATTGTTTTACATCTAAATCATCATCTATATTAACATATTCTTTTAGAAAATTTGTACTTAATTTCATATCTTTAATATCCTTTCTTTTTTCCCATTTGGGGACGGAGATTTTCGGGGAATTCCCATTTGGGGACGGAGTTTTTCGGGGAATTCCCGTTTGGGGACGGAGTTTTTCGGGGAATCTATTATTCTTCGTCTTTTCTATCAAATTGTTTTAAAAATCTTACATCATTTGCATATAAATATCTCATGTCTGTTATTCCATATCTGAACATTGCCAAACGATCGATTCCTGTTCCGAATGCGAATCCGCTATATTTTTCTGGATCATATCCATTCATTTTTAAAACATTTGGATGAACAATACCACTTCCTAAAACTTCTATCCATCCTGTTTGTTTGCATAAATTACATCCTTTTCCACCGCATTTGAAGCATGTTACATCTACTTCATAAGATGGCTCTGTAAATGGGAAATAACTTGGTCTAAATCTTAAATCTAAGTTTGCTCCTATTATTTTTCTTACAAATACTTCTAATGTTCCTTTTAAGTCTGCAAGTGACACATTTCTTTCTTTTTTATCTATTACAAGTCCTTCTATTTGGTTAAATTGATGTGAATGTGTTGCATCATCTTCCCTACGATATGTCTTTCCTGCTGTTATTATTCTTATCGGGCTCTTTTCTACGTTTGCAACCATTGTTCTTGCTTGAACTGCTGATGTTTGTGTTCTTAATAAATATTCATCTGTTATGTAAAAACTATCTTGCATATCTCTTGCAGGATGTCCTTTTGGTAGGTTTAATCTTTCAAAACAGAATTCATCTGTTTCAAGCTCTGGACCTTCTACAACATCATATCCCATAGATACAAATAGATCTTCTATATCTTCTATTATTCTATTTACTGGATGCAAACTTCCTCTTTTTAGTTTGCTTCCAGGAAGTGTTATGTCTATTTTTTCTGCTTCTAACTTTTTGTTTAATTCTTCTTTTTTAAATGCAATTTCTTTTTCTTCAATTAGATTTTCTAATTCTGCTTTTGCTTCATTTACTAGATTTCCAATTACAGGTCTTTCTTCAGCAGATAAATCTTTCATTCCTCTTAAAACTGCTGTCAATTCCCCTTTTTTTCCTAGATATTTTACTCTTAATTCATCTAGATTTTTTAAATCTTTAGCACTTTTTATTTCTTCTACTGATTTTTGTTTAATTTGTTCAATTTTTTCTTTCATTATAAAACCCTCCTTTATAAAAAAAGTCCAATTCGCTCACTATAGGACGAATTGGACTTTCCGTGGTACCACCTAAATTTATTAATTAGCTTTTATTTGCTTTATTAACCTTATTTACAACCTATAACGTGGTTTAATCCGCTTTATGCTACTTTTGTTTCACAAAAAGTTCAAAAAAGTGAAATTTCAATATATTGTTTGTAATGACTTCCAGCCTAGGTCATTTTCTCTTTAACAAATTTTATTATATATTTACTTTGCTTTTTTATTGAATTTTTATATTATGTTTATTATATTATCACAATTTTTATAATTATGCAATAGTTTTATGTAAATTATTATGCACGTGGATGTGCTTTTTTGTATACATCATTTAATCCATCATTTTGGAACTGCATATATACTTGTGTTGAAGATATATCTGAATGTCCAAGCATCATTTGGATTGACTTTAGATCTGCTCCATTTTGTAAAAGGTGTGTTGCAAATGAATGTCTTAATGTATGTGGTGTTATATCTTTTGTTATATTTGCTTGTTCTTGATAGAATTTTATTATCTTCCAAAATCCTTGTCTTGTAAGTCTTCTACCATTTAAATTTACAAATAGCGCAGTTTCTTTGTCTGTTTTTACTAATACATTACGTGCATCTTCTATGTATTCTTTTAAAGCATTGAGTGACATTTTTCCTAATGGAATTACTCTTGTTCTGCTTCCATTTTTGCAATTAACTGTTCCTTCTTCTAGATTTACATCTGCTACATCTAAAGAAATTATTTCTGTAACTCTCATTCCTGTTGCATATGCAAATTCTAGCATAGCTTTATCTCTTGTTCCTTTTAAGTCTATATCTTTTGGTTGTTCTAATAATAATTCTACTTCTTGTGATGTCAAAATACATGGTGTTCTTTTTTCTATCTTTGGTGATTGTATATTTTCTGTTGGATTTTGCATTGTTTTTTTATTTTTTACTTCATATTGATAAAATGCCCTTATTGATGCTATTGTTCTTGATATTGTTGATGGCTTTTTTTCTTCTTCCTTTGCTAAATATTCTAAGTATTCTTTTATATCGTTTTCTGTTACTTTATTGTATTTTATACCTTTTTCTTCTATATATTCTGAAAATTGCTTTAAATCTCTTTTGTATGATTGAAGTGTGTTGCTTGATGCTTTTTTGTCTACTTCAAGAAATTTATAAAATTGTTTTAATTGTTTTTCCATTCTCGTTCTCCATTTTTTTTATATTTTATGCAATAATCTATTTACATAAGGTTCCTATATGTTATATCAAACTAATTGAAAAAAGTAAATAGTTTTTGGAGTATTTTTTTATTTTTTTCCCATACAAACTCCGTCCCCAAATGGGAATTCCCCGAAAATCTCCGTCCCCAAATGGGAATTTGGAAGTATACTTTTATTTTAAATATATTTTATCCCGAACTTCAATAAACTTATCGATATTTGACTCTCAATAATACTTGATATTACAAGTAGTATTAACATTAGTATAGATATGATCGTATGTCTTGCAATTTCTATTTTTATGTTTTCTTTTCTTCTGTCATTTATAATTGCTTTGTATAATTTTATACTACTTACTCCCATTGTAAGTATTGCAGGTATAAATATTATATTTTGTAGAAGTAAACCTAACATGCAAAATAGAATACTTTTCCCTACTCCAATTGTGAATGTTATAGATGAAATTGTGTACCCTATGCAAAATCCTCTAAATAAAATTAAGCCTAAAACTACTGGCATTCCTATAATTGTTGTCCCTGCGAGCCATATAATTATTGCTAAAATTATGTTTTTCTTTATCGATTCTGATAATAATTCCCCTTTTTCTATTTTATCTATTGATTTAAATTTTTCTATAAATTCTGTTATATATGATGTTATTGTTTCTTCTTGCTCTTCTGTACAATTATTTATAAACATTACACCGTATAAATATACCTATTACAAATATTATTAAAGCCAAAATATATTCTTTTAAATTATTTTCTATATAGTTAAACATTGTACTTTTTATAATTGATATTCTTTTCATAAAGCTTTTCCTCTCTTTTTTAATGTTTATTCTAATAATTATAATTTTATTCATTCACTTTTACACAAAAAAAAACAACCGTTTTTGTAATCAAAAACGGTCTAAAATATATTATTATTTAACTTCTACTTTTCCGTAAACTCCTCCACCACCTGAGTGAACATGGATGTTTCCATTTATACTATTTACAATATTTTTAGCAACTTTTTCGCCAACTACTGCCTCTATATCATCTTTTGATACTTTATGTAATACGTTCATTTCTGTTTCAAAGTTGTCTAATAATTTTTCTATTGTTTTTCCTCCAACTCCAGGTATAAAACTTAATGGAACTTGATATATGTATGGTGGTCTATTTTCTGGGCTTTTTGTTTCTTTTTTGTCTTTTATTAGTTCTATTCTATCAAAAACCCCAAATGTTATATTTTGTCCTCCACAATTTGGACATACTGTTGCTGCTTCATCAATTTCTATTGAGTCGTTGCAATCTTCGCAAAAGCTTCTATGATATTTTCCAAGCTTTGGATCTAGTCCATAATTTGCTATTATTTTTCTTCCATCTTCGCCTTTTAAGGCTTTTACTATCTCTTTGAATGATATATCTTCTACTTGCATTTTATTGTATTCTCTGGCTATTTTAGGAAGAGAATGTGCATCTGAGTTTGTTACAAAAGTTTTATCTTCTAACTCTGATATTTCATCAGCTAAAAATGTATCTGAACTTAAGCCTAATTCTACTGCAAATATTTTATCATATTTTTCTTTAAATATATCTTTTAATCTATCTGTACAATTTCCATAGTAACTTTTATGTGGTGTAAATATATGAGCTGGAATTACGATTCCATTATATTTTTCTACAATGTCTACTAAGTCATATCCTGATAAATCCGAACGTTGTGTACTTAATGTTACATTTTTTACGTGTTTTGCAAGTTCATTTGAGAATCCTTTTATGTCTTTTAAGTATGGGAAAAAGCAAACATTATGTGCACTTCCTGATTTTCCGTTTCTGCCTTTTTCTGATGTTTCTACTTCACTTCCAAGTAGTATACAAACTTTATCTTTGTATATTATTCCTCCATCTTTTAATTCATAGGCATCTCCTGTTTTTAGAAAGTTTTCTATATCTTCTATAACATAAGGTGATGCACAGTCTATTATACCTGCAACTTGAATACCTTTTCTTTCACAACATTCTTTTGCAATATTTGCAAAATTTAAACTTCTTGCTCCTGTTATTTTTATTGGCTTTCCATTTTCTGATCTTCCTATGTGTATATGTAAATCTGCAAATATTTCGTACATCTTTTTTTATTCCTCCACTTTGTATTTTGATTCATGATTTAGTACTTTTTTTGTTGTGTCATCACTAAATAATGCTCTACTTCTTTTCTTTGTAGTTGCTGCTAATTCTTTCATTTTTTCTAAATCTGTTTTCATACTTGATGCTCCATCTGGCTCTCTTTCAAGTACTTTTTTTGCTTTTTTCTTTATGTTTTCTTCTAATGCTTCATTTATCTTTTCTGAATAATTATTTGCAAGTGATGCAATAAATGTTTTTACATTTGCTTCTTTATTATGCAAATGTACTAATTTTTTTATTATTGGCACATCAATTGTTTCTTTTATTGTTATTTCTTCTAATTCGTTTATGAATTCAGTAAACATTTCTATATATCTATTATCTGCATATTTTAAATTTCTCTCTCTTAATACAACTAGCGCCTCTCCAGTTGTAAATGCTTCTCTTTCAACTCTGTTTAATATTAGACCTGTAAATTGATCTACAACCTCTAAAATATCGCTTTCTCTTTCTCTTGGCATACTTTGGCTATATCTGTTTACTTCTTCACAAATTTTGCAAAAACGTTTGCTAAATCCTAATGTTGATAAGTATTCAGCTCCTTCTTTTGCAAATGTTTCTAGTTTTCCTATCTTTTGTGCATTTTCTATTTTTTTACAGTTGCATAATAACATTGCTGTTAATACTAAGTTTTTATCAACATTTATTTGCATGTAATCTATAAACATTTTTACTATTTCTGTTTTTAATACTATTGATTTATCAAAAAATATCCCTGTTTTTTTAGATAAGTAGTATGTTATTAACATTTTTTGAGATAAACTTGTTTCTTCTAATATATATGTAGCAAAATCTTCCATCTTTTTCCTCCTAAGTGTCTTTTATACATTTTTATTATATTTCATAATTCGACAATTGGCAAGTAGTTTTTTCAAAATTTTTTTTGTAAATAAATCACATTATTTTCTATATGTTGAAAATTTTATGTAAATGTGTTAAAATTAAATTATCAAATAACAGGAGGTCCAATATTATGAGGAACAAACAAAAAATGACACTGGAACAGATGGATCACTTCCTCCGTCACGTGCAAATGCACGCAGAGGAGCTTCGAGCAGGAGATTTCTATAAAGATTTTTCCTACCTTGAAAAGCTTCGGGAGGCTCAGCGATTAGCTTTGGAGGTATCACATGATTTAATTCATGTAATGAGAACTAAAAAATTTGAAGGCTACGAAAATGCAGATTTCTGCTTTGATGTAGCTCTCCCTGCAGATCTCAATGCACACCAATTCAGAACATTTGATGCAGCGTCTTTCAAAGTAGGATGTAAGGTGAAAACTATCATCGATCTTTGCATGGTAGAAGAGAAAAACATCATTCTTACAAAAGAAGATGCCGAAGATCAAATGAACACATTTGGAGCAGCAATTCAAGATGTAGGCGTAATGATAAAACTTCTTGAAGAATACTTCGGCTAATCAAAACTATCCCCCATACAGCACTTTTTGCTATATGGGGGATTTTCTATTCTATAACAACTATATCTCTTTTTATTTTTTTATCCTTTACAACACCAATCCCAACAAACTCTTTATTATTATAAACTTTATATATGCCATCTTCTAAACCTACAAAAACTTTTACACCATTTAGAAATTTAATCATTTTTTCTTCGTTTAAATTTATTGATTTTTTATTTTTAAAAAATTCTTCAATAGAAATAAATTTTAGATTGCTTAAATCTTTTATATTTTCAACATCTAAAATTTTAATTGCTTGATTTATTTCAAACTCTCCTACTCTAGTTCTATTAAGGTCTTTCATAAAACCAACTGTTTCCAGTTTTTTAGCTATGTCTTCACATAAACTTCTAATATATGTCCCCTTTGAACACCATACTTTATATACAATTTCTTTTGTATCTTTTGATACTTCAATTAATTCTATATTATAAATTTCAATCTCTCTTGGTTTTACTTCTATTTGCTTTCCTTTTCTTGCATATTCATAAAGTTTTTTTCCATTTACCTTTATTGCAGAATACATTGGCGGAATTTGGCTTTGTTTTCCTTTAAATTCTTCAAGGATTTTTTTTATATAATCCTCTTCTAAATATTTTTCATTTATTGGCTTTTCTTCTATTACCTCTCCTTCGCCATCTCCTGTTGAAGTTTTTTGACCAAGTTTTATTGTTGCAATATATTCTTTATCATGATTTATTAAGTATTTTGAAAGGCTTGTTCCCTTTCCGACCAAAATTGGCAAAACTCCTGTAGCTTGAGGATCTAAAGTTCCTGTATGTCCAACTTTTTTCTTAAATATTCCTTTTAATTTTTGTACTATGTCATTTGATGTCCAATCTTTTTCTTTATTTATTATAATAATACCATCCATTAATAAAAACCTCTTTTTCAAAAATTAAAGACGGTCTTTATTTATTTTAACCGCCTTTATTCTTTTATTTTAATTGTTTTCTTACCTCTTTTAGAACTTTTTCTTTAATTTGCTCAACTGTTCCTTTTCCATATGCCCCGGCAGCTCTTATATGTCCGCCTCCTCCAAGCATTATTGCAACATTTGCTACATTTACATATTCTAAAGAACGTAAAGATATTTTATAGCCTTTTTCTTTAACTCCATGTAAAAATATTGATACTTCAACATTTTCTATATTTTTACCAATTTCAACTATTCCTTCATGGTCTCCAGAAACGGCATTAACTTCTTCTTGGTCCTCATCTGTTATGTATGTAAATGCTATTTTTCCATCATCAAAAAATTCCATTCTATCCATTGCTCTTTTAGTTAACTCAAAATTTGCTTTATTTTTTGTATGTAATGTTTTTCTAAAAATTTCTGATATGTTAACACCAAGTGGTAAAATATCTGCTGCAAATTCAAATGTTTCAGTCGTAGCTCCATGTACAAAACCACCTGTATCTGTTATTATTCCTGTCATTATACATGTTGCCATATCTTTTGTTATTTTCATTCCAAAATAATTAAACATTCCTATTAGTACTTGACAACATGCTGGTGCAACTGGATTTACAAAATTTATATCCCCATACATAATGTTACTACTATGGTGGTCTATTACAATTTTTGTCTTAGCTTTTTCAAAATATTTTGTATATCCTTTTAATATTTTGCTGTCTGCACAGTCCAAGGAAATTGCTAAATCATATTTTTCTACATCTGAATCTTTTTTTAATTTGTCAATTTCAGGTAAAAATGCAAATGATTTAGAATATTCTGGTATTATAACATCTACATCTTTTCCCATGTTTTCCAAAGCAAATCCAACAGAAAGCGAACTTCCTATTGCATCTCCATCTGGTCCTTCATGTGTTAGTACTACAATTTTTTCTGCTTTTTTTATTTCTTCTAATATTGTATCTAATGTCATTTTTCTTCCTTTCCAATTTTAGGACTTAAGTTTGTTAGACATTTCCCGAAACTTAAGTCGCTAAGCGGAAATGTCTAAAATAAATTATTTATCTTCAGGCATAATTTCTTTTAATATGCTTTCTATTCTTGAGCCATATTCCATAGTTTCATCTAATTCGAATATAAGCTCTGGTGTTTTCCTTAAGTTTATTCTTCTTGCTATTTCAGATCTTATATATCCTGATGCTTTTTTTATACCTTCTAATGTATTTTTTTTACTTTTACAATTTAATAAGCTTATATATACTCTTGCTGTACTAAAATCCGGTGCTGTTTTTACCTTTGTAACACTTATTAAGCCTGTTATATTTTGATTTCTTAAATCTTGGTCTATTATAACACTAATTTCTTTTCTTAATGTTTCATTTACCTTATCCATTCTATTTGTTGATTTTCTTTGTGGCATAACAGCCTCCCTTCAATTTTTATCTTTTTATTTCTTTCATGATGTATGCTTCTAAGATATCTCCTTCTTTAATATCATTATATTTTTCTAATTGGATACCACATTCAAAGTCTTTTGCAACTTCTTTTGCATCATCTTTGAAACGTTTTAGGGATATTAATTTTCCATCATGTATAACTACGTCATCACGTATAACCCTTACTCCTGCATTTCTTGCAATTTTTCCTGAAAGTACCATAGCTCCACCAATTGTTCCAACATTTGATATTTTGAATATTTGTCTTATTTCTGCTGTTCCTATTACTTCTTCTTCGTATTTTGGATCTAGCATTCCTTTCATTGCTGCTTCAACATCGTCTATTGCTTGGTAAATTACAGAATATTGTTTTATTTGAACTTCATCTTTTTCTGCTTCATTTTTAGCTGTTGCTACTGGTCTTACATTAAATGCTATTATAATTGCATTTGAAACTTTTGCAAGTGTAACATCTGATTCTGTAACAGCTCCTGCTGCTGCGTGAATTACTTTTACTCTTACTTCTTCGTTTGTTAGTTTTTCAAGAGATTGTTTTAATGCTTCTACTGAACCTTGAACATCTGCTTTTACTATTAAGTTTAATTGTTTTAATTTTCCTTCTTCCATTTGTCCAAATAAATTATCTAATGTTACAGCAGATACTTGATTTATTGATTTTTCTCTTGCTTGACGTTTTCTTCTTTCTATTAAGTGTTTAGCCATTTTTTCATCTTTTACTTCATAGAATATATCTCCTGCTTGAGGCACTTCTGTAAGTCCCATAATTTCTACTGGTGTTGATGGTCCTGCAGATTTTACTTTTTTACCTTTGTCATTTACCATTGAACGTATTCTACCAATTGATGTTCCAACAACTACAGTATCTCCAACATCAAGTTTTCCTCTTTGTACTAATACTGATGCTATTGCACCTTTGTTTTTATCAAGTCTTGCCTCAATTACAGCACCTTTAGCTTGTTTTGTTGGATTTGCTTTTAGTTCTAATACATCTGCTTCTAATAATACCATTTCTAGTAATTGATCAATATTTAAATTCTTTTTAGCAGATATTTCAACATAAATTGTATCTCCACCCCATTCTTCTGGAACTAATTCATATTGCATTAATTCTTCTTTTACTTTTTGAGGGTTGGCATCTGGTAAATCAATTTTGTTTATCGCAACTATTATTGGAATTCCTGCTGATTTTGCATGGTTTATAGCTTCAACTGTTTGTGGCATAACACCATCATTTGCTGCAACAACTAATATTGCAATATCTGTTATTTGAGCTCCTCTTGCTCTCATTTGAGTAAATGCTTCGTGTCCTGGTGTATCTAAGAATGTAATATCTCTATCATTTACTTTTACTTGGTATGCACCAATTGCTTGTGTAATTCCTCCAGCTTCTCCACCTATTACGTTTGTTTTTCTAATTACATCTAGAAGTGATGTTTTTCCATGGTCAACGTGTCCCATAACTACTACTACTGGTGGACGTTCTACTAATTCGTTTGCTTTGTCTTCAGATTCATCAAATAATATATCTTCTTCTTTAACTTCTTGTTTTTTATTTGCTGTTACTCCAAATTCAGATGCAACTAAAAATGCTGTATCAAAATCTAAGTTATTATTTAATGTTGCCATTATTCCTAAAGACATAAGTTTCATTATAACTTCACTTGATGTTTTCTTAAGCTCTAGAGCTAAATCTTTTACACTTATTGATTCTGGTATTGTAATTTCTGTAAGTTTGAAGATTTTTTGTTTTGTTCTCTCTTCACCATTTTTGTTGTTTTTCTTTTTACCTTTTCTTCCTCTTTGTGTTGTTAAATCATAGTAATCTAACATACTATCTTCTTGATCTTCAAACATATTTGATAAGTTGTTTCTTTGTTTTAAGTTGTTTAATTTCTTTTCATTTATAGAATAGTCTTCTTGATTTCTTCTTGATTTCTTTTTATTACTTCTGTTTTCATCATATCTATTATTATTTTTTTGTTTATCCATATTTCTGCTATATTCTCTAGCACTTTTTTCTTCGATATTTGTTTCAACAGTAATAATATTTTTTATATTTTTCTCAATACCTCTTTCATCTAATGGACGTCTATTATTGTTGTTTCCAAATCTATTTCCATTGTTGTTATTGTAGTTATTATTATAACCATTTCTATTGTTTTGATTATTGTTTCTAAAATTATTTTGACCATTATTATTTCTATTATCTCTGTTATCTCTTTGCCAATTTCTGTCTCCATTGTTACCAAATCTATTACCATTATCTCTTCTTTGGAAATTGTTTTGAGAGTCATTATTTCTATTATTTTGTCTATATCCATCTCTTCTATTATTTTGATAGTTATTTCTATCGTTGTTCCTATTATTTCTTTGTTGATAGTTTCCTCTATCATTGCTATTATTTACAGATTGGCTTTTTCTTTCTTGATAATCATTATTTCTATTCATATTTGTATTTTGATTTTTTGTATGTACCACATTTTCTTGTTCTTTTTGTTCTACTTTTTTCTCTTCTACTTTCATTGCTTCTTTTTTCTCAACATCCTCTTGCTTTTTATTTTCTTCTTTATTTAGTCCAAATAGTTCACTTACAGTCATAGGCTTTGTTGGCTTATTTCTATAAACTATATTATAGTCTTTTTTCTGATTTCTTTGAACAAATGGATTTTTATTTTCACGAGGTTTATTTTCTGGTTTCTTTTCTTTATTTTCTTCTTCAATAATCACTTCTCTTCTAATTATTACTGGATTATCTTTCTTTTGTGAACTTTCTTTTTTAGGTTTCTTTTCCTCTTTTTTTGTTACATCACTATTGTTTCTTTGATATTTTGCTTTTAAGTTTTTAACATCTTCGTCTGAGATAACACTTAAATGGCTTTTTATTTCAATTCCTATTTTTTTTGCTTGTTCTAGTAATTCTTTACTAGATACATCCATTTCTTTGGCTAATTCATATAATTTCATTTTACCCAATAATCTCACCCCCATTGATAAATTCTTTTAAACTCTCATATATCTTTTCGTCAATTTCCATTTCAAATGCTCTTGACATTTTTTTGTTTTTTATAGCTTTGTTTAGACATTCTTCTGTTTTGCAAATGTAAACTCCTCTTCCTTCTTTTTTTCCTGTTAAGTCTACACTTATTACTCCATCTTTATTTTTTACGACTCTTATTAAGTCTTTTTTGTCTTTTTTGCTATTGCAACCTATACAAGTTCTTTGTGGTATTTTTTTCAAATTAAATCTTCTCCTTTTTAATTGCTCTTTTGATTTTATTAAACTTTTTGTTTTCTATTCTTCACTTTCGTTTTCAGTTTCATCTAATTCACTTTTTTCTGCTTGTTCTTCATTTGCTTTTTCTTCAAGCATTTGTCTAAATTGACTTTCTGATTTTATATCTATTTTCCAGTTTGTTAATTTTGCTGCAAGTCTTGCATTTTGTCCTGCTTTTCCTATTGCTAGAGATAGTTGGTCATCTGGAACTATTACTTGTGCAAATTTTTCTTCTTCTTTACTATCTACTGCCATTATTTTTGCAGGTAATAATGCTGCTGCTATATAAATTGATATATCTGGATTCCATTCTATAACATCTATTTTTTCTCCATGTAATTCATTTATTACATTTTGAATACGGATTCCACGTTGTCCAACACATGAACCAACTGGATCAATATTAGGATCTTGTGAATATACTGCAACTTTACTTCTTTTTCCCGGATCACGTGAAACGCTTTTTATTTCTATTAATCCTTCATATATTTCTGGTATTTCAAATTCTAATAATTTTCTTACAAAATCAGGATGACTTCTTGAAACTATTACTTGTGGTGCTCCTTTTTCTCCTTTTTCTACATCTACAACATAAGCTTTTATTTTGTCATTTACATTATAGTGTTCTGTTGGTATTTGTTCTTTTAAAGGCATAACTCCTTCAAGTTTTCCAAGATCCATTACAACAATTCCTTTTTCAGATTTTTGAATTGGACCTGAAACTATTTCTCCTTTTTTGTCGCTATATTCTGTATAAATAATTTCTCTTTCTGCTTCTCTTATTTTTTGAACTATAACTTGCTTAGCTGTTTGAGCAGCAATTCTTCCGAAATTTTTTGGAACTATTTCAACTTCAACATTGTCTCCTATTTGTATTGATTTGTTTATTTTTTTAGCTTCGTCTAAACTTATTTCTTGTACTGGATCATTTGCTCTTTCTACAACTTCTTTTATTGAATATACATATGTTGCACCTGTTTGTTTATCCATTACAACTTTTACGTTTTCTAGTGCATCAAAATTTCTTTTATATGCTGTTACTAATGCTGATTCTATTGATTCTAATAAATATTCTTTTTTTATTCCTTTTTCTTTTTCTAATTCTTCTAGTGCAAGTATTAATTCTTTATTATCTATTGCTTTCATTTTTTATCTTCCTTTCTTTACTTCATTTTCCCATTTGGGGACGGAGTTTTTAGGGGAATTTTTTGAGATTTTCCAGCCTACCCTCTTTAATCTTCATATACCGTTTTTACTTGTGATATTACTTTTCTATCTATCTTTACATTTTCTCCAATATCAATATCTAAAGTATTTTCTGTTATATCTCCTAATATTCCTGTGTATTCTTTTTTTCCGTTTTCATCTTTTTTGAATAATTTGATATTTACTTTTTCTCCTTTAAATTTCTTTAACTGCCAGTCTTTTCTTAACAATCTTTCTATTCCTGGTGATGATATTTCTAAAAAGTATTGATCTTCTATTGGATTTGCTTCGTCTATTGTTTCTTTTATTTCGTTGTTTACTTTTTCACAGTCTTCTAATGATATTCCTTTTGGACTATCTATTACTATTCTTAGTATTTTATTTGGTCCTTCTTTTACAAATAATACATCATAAAGTTCATATCCAATTTTTTCTATTTTTTCTTTTACCAGTGTTTCAACCTTTTCTTCTATTTTTGCCAAATTTTACCTCCTAATTTACAAGAATTAAGAGCGAGATTTTTGCTCTCGCTCTTTCCTTTCTCTTTATGCTTTTTATATTGTACCTCATTTTTGGCTTAATTGCAAGTGTTTTTTGAGATTTTTCTTAATATATTTGTATATTTAGAACTTTATTCATATAAAATCCAAGGCGTATCCACCTTGCCGTTTCCCTGAACAATTTTTACATCTGGTTTTAACGAAACCACTACTCTCACATTGCCCTCTGTAGCCCATTCTTCATCATTTGAAAAAAATAGCTTTCCACTTCCTATCCCCTTATTTATTACTCCTCTAATTCTATACACAATTCTTCCTTCTTCTGTGCTTATACTTTTTGATGCCAACCAATACATTTCATTTGAAGTATTTTCAAACAATAGATTATATGCTGCAATGCTTGCTTGATCTTTCTTTCCGTTTATACTTGCTATATCATCTCCTTTATTTGTAAGGGATAATGTTTGTGGATAATAGCTATAATGAGTATTTTCTATTTCTATATATTCTTCATTTTCAAGTTGTTTTATATTTTCATTTTCTATATATTTAAATATATTATATTCGCTTATTGTATTTTCTATCGGAAATTCTGTTCCCTGATAATATATTTTTCCATCTATTTTTTTGTATTTTACTGTGTTTCCACTCTTTATTACCGTTTCTTTACTCTTGTTATATTCATTATCAACATATCCTGTAATTTTGTTTATTTCTTCCACTTTTATTGACTTAGCTTCTCGTGCATATTTTCCTTTTCCATATAAACTGCTTATTTTATTTAATTCATTTATAGCATTTGTATACCCAATTTTTCCTTTCATTATAAAACTTGACTGATTTTTTGGAATAATTACATTTGATGAAATTAATTGTAAACAACCAAATTCATCTATACCTAACACTTGCCATTTCATATCTTTGTAATCCTGTAATGTAAATGTTTGATCACCATATCCGTTTTTATCTTTGGAAGATATATATTGTATTTTCTCTGCTTCATTTACATCTTCTGTACATTTATAATTTACATATTCTCCAATTGTTAGTTTATTTCCATTTTCATCATAAAATTCGTTATTTTCATCATTTTCTTTCCATCCATAAAAAATAGACATCTTTCCATTTTTATCAATTTTAAATTTTTTGTTTTTTATAAGAACTATCCAGCCCCAATCTTCATTTCCATCCATCTGATAGTTTTCTTTGCCAATATTACTATTCAATGAGTTTCTTAAATTCAAATCATTTATTGTTCCTAAACCTTGTGTCAATGCATCCTCTGTAGCAAGTTTAATGCTTTCTTCTATATTAGCATCATCTATTTTTTCTTTTGCATCAACTGCTCTACTTAATATTCCATTCTGCCCTGCTAGCAAAGATATTGAAATACCTGCTAAAATTAATAACACAATAATTGTCACAACTAATGCAATTAAAGTTATACCTTTGTTTCTTCTCAATGTTCTTCTTAACATTTTTTATCCTCCAAGTTTCCTTTTTTAATATAAATTTTCTTCATATATCTTCATATTATCATTTTGTATACTTTTTTGCAATTATTTTTGTAATATTTTTATATTACATTTTTATTACAAATGGATATTTTCTTCTACTCAAATCTCCCATAAAACTGTCCTTGATCACATCTTGGTCTTGGAGGTCTTGGCGCTATATATGGTCTTGGTCCACTACCAGGGCCAAAATTAGGTCCTCCTCCAGGTCCAAATCCCGGTCTACAATTTGGTCCTATACATCCTGGTCTTCCTATTAATTCTCTTAAAATTAAAATTCTAATTAAATCATTTAATCCATTATTTCTTCTTACTTGCCTTGTTTCTTCAATTTCATTTCCACCTCTATCTTCTTTGGCAGATTCATCTTTACTTTCTCCTCTTACATCATTATTTAAAGTAATATTTAGTTCTACAGCATCTTCTGATTCTTGTATATTTTTATATACTTCTTCTACCATTTCGTCTATTACATCTTTTTCGTAATATCTATTATTTTTCATACAAACTTTTCTTACCATTGGATAAACTATTTTGTATATTTCAGGGTAATATTTTTCTAAATTTTGTACTTGATTTGCTTCTCTTGTTTGATAACTATATGGATAATTTTGAACCATATCGTATTCATATCTTGGCTCATAATTCATTCCATAATAATTTTGTGTATACTGATCATATGTATTTTTATATCCCCCATACGGAAATTCAAAAAAATTTTTCATATACTCTTCGTACATAAATTACCTCCTTAAAAATTACCATAAAAAAAGCGTCTTTGAAAATTTATTCCAAAGACTCTTGATTGTTGGAAAAATCTCAATTTGGTATATTTTATTCCAAAGAGATTTTTTGGTTACATTTTATTTACTATATTTTTAAATTGATGTCCTCTATCATACATATTTTTAAACATATCAAAACTTGTACTTGCAGGCGAAAATAGTACTATTTGGCCAGGTTTTGCATATCTTTTTGCAAGAATTACAGCTTGCGATAAACTATTTACCATATAAATATCTATATCTTTTCCTTCTTTTTCTTGTTCTTCTTTTACTGAGTCAAATATTTTTCCAGCTGTTTGCCCCATAAGGATCAATGTTTTTACTTTGTCTAATATTGGTTTTGCAACTGGTGTATAATCTAAATTTTTGTCTGCTCCTCCTGCTATTAAAACTATTTCTTCATCAAAAGCATTTAATCCTGATATTGTTCTTGATGGTGTAGAACTTGCAGAATCATTATACCATTTTACACCATTTATTTCTTTTACAAATTCTATTCTATGTTCAACTCCTGGGAAACTTTTTATTACTTCTAATGCCTTTGATACATCTACAAGTGTTTTTGTTGCAGCTAATGCACAACATATATTTTCATAGTTATGCTTTCCTCTTATAGTAAGTTCTTTTGCACTTACTATATGTTTTCTTAACTTGTCATCACATTCTTTTATTACATCACCATCTACAATATAACCATTGTCTAATTTTTCTTTTCCACTAAAGAATATTACTTTTCCTTTTGTTTCAGCTGAACAATTTTTTGTTATTTCGTTGTCATAATTTAATATTAATATTCCATCTCTATCTTGATATTTGAAAATATTTTTCTTTGCCTCAATATATTCTTCATAATCTTTATGTACATTTAGGTGATTTGGTGTGATATTTGTTATAACCGATATACTTGGGCTTACTTCCATTCCCATTAGTTGGAAACTGCTTAATTCTAAAACTACTTTATCATCTGGCTTAATTTCATGTAGTTTTGTAAATAGCGGTGTTCCTATATTTCCTCCAACATAACAGTTATATCCTGCATTTTTTAATATTTCATAAATTAATGTTGTTGTTGTTGTTTTTCCATCACTTCCCGTTACTCCTATAACTTGGCATGGACACATTTTCATAAGTAATTCTACTTCTGTTGTAACAATTGCTCCTCTGTTTGCTTCTTCTTCTAATTCTTGAACTGTAGGAAGACAACTTGGGCTACGCAATATAAGGTCAAATCCTTGTAGTTTTGATAAATATCCTTTTCCAAGTGACATTTTCATTGCATAATTTGTTACTTTATCTATTATTTCTTTTGATATTTCCCCTATTTCTCTCGAATCAAATACTGTTACTTGTGATTTTTTTTCATGAAAATAATCAATTAAAGGTAAATTGCTTACTCCAAGCCCTATTATTGCTACTTTTCTATTTTTTATGTATTCTTCAAATTCAATTAATTTTTCATTTTCATATTCCAATTTGGATACTTCCTTTCTTTTCTACTTAAACTATTTTATGTATTATTTTCTTTTTTGTTCATATTAGCACATTTTTTTTATTTTTACAAGGTCAAGTTTGTATGTTTTTATTAATTTTGGTTCATAATACTTATATATTCTAAGTTAAACGGAGGTGTTTAATATGTCTAAAGGTAAAAAGAACAAAAATAATAATAATTCCAAAAGCAACAATAATGATGAAAATAATCAATAATTTTAAAAGCAAAGTTTGAGAACAAACTTTGCTTTTTTATTAATATAAAATTGTCCACAATACTAATGCCCATACTGTACTTTTGGCTATTTCTTTATCTGTAAATATATCTTTAAACTTTTCTAATGATAATTGTATTTCTTTTTGAAGGTCTGCATCATCATCTACAATATCTATTTCGTATGATTCTATATTTTCTGCTTGAAAATATACAATAAATTTTTTTGGTTCATTTATTTTTGTATCTTCTATTTTTAAGTATTTTACACCAACTAATGCATCTCTTCTATTATATATTTGTACTTTTATGTATTTACCGTTTAAATCATTTTCTTCAGAACTTGTGACTTCTCCAAATATTCTACCATTTACTTTGGTTGATTGTGCTACATCTACTTTGGTTTGATTTGGCAAATCTGCTTTTGGTTCTATATCTTTATATGTTGAATTAAATCCTATATATGTTAATAACATTGTGAATATATAGAATAATATTATCCATATTACGTATTTTCTGAATGTTTTTAATCTTCCCATTTTATTTCCTCCATTTTTCTTTATATGTATATTGTACTAAAAATCCCTAAAAATAGCAAGTATTCTGCTATAATCTTAGCTTTTTTAATATATTTTCTTATAATTTAAAAAAAATTTCATATTTGGCATCATATGTATTTTTTTTATTTGCATTACCTGTGCTTTCGCTAGTATCACCAATATGTGTACTGATTTTTGTTTTTTCTTTGTATACAATACAATTATTCTTAATGAAAGGAAGAAAAATATGGACAAACTAAAAATAGAAAAAAATTCAAAAACCAATGACAGTGTTACTCGTACTATAAGAATAAGTGGTAAAACATTTGATAAAATTAGTGACTTGGCAGCTCAAAATCAAATAAGCTTTAATTGTGTTGTTAACCAAATAATTGAATTTGGATTACAAAATTTAGACGAAAAATAAAAAATAGCTAATGGATCTTTTTTGCTCCATTAGCTATTTTTTTATTTGTTTATTTCTTTTACAAACATTTCATTAAGCATTTTTGGATTTGCTTTGCCTTTAGTTTCCTTCATAGCTTGACCAACTAAGAATCCTAAAGCTCTATCTTTTCCCGCTTTAAAGTCTGCTACAGATTGTGGATTATTTTCTAGTACTTTTAGCACTACATCTTTTATTGCTCCCTCATCTGAAATTTGTATCCAACCTTTTTCTTTTATAATTTCTTCTGGTTCTCTTGGAGTTTCAAACATTTCTTCTAACACTTTTTTAGCTATACTTGAACTTATTGTTCCTTTATCAATTAATATTACTAAATTAGCTAATTCTTTTGCAGTAAATGGAATGTCATTTGGTTCCATTTCTTTTTCATTTAATATTCTTGAAATATCTGAAATTATCCAGTTGCTAACTGCTTTATGGTTTTTACAAATTTCACTTGCTTCTTCAAATAAATTTGATAAGTATTTTGAAGAAACGATAATTCCAGCATCTTTTTCTGACATTTTATATTCGCTTAAATATCTTTCATATCTACTTTCTGGTAATTCTGGTAGTTTTTTTCTAATATCTTCTATATATTCGTCAGATAATTTAATTGCAACTAAATCAGGGTCTGGGAAATATCTATAATCTTGAGCATCTTCTTTATCTCTCATTGAAAATGTTTTTCCAGATACTTCGTCCCATCTTAATGTTTCTTGTTCTATTTTTCCACCATCTTCTAGTACATCAATTTGTCTTTCTACTTCATAATCAATTGCTCTTGTTATGCTTCTAAATGAGTTCATATTTTTCATTTCTGTACGAGTTCCAAGTTTTGTATCTGTTTTCTTTTTAACAGATACATTGACATCTGCTCTTAAAGATCCTTCTTGCATTTTACAGTCTGAAACTTCTATATATTCTAGAATTGATTTCAATTTTTTTAAATATTTATCAACTTCTTCACTTGAAGATAAGTCTGGTTCTGAAACCATTTCTATTAAAGGAACTCCTGCTCTATTTAAATCTACTAAACTTCCTCCTCCAAATTCATCATGGTTTAATTTTCCGGCATCTTCTTCTATATGAATTCTAAGTAATCTTATTTTCTTTTTATTTCCATCTTTATCATCAATTTCTATATAACCATGTTCACAAAGTGGTTTATCAAATTGTGATATTTGGTATGATTTTGGTAAATCTGGATAATAATAATTTTTTCTATCATTTTTACTGTTTCTTGATATTTCGCAATTTGTTGCAAGACCTGCTTTTACAGCATATTCTACAACTTTTTCATTTAAAACTGGAAGTGTTCCTGGCATTGCCATACATATTGGGCATGTATGAGTATTTGGGCTTGCACCAAAAGATGTTGGACAAGAACAGAATATTTTTGTTTTTGTTGATAATTCTGCATGAACTTCTAATCCTATTACTACCTCATAGTCTTCTCTTGACATTTTTCTCCTCCTTCTCCTCATTTTGGGACGTACATTTTTTTGAACTTTATCAAATTCCCCCAAAAAACTCCGTCCCCAAATGTGGAATTACTTTATTTTTTAAATTCTGGTTTATATTTTTCTCTAAATTTTACTTTTTGTTCGAAAGTATATGCTGCATTTAAAATCTTTTCTTCTTGGAATTTATTTCCTATTAATTGCATTCCAACTGGCATATTTTCGCTATCTACTCCGCATGGAATTGAGATTGCAGGAACTCCTGCTATATTTATTGATACAGTACATATATCTGCTAAATACATTTCTAATGGATTGTTCGATTTTTCTCCTATTTTAAATGCTGTTACTGGTGATGTTGGTGTAAGTATTACATCATATTTTTCAAATGCTTTGCTAAATTCATTTGATACAAGTGTACGAACTTGTTGAGCTTTTTTATAATATGCATCATAATATCCTGATGAAAGTACATAAGTTCCTAAAATAATTCTCCTTTTTACTTCTGGTCCAAATCCTTCACTTCTTGATTTTTTGTAAATTTCTTTTAGGTTTGAATATTCTTTTGTTCTATATCCATATCTTATTCCATCAAATCTTCCTAGGTTTGAACTTGCTTCTGCACATGCAATTATATAATAAGTAGCTAAAGCATATTTTGCCACATCTAAAGAAAATTCTTCAATTTCTGCTCCTAATTCTTTGTAAGTTTCAATTGCATTTTTTAAATTTTCTTTTACTTCTTCATTTATACCTTCTCCAAAGAATTCTTTTGGTACACCTATTTTTAAGCCTTTTACATCATTTTTTAATGCTTTTGTGTAATCTACTTTTTCTCTATTTTCTGATGTTGTATCTTTTTCATCATGACCTGCAATTAAATTTAATAACATTGCACTATCTCTAACATCTTTTGTTATAGGTCCTATTTGGTCTAAACTTGATGCAAATGCTACTAATCCAAATCTTGAAACTAAACCATAAGTTGGTTTTAATCCTACAACACCACATAAAGATGCTGGTTGACGAATACTTCCTCCTGTATCGCTTCCTAATGCCCATGGTACCATATTTGCTGCAACTGCTGCTGCTGATCCTCCTGATGATCCTCCTGGTACTTTATTTAAATCCCATGGATTTCTTGTTTTTTTGAAGTATGAACTTTCTGTTGAACTTCCCATAGCAAATTCGTCCATATTTAATTTTCCAAGTGAAACTATATTTTCATTTTTTAAATTTTCAATAACTGTTGCATCATATGGAGAAACAAAGTTCTCTAACATTTTTGATGAGCATGTTGTTTTTGTTCCTTTCATACATAAATTGTCTTTTATACCAATTGGTATCCCTGCAAAATCTCCTAATTCTTCACCATTATCCATTTTTTCTTGTATATCTTGAACTTTCTTTTTGGCTTCATCTAAATATGTTGTTACAAAAGCCCCAACTTCTGGCTCTTTTTCATTTATTCTATCACAATAACTTTCAGTTATTTCTTTTATTGTTATTTCTTTATTTTGTAATTTTTCTTGTAACTCATGAACTGTTAAGTCTGTTATATTCATTTTTTACCTCCTTTTTTCCCATTTGGGGACAGATTTTTTTTAGGGAATTACTATATTCCTCCAAAAATTACGTCTCCAAAAATAAAAATTAGTTTATAACTTTTGGTATTTTAAACATATTTTGTTCTTTTGATGGAGCATTTGCGAGCAAAGCCTCATTATCTTCAAATACCTTTATTTCATCTTTTCTAAATCTATTTTTTGCCTCATTTGCACCTATTGTTATATCTAAGTCATCAACTGGCGCATTGTTTACTACTTCGGCAAAATTTAAAATATCTTGTAAATTTTCTAAATAGTTATCAACTTCGTCATCTTTTAATGTTAGTTGTGCTAAATTTGCTATATGCATTAATTCTTCTTTACTAACTTTCATTTTGGTTTCCTCCTATTATTTTTTTAATATTTCTATATGAACATCTCTTAGTTGTTCTCTTTTAACAACTCCTGGTGCTCCCATCATTAAGTCTTCTGCCTTGCTGTTTAGTGGGAATGCAATTACTTCTCTTATTGTATCTGAATCTGTAAGTAACATTAACATTCTATCTATTCCAGGTGCAATTCCTGCATGTGGTGGAGCTCCAAATTGGAATGCTGTATATAATGCTCCAAATTTTGATTTTACTTCATCTTCTGTATATCCTGCCATTTCAAATGCTTTTAACATTATATTAATATCATGATTTCTTACAGCTCCTGATGAAAGTTCTATTCCATTACATACTATATCATATTGATATGCTAAAATTTCTAGTGGATCTTTGTTTTCTAATGCTTCTAGTCCACCTTGTGGCATTGAAAATGGGTTATGGCTAAATGCTAGTTTTCCATGATCATCTAGTTCAAACATTGGGAAGTCTATTATCCAGCAGAATTGGAATACATCTTCATCTATTAATTCTAATCTTTTTCCTAATTCTGTTCTTATTTGTCCTGCAAGTTCTGTTGCTCTTTTTTCATTATCTGCTATAAAGAATATTGTATCATCTTTTTCTAAATCTGCAATTTTTAATAGTTCTCTCTTTAATTCTTCTGGAATAAATTTATCAATTGGTCCTTTATAACTTAAGTCTTCTTGTACTTCTAAGTAACCAAGTCCTTTCATTCCTATTTTCATTGCATAGTCTAACATTTTTTCATGGAATCCTTTTGACATATGACCTTTTACTTTTATTGCTCTTACTGTTCTATCAATAAATGGTTTAAAAGTACATTTTTTAAAGAATTCTGATAAATCTATTATATATAAAGGATTTCTTAAATCTGGTTTATCTGAACCATATTTTAGCATTGCTTCTCTATATGTGATTCTTGGAAATGGATATTTTGCAATTTTTTTCTTTGAGAATTTTTTAAATGTATTATACATTACTGGTTCAATAACTTTGAATACATCTTCTTGTGTGCTAAAGCTCATTTCCATATCTAATTGGTAAAATTCTCCTGGTGCTCTATCTGCTCTTGCATCTTCATCACGGAAACATGGTGCTATTTGGAAATATTTATCAATTCCTGATACCATAAGCAATTGTTTAAATTGTTGTGGTGCTTGTGGAAGTGCATAAAATTTTCCGGCATGTAATCTACTTGGTACTAAATAATCTCTTGCGCCTTCTGGTGATGAACTTGTAAGGATTGGCGTTTGTACTTCTAAAAATCCTTGTTCTGTCATTTGAGATCTTAAAAATTGTAAAACCTCTGCACGCATTTTTAAGTTGTCTTGTAATTTTTTACTTCTTAAGTCTAAGTATCTGTATTTTAATCTTACGTCTTCTCTAACTTCTTGGTTTGAATTTACTTCAAATGGTAAATTTTTTGTTCTTTTTCCTAGAACTTTTATCTCTTCTATATAAATTTCTACTTGTCCTGTTTTTAATTTTAAGTTAATTGTGTCTTCTGATCTTTTTCTGACTGTTCCATATACTGTTACAGCAGATTCTATTGGAATATGTGATACTACATCTACATCTTGCGAATCCATAGATGTTACAACTTGTGTTATTCCGTACATGTCTCTAATATCTAGAAAAACTAGTCCTCCTAAATCTCTTATTGTTTCAACAAATCCAGCTATTCTTACCTTTTTTCCTACATCTTCTATGGAAATTTCGTTACAGGTATGTGTTTTAAACTCATTCATTTTGTTTCTCTCCTTTAAACTTAGTTTTATTTTTTAGCTAGATAGACAAAAATCGTCCACTGCTAAAAATGCAGGGACGAATAATATTATATATCCGCGGTACCACCCAAGCTTGAAAGTTTTACCGTAAAATCTTTCCTCTTTAATTTATTGCTCCAATGTGTTTCGGTTTTAGTCCGTTTTTCCAAAAGGGCTCTCAGCCTCTGACCCTTATTCTCTTATAGTAACCTTGACTGCCTTTGCATCTTCACTGCAATTCATATATATTTCTATTATAACCATTTTTTCAATTTTGTCAATAGTTTTTAGTTACATTCCTGCCACATATCCTGTAGAATATGCAATTTGAAGGTTAAATCCTCCTGTATAACTATCAACATCTAATATTTCTCCTGCTAAATAAAGTCCTTTTATTTTTTTAGATTCCATTGTTTTTGGATTTACTTCTTTTATGCTTACTCCTCCTGATGTTATTATTGCATCATCTATTTTTCTGAATTTTTTTATTGTTACTTCAAATCCTTTTAGTATTTTTACTAATTTTATTCTTTCTTGTTTTGTTATAGAGTTAACTTGTTTTTCAGGATTTATATTAGAATATTCAACTATTACAGGTATTAATTTTTGTGGTAATAGTTTATCTAAACTATTTTTAAAACTTTTATTTTTTTCTTCTTCAAAATCTCTTAATATTCTTTCATTTAATTTTTCTTCTGTTAATGCTGGTTTTAAATCTATTATAAGTTTTATATTTTTTTCTTGTAATAAATTATCTATTTTTTTGTATCTTACTAAATGTGCTGATCCACTTAATATTGTAGGTCCTGATACCCCAAAATGTGTAAATAGCATTTCTCCAAAGTCTTCATAAATTTCTTTATTTTTTCTAGTATCTATAAATTTTATTTTAACATTTCTTAAGCTTAGTCCTTGTAAACTATAATGTAAATCTTCTTCATAAGTTTCTAGTGGAACCAATGATGGCTTTATAGATGTTATTGTATGGCCTAGTTTTTTTAAAATTTCGTATCCATCTCCTGTTGAACCTGTTAATGGATAACTTTTTCCTCCTGTTGCTAATATTATTTTTTTAGCATTTATTATTTTCTGATTTTTTAATTTTACTCCTGTTACTTCATTATTTTCATTTATAAGCACATCTGTTACCTGTGTATTATACATTATTTTTACATTTAAGCTCTTTAATTTTTTTTCAAAACAATCTAATACATCTTTTGATTTATCTGTTACAGGGAAAATTCTATTTCCTCTTTCTTCTTTTACTTTTAGTCCTTGTTCATTTAGAAATTTTATTATATCTTGGTTTGTAAAGTTATTGTATGCACTATATAAAAACATCCCATTTCCTGGTGTATTTTTTATAAATTCATCCATTGGTAAAGAAGATGTAATATTACATCTTCCTTTTCCTGTTATTAATAACTTTTTTCCTAAGCTTTTATTTTTTTCTAACAATGTTACATTGTTTCCATTTTTTGCAGAAGTGATAGCTGCCATCATTCCAGCTGGTCCTCCGCCTATTACTACTACTTCCATTTAAAATATGCTCCCTACAATAATTCCTATAATTGCCCCAACAAATACTTGTAATGGTGTATGTCCAAGAACTTCCACTAATCTTTCTTGAACTTCAACTCCTGTAAGTCCTGGTGTTTCTATTATTTTATTTAATAAACTTGCTTGCTTTCCAGCTGCTCTTCTTACGCCTGCTGCATCATACATAACAACACAAGAAAATACTAATGATAATGCAAAAGCCCAACTATCAAATCCTATATCTTTCCCTATTAGAACTGTTATTGCCATAACAATTGCAGAATGTGAACTTGGCATTCCTCCTGCTCCCATTATTCTTTTAAAATTAAATTTTCTTGTTTCGATTAGGTCCCATATGACTTTAAAACATTGTATTGCAAGCCAAGTGAAAAATGGCACCCATATATATTTATTATGTATAATTTGTTCTAAAACATTCATATTCTGTAACATTGTAAATTACAATGTTTCCTCCCTTCTTTTTTTCATAACCTACTATTCTTCGATTTCAAAATCTTCTTCTTTTATTTCTCCGTTTTCATCTAAAATTACTGTTATTCTTTTTTCTGCATCCTCTAGGATTTTACTACATTCTTTTGAAATTTTCATTCCTTCTTCAAATTTTTCTAAAGAATTTTCTAAGCTTAATTCAACTTTTTCTAATTCTGTTACTATTTTTTCTAAACTTTCCATTTTTGTTTCAAAATTCTCTTTTTTCTCCATTTTTCCAGTTTCCTTTTCTAATTATTTTATAAATACTGATTTATCTTTTACATTTACCTCATATTCGGCAAGTTGTTCTGTTGTTGATTTACTTCTTACAGATACAGTATATATATTATCTTTTTGATCATCTATTGTATAATATACGGTATTGTCTTCTCCCCATTCTTTTTTTACTAATCCTAAAGCTGTTTCATCTGTATTTTCATCATCATTATTACTTGTTGATGTATCTTGATTTTCTGTGTTATTTTTGTTTTCGCTATTCCCATTATTTAATTCTTCTTCGCCTTTTACTTCGGTTTTTTCTGCAGTATTTTCAGCTGTTTCATTTGTTTCTAAAGTGTTTTCTTCTTGCACTTCATTTTCTACAGTATTTTGTACTACTGTTGTATTTTTTTTGTTTTCTGAATTTTCATTCACATATTCTTTTTCTTTAAAATTTTTTATCTTTATCCCTACAATTGTTCCAACTATAACTAATGCAATAATTGTACAAATAATAACTATTTTTTTATTAACCATTTTTTCCTCCTTTTATAGGATTTTTGCATTTACATTTCCATCTATTAGTTTTATGCTTATGTTATCATCTTTTTTTAAGTCTTTTACTTGTTTTACTATTTTTCCTTCTTTTTCGATTATAGAAAATCCTCTAACCATTGTTTTTAATGGACTTAGTGCATCTAGTTTTAAAACCATTGCCTTGAAATCCTTTTCTTTTTCTTGCTCTTTAGTCTTTATTATGTTCTCCATTTGTTTTATAAGTCCATCTAATCTTAAATAATTATTTTGCATATTTTGAATTGGATCTTTAAATACTTTTGAATTTATTATATTATTATATCTTATTTTCATAAATTCTATTTGTTTTTTTACTCCAAGTCTTGCTCTTTCTTTTAGAGTTGTTATTTTATTTTTTACTTCATATATGTCTGGATTTGCAAGTTCTGCTGCAGCTGATGGTGTTGGTGCTCTTAGATCTGCCACAAAGTCTGATATTGTAAAATCTGTTTCATGCCCTACTGCTGATATTATTGGTATTTTAGAATCATATATTGCTCTTGCAACAATTTCTTCATTAAAAGGCCATAAATCTTCTAATGAACCTCCTCCTCTTGCTAAGATTATTACATCTGCAAGATTTTTTTCATTCATTGTTTTTATTCCTTTTACAATTTCTTTTGCTGCTCCTGGTCCTTGAACAGGTACTGGAAGTAATCTTATATAACAATTTGGATTTCTTCTTGTTGAAACATTTATTATATCTCTTATTACTGCTCCTGTTCTTGATGATAATACTCCTATAATTTTTGGATTTGTTGGAATTTTCTTTTTATGTGCTTCTGAAAATAGTCCTTCTTTTTCCAAATCGTTTTTTAGTTTTTCATAAGCAGCATATAAGTCCCCCACTCCTTGTTCTTCCATTGCTTTAACATATATTTGATAAATTCCATCTCTTTCAAAAACTGATACTCCACCAAATACTATAACTTTCATACCATCTTTTGGTTTAAAATTTATTCTTTCACTATAGCTTTTAAACATTATACATTTTATTAATGATTTATCGTCTTTTAAAGTGAAATAAAAATGACCTGTATAATGTGCTTTAAAATTTGATATTTCTCCTTTAACTATAACGGCATTTAATGCCTCGTCATCTGCAATTTTATTTTTTATATATAAGTTTAAATCTGAAACACTAACTGCCATTGCTTCATAATTCATTATATTTTACCTCTTTTTCTATGTAAAATATGGACAAATCTTAATTAATTTAAGACTTGCCCATATCTTACATTTCTTTAACTATTTTTGCCAAAGCTCCATTTATAAACTTACCTGATGTTTCTTCTCCATACATCTTAGCAAGTTCAACCACTTCGTTTATTTCAACTTTATATGGGATATTTTTATATTTTATTTCATATATTGCAAGCTTTAATAAACTTAAATTAACTTTAGAAATTCTATCTATTTTCCAATCTGATGTTAAAGAACTTTCAACTGTTTTATTTATTTCTTCTTCATTTTCATTTATTCCATGTATGCAATCTTTTATATATTCTACTGCGTTTTGTTCTTCTATTTCGTTATTTTCGATATATAAATCGATTTGTTCTTCTAGATTTTCACTTTTTTGAATTTCTAAACTGTATATTAGTTTAAATGCTAATTCTCTTATTTCTGATCTTTTCATTTTCTACCCCTTTTTACATTCTGTCTATAAATTGCTTTATTTTGTCTTTTACATATTGCTTATTTTGTTGAACATAATTTCCTACAAATGCTCCCATAACTATTAATATAATTGCAACTATTAAATTGTATAGTTTTGTTATTAAAATTAATATCGCAATTATTATTCCTATTATTGCACCTTTATAATTATTCCAAAAATCTTTTAAGTTTCCCATAATAAGATCCTTTCTATTTTGTAACTTTTTTTATTTTTTAATTTTCTTTGGCTGTATCACTTGATATATTTTTGATTTTTACATTTACTTCTTTTACTTCTAAGTCTGATGTTTTCTTTATTGCCTCTTTTATTTTGTTTTGCATATTTAATGTTATCTCTTTTATTATTACGTCTTTTCCTACAACTAAATTTACATTTACTATTAAATTATTTACTGTATCTAAATCAATATCTACTGATACATCTTCTACACTTGCAAAATCTTTTACTACTGATTTTACTATGTTTTCTATTGTTGGTTTAGAAATAAGTAATTTTCCATTATCGTTTTGCATTAAAACACCTTGTGCTTTATTTTCTTTTTCTGATGAATCAAAAAAGATACATTTTATACTACATAATAAACATACTATTTCTAATCCTAATATTATTTTGGTTGTTTGTTCTCCAGAAAATGCCATTGTGGCAAATGCTGTTACTGTTTCTATTCTTACAAATCCTGCTATTATACATATTGCAAGTATTGATTGTAAAAACATTAAAACTGAAAATAATGCTAATATTACTCTATCTAATTTTTTCATATTTGTTTTCTTCCTTTCTTCTGACTTAAAATAATTAAATTTCTTCTTCTTTTAAGTCTATTTCTTCTGTTTCGCTTTCTTCTTTATTTTCTTCTGATAAGCTTTCTGTATTTACTCCTTGAACATGAACATTTACTTCTTCTACTTTTAATCCTGTCATATTTTCTACTGCTGTTTTTACTCTATTTTGAATTTCAAATGCCACATCTGGAATTCTTGCTCCATATTCTACTATTATGTTTACATCTATTTTGGCTTTATTGTTTGTTGTGTCAACTTTTATTCCTTTAGCTAAGTTTTTCTTTCCTTTTAGTACTTCTGTTATTCCTCCTGCAAATCCTCCTGCCATTCCGAATACTCCTGGTACTTCTGATACCGCAACACCAGCAATTACAGCAATCACATCACTTGCTATTTTTATTCCTTCTGTTCCGTTTTCTACTTCTTCTATGTCCTTTACTTCTTCTACTTTATTTTCATCCATAATTTTTCCTCCTTCAAAAAAACTTTGATACATGTAGTATATCAATTTTTTGCAAAATTTACAACTATTTTCTTCAAAAAAAATGAAAAAGAGAAACTTATTTTCCCTTTTTCATTTCAAAATTATATTTTTAATACTCCACCAATTGTTTTGCTTTCTGTAGCATCTGGTAACATTTGGCTTCCCCCAGTTATTACAACTGTATCTCCGCTTTCTAATATTTCTTTATTTTTTAATTTTTCAATTCCTGCTTCGATTGTTTTTTCGATATTTTCAGCTTTTTCAACTAATATAGGTGTTGTATTCCATACTAATGCTAATTGACGGAATGTTTTTTTGTTGTCTGTTATAGCTAAAATTGGGCATCCAGCTCCTAATCCTGCTAATCTTTTTGCTGTTTTTCCGCTATTTGTATAGCATACTATTGCATCTGCATTTAATACTTTTGCTGATACACATGCTGAATATGCAACTTTTTCTTCGTAAGAATTTAATTCTACTTTAGTTTCATCAAATCTCTTCCAGTAATTGATTTCTGGTTCAACTCTGTTTGCTATTTTAACCATTGTTTCAACACATTCTACTGGATAATCACCTTGAGCACATTCTCCTGAAAGCATGATTGCACTTGTTCTATCAAATATAGCATTTGCAACGTCTGATGCTTCTGCTCTTGTTGGTAATGGTTGATGTGTCATTGATTCTAACATTTGTGTAGCTGTTATAGCTGGTTTGTATATTTTGTTAGATGTTTTTATTATTCTTTTTTGAACTACTGGTGGTTCTGTAAAGTCTGTTTCTGTTGCCATATCTCCACGAGCTATCATTTGTCCGTCAGCTTCGTTTAATATGTCATCTAAGTTTGCTAATCCTTCTACGTTTTCTATTTTTGTTACGATTTGGATATCTTTTCCACCGTTTTCATCTAATACTTTTCTTACTTGTCTTATATCATCTAAGTTTCTTGCAAATGAGATTGCAACGAAGTCATAGTCATGTTCACAAGCAGCTTTTAAGTCTGCTATATCCTTTTCAGCAAGTCCTGGTAATCTGATTATTGTTCCAGGTAAGTTCATAGTTTTTCTACTTCCTAAACCATTTCCATGAACTACTGTTGTTACTATATCTTTTCCAACAACTTCGTCAACTTTTAATTCTATTGCTCCGTCATCTATTAAGATTTTTGTTCCTGGTTTTACATCTTTATATAATTCTTTATATGTTACAGAAACTTTTTCTTCGTTTCCTTCAATATCATCATTAACTAATGTGAATTTTTGTCCATCTTTTAATTGGATTTTTTTATTTTTTCCAGTATATAACATTCCTGTTCTTATTTCTGGACCTTTCATATCTAATAACATTGGGATTGGTAATTCTTTTTCTTCTCTTATTTTCATTATTGTTTCAGATTTTTCTGATTGTTCATCCCAACTACCATGTGAATAGTTTATTCTGCATACGTTTAATCCTGCATCAAATAATTCTTCTAGTTTATTTTCACTAGCTGGTCCTATTGTTCCTACGATTTTTGTTTTTCTTAAAGCTTTCATTTTTTTTAAATTCCTCCTTCTAAAATTACAACTTTTGCTATTATATCACACCTTATGGTATTTATTCAATAGTTTTTCAATATTTTTTTGTCTCTTCAATTTTTATTACATATTTTTGTTTATTCTTGTTATTTTCTTTATTTTGTTGCTTTGGTCATCAATTTCAAATAATACACTATTTAATATTGCTTCTCCTGTTGCAATTTTATATCTTTCTGGTAATGCTGTTGTAAATCTTTTTAATGCTACATCTTTATCCATTCCTATTACTCCATGTTTTGGTCCTGTCATTCCTATATCTGTTATAAATCCAGTTCCTTTTTCTAGTATTTGTTCATCTGCTGTTTGAGTATGAGTATGAGTTCCATATACCATAGTTACTTTGCCATCTAAAAAATATGCTAAAGCTTTCTTTTCTGCTGTTGCTTCTGCATGAAAATCCACTATTATTATATCCGCTTTTTTTTTTATTTTATCTACTATTTCTTTTACTATTGTAAATGGATTGTCTATCATTACATTTATTTCTGCTCTTCCCAAAGCATTTATTACCGCAATTTTTTTGCCTTTACATTCATAAATATTATATCCTTTTCCGCAAACTTCTTTTGGATAATTTGCAGGTCTTATTAATTTTGGATCATCTATAAACTTAAATATATCCTTTTTTCCCCATGTATGGTTTCCCATTGTTACACAGTCAGCACCTGCTCTTATAATATCACTAAAATTCTTTTCTGTAATTCCAAATCCTTCTGCTGCATTTTCTCCATTTACTATTGTAAAATCAACATTATATTCTTTTTTTATATTTTGAAGTCTTTTTTGAAGTTCTTTTACTCCAGTAGTACCAACAATATCTCCTACTGCTAAAATATTCATATTTTCTACCTCTCTTTCCTTAGGTATTTTACTATTTTATTGAGTAAAATGCAACAAAAAACACTTACTAATATAATTATTGTATAGTTTTTCTTGACTTTTTTCCTTTCTTTTTCTGTATTTTCTTCTAAATTATTCTTTTCTATATTTTCTATTCTTTTGCTTTTTACAAGCAATCTATGTGTATTTACCCCATACGGTGTACATGTAACTAATGTTAATAAATCTTCATTTTCTTCTATTTGTAAATCTTTTGTTTCTTCTGGTAATACTATTTTTATGTCATAAACTTTATATGTTAGTCTCTTTTCTAATGTGTATATATTTATTATATCTCCAATTTCTAGTTCATTTATTCTTGTAAAAAGTTTTGATTTAATAAATCCAGTATGTCCAGTTAACACAGTATGTACAGAATCCCCACCTATCGGTAAAGAAGTATTTTTTAGATGCCCTACACCTTTTTTTAATACTTCATTTTCTGTACCATGATATATTGGTAAATATATTGATACTTTAGGAATTTCTATATATGACATTATTCCATTTTCAAAAACATTTAATATTTCTTCATATTTTTTATGTTCAGTATTTTCGCCTTTTAAATTATCATTATATTTTTTTGCCTTTTCGTATTCTTTTTTTAACTTTTCTTCATCTGATTTTGAAACTTTTTCTTTATATTCTTTTATTATTTTTGTTTGATTTTTTGTTTCAATTCTTTCTAAAACATTTGGGGATAATATAATACCAATTCCTATTAAAATTAATACAATTGGTATTATAAATAAAATCTTATTTTTTATTATTCTTCCTTTCTTTTATATCTAATAAACTATGCAACCTATGTTTTTAAGTTTTATTTATTTTCTAATATTTTTCTTTTTTTACAAATAGAAATGCTTAAAATTATTCCTATTCCAATTAATGCTATTCCTGATGCTATTAATACTTTTGTTCCTTTTCCCCCTGTTAGAGGCAGAGTATATCCTTTTGTATTTAATATTTTAAATACATTTGTGTCATCTATTCTTCCATCTAAATTAGAGTCTTTTAAGCTTATATTATACGGTTTAGATTGTAAAAGATATCCATCTTTAGCTTTTATTTGTTTTATTTTATATTCTCCTTCATCTAATCCTTTTATTTTAGCTTCTCCTATATCATTTACTTCTATATCTGCTAAAGCTCCATCAGTATCTACTTCTGAAACATAATAGTTATTATCTGATCCTTTTATAAAATAGATTTTTTCTCCCATTGAATCAATTATATTAAATTTACTTTTATCTAATTGTTGTGTTTGATTTTCTTTATCGACAAATTTTATTTCCATATCATACGAAAATACTGTTACTTTTTCTGATATTTGTGTTTGAGCGCTTTCACTCTTATATGGATTGTTTGAATATTCTAAATATGCAGTATTATTATTTCCATTTTCGTTTGTAATTAAGGTTTCATTTTTAGCTAGTTTTGACATATATTCTACTGTTATTGTCTTAAATTGTTTTATGTCATTATAGTCAAATTCTATTTCTAATATTCTTTTATCTGATATTTCTGTTATATTTAATTTGTATTTATCTAAAGATTCTGAAACATTCATTCCAGTATCTTTTAGTCCTAATATTAAAATAGAATTCTCATTTAATTCTAAGGATTTATCCATTTCATCTCTTATTACATATTTTTTTGATAAACTATTTTCTAAATATGATGGTACATCAGATTTTATTGTATAATATATATTATCTTTTGTACTAAAATTATCTTTTGTGTTATTTAGTCTTGTTACTGATTTTGTTATATTGGGTTTACTTGCTTTTATTATTACTTTTTCATCTTCTAATTTCCATACTTTTTGCTCTAAATCAAATTTTGGTATTACATTTACAATTGATGGCGTATATACCATATACCCATTTTCTATTAATACAATATATGTTCCCATATCTACATTTGTAAACTTAACATTTCCTGTTAATTTTTCTTCTGTTACAGGGTACTCTTTTTCCCCTTCTGATACTTCTTCCATATATGGATTCATAGATATTTCACCTTTTCTTACTGCTGATATTATTTTATCGTACAACTCATTTGCCTCATTAGAATTGCTTTCAATTTTTTTATATACTTCTTCGGTTTTTGAATATTCTGGTATATTTTTATCTACCCATTCTTTTACTTCATCTACCCAATTGTATTTGTCTTTTGGTAGATTTAATTCTTCATCAAATTCTAATGATGCAATTTTATATAAACCTACTTTTACACCTTTTTCGATATTTGTAACATTTACATTTGATTGTTTTTTTGTTTCTTTAACATCTGCAAAACTTATTTGACTTAAACCACTTACTGACATAATAAAAATTAAAACTAAATTTATGATTACGAATTTTTTTGCTTTATTAAGTATCATTTTCCTCCTTTTATTTTCATAGGTTGCATAGTTTATTAGATATAAATATTTAAATTTGATTTTTTGATTTAATTAAAAATTTTTCTAGAATAAATTTGAATTAAATTTCAAGAATTATATTAACATGATTTTTTTCTTTTAGCAATATTTTTCTACAATTTTTTTGTACTTTTCATCGCAAAATTCGACAAAAGACAACTTTAGCCATTTACTAGTTGGAATTTTTTTCAATTAGTAAATGGCTAAAACCCTATAATTTATAATTCAAACTGACTATTATATAAATCAGCATAAAATCCTTTTTTCTCCATTAATTCATCATGGTTTCCTTGTTCTATAATATTTCCATTGTTAACAACTAATATTAAATCTGCATTTTTTATTGTTGATAATCTATGTGCAATAATAAATGATGTTTTTCCTTCTGTTAATTTATCCATTGCTTTTTGAACAAGTTCTTCTGTTCTTGTATCTACATTAGATGTTGCTTCATCTAATATTAGAAATGGCGTTTTGTTTAGCATTCCTCTTGCTATTGTTAATAATTGTTTTTGTCCTGCTGATACCTCGTCATTATCTGAAAGCTCTGTATCTAGTCCTTTTGGTAATGTTTTTATAAAATGATATAATCCTACTGTTTTACATACTTCTTTTACTTGTTCATCTGTTACGTTTTCTGTATTATAAACAATATTTTCTTTTATTGTTCCATCAAATAACCATGTATCTTGTAAAACCATTGTAAACAATTCATGTATGTTTTCTCTTGTCAATTCTTTTGTTGATACACCATCGATTTTTATATCTCCAGAATTTATATCATAGAATTTCATAAGTAAATTTACAAGTGTTGTCTTTCCAGCTCCTGTTGGTCCTACTATTGCTATTTTTTGACCAGCTTTTGCTTTTGCACTAAAGTTTTGAATTGTTGGTTTTGGGTTATTATCATATTGGAATACTACATTTTCAAATTCTATATTTCCTTTCACTGTAGCTTTATCTAATTTTTTTGTAAATTTACTTTCATCCTTCATTTCTTGTTCATCTATAAATTCAAATACTCTTTCGCTTGCAGCTCCTGTAGATTGAAGTGATGTCATTGCTTGTGCAATTTGAGAAAGTGGTGATGTAAATAGTCTTACATATGTAATAAATGCAACAATTACACCAAATGAAATCATGTCATTCATAGTTAAAATTGCACCAACTATACATACTGCAACATATCCGAAAGTTTCCTATAAAGTTCATTATAGGTTGCATAAGTCCTGATAAAAATTGGCTTTTCCTGTTTGCTTCGTATACACTTTTGTTTAATACATCAAATTTTTCATTTGCTGATTTCCCACCATTATATGCTTTTACTACATTTAATCCTGAATATATTTCTTCTATATGTCCATTTAATTTTCCAAGTTCTACTTGTCTTGCAACAAAGTATTTTTGTGATTTTCCTAAAATTCCAAACATAAATATAAATCCAATAAAACTTGATAATATAGCAGTAAGTGCCATTATCCAGTTTGTATAGAACATCATTATTATTGTTCCTAAAAATAAAATTATTGAACTAACTAATGTTGCTAATGATTGGTTCATACTTTGTGCTATTGTATCTATATCGTTTGTTACTCTAGATAATATATCTCCTATTGAGTGTTTATCATAATATCTTAGTGGCAATTTATTTATTTTATTAGATATTCTAGAACGTAAGCTTTTAGCAAATTTGTTTGCTACATCTGTCATTGCAATTGATTGGATAAATGTAAATAATGCACTTAAAATATATAAACTTGCTAAAATTATTGCAATATGTTTTATCCCATCCATATCTATTTTAGGTTCTACAACTTTTTTTATGCTTTCTGGCATTTCATCAATTTTTGAATATAAATCTGTTGCTGAGCTGTTTTCATCCATTGAGCTCATCATTTCCATGAATTTTGTTTGATCTTCTACGCTTATTTTTGTTCCATCAATTTCAATTTCTTCGAAATTATTAGTCATAAAATTTGTTTGTACTTTTTCTGCTAAAAGTCCCATATTATCTTTATTTACAACTAGTCCTTCTGATATTTTATCAGTCAAATCTGATAATTTATTTGGAGCAATTATAGACATTATAGAGCCTAGTATTGCTAAAACTATTGAAATAAAAATTAATATCTTAAAAGGTTTCAACTCTGAAAAAAGTCTCTTCATTGCTCCTTTAAAATCTTTTGCTTTGTCGGTTGGGTTTCCACCTCTTCCCATTGGTCCTCCTCTAGGCATTGTCTAACTCCTCCTTTGATAATTGTGATAAAGCTATTTGCTTATATACTTCACAAGTTTTTAATAATTCTTTATGTGTTCCTTCTCCTACAACTTTTCCTTCATCTAACACTAATATTTTATCTGCATTCATAATAGTTCCAATTCTTTGTGCAACTATTAAGGTTGTAGCATCTTTAGTATATTTTTTTAATTCTTTTCTTAATATACTATCTGTTTTATAATCTAGTGCTGAAAAACTATCATCAAATATATAGATTTCAGGATCTCTTGCTATTGCTCTTGCTATTGAAAGTCTTTGTTTTTGTCCACCAGATACGTTTGTTCCACTTTGTGCCATTTGTGTATCGTATGTGTTTTCCATTTTTTCAACAAAGTCTTTTCCTTGTGCTACTTCTATTGCTTCTTTTACTTTTTCTTTTGAAATTTTACCTTTTCCATTATCTCCATAGGCTACATTTCCTGTAACTGTATCATTAAATATAACTGCCTTTTGAGATACATATCCAATTTTGTTATATAAAAAGTTTAAATTATAATCTTTTACATTAACACCATCTACTAATATTTCTCCTTCGGTTGCATCATAAAATCTTGGTATTAAATTAATTAATGTTGATTTTCCTGAGCCTGTAGATCCTATAAATGCTACTGTATCTCCTTTGTTTGCCTTAAATGAAACATTACTTAAAACTGCATCTTCTCCATCTGGATATTTAAACCCAACATTTCTAAATTCTACAGTTCCTACTTCATTTGTTGTGTTTTTATCAATTGTTCCGCTTTTTACGGTAATTTCTGTATCTAGCACTTCATTTATACGGTTTGCAGAAACTTGGGCACGTGGTACCATCATAAATATCATTGCAAGCATTAAGAATGACATTATAACTTGCATTGCATATGAACTAAATACTACCATATTTCCAAATATACTAATTTTATCTACCATTCCAGCATCTCTTATTAAATATGCTCCAACAAAATAAATTCCAAGTGTTAAGAAATACATTACTAAATACATTGTTGGTGATAATACTGAAAATGCTTTTTGGTTAAATAATTGCATGTTTGTAAGATCTGTATTTACATCTTCAAATTTATTTTCTTGATATTTTTCTGCATTAAATGCTCTTACAACTCTTATTCCTGTTAAGTTTTCTCTTGTTACTTCGTTTATTTTATCTGTTAATTTTTGTACTATTTTAAATCTTGGCATAACTATTGCCATTAATATTCCTATAACAGATAATAGTGCTACAACTCCTATACTTGTTAAAGCACTCCATTGCCAACTCTTATTTAAAATCTTTGTTACCGCCCAAACTGCTGTAATTGGTGCTTTTATACTAAGTTGTAATCCCATTGAAACTAACATTTGAATTTGAGTAATATCATTTGTTGTTCTTGTTATTAAACTACTTGTTGAAAATCCTTTTATCTCATTCATAGCTAAATTTCCAACTTTATTAAACAATTTTTTTCTTACTTTCATTGAAAAAGTTGCTGATATTCCAGATGCAATATATCCAACAATTACAGCTGATACTAAACTTCCCAATGCGCAAGCTATCATGTACCCTCCATTTTTAATAATTTCAGACATTTCGCTTCCTTCGGTTTGAACAAGTACTGTAATTTCTGACATATAATCTGGCATTTTTAGTTCTAACCACACCTGACCTACTATTAGTACAACACATACTAAAGCAAGTATCCATTCTTTTTTACCTAAGTTTTTCAATAATTTTAACATTTCTTTCTTCCTTTCTTCTCTTTCCCCATTTGGGGACTTAAGCTTTGGGAAATTAGCTTTTTAGTTGCTCTTTTTTAACATGTTTCCTCAAAAAATATACGTCCCCAAATGGGAATTTAGTATCCATTATTATATAATATCGTTTTTAGCAATGTCAAGGTTTGTGTGCTAATTCACAAAAATTTCACATTTTAAATTTAACAAAAGCAATCACCTAAATACGTGATTGCTTTTTTATTTAATATTTATTCCAATAATTTCTCTTACGATTTCTCCCGCTATCATTAGTCCTGCAACAGATGGTACAAAAGAAATGCTACCTGGAACTTGGTTTCTAATAGTACATTTTCTTGCTGTTCCTGGAGGGCAAATGCAATTTTTTTTACAGCTACTCTCGCTATTATCATCTGGTTTTATAGGTTCTTCTTTTGAATATATAACTTTCAAATTTTCTATATTTCTTTTACGTAATTCTTTTCTCATAACTTTCGCAAGTGGACATATACTTGTTTTATAAATATCTGTAATCTCAAATCTTGATGGATCTAGCTTATTTCCTGTACCCATTGCGGAAATTATAGGTATTCCTAGTTTCTTGCAGTTTACAACAAGTTCTATTTTAGCAGTAACGGTATCTATACAGTCAATTACATAAGTTAAATCTTCTGTTAATATGTTTGAATTAGAGCCTGGCATATAAAATTCTTTGAAAATCTCTACATTAGCATTTGGATTTATTTCCAATATTCTATCTCTTGCAACCTCTACTTTGTATTTTCCAACTGTTTTTCTTGTTGCTATTATTTGTCTATTTAAATTTGTTAAACATATTTTATCATCATCTACTAATATAAAATTCTGAACTCCTGCTCTTACTAGACCTTCAACAACAAAAGATCCAACACCACCTAGCCCAAAAATTGCAACTTTTGCTTTATTTAATTTTTCTATACCTTCTTTTCCTATTAATAATTCTGTTCTTGAAAATTGACTTAACATTTGTGTTTTCCTTTCATTTTAATTTTTTTTATTATAGCATCTTTTTGTACAATTGCAACTTTTTCAACATAATTTTTGTATTTTGGCAATAAAAAGAATCAATGATCAGTTGTATCTTTTCATTAATTCTTATATCTTTCAAACTTGTTTAATTTTTTATAATTTAGTTATTTCCTCTATTGTTAAATCTGTTATATCTTTTATCGTTTCTATATCAATCCCTTGTTCTTTCATCTTTTTGGCTATTTCTAATGTTTTCTTCTTTTGTCCTTGCGAAATTCCTTCGTTTAGTCCTTTATCATACCCTGCATCTTCAATTGCCTTTTGATCCATAATATATTTTTCTCGTAGTTCTGCAAGGTACCTTTCTTTTCCATCTTGACTGATTTCTTCTAATACTTTTTTTGCTTTCTTTATTTCTTTATTAGACATATCTATCACCTTCGGATTCCTTATAAATTTAACTCAAGGATCTAATGTAGAACCATTTTTATATTTCTCAAACTTGGGTAATTCAATTAATATATTTACATTTATCTATTATTTTTTCAATCTTAATGCATTTAACACAACTGTTAAACTACTAATTGTCATAGCAAAAGCTGCTATCATTGGATTCATCTTAACCCCTACTGGAATTAAAATACCACAAGCAATTGGTATCATACAAATGTTATAGAAGAATGCCCAAAATAAATTTTGCATTATATTTTTTATTGTTTGTTTACTTATGTTTATAAATTCTTCTATTTTCTCTAAATTATCTGTCATTAAAACAACTTCGGCAGAATCCATTGCTATATCTGTTCCTCCTGACATAGATACTCCAACATCTGATGTAACTAAACTTACACTATCATTTATACCATCTCCGCACATCATTACTAAACCTTTTTCTTTTAATTTTTTTATCTCTTCTGCTTTTTGTTTTGGAAGCACATTTGCAATTACTCTATCCATTCCTAACTCTTTTGCTATTGCCTTAGCTGTTTTTTCATTATCTCCTGTAAGCATAACTACATTTATGTTTTGTTTCTTTAAATCTTTTATTATTTTTTTACTTTCAGGTTTTATTGTATCTTTTACTCCTATTAGTGCAAGCAATTGATTATTTTTTGCAACATATAAAATACTGTTTCCCTCTTGAACAAGATTTTCTTCATCTTTTTCTTTGTCATTTACAAAAATATTATTTTCTAGCATTAATTTTTTATTACCAATTAAATATTTTTCATTTTTGAAATTAGCAGTAACTCCATACCCCACAATAGATTTAAATTCTTTTACTTCATCAAGATTTTCTTCATTTTGTTCTACAAAGTTTACAATTGCTCTTGCTATTGGATGTTCTGATTTTCTTTCTATTTCTGCAACTATTTTTAAAATTTTTTCATCTTCTATTTCACTATAATTATATATTTTAGAAAGTGTTAATTCTCCTTTTGTTAATGTTCCTGTTTTATCAAAACATATTGTTTTAATTTTACTTGCATTTTCAAATGCTTCACTTTGTTTTACTAATATTCCATTTTTACTTGCTCTTCCTGATGCTATTACTATAGCTAAGGGTGTTGCTAATCCTAAGCTACATGGACACGCAACAACTAAAACTGTTACAAATATGTTTATTGCAAACGCAACATTTTTACTTATTGCAAGCCACATAATAAATGCAAGTATTGCAATTACGATTATTGTTGGAACAAAATATCCACTTATCTTATCTGCAACTTTTGCTATAGGTGCTTTTGTATTTGTTGCTTCTACTACCAATCTTACAATTTCAGAAACTGTTGATTCTTTGCCTATTTTTTCTGCTTTATATTTTATTG
This sequence comes from uncultured Eubacteriales bacterium, assembly GCA_905203305.1. Lineage (GTDB taxonomy): Bacteria > Bacillota > Clostridia > TANB77 > CAG-508 > CAG-269. Next base: position 52,257 of record CAJKVH010000002.1, read on the forward strand.
TTCCTTCATAATTTATACTTCCTGCTATTACTTTTGATCCTTTTTCTTTTTTTACCGGTGTACTTTCTCCTGTTATAAATGATTCATTTACATGTGTTAAGCCATCTTCTACTTCTCCATCAACTGCTATTTTTTCTCCTGGTTTTGCAACTACAAAATCTCCTTTTTCTATTTCATCAAGTGTTACAATTTTTTCTTTCCCATCTCTTATAATTGTTGCATGGTTTGGTGTTATACTCATTAATTGTTGCAAAGCTTCTTTTGTTTTGTCCTTATTTTTTCCTTCTATATATTTTCCTATTTTTATAAAAAATAAAACTATTGCTGCCGATTCAAAATATAAGCTTTCTAAATACCCTATTTCTCCTTTTGTAACTATCATAACTGTTCCAAAGATACTATATACATAACTTGCAAGTACTCCTATTGTTACCAAAGTATCCATATTAGGAGTCTTGTGAATTAGATTTTTATATCCGTTTTTTATTACATCTCTTCCTATAAATATAACTATGCTTGTAAGAATAAATAAACTAATAGCATAATTTGCTGGATGATGCATCATATCTAAGATTGGTATTGATGGCAAGCCAACCATATATGACATTGAAATATATAAAATTATAATTGATAAAATAGTTATTCCAATTAGCTTGAATTTTTCATTTGATTTTTTTCTTTCTTCTTTTTTGAAATTATCAATTCCTAAACTTAAAAAACCAGCTTTTTCTATATATTTTTCAACTTGATTTAAATCTATTTTTTTATCGTCATATTCTATTACAGCATTATTCATTATTAAATTAACAGATGCAACTTTTACCCCTTCTTGTTTATTTAAATATTTCTCTAATCCAGATGAACATGCACTACATGTCATTCCATCTATTTTTAGTACAACTTTTTTCATAGGCTATTCTCCTTTAAATCCCGCATCTTCGATAGCTTCTTTTATTTTTTCTATACTTATTTTTGTTTCATCAAATTCTATTGTTGCTTCCGCTTTTTCCAATTCTACTTTTGCTTTGTTTACTCCTTCTAAATTATTTAAAACTCTTTCTAATCTTGTAGAACAACCATTACAATGCATTCCTTCTATTTTTAAAACTACTTCTTTCATAAATATCCTCCTATCTTTTTATTCTTTCCATATTTCCGATTTTCATCTTCTTTAACATTTTTATTTTATTCCCACTAGAGGTATGTGTCAATACCAAAAAATAAAAATACTAGAGCTTTTTAGCTCCAATATTTTTATTTCTTGTTTTCATTGATTTTTTCTGATATTTGATTCTTTACTTCTTCTTTTTTCTCTGATATTGTATTTTTTACATCTTGTGCTTTTTCATTTAAATTATTTTTTACTTCAATTGCACTTTCTTTAACCTCTTCTTTTATTTCCTTTATTTTTGTTTTTATTGCTACAAGTTTAGGGTAAGCATTAACAAGTCTTTTGTACATCCAAGATCTTGAACTTAATATTTCTCTTACCTTCTTTGTTATTTGTTCTGTATTGTCTTGTCTTCCTTCACGTCCAACTTGAACTGTTGTTTTTCTAAATCCTAAAATTACAATTGTTGATAAAACATTATCTACTAAATAAATTGCCAATAATATTATTGCAATGATATTTAAAATGCTTGGATCTACCTTATTAAATCCACTTATTATTAATGGATTAGTAACATAAGTAAGTATCATTCCAAAAATTCCAAATGGTATCATTGTTCCTAAACATACTCTTCCATCAATATTAAATTTTCTTTTGCTATAATCCCACCATCTTGCTTTAAAAACTTTTTCCATAACCCAACTTGTTGCATATTCCAAAACAGAACACGTAAGAAGTGTCATAAAAAATAATATTAATGGATCATATGAATATCTATATAGTAAAAGTGTTATTGCTACTGCTCCCCATCCATATATTGGACAGTATGGTCCAATTAAAAATCCCCTGTTTATAAATCTTTTGTATTCTATTAATTTACAAGTTACTTCAAGTAACCAACCTGCTATAGAATATATCATAAATAGTAAAAAATACTGTGTTAATGTTAATTCCATTTTCTTTTCTCCATTTAAAATTATTTTTTCGCTGCTTTTATTAGTCCAACAAATAATGGTGCTGGTCTATTTGGTCTTGATTTTAATTCAGGATGAAATTGTCCTGCTATAAAATATGGATGCTCTTTTAGTTCTACAATTTCAACTAAACTTCCATCTGGTGAAACTCCTGAACATGTAAGTCCAGCATTTTCTAGTCTTTCTTTATAATCATTGTTATATTCAAATCTATGTCTATGTCTTTCATCTATTTTATTTGTTCCATAAACTTCATTTGCTAAACTTCCTTCTTTTATTACACATGGATAACTTCCAAGACGCATTGTTCCGCCTTTTTTCTTTATCTCTTTTTGTGTTTCCATTATGTGGATTACAGGATTTTTTGTGTTGCTACTAAATTCTGCTGAATTTGCATCTTTTATTCCTAATACGTTTCTTGCATATTCTATTACTGTCATTTGCATTCCTAGACAAATTCCTAAAAATGGTACTTTTTCTTCTCTTGCGTATTTTATTGTTTCTATCATTCCTTCAATTCCACGGTCTCCAAAACCTCCTGGAACTACTATTCCATCATATTTTGATAATTTTTCTTTTACATTTTCTGGCACTATTGTTTCTGAGTCTACCATTTCAACTTCTACTTTTACTTTATTTTCAAAGCCTGCATGTTGTAAACTTTCTACAACTGATATATAAGAATCTTCTAGTTTTACATATTTTCCTACTATAGCGATTTTTACTTTTTCTTCTGGATTTATTGTTCTTATATTTTCTACCATTTCTTCCCATTTTGAATTATCTGGAACATAACTATCTAATCTTAAATGGTTGCAAGCTTCTCTTGCTAATCCTTCTTTTTCTAGCATTAATGGCACTGCATATAGACAATCTGCTGTTCTATTTTGAATAACACTTGTTTTTCTTACATTGCAAAATAATGCTAATTTTTCTCTTATATTTTCTGGTATTTCATGTTCTGATCTACATACTAATATATCTGGTTGAATTCCTAAACTTTGTAATTCTTTTACAGAGTGTTGTGTTGGTTTTGATTTTATTTCGTTAGATCCAGAAATATATGGAAGTAATGTTACATGTACATATAAAACATCTTCTTTATTTTTTTCTAGTCCAACTTGTCTTATTGCTTCTATTATTGATAATCCCTCTATATCTCCAACTGTTCCTCCAACTTCTGTTATTACAATATCAACATCTGTATCTTCGAAACTATATATTTTTTCTTTTATTTCATTTGTAACATGTGGTATTACTTGTACAGTTTTTCCAAGATAATCTCCTCTTCTTTCCTTTTCAAGTACTGATAAATATACCTTTCCCATTGTTACACTTGAATTTTTTGTTAAGTTTTCATCTATAAATCTTTCATAATGTCCTAAATCTAAATCTGTTTCTGCTCCATCATCTGTTACAAATACTTCTCCATGTTCATATGGACTCATTGTTCCAGGGTCTACATTTAGATATGGGTCAAATTTTTGTATTGTTACTTTGTATCCTCTATTTTTTAATAGTCTTCCAAGTGATGCTGCTGTTATTCCTTTTCCTAGTCCTGATACTACTCCGCCAGTTACAAATATGTATTTTGTGTTCATTTTTTCTCCTTTTCTAAAACCAAATTTTATTTTTAATAAAAAAATAAAAAAAGATTAAAACTTTAACTACCAGAAAATTTGGTTTTTTTTTTCCTAAAATTGCTTTTAGAAAAAATTTTCATAGTTAATTTTAATCTACTTTTCCATTATAATATCTTTTTTATATTTTGGCAAGTATTTTTTTCAATTTAATAAAAATATGTGGACATAATTTTATTCCTGTCCACATATTTTCTTGTAGATATCACTTTATAATATCTACAATTTGCTCTAAAGAAGTTATTTCATGTGTTACGTTAAGCGACGTTTTATTTTCTTTTCCATCTGGATTGAACCAAATGCAATCAATATTTGCCGTATTTGCAAATTGGATGTCACTTTCAAGTGAATCACCTATAATTATTGAACTATTTTCTGTTCCTGGCTTGATTACTCTTTTTACAGTTAATGGATTTGGTTTTAAAAAGTTTTCTTCTGCACTATAAACTTTTTCCATATAATCTAAAATCCCAAAATCTTTCATCTGAGAAATCTGCCTTTCAAGCCACCAGTCTGTTAAAACTATGTTTTGCTTTCCTCTTTTTTGGAGAGTTTCAAGTACATTTTTTGCGCCTAGTGTTAAGTCATTACAACTTATAGTATTCCAACAGTCTAAAAATTCTTTTCCTGAAATTCCTGTAAAAAACAATCCCGGCATTGTCTTTTCAATTATTTTGTATGCTTCGTTTTTGGTTACTTTTCTGGATTTAAAATGTCTATTGTATTCTTCTATCATATACAAAAAATCCATTTTCATTTTCTCATCGCATTTAATATTTAACTTGTCGCATATCATTTCAATCGCACATCCGCGATGTCTCCAAATAGTTCCGTCTAAGTCCCAATAAATATTCTGGTACTGTTTTTCTAACTTCTTCATTTTTTTACCTCCATAATATGATAAAAATTATACAGTTACGATGTTCTTAATTATATCATCCGCCTGACATTATGTCAATTTTTTAATTCTTAAAATATTTACTTGTATATTATATTTTATTTGTATATAATACCAATAAAAAAGGAGGAATGAATATGGGAACACCACATAATAATGCAAACTTTGGAGAAATAGCAAAAAATGTAATTATGCCAGGAGATCCAAATAGAGCTAAATTAATTGCTGAAAAATATTTAGAAAATTATAAACTAGTAAGTGACGTTAGGGGTATTTATGCTTTTACAGGAACATATAATGGAAAAGATGTAACTATTATGGCCTCTGGTATGGGAATGCCAAGTATGGGTATTTACTCTTATGAGCTTTTTAAATTTTATGATGTAGATAATATTATAAGAATTGGTTCTTGCGGTGCTATGAGTCCTGAACTTGATATGTTTGATGTAATTTTAAGTAAAAACGTTTATACAGAAGGTAATTATGCTTTAACATTTGCTAGTGAAAACACACATATTATTAATTCTAGCGAAACTTTAAATAAAAAAATTATAGATACTGCAAATGAAAAAAAATTAAACTTAATAGTTGGAAATACAGTTTGTACTGAAGTTTTTGACGAATATATAATAAAACTTGATGAATATAAAAATAGAATTCCCAAAGATTTTAACCCTATTTCTGCAGAAATGGAGGCATTTGCACTTTTATATAATGCTTATAAATTAGGTAAAAATGCAAGTTGTCTTATGACTGTTGTTGATTCTATTTATAAAAATACTCATGCAACTTCTGAAGAAAGAGAACAAGGTTTAACAAAAATGATTGAACTTGCATTAGATAGTATATAAACTAAAATTGACTGCTTTTTGCGGTCAATTTTAGTTTTCTATATTAAAATAATTTTGTGGAATTTCTCCGATAATTACATTTTCCATTAATAATACTTGGTTTGAAACATTTGCTTCAAAATTTTCATACGGAGTTAATATATTTACAATGCAATTTACTTGTAAATATACTCTATGTATTGTCTGATTTATCCCTTTAGATTCAAATTCACTTTTTATTTCTGTGTTTACTTTTCCTATTGAAGATAAATTTATTTTTATATTTGGTCCTATACTCGACAGTAACCTACTTCCCAAAAAGCTTCCTATTGCAAGCTTTATTTCAGTATCTTCGTAATTATCCAAACTATTTTGTATATTTATTGCAATATCAGATGTTATCTCATTTATTGTTAATATATTTGCATTTATCATTTTCATGTTTCCGTTTTTCATCTTTTTCAATTGTAAACATATCTTCATACTTATAGTTTGCCATTACTTTTGTTGTTTCTTCATTTGTTACAATTGTTGCAATTTCATGAGCTTTATTTTCACATAGTGTTCTAAAAATTGGATCTATCGATTTATTTAATGCTACAAAAACTATGATTGCAATAAATATTGTTACCATTATAAAAAAAATACTATTGCTTTTATTTTTCTTTCTCTTTTTAAAAATATCACATCTTGCTCTTGAATATATTTTATATTGCAACTTGTTCTCTTTCATCTTTATTTTTTTCTTTCTTTATATATTTAAATTTCGGAATATAAATTTTTTGTCCTATGTTTATAATATTTTCGTCTTCAATCCCATTCATTCTAGCTATTTCTTCAACTGTGCTATTAAATTTTTTTGCGATTTTCCATAATGAATCTCCAGGTTTTGCAATATATAAAATTAAACTATCATAATCTTCCTCTTCTTTTTCATCTTTTGATAATTCAACATTGTCTATAATATTCATTCCTATATTTTTTAAGTTTCTACTTTCAATGTCTATATCAACTTTCCCTTCTATTTCTCCACCTGATCTTACCTCGAATTTTTGATCTTCTACTAAAATTTCTGTTTCTAAATAAATATTTTCACTTCTATTTTCATTATCTAAAGACACTTCAAATGGTATTTTTCCATTTCTTGAACTTATACTATTGTCTTTATTAAATATGAAATTTATGTTTAATTCTCCCGAATATGTTATTTTTGAATTTGATATCTCTGTATTTATTAAATTTGGTATAATTTCAACATCTAATAAATTTTGTTCTTCTATATCTGTAAAATTTATATTTTCTTTTATTGAAAAATTTTTTTGTGTCTTTTTTATATTATTCATAGATGATATTTTCTTTTGAGAAAATTCTAAATTGCAAGTTGGGCTATATAGGTCTTGAATTAAATTTATTTGTTTATTTTCATATGCCATGCAACTTTCTTCTATTTCTATTTCCACATAAATTGAATTTTCTCCAGATGAATTTGGCTTAATTATCATATTTTTTATTTCATAATCTATATCACAAATATTGCTTTCTGAAACATTTTGGATATCTATAAATCCTACAACTGGTATTTTTCCTGTAATTTTTCCTATTCTATTGTCTTCTGTTAAATACATTATTTTTATTTTTGCCTCTGCCTTAGCTAGTATTTTATTATAGCTTATCTTCATATCTTTATCGACAAGTTTTATATCTACATTTAAAATTTCCGCTAATTCATCATTTTGATCTACATTAAAAGTATCTTTTGCATATACCGATGTTTTTCCATTTCCTATTAAAGAATTTACATTAAAACTTTTTTCTAAAGTTTGTATATCTTCTACATTATTGATTTTATTTACAATTTCTATTTCTTCATTCGAAAAAGCTTTTATTGTAACTTCCATACTGGCTTTTAGCTTTATCTTTCTTCCATTTATTACTTTACATTCTATATCCTTTAATATGTATTCTACTTTTAAATTCATTCCTTCTCTTACACCATTTACCGCAATATTTTCTGAAAAATCCATATTGCAGTTTAGTCCCCTTAAATTATCTTCTTTACTATCTGGTAAATACATTACATATGTATTTATACATCCTTCAATTTTGACCTTATCTTCTGAAATTTCTTTTTTATATAAACAAATATTTCCAGATGTATTTATTGTACTTAATATGTCTGGTTTAGAATCTGGAACTATCATATCACTATCTATAAAAAGAACTTCCTTTTTTTCTGCAACTATTTTATTAATACATATATTTTCTTTGCTTACTTGTACCTCCATAAAATAACCTCCTAATATAATTTATTATAATTATATTAAGAGGTTATAATTTTATGCCTTTTCTTATTTATATTAGCAACAATTTTTTATTGATCCTTTACAGTCACATATATTTTCTAAAGTATCTGTAAATTCTTTATTTCCTATTGTTTGTCCATGATGAGCTAAATCTCCCATAGTTAATATTCCCACTATTTTATTTTGTTCATTTACAACAGGAACTCTTCTTATTTGATTTTTTGACATAGTTTCTTGTGCTTGGTAAACATCCTCATTGCAGCCACAAGTACATACATTTTTAGTCATTATTTCACTAACTGGTGTTTCTTTTGAATTTTTATCGCAAGCCACTGTTCTTAGTACAATATCTCTATCTGTTATAAGTCCAACTACGCACTTGTTATCATCACATACTGGTATACATCCTATGTGATTTTCATTCATAATTCTTGCCGCATCATATACTTTGCAGTCTGGTTTTACAAAACATACATCTTGGCACATACATTCATCAACTTTCATTTTTTTCCCTTCTTCTATATTTAATTTATGAGTAATTTTTATAAATTAAAATCACTCAACATTATTGTTTGTAAATAATAAAAAAATATACTGGAAAAGAAGCTCTAAAATCTTTTCCAGTATTATCCAATTTGAGAAATTATTACTCTATCATTCTCGCATAAATCTCTTAAGCAACGAATATTTACATATCTTTTTTTACTTTCTAATATTTGCTTTACTGCAATTCTTTGATTGTACCCTATTTCTAAGCATAAAAATCCCTGTCTATTTAAAAATTTATATCCACTATCTGAAATTTTTCTATAAAAGTCTAATCCATCTTTTCCTCCATCTAGTGCTAACTTAGGTTCTCTTTGCACATCTTTTGAAAGTGTTCTTATTGTTTCTGTTTCTATATATGGTGGATTTGATACTATTATGTCAAATTTTTTATCTTTTAGCTTTTCAAATAAATTTGATTCTATAAACTCAATATTATTTTTTACTCCATTTAGTTCAGCATTCTTTTTAGCTATTTGTAATGCTTTTGGGCTTATATCTACTGCACATATATGCACATTTTTTACATACTTCGCAAGCGATATAGCTATTGCTCCACTTCCTGTACATAAATCTAAAATAGTAGTATTATTTATTCCTTCTGCAAGTTTTATTACCTCTTCAACTAATATTTCAGTATCTGCTCTTGGTATTAATACATCTTTTGTGACAAGAAAATTTAATTTCATAAATTCTTGTCTTCCTGTTATATATTGTAGAGGTTCTCCTAAAATTAATCTTTTTACATTTCTTATATATCTATCTCTTTCTATTGGGGTGACTTCTTTTGTGTCATATATCATTAAATATTCTTTTGATTTTTTTAGTGTTGCTTGTAATAACATTCTTGCTTTAATTTTAGGTGCATCTATATTTTCATTTTTTAACATTATTACTGCTTGATTTAATAGTTCTTTTATTGTCATTTTATCACCTTCTATTTATCTTTTAATAAATCTTTACCACCTTTCAAATAATCCCATCCAGAAAATACTGTTGCAACAACTGATACTAGCATCATCATTGTTGTAAGTAAATTTATATAAAATCTAATTCCTGTAAGTTCTCCTACAAAACATTCTCCAAAATTCCCAATATCCACATAAGCTAATATTATTGCAATCATTTGCGTTACTGTCTTTAATTTTCCCCAAATTGAAGCTGCAATTACTTCTCCTCCATTTTGTGAGGCAATTAATCTATATCCAGAAACTACAAACTCTCTAAATAATATTATTATTGGAATCCATGCTGGAATTTTTCCAAAATCAACCAACATTATTAATGCTGCTAATACTAAAATTTTATCTGCTATTGGATCTAAGAATTTGCCAAATGTTGTAACTAAATTTCTTGATCTTGCAATTGAGCCATCTAATTTATCTGTTATAGATGCTATTATAAATATTAAGTCTATTATTAAAAAAGTAATTGGTATTCCTAAAAATTCTCCTTGTATATTTAAAAATGGGATTATAACCATTATTGGCACTAGTATTATTCTAAATATTGTTAATTTGTTTGGCAAATTCATTTTCTTTTTCCTTCCATCTTGTAATCTTATTATTCATTTTTTAAAGTTTCTATTGCTTTTTTTAATTGTGTGTCTTCATCTTTTGTAACAGAATATATACTTTTTACTGTATCTGGCAATTTAACTTCTTCATCTGGTGTAATTCCAACTTTGTGTATTGTTGAACCTTTTGGTGTATAATATTCTTCTGTTGTTATTTTTAATCCACTTCCATCTGTTAAAGATAATAATGTTTGAATTATTCCTTTTCCATAAGTTTTAGTTCCTATAATTTTTGCTCTTCCATTATCTTGTAAACTACAAGATAAAATTTCTGATGCACTTGCTGAGTTTTCATTTGCAAGTACTACAACTGGCATAGTAAATGTTGGGTCTTTTTTAGAATATGTAACTTCTGTTTTATTATCTTTATCTACTGTAGATATTATTGTTTGACCTTTATCAAGTAACATATCTGCAATATCTGTTGCCTCATTTACTATTCCTCCACCATTGTTTCTTAAATCTATAATTAAACTTTTTGCTCCTTCAGATTGTAATTCTTTTACCTTTTCTTCAAAGTCTTTTGCTGTATCTTCATCAAAACTTGGTAGCTTTAGATAACCAATATTATCCTCTAACATTTCGATTGTAATAGGATTTGTATTTATTTTTTCTCTTGTTATTTCAAATTCTAGTTTTTCACCATTTCTATCTATTACTAATTTTACGCTAGATCCTTCTTCTCCTTTTATGTAATCTGCAATATTATCAAAATCATCTGCAGTATATTCTGTTCCATCTACACTTATAATTTGATCTCCTGCTTTTATTCCTGCTTTTTCTGCTGGACTTTCTGGAATTGGGTAATACACCACTACTCTTCCAGAATCTTTATCTGCAATCATGTAAATTCCTATTCCAACAAAATTTCCTGTTATATTTTCTGTATAGTCTTTCATTTCGTCAGCTGGTATGTATTCTGTATATTCATCTCCAAGACCCTCTACATATCCTTTTATTGCGCCTTCTTTTAGTTTTTCATCATCAATTTTATCATTCCACAAATAATATTTATTTATAGTTGTTTTTATTTTTTTTAAGTATTTTTCTAAATCTGTATTTTTTGTAGATTCTTCATTACTTTCTGATGATGAAGTATCAAGCAATGAAACTAAAGATGTATTATTAAAGTATGAATACATTGAAAATGCTGTAATCATAAATGTTACAAATGCAGTTAAAATAACTAACATTATGGTTTTATAAACTCTATTTTTCTTGTTTTCCATTTTGCTTCACTTAAATATTTTTATTTAAGCTGCCTCCTTTCAATTACTGTAAAACTATAATTATGGTAAATATGGTATTGGATTTACTGGTTTAAAATTATTAGCTAATGTTCTTACTTCAAAATGCAAGTGTGTTCCTGTTGAATTTCCTGTTGAACCTACTGTTCCTATCACTTGACCTTGAGAAACTTTATCTCCTGCACTAACTCTTCTTGATCCTGCAAGCATGTGTGCATATAAAGTAACTGTTCCATCTCCATGGTTTATCATTACATATTCACCATAGCTTCTATAACTTCCATCTGAGTTTTTAAGAGCTGTTGAAGTTACAACTGTTCCTCCTTTTACTGCTACAACGCTTTTTCCAGTAACTCCAATATTAACATCTACACCAGTATGTCCTGCATATGATGGATATACTAGTTTTCTTATGTTTGATTTACTACATCCTTGAACTGGAAATATGTAACCTGCAGAACTTGGTGTCGCACTACTTCCATTTGAACCTGAATTTGAAGATCCATTTGAAGAATTATTTTTTCCTGATGAAGAATTGTTTTTCTTAGCTGCTTCTTCTTTTGCTATTCTTTCAGCTTCCTTTCTTGCCAATTCTTGTAATTGTTTATCTATAATAGATTTATCTTCTAACATTTCTTCTATTTCTTTTTGTGTTGATTTTTCTTCACTTGATAATTGACTTGCTTTTTCTTCTTTTTCTTGTTTGGCAACTTTTAAAGCACTCGCCTTTGCTTCTTTTGTTTTTTTAGCATCATCCAAAGATGTTTTACTTGTTTCTAGTTCTGATTTCTCATTTTCGATTTTTTGTTTTTCTTCTTCCACTTGTTTTATCATTTCTGTATCATAAGTTGTTAGTTCTGAAACAATATAATAACTTGATATAAAATCTGTTAAACTGCTTGCTGATAATAAAACATCTAAATAAGATATATCCCCATTTTCGTACATTGTAACTAATCTTTCATCTAAAGCCGATTGTTTCTTTTTATATTCTTCTTCATCATTTTTTATTTCGCTTTCAGCATTTTTTATTTTTGTTTGTAGATCTGATATTTGAGAATCCAAATCATCTATATCTGATTGATAATCTGATATTTGCCCCATTAATGTTTCAACTTGATTTAATGTATCTGATTTTTCTTCTTTTATATCATTTAAATTTTCTTGTGCTTGTGAAATTGATTCATTTAAATCTGATTTTTGATTTTGTAAATCTGTTTTGCTAGTTGCAATACTTATATTAGTATATGTTAATGTAATTACAATTATTAGTCCTACTATTAGTATCTTAAAATTTTTTTTCATAATAAAATTTCCTTTCTTTTATCTAAAAGTATTTTTAATTCTATTGTCCTGGTATCGAAACATAGTCAAGAGGATTTACTGGATTACCATTAATTCTCACTTCAAAGTGAGCATGTGGTCCTGTTGAATATCCTGTTGATCCAACTTTTAAAACTACGTCTCCTGTTTTAACTTCTTGTCCTATACTAGCTATAATTTGTGATCCATGTGCATAAAGAGTTTGTACTCCTCCTCCATGATCAATTATAACCATATTTCCATATGCTGAGTTGTACTCTGCTTTTACAACAATTCCATTTGCCATTGCTGTAAAATCATCTCCAATTGTAGCACTTATATCTACACCTGTGTGAAGTTTATACACACCTGTTATTGGATGCGTTCTCATTCCATAGTTTGACGTAACCGTATAATGTCCTTTGATTGGCCATTCCATTGGTCCACCTTTATATTCTTCTCCAAAGGTTGCCGTTAATGCTAACTTCTTTATTTCTGTTTCTACATCATTTATCTGCTTATTGTACTCATCAATTTTTGCTTGAAGTTCTTGTTCTTCTTTACTTAATTTTTCAATATAATTTTGTCTTAGAATTTTTGTGTTCGATAAAGCTATTTGTGTTTTCTGTTCTGATGCTTGCTCTTTTTCTAAATCACCTTTTTGTATATTTAATTGGTTTCTTTTTTCTTCTATCTGTTTTCTTTGATTTTGAACCAATTCTAATAAATCCATATCATATGATGTAAGTTCTGAAATTAAGTAATATGTTGATATGAAATCTGATATACTTTTTGATCCTAACACTACATCTAAATAATTCGTATTATCTGTTTCATACATAGCAACTAATCTTGCATCTAACAATTCTTTTTGTGTATCATATTTTTTTGTTATAACATCTAGTTGTTCTTGATTTTTATTTATTTCATTTTCTTTATCTGAAATTTCAGCATTTATTTTATCTAAACTTTCTTGCGTGCTTTGTATGCTTTCATCTAGTTTTTGAATTTGTACCAAATTATCTGTAAGTTCATTATTTACATCTGATAATTGATTGTTGCTTTCGTCTATTTGTGATTGTATTTCATTTTTTTGATTTTGTAGCTCATTTAAATCTGCTGCATAAGAAATAAAAGAAATAGCGCAAATTAGTATACTGCAAACTAAAATTTTACATATTTTGCGCATCTTTCTTCCTCCCTTCAATTTTATTAAACTTTTAAATATTTTCTCATTGAAAGACTACTTCCTAGTACTCCTATTCCAACTCCTAATCCTAAATATATAATTAATATTAGGTTAAACATATTACTAAAGTCTAATAAGCTCAATCCTAAATTTGATAAAAATCCTACAAAGACTACGTTTTGGCCTATAGCCATATATAGTCCTGCAATTATTGCTAATGAAATAGCTCCAGATATTAATCCTATTATTATTCCTTCTACAATAAATGGCCATCTAATGAAACTATTGGTTGCACCAACATATTTCATAATTGATATTTCTTTTCTTCTTGCATATACTGTTAGTTTTATTGTATTTGATATTATAAATATGCTTATACCTACTAAAGCTACTATTATTATGTAACTTCCTATTTTTACTCCTTTTGCCACTCTAACTAACATTTCTATTGTTTCATCACTACTTGTTATTTTTTTTACATTATCAAGTTCTTTTATTTGAGCTTGTACTTCTGAACTTTTGCTTAAGTCTGTTAAAGTTACAACATATGATGCTGGAAATACATTTGTTTCATCATAACCATCTAGCAAATATGATTTTTCGCCAAGTCTATCTTTCATGTGTTGTAAGGCTTCTTCTTTTGAAACAAATTCTATTGTATTTACTCCATCTAATGATTTTATTTTTTCTCCTAATTGTTTTACATCTTCATCTGTTGCACCACTTGTTATATATGCCTGTATTCCTTGTTCTGCTTCTACTTGCTTTATAAAATTGTTAAAATTTCCAACTAATATAAAACATATTCCAAAAAATATCATTATTACACACATCGTTCCAAAAGATGTTGCTGCTTGTTTTTTATTTTTAAAAATATTTGAAATTCCTTCTCCTATTAAATACGTTAATACATTATATTTCATCATAACCACCTTTTTTATCATCTCTTATTATTTCGCCTTTTTCGATATGTATAACTCTTTTTTTCATTTTATCCACTATATCTTTGGCGTGTGTTGCAACTACAACTGTTGTTCCTCTCATATTTATGTCATTTAATAAATTCATTATATCCCATGCTGTATCAGGATCTAAGTTTCCTGTTGGTTCATCTGCTATTAACATTGATGGGTTGTTTACTAATGCCCTTGCTAAAGCTACTCTTTGTTGTTCTCCTCCAGATAGTTCATGTGGGTACATTTTTGCCTTTTGACTTAAACCTACAAGTGACAAAACCATAGGTACTTGTCTTCTTATATGCCTTTGTGTTGCACGAACAATATACATTGCATACGCTACATTGTCATATACAGTTTTATCTGGTAATAATCTGAAATCCTGAAAAACAACTCCCATACTTCTTCTTAAATATGGAACTCTGTTTTGTTTTAAAAATGTGGTATCTTTTCCATTTATTATTATATTTCCTGATGTAGCCTCCTCTTCTTTTAAAATTAATTTTATTAATGTAGATTTTCCACTTCCTGATGTTCCAACCAAGAAACAGAATTCTCCCTTTTCTATTAAAAAATTAGCATTTTTTACTGCTTTTGTTCCAGTGTCATATGTCTTCGTGACATTCCTAAATTCTATCATTTTTATAAATTTCTCCTTTTGTTTACATTATTATATTTTATCATAACTATCATAACAATAAATGCTTTTTTTTTCAATAGTATTTACGAAAAATTTACAATTTATGATTTTGTTTTAACTCCCATTTTAATTGCGCTATTTCTTTTGTTAAATCTATTAATAATTTGTCTCTTATTTCAATTTTCTTTATGATTAATAATAGTAATTCTTCTATTTTATTTTCATCCATCTGAAATCCCCTCCTTTCTAAAAAAATACATTTGTATTACTAAGAGGCTATTTTTAGATTTATTAATTACTTTTGAATTTAAATTTTATATTTTAGAATTAATCTTGTTTTATTATAAAATCCTCATTCTAATTTGTCAATAGTTTTCTGCGAATTTTTGTTTTCTTTTTTATCTTGATATTTTTTTATTTTTTTTCGACAAATCTATTGACAAATAAAAAAATATATTATATACTAAATCCTGTCGTTAGGAAATGCTCCCTTAGCTCAGTTGGTCAGAGCAACCGGCTCATAACCGGTGGGTCCAAGGTTCGAATCCTTGAGGGAGCACCAATAATAGCCACCAATTCGTTGGTGGTATTTTTTATTTTAATTTTTATATTTGCAAAAAAGAAGCAATATTTTATTGCTTCTTTTACTCATTTTCTCCTCTTCCTTCTGGAAGTGCATTACTTGGTAATTCTATTCTTATTCTTATTCTAAACACATATGTTGCAGCTCTAACAATTTTACTATTTTTAAATCTTTGCCATAATGATGGTTTTGCTTTAAATGTTGTTTCTTCTTTATAATTTTCAAGTTCTTGTGTGTTTTCCTCTTTTTCGTTTGTTTCTTCTATTGCTTGAACATTTGCTTTAACTTTTTCTTTTCTTTTAACTTTTACTTTTTTCTTTGGTTCTGCTATTTCTTCTATCTTTTGAACTTCTGCCTCTTGATTTTCTTCAATTATTTCTTCTACTTGATCTTCTGGTGTTGGTATTAATTTTAAAGCATCTGAAATTTCAATTCCTATAAAACTTAAAGCTTTTGAGCTATCTTCTAATCTTTCCATATCTATTTCTATATGTAAGTTTGATTCTAAGTTATTAGCTTTTGCTTTTAGTATTTTCATTGCATCATTATACTTTTGTGATGTTTTTCCTTTACATCTTCCAACTGTATTTAAGTTTTCTATTATTTCTTCTGAAAATTTATCAGTAGCTTCTTGAACAGTATTTTTCCAACCTTCTTCTTTATTATCTACTGTTTCTATAAGCTCATTTAATGTTCCTGCTAAAGCTATGTTCTCTTCTCTTTGTTTTATTAATTCTTCTACTTTTTTAGTATTTTCTTCAAATTGATTTATAGCAAATTCAACTAAGCCATAAGCTGCATTATATACACTTACAGGGAAATTTTTCTTTTTAGGATATTCTATTAAGTATGTCTTTATAGATTCTATCAAATCTTTAAAATATGTATCTTCTTCTAATTGTATTATTTTCTTCTTGTTGTTTGGATTTATTAATTTTTGAACTTTATCTATATTTGATATTATTTTCTCTTCTGTGATTACCATTCTCACATTTACTATGCCAGACTTAGACATTGTAAACTTCCCTCCTTTGTTATTATTTTAACGTATCTTCTACATAATTCATTTTTATTATACACCACTCCCCTTAAAACTACAAGAAATTTAGGGAAGTTTTTTTTTACATTTTTATGACAAGAATGTTACATTTTTGTAACATTCTTCATTATTTTTTCCATTTCTATATTTCTTTTTATTTTTAGAGTTGTAGTCTTTACAAGTTCTTCATCTGTCAATAATAGTTTCTTTACATACTTATATTTTGGCATAGTTTTGTTTATCTCTTTTACCCAATTCCAGATTTTTTCTTTTATTTCTTCTTCTTTTATTTCTCCAAATTCTTTTTTGATGTAGTCCTTATCATAGCACACTTTTACAGATAGAGTAACATCTCCATCTTTGGCTGGCATTCCAAATACCATACATTCTTTTATTAAGTCCGATTTTTCAAGTAAACTTTCAATTTCTTCTGGATAAACATTTTTTCCATTTTTTAATACTATTACAAATTTTTTTCTTCCAGATATATATATATATCCATCTTTATCTATTCTTGCTAAATCTCCTGTACGGAACCAACCATCTTCAGTAAATACTTCTTTATTTGCTTCTTCGTTATTATAGTAACCTAGCATTACAGATTTTCCTTTTGCTAGCAATTCTCCAACTCCACTTTTATCTGGATTATCAATTTTTACTTCAACACTTGGGAATTTTTTTCCTATTGAGCTTAACCTTTTTTGTCTTGTAAGTTCTGCTGCAATTACAGGTGACGTTTCTGTTAAACCATATCCTTGTAATACATTAAATCCTAAATCCCAAAATCCTTTTTCTTTTTCTGGAGATAAAGCTGCACCTCCTGCTACCATTACGCGTAAGCATCCACCAAGATTGTCATGTATTTCTTTAAATAATTTTTTTCTTATGTCAATTCCTACTTTTAATAAACAATTACTTAATTTTATACCTTTTTTTACTGTTCCTAGTTTTCCTTTTTCGTCTATTGTTTTTATTAGTTTATCATACATTTTTTCAAATACAACTGGTACGCATATCATTGCTGTTATTTTAAAGTTTTTAAGTTCATCTGCAATATGTCTAACACCTTTTGAAAATATGATATTTCCACCAATTGATAATGGATATAAAAATCCAACTGTACATTCAAAAGTATGATGTAGTGGTAAAAATGATAAAAATCTATCTGTTTCATCAAGTTCAAATACATTTCTTATGTCATGTACATTTGTACATATATTTTGTTGAGAAAGCATTACTGCTTTTGATTGATTTGTTGTTCCTGATGTAAATAGCATTATTGTCATTTCTTCGTTGTTAATTTTACTTTCTAAATATTCTTTGTTGCCATTTCTTAATAGTTCTCTTCCTTTTTTTATTATTTCTTTTTGTGAATATTTATTAAAGTCATTTTTCTCTAGATCCATTGAAATAAAATATTTCAATTTTGTATTTCCTTCTTTTTGAATTTGAGCCATACATCCGTCATACTTATTCGAATAAAAAATTGCTTCTACTTCTGAACGTATAATTAAGCTTTCTATTTCGTTATCTGGTAAAGCTTTATCAAGTGGTACAACTACTCCCACACCACATACTATTGCTAAATATGCTAATTCCCATTCATATCTATTTTCTCCAATAACAGCTATTCTTTTTCCTTTTAATCCCATCTCTACTAAAGCTGTTCCTAAGGAATTTATATCATTCATAAATTCTTTATATGATATTTTTTTTGAATCTTCTATTCCTTTCCCATCCATATAAAATGCTGTTCTTTCTCCAAAATTTTCTACTGTTTTTTCCATCATTTCTTTTAAATTTTCAAATTTTATTGTCCTATCTAACATCTTTTATTTCTCCTTTAACCCTTTTATTACAGTATTTTCAAATTCTTTATAAACTTTTCCTATTTCAAAGCTTTCTTTATCTCTTAGTTTATATACCAAACAAGAACATATTAATCCATAAATTTCTGATGCATAAATTTTTGCATCACCTTGTTTTATTTGCTTTTGTTCAATTCCTTCTTTTACAATATCTTCAATCTTTTTTATGTATTCATAAATATATTCTTTACATTTTTGATTTCTTTTTTCTGTTCCATAAAATTGACTTAAAAGAATTGTTATTATATCTTCATATTTATCTACTATTTTTATTTGTATCAATACAATTGCTTTTATTTTATCGATATAGTTATGATATTTAGCTGTTTTTATATCAACACTATTTTGCAAAAGTTTTACTCCTTCTGACACTAAAAAATTAAATATTTCTTCTTTACTTGCAAAATGATAATAAAGAGTTCCTTTGGCTACTCCTACTGTTGCTGTAATTTCTTCTATACTTGTATTTTCATACCCTTTTTCTGCAAATAATTTCATTGATGTTTCGAATATTTTTCTTTTTGTTTTATTCAAATTTAATCCTTCTTTCTTTTTTGGACTTTTATTCAAGCTTATTATATATAAATATTTGAATTTTTGCAAGTGATGTTTAAAATTTGAATTATCAGTCTATATTTTATTAAAAAAATTTGACAAAAAACTTGAATTTATTTCTATTTTAGTATAGTATATATAAAAAAGAAACAGGAGGATAAAAAAGTGCCTAAAAAAACAAAAGAACAAGATAACACAATAGAAAATCTAAAAAATTATTTATTATCTCCAATAAAAATAAATAAAGATAAAAAAACAAAAACTTCTAAAAAGAAAGTAACTAAACATGAATCAAAAAAAGAAACTGCCCCAAAAGCAAAAGTAGCAACAAAAAAGACTCAAAATACTCTTTCAGCTTCCAAAGTTACAGTTAAAGATAAAAATAAAACAAGTAATTTAACAAAAGCAAAAAAAGAAACAAAAAAGGTTAAAACATTTTTACCTGAATATTATGATCTACCATATAAATACAATAAAACTGTTGTAAAAATTTTAGCTCAAACACCTTCAAACTTATTTGTTTACTGGGAAATTTCTGATGAAGATAGAACTAAACTAAAAGAAACTTATGGTAATTACTTTTTCGAAATAACTAAACCTGTATTAGTTGTACATAACATTACAAAAAATTATTCATTTGAATTAGATATAAATGATTTTGCAAATAGTTGGTATTTTCATGTAGATGACAGTAATTGTGAATATCAAATAGAACTTGGTAGACGTCCTATTCCTGTTAACTATAGCTATATGCCAAATTATGATACAGAAAAAAGCGGTCCTATAGCTCCTATAGAAACACCTTATGTATATATTTCTTCTTCAAATAATCTAGAAGCTCCAAATGACCATATTTTATTTAATAATAGCAATAAAATATATTTTAAAAATGTAAAAACAAATCAAATTATAGAAAAAGATATTAAAGACTTTCCATTCATTGCTAAAGATAATGAATTTGTTAATGTTTACGAAATTTATAAAAAATTATATAAAGACGAAATATCTAATGATCACTTTGATAAAATGAACCCTTCTTCTGGAGGAAATCCATCATCTGGAAATTTAAGTTCATGGTAAAATCAATTGTGAAATAAAAATCTAATCTAGCTATTGTTTGTTTTATAAGCTAGATTTTTTGTTTCGTTATTAAGAAAGGATAAATAAATGCAAAAAAAAGGATACGTAAGTTTTGTATTACATGCTCATCTTCCATTTATTCATCATCCAGAAAGTGATGATTATCTTGAAGAGTCATGGTTATATGAAGCCATTTCAGAAACATATATACCACTACTTAAAAATTTCAAAAGATTAGTAGATGAAAAAGTTGATTTTAGAATTACAATGTCTATGACTCCTCCTCTACTTTCTATGTTAAGTAATAAACTTTTACAACAAAAATATATTAAATATTTGGAGCAATTAATTGAATTATCAGAAAAAGAAATAAAAAGAACCACATTTAATCAAAAAATGAACAATTTATCTCATTATTATTATGAAAGATATTCTGAGGATTTAAGATTATTTAGAGATGTTTTTAAATGTGATCTAATTTCTCAATTTAAACATTTCCAAGATATTGGTGTCTTAGAAATAATAACATGTGGAGCAACACATGGTTATTTTCCAATATTATATGTTAATGAAAAAACTGTTAGAGCTCAAATTGCTGTTGGAGTTCAAACTTATGAAAGATTCTTCGGCAGAAAACCTCGTGGAATTTGGCTTCCAGAATGTGGATATGTTCCTGAAGCTGATAAATATCTAAGAGAATTTGGCCTTGATTATGCAATTGTAGAGTCACATGGTGTGTTATATGCAAATCCAACTCCAATTTATGGTACTCTTGCCCCTATCGTTTCTCCTCAAGGATTTACTGTGTTTGGGCGTGATATGGAATCATCTAGACAAGTTTGGAGTTCTATAAATGGTTATCCAGGTGACTATAATTATAGAGATTTTTATAGAGATATTGGTTACGAAGCTGATTACGATTATATAAAACCTTATATTGCTCATAATGGTGTAAGAGTTCATACTGGAATAAAATATCATAGAATTACAGGAGATACTGATAATAAAGATATTTACGATATTAGGTGGGCAAAAGATTCTGCCGAACGACAAGCAGGTCACTTCTTAAATTCCAGAACTGAACAAATAGAAAATGCATCTAAATATATGGATAAACCTCCTATCGTTCTTTGTCCTTATGATGCAGAACTTTATGGACATTGGTGGTATGAAGGACCATACTGGTTATACATATTATTTAAAAAAATATATTATGATGAATGTAATTTTAAACTTATTACTCCTTCTGAATATATGGATAAATATCCAGAAATCCAAGAATGTCAACCTTGCAGATCAAGCTGGGGTGCTAATGGTTATAGTGAAGTTTGGCTTAATCCTTCTAATGACTATGCACATAAACATTTGCATACTGCAGGAGACAGAATGTGCGAATTAGCTTATAAGTTTAGAGATTCTTATGATATTTTAAATAACTTAGATAATCAAATAAAAAAAATTAAAGAAAATAAAGAACCAATTACAAAAATAACTTCAACTTCAAAATACAGAAACACTAAACTTCAAGTAAGAGCTTTAAACCAAGCTGCTAGAGAATTACTTTTAGCTCAAAGTAGTGATTGGCTATTTATTATAACAAATAATACTATGGTTGATTATGCACATAGAAGAATAAAAGATCATATTGGAAGATTTACAAGACTTTATAATGAACTTAATTCCGGTAAAATTGATAGAAAATTCTTAGCTGAAATTGAGGAAAAAGATTCAGTCTTCCCTGACATTGATTATAGAATATATTTATAAAATGTGAATACTTTCGTAAATTTTGTATATAATTTTTATAACAAGATTTTCGGAGGTATTTTTTATGGATATAAAAAGAATTAATTCTATTTTATCAAATGATGAAAAATTTGATGTTTTTTACGAGGACAGACCTGTTTGGATTCAAGGAATTTCAAAAGATATAGCAAAGGTTGGTTTTGTTGACAATTTTGAAGAAAAAGATGTCAATATTTCGGAGTTATATGAAAAATAACAGGTTTGAAAAATCTAAAAGGATATAAGATAACAAAATACCTTATATCCTTTTTTATTTACTTAAAATTTTATTTTTTCTTTAATCCAATCTTCTATTTCATCAATTGGCATTCTTACTTGTTCCATTGTATCTCTATCTCTTATAGTTACTTGGTTATCTTCTAATGTATCAAAATCAACAGTTACACAATATGGTGTTCCAATTTCATCTTCTCTTCTATAACGTTTTCCTATTGACCCTGCTTCATCATAATCACACATAAATGTTTTTGATAGTTTATCATGTAATTCTAATGCTTTTTCTGATAATTTCTTTGATAATGGAAGTACTGCTAGTTTATATGGTGCTAATGCTGGATGTAAATGTAATACTGTTCTTGTATCTCCTTCTGTAATTTCTTGTTCATCATAACTATTACATAAGAACATAAGTAATAATCTATCTACACCTACTGATGGCTCTATTACAAATGGTACATATTTTTCTCCTGTGTCTGGATCTTGATATGTTAAATCTTGTTTTGTTGCTTCCATATGTCTTGATAAGTCGTAGTTTGTTCTATCTGCAATTCCCCAAACTTCTCCCCATCCAAATGGGAATTTGTATTCTATATCTGCTGTTGCTTTACTATAGAATGATAATTCTTCTTTTGTATGATTTCTAAATCTAATATCTTCTTCTTTTGCACCAAGTGATATTAGGAAATCATGGCAGTATTTTTTCCAATATTCATGCCATTCTAAATCTGTATCTGGTTTGCAGAAGAATTCTATTTCCATTTGTTCAAATTCACGTGTTCTGAATATAAAGTTTCCAGGTGTTATTTCATTTCTAAATGCTTTTCCTTGTTGGCATATTCCCATTGGTAATTTTCTTCTTGTTGTTCTTAATACATTTTTAAAGTTAACAAATATACCTTGAGCTGTTTCTGGACGTAAATATATTTCAGATTTTGCATCTTCAGTAACTCCTTGGAAAGTTTTGAACATTAAATTAAATTTTCTTATTGATGTATAATTTAATTTTCCACATTTTGGACATACTATGTTATTGTCGTTTATATATTTTACTGTTTCTTCATCTGACCAACCATCTGCTATAACGTCTTTTCCATTTTTAGCAGCCCATTCTTCAATTAGTTTGTCTGCTCTATGTCTTGTTTTGCATTCCTTGCAATCTATTAAAGGATCTGAAAAGCTAGCAACATGCCCTGTTGTTACCCATACTTGTGGATTCATTAATATTGCACTATCTAATCCTACATTGTATTTATTTTCTTGAACCATTTTTTTCATCCAAGCTTTTTTTACATTATTTTTTAATTCTACTCCTAATGGTCCATAATCCCATGTGTTTGAAAGTCCACCATATATTTCTGAACCCGGATATATATATCCTCTTGCTTTGCATAAATTAACTATTTTTTCCATTGAATCTAGCATATAAACCATCTCCCCTTCGCATCTCTTTTTTGTGTTTTTAGTTATATCACATTTTTTATTTCTTATCAAGCATTATTAAATATTTTTTAAATATTTTTACATGCTTTTACTTTTGTTATTTTTCTATTTTTTACATTCTCTATTTTGTATATTACTTTTTCTGTTTCAACTATTGGTTTTTCCCCATCTTTTGGGATTCTATCTAGTTTTTTTATTAGATATCCGGCTAATGTATCTACATCATCTTCTTCTATTTCAATATCTAAAATTTTTTCTACATCATATAATGCAATACTTGCATCAAACAAAAATGTATTATTATCTATTTTTTTGAATTTATCTGTTTCTTTATCATATTCGTCATAGATCTCCCCAACAATTTCTTCTAATATGTCTTCCATTGTTACCATTCCTGCTGTTCCGCCATATTCATCTAGTACAATTGCAATTTGCTTTTTGTCTTTTCGTAATTCTTGAAATAGTTCATTAACACGTTTTGTTTCAGAAACAAAATATGCTTCTTTTACTAATGATTTTATTTTTGAATTTTTATTTTTGTTTGATAACAATATATCTTTTATATATATTATTCCTTTTATATTATCCATTGTTTCGTCATATACCGGAATTCTACTATATCTCATATCGGCTGATAATTTTTCTATAACTTCTGATATTGTCATATCAATATCTAAAGCAAAAATTTTATTTCTTGGAACCATTATTTCTGAAACAACCTTATCGTTAAATTCAAAAACATTATTTATCATTTCTTTTTCTTCTTCTTGTATAGTTCCTTTTTCTTCTCCAACATCTACCATCATTCTTATTTCTTCTTCTGTAACATTATCTTCTTCTTCTCCTGTTACTCCAAATAATTTTGATACTAAATTAGTTGAAAATGTTAAAAATTTAACAAATGGTGCTGTTATAACCGAAATTGTTTTTATTATACCTATACTTGCAAAAGATACTTTTTCATAGTACCTCATTGCAATTCTTTTAGGTACTAGTTCTCCAAAAACTAAAGTAAAATATGACAATATTATTGTAATAATTATTATTGAGATGCTTTTCCAAGTTGATATTGATACACTTGGAATCCACATATTTAAAATCGGTGAAAGTTTGTCTGCAAATGTATCTGATGCAAACGCACTTGATAAAAATCCGGCTAAAGTAACTCCTATTTGAATTGTTGCTAAAAACTTACTTGGATTTTTTAACATATTTTGAATTTTTTTAGCCTTTTTGTTTCCTTCTTTTGCTTGCATATCTATTTTTGCATCATTTAATGAGATAAATGCAATTTCTGCTGATGCAAAAAAGGCATTTATCAAAATTAAAATTGCAAGTATTATTATACTTCCTGCCATAATGTCTCCTTACTAATATTTCATTTCTAAAATAATTCTCTTTATAAATTGCTTAAATGATCTTATTTTTATATTTTTAGCAATTTTTCTTTCTTCAAGCTCATTTTCAAACCATATTTTGTTTTCTTCATCTAAATCTGGAACAACTGCAAGTAACGAATTTGTTGCAAATATTGCAAGATTTTCCTTTGCTATTCTCTTTATTGGCATTTTTTTAGATGCTCTTATCAAATTATCATAATGAACTAATTTATCTTGTAATTTTTTTCTTTCCATTTCTTCGTTTTGATTTCTCATAATACTATTTTGACTTTGTACATAAAAGTATTCATATTTATTAATTGACACCATTGTTTTAGCTTTTAAAATAATTAATGGCATTGTTGCAAAGTCTTCATGATACATCCCTTTTGGGAATTCTAAAACAAGTTCTTTTTTTATAGCATAGTTCCATAAACAATCAATCAAATTGTCTTTTCCAAATAGTAAATTAAATCCTTTTTCTCCAGAAACTTTGTTAAATGAACATCCTTCTTCTTTTTTTATAATGTTTCCTTCTTCATCTACAAATACCGGTTTCCATTTTATTAATTCAATTTTATTATTTATATATGGTTCTATATCTTTTAATAAATCTTTTGATATGTAGTCATCACTATCAACAAATATTATGTATTCTCCAATTGCTTGATTTACTCCATAGTTTCTTGTATCTGACACACCTGTATTTTCTTTGTAAAAGTATTTTACCCTTTTTTCATTTTTAAATTCTTCCATTTTTTCTTTCAGGTCATCATCAGATCCATCGTCTACAACTATTACTTCATAATCCATATTTGTTCCTTCTTGACCAATTATTGAATTAATAGTTCTCCCTATTGTTTTTCCTGCATTATAAGCTGGTATAATAAAACTAATCATCTTTTTAAATATCGTCTCCTTTATTTTATAATTTCTTTTAATTTTTTTATTATGTTTTTGTTAAATTCTTCTGGATCAAACTTTTCCATGTTAAATCCATTTTCAAGATATTCTTTCATGCCATTATATACTCCATCTTCTGTTTTTTCTACAACAAGTCCATATCTTCCTTGTATGTCTTTTTTACTATCTGATACATCCGTTGTTATTATAGGTTTATTTAGTATTAAGCTTTCTATAAATACAACTGGATATCCTTCAAAGTCTGATGACATTAATAAACAATCTGATTTTTTTAAATATGGATATGGGTTTGATTTTTTTCCTAAAAACTCTATATTATTTATATTTTCAGCCTGTTTTCTATATTTTTCTCCATCTGGTCCATCACCAATAAATATAACTCTAAAAATATATCCCTCTTCATTTAACCTTTTGCTTGCATTTATTATTCTACTTAATTTTTTTTGCTTTTCATCATGTCTGCCTAAATTTACAAATGTTACTATATTTTCTTTTTTTTCAAAATCATCATTTGGCTCTGTTGATTTTTGTAAAATTTTTTTATAATTTATTAAATTATTACATTGTATACATTTGTTTTCTAATTCTTTAAAGTTTTCTAAAAATATATTTTTGTCATTTTCTGATACGAATATTATATTTTTGAATTCTTTTGCTCTCAATCTTTCAAAAAATTCTTTATATTTTTCTACATTATTTTGATAAAAACTCATATAATCATTATGTACCCATAAAGCATTGTTTTTGCTTGCTGTTCTTGCTACAAATGATGCAGAATAACTATATGTTGCATAACATGCTGAAAAGTCAAATTTATTTTTATATTTCATTTTAAAAATCTGTTGTTTTATAAAATTCAAAATTTTTCTTACTATTTTTATTTTAAAATTATTTGGTTTATATGTTATTACTTTTATATCTTCTGGAAGCTCATTTAAAAATATTCCTTCCTTTTTTTCTAAACAGAGTGTAATTTGATACTCTTTATCTATATTTTTTAACAAAGTTATAAGTGCTGTTTCTATTCCTCCAACATCTAATGAGTATGCTGAAAATAATATTTTTTTCATTATTCTCCTTTCTCTATTTCCTCATAGGCTTCATTTATACTATCTCGTTTATATCCTTTTTTCATTAAGTATGAAATCATATCCTTTTTTTCTTTGTTTTGTCTTCTAATTATTCCCTTTGCTGAATTTATTTCATATTCTAGAAGATCATCTTTATTATTATATATATAATCTTCTATTAAATTTTTATCTAATCCTTTATTTAACAATTTAAACCTTAATTCTGTTATCGACATTTTTTTTAGTATTTTAAAATTATTTACTGCCTTGTAAATATAATCTTGATCATCTAAATATTTTGCTTCTTTTAAATATTCTATAACATCTTCAAGGAGTTCTTCTTCTATATCATTTTTAAATTTGGTTCTTACCTCATTTTCTGTTCTTCTCTTATATAATATGTATCTTAAAACTCTCGTTTTAGCCCTATCTAATTCTTCTAATGAATACATTTAGTATCCCTCCTAAAATTATTATACATTTTACCAAAATTCTTCTTTTTTTACAACTATTAACTACATAATTTTATAATTTTTTTATAAAATTATAGACAAAATGTCTTTTTTTGTGATATCATACTATTATTGTAAATCAAATGAGAAAAAATCTTAAGGAGGTTTAAAATTATGTCAAAATTATCAAAAACTATATTATTTTTTATTATGGCAATAATATTTTCTTTTAACTATTGCTATGGTATTGATTTAAATTTAACAGAAAGTACTACAACAGGAAATTCTGCACAATCAGGAGCTCAAACAACAGATCAGGCATCTACATCAAATACTCAAACTCCTGCAAGTACAAATACTGCTGCTAACACTACTACAACAAACGCTACTTCTTCTAATAATAGTGTAGCTGGAAATTCTACAAAGCAAAATACTTCTACATCAACAGTAAGCAGTGTTCAAAACAATTCAAATTCAAATTCTTCGACAATTACTAATCTTATAAATATAGCTTTAATCGTAATAGGAGTTTTATTAATCTTCTTTGCAATAGCAATTTTAATAAGATTAAGTAATAATTAATAAAATTTTTTTTCAAGCAATATTTTTATTGCTTGTTTTATTTTTGAATTTTTTTCTTAGTATATTTTCTCCAAAATAAATAATAATATTATTAAGTTTAATCTTAAACTATTTTTTAGGAGGATTTTAAAATGCAGAAAAAAATTTTATTAGGACTTTTACTATTATCTTTAATTATATTACTTAATGCTTCTTTTGCCTATGCTACAGATGGAAATATGAAAGAACCATTAGAAAAAGCAACGAATTCTGTTCGTAATGTTGTTGGTGATATAGAAAATGGTGTAGAAAATACAGCACGTGACATTTCTAATACATCTAAAGATATGACTGGTGATATGGAAAATGATGCTTCAAAAGCTTCTAATTTTTCAGGAGCTATGATGACAAATTCTACTAATCAAGGAAATTATCAAGCTACAAGAACTGCTACCACAACTTCTAATACATTTTTAGGAATGAATTCTACAACATGGATTTGGCTAATTCTTGCAATAGCAGCAGTAGCTATAGTTGCATTAGTTTATTATTATTCTTCAGCTGCTTCAAGAACTAATAATTATAATGATAATAATGAATAGTTTTGCACGTGTTCTTTTTAGGACACGTATACATAAATTTTAGTAAAGGAATTTTATATGATTTTATATTACAAAGTTAGAGAAAATGACATATCTATTAATAGTATTTTAAAAAATGAACTAAAAATTTCATCAAGACTTTTAAGTAAATTAATAAATAATAAGTTAGTATCAGTAAATAATAATATATGTGATACTAGAAAGATTGTACATATTGATGATTTAATTTCTATTGATTTAAATTATCCAGAAGATAATTCTAACATCGTTCCTACAAAAATGGATTTAAACATTATTTATGAAGATGATGCTTTTATAATTATAAATAAACCTTCTGGTATTGCTATTCATCCTTCATTTCAGCATTTTGAAACTTCTCTTTCAAATGGTGTTAAATTTTATTTTGATGAAATTGGACTTAAAAAGAAAATAAGGCCAGTTAATCGACTTGATCTAAACACATCTGGGTTAGTTATTTTCGCCAAAAATGAATATATACAAGAATGCTTAATTAGACAGATGGCAAATAATACTTTTAAAAAGGAATATTTAGCAGTTGTATCAGGAAAACTTTCTAAAAAGTCAGGAACAATTAATAAACCAATTGGAAGAAAACCTGGTAGTATAATTGAAAGATGCATATCGGATACTGGTAAACCTTCAATTACTCATTTTCAGATATTAAAAGAATTTAATTCTTTTTCTCTCGTTAAATGTATCTTAGAAACTGGTCGAACTCATCAAATACGTGTACACTTTTCATCAATTGGTCATCCTTTAATAGGTGATGATTTATATGGTTTAAAATCTAATCTAATAGATGGACAAGCACTTTGCTGTTATAAACTTTCTTTTATCCATCCAGTATCTTTAGAAAATTGTTCTTTTAGTTTAAAAAACAACCCTTTTAATTTTATTTAAAAGGGCGTTTTTTTATTTATTTATATTTTTCTTCTTTTTATAATTTGCATTATTATTTTTCTTTTTATATTTCATTGTATTTTTTATATAGTCAACTACAGATTTTTCATCTATTTTATACATTTGTTCTAACTCTTTTGGTGTTCCGTGCTCTACAAATACATCTGGATATCCAAAATTTCTTATTATAATATTTTTCAAATGTTTTTCTGCTATTAACTCTTTAATTTCTGATCCAAGACCACCTACAAGTGTATTATCTTCAAGTGTTATAACAAAACCTGTCTTTGATATTGATTTTAATACAGTATATTTATCAAATGGTTTTAAAAATCTTGCATTTATTACTTCTGCTTTTATTCCCATTTCTTTTAATTTTCTGCAAACATTCATTGCTTTGCTTACTTGATTTCCTATTGCTACAATTGTTACATCTGTACCTAAAGTTAAAATATCTGCTTTTTTATATTGTATAAATGAATGTGTTATAAATTTTTCACTAGCTTCTCCACCTCTTGGGTATCTTATAACAACAGGCTTATTTAGTTGTATTGCAAAATCCATCATATCTTCTAATTCTTTAAAGTCTTTTGGTGCCATTATTGTTATATTTGGAATAATTTTAAAGAATGACAAATCTAAAATTCCTTGATGAGTTTCTCCATCTGCTCCTACAATTCCAGCTCTATCTACGCACATTATAACTGGTAAATTTTGCATACATATATCGTGAATTACTTGATCATATGCTCTTTGATAAAATGACGAATATATCGGAACAAATGGTATCATTCCTTCTTTTGCCAAGCCTGCTGCAAATGTAAGTGCGTGTTGTTCTGCAATTCCTACATCAAAAAATCTATCTGGATATTTTTTTGCAAAATCAGCAAGTCCTGTTCCATCTTTCATAGCTGCTGTAATTGCAACTACATTTTTATTTTTTTCCGCAATTTTTACAAGCTTTTCGCCAAAAACTTTTGAATAATCTTTTGACTTTTGCGTTTTTGGTTTTCCTGTTTCTATGCAAAATGGCGATGTAGCATGAAATTTATCTGGTTCTTCTTCTGCTGGTTTATAACCTTTTCCTTTTTTAGTTAATACATGAATTAATACTGGTTCGTCTAATTCTTTTGCTCTTTTAAAAATTAGCTCCATGTCTTCTATATTATGTCCATCTATTGGTCCTAAATATTTAAATCCAATGTCTTCAAAAAACATTTTAGGAATAATTAATTGTTTTATGCCTTTTTTGATTTTTTTAACGATTTTTATTAATACTGGACCAATTACTGGTATTTTTTGTAGTACTTTTTTCCCCGATTTATTTGAAATAGTATACATTTTTCGTGCTCTTAATTTACTTAAAAGCATATTTATTCCACCTATATTTTTTGATATGCTCATTTCGTTATCATTTAATACTACTATGACATTTGTTCTAGAACTTCCAATATGGTTTAAGGCTTCTAATGCCATTCCCCCTGTAAGTGCTCCATCTCCTATTACTGCAATTACAGAATTTTTTTCGTTTTTTATATCTCTTGCTTTCGCCATTCCCATTGCAGCTGATATTGATGTACTACTATGACCTGTATTAAAACAATCCGCTTCTGATTCTTTTGTTTTCGGAAACCCTGCTATTCCATTTAATTTTCTTATATTTTTTATTTCTTCTTTTCTACCATTTAAAATTTTATGTACATAAGTTTGATGACCTACATCCCAAACAATTTTATCTTTGCTAAGATCAAATACGCTTTCTAAAGCAAGAGTAAGTTCAATTACTCCTAAATTTGATGCTAAATGCCCTCCATTTTTTGATACAATGTCTATTATATATTTTCGTAAATCTTCTGCTAATAATTCTTTTTCTTTTATAGTTAATTTCTTCAAATCATTTGTGTTATTTACTTTTTCTAGCATATTTATCACCTTTTTAACTATTATTTTTGATTAATATATAATACAACATATTTATGTATATTTCAAGCTTTTCTTCCTTATTTTTACATGTTTTATTATATTGCAATTTTCTTTTTTCTAAGCTTTTCTGCATATTTTATTGTAATATCATTTACTTCTCCAGATGATATTCTTGCAATTTCTTTTATAATTTCTTTTTCATTTAATTGTTTTATTGATGTTGATGTTCTATTATGTGCAATATTTTTACTTATAAAATAATGGTAATCTGCAACTGCTGCAATATTTGGTAAATGTGAAATACAAAGTACTTGATGTTTTTTAGCTATTGTATTTAATTTTTCTGCAACTGAATTTGCTGCTTTTCCACTTATTCCTGTATCTATTTCATCAAATATTAATACCGAAATATCATCAGAATTTGCAAGCACAGCTTTTATTGCAAGCATTATTCTTGACATTTCTCCTCCTGATGCAATTTTGCTTAATTCTTTTTCATCTTCTCCAACATTTGTTGTTATATAAAAAATCACTCTATCTTTTCCATTTTCAAAATATTCATTTTCGAAGTAATCTACATGAATATTTACTTTTGCATTTTTCATTTCTAGATCTTTTAAATTTTGGTTTATTTTATTTGATAGTTCTTCTCCTTTTTCTTCTCTTATTTTGTGAATTTTCTCTCCTAATTCATTTAGTTTCTTTGTTAGTTCTTTTTGTTCTGATTTTAAACTGCTTGTGTATTCTTCTAAATTATCTATTCTATATATTTCACTTTTTACTTCTTCTTTATATTGTAAGATTTCTTTTATCGAATTTCCATACTTACGTTTTAATGAAAATATAAGATCAAGTCTTTCTTCTATTTCTCTTTGTTCTTCTTCATTAAAATCTACTTCATCTTTAAAACTACTTATATCTCTTGATACTTCTTGTAGCTCATAATATGCACTTTTGAGACAATTTGCTGTTTCTTGGTATTTCTCATCAAAACATTCTATTTTTTCTAAATTTCTTATACTATTGCTTATTATATCTATTGCATTTTCTCCAATTGATATATCTACTTCTTGTAATGTTTTTGCTATTTTCTCTGAATTTACTATTATTTTTTGTTTATTACTTAGTTCTTCTTCTTCCCCTTCAATTAAGTTTGCTTCTTCAATTTCTTCAAATTGATATTTTAGCAAATCTAATTTTCTTTGTCTTTCTTTTTCGTCTCCATAATTTTCTTTTAGTTCTTTTTTTATTTCTATATATCTCTCGTAATTTTTCCTATATTCTTCTTTTTCTAATTCATTTCCAATAAAGCTGTCTAAATATTTTATATGTTCTTTATTATCTAATAAGTTTTGACTATCATTTTGCCCATGAATTTCTATTATTTTTCTCATAAATTCTTTTAGTTCTGTTACTGTTACCATTCTTCCATTTATTTTACATACATTTTTTCCATTTACATTTATTTCTCTAGATATTATTATTGTTCCATCTATCGAATTTTCGTTTTTGGGTTCGTATAAACATACTTCTACAAATGAATTTGTTTCTCCTTTTCTTATCATATCTTTTGAAAATCTTCCTCCTGATATGATATTTAGGGATCCTATTATTAAACTTTTTCCTGCTCCTGTTTCTCCTGTTAATACATTTAATCCTTTATTAAAGTCTATTTCTATATCATCTATTATTCCTATGTTTTTTATATGTAAATTTGTTATCATATTTATTCTCCATTCTTGCGAATTTGTGTTCGTATAAATTATATCTGTTTTTTATAATTTGTCAATAGTTTTAGCGAAACTTTTTTCGTTTTTTCTCAAAAAATATAATCAAGCAATTAAGCTTGATTATTTTAAATATATTTATCAATTTTTATTACATATCTTCCTTTTCTTGTATTTCCTGATATTTCTTTAAATACAAATCTTCCTTTTCCTCTAATTGTTATAACATCTCCTACATTTACTTGTTTTGATGATTTTGTTTCACATTTGAAATTCAAAAATACTCTTTCTTGTTCTAAAATTTCTGTTGCTTTATTTCTTGATGTTCTTGCTAAACTTGCAACTATATTATCTAGTCTTAATGATGCTACAATTTCTGTTATTTCTATTTTTTGAGCTTTTATTTCTTTTAGCTCCTCTATTTTCTTTTCTTCTATTTCTGCTGATGAAAATCTAGTTAAAGACCCTAAATTTTGCATCAAAAATTTTTGAACTTCATTTTTAATAACTATTTCAGCTCCCTTGCTTCTTACTGAAATATCTCCTATTTTTTCCCTTTCTACCCCAAGTTTCATTATAGCTCCTAAATATC
Organism: uncultured Eubacteriales bacterium; assembly: GCA_905203305.1. Taxonomy (GTDB): domain Bacteria; phylum Bacillota; class Clostridia; order TANB77; family CAG-508; genus CAG-269. The sequence goes on from CAJKVH010000002.1 coordinate 86,210, forward strand.
TTCTATGATCATAAGGTTCATCTAAACTTATAGGTAATGTTATTTTTATAACACTAATCATCTTTGAATGATTTTTCCTAGCCATATCTTCTGTAAGTTTTTCTGGATATATAACTAAAATTTTTCTTTCCGCTTCTCCAGCTCCTCCAAAAAAATAATAATTTGAAAACTTTATTTTCTTCAAAAATTTATCTGCTAAATCTTGCTCTGCTAGGTTTAAAAAATCAGTATATTCTATCTTATTTCTACTTTTACAAAATTCAATTTTATCTAATATAACTGCCAATAATAGCTTGTCCTCTTGATTTTTATAGTCTTTCAATAATTCTTGTTTATTCATTTTGCATTTTCCTCTCTATTTTAATATGTATATTTTACTACAAAAGTCAAATTAATTCAATGCCAATTATTTTTCCCGAAAACTTAAGTCCTCAAATGGGGATTTCCCCGAAAATCTCCGTCCCCAAATGGGAAAAAGGACTGTTCCCCAAATTGGGAACTATCCTCTTGCACATCCACAGCATCCAAAATTAGTAAATAAAAGTAAAAATATAATTATAAAAAATAATATTTCACTATCATTTCCGCAAAATAGATTATTTAAAAATCCTCCATTATTGTTACAACCACAAGAACGGTCATTTCCGCTTGGAATATTTACACTATTTTCTGGCATAATAAAATCCTCCTTTTAAATTTACTTTATATTATGAAATAACATTGTTTTTGGTTACTATTTTGTGATATAATATTTCTATTAAATAAAAAGGAATGAGTTTATTATGATAGAATTACTTTCTCCAGCACGGAGATTTTGAATGTATTAAAGCTGCAGTTCAAAATGGAGCAAATGCCGTTTACTTTGGAGCCAAATCTTTTGGTGCAAGGGCTTTTGCTTCTAATTTTGATGATGAAACTTTAGAAAATGCTATTAATTATGCAAAATTAAGAAATGTAAAGACAAATTTAACTTTAAATACTTTAATAAAAGAAGATGAATTTAAATGTGCCTTTAATTTAGCTAAAAAAGCTTATGAATTTGGAATTGATGCAATTATTGTTCAAGATTTAGGATTAGCAAAAGCTCTTATAAATGCTTTCCCAGATCTTCCTATTCACGCTAGTACTCAAATGACAATTCATAATTTAGAAGGCGTAAATCTTTTAAAAAACTTAGGATTTAAACGTGTTGTTTTATCAAGAGAATTATCTTTAGATGAAATAAATTATATATGTAAAAATTCAGATATTGAAATAGAAGCCTTTGTTCATGGTGCTCTTTGCATATCTTATTCTGGCCAATGTTTGTTTTCTAGCTTAATTGGTGGTAGATCAGGTAACAGAGGAAAATGTGCTCAAACTTGCAGACTTCCATATGAATTAATAGAAAAAGATATTGAAAACAAAGAAAGAAAATTAGATAAAGGTTACTTATTAAGTACACGCGATTTATGTAGCCTTGAATATATTCCAGAGCTTATAAAAGCTGGTGTAACTTCTTTTAAAATAGAAGGACGTATGAAAAGTCCAGAATATGTTGCAACAGTTACTAGAATTTATAGAAAATATATTGATCTTGCTCAGTCTAATAAAGAATATAAAATTGATGAAAAAGATAAACTAGATTTAATGCAAGTTTTTAATAGAGGTGGGTTTTCTTCTGGTCATTTAGATTCTAAAGAAAATATGAATTTGGTTTTTAAAGAAAAACAAAATAATATGGGATTATATTTAGGTAAAATTTCTAAATATAATAAAAATAAAGGTATCATCTCTACTACACTTGAAAATAATTTATCTATTGGAGATTCTATAACTTTTGAAAAAGAACCTACAAAATATACAATTTCAGAATTGCTTAACAAAAATCAAAATATAAAAAACGCAAACTATAGTCAAACTGTTTCATTTGGTAGAATGAAAGGAAATATAAATTTAGGAGATAAAATTTATAAAATCTCTGATAAAGAGCTTTCTTCCATAGCTAAAAATAGTTATCAAAAAGAAAATATAAAACAAGATCTAATATGTAATTTAAAAATACATCATGATGAAAAAATACATATAAAAATTGATTGTAAAAACTTTAATTGCTCTGTTGATTACGTTTATGACTATATTCCTCAAATAGCTCAAAATGCAAGCATTACAGAAAGTAAAATAATAGATCAATTTAATAAAACATTAGATACAGAATTTAGTTTTTCTGAATTTAATATAGATTTAGAAAATAATTTATTTATCCCTATATCTACTTTAAATGATATTAGGCGTACTGGAATTTCTATGATTAGAGAAAAAATCATTAAAGGTTTTAAAAAAGAAAATCTTGAAATTCCTTATACTTATGATGCACCAAACACTAAAACACAAAATCTTTCATCTAAAATTTCTTTACTATTAAATAACCTAGATATAGATTACTTAAAATTATCTCAAATTGATAAATTATATATACCTTTAAAATATTTTGGTAATTCAAGATATTTTAAGGAACTAAAATACTTTTCAGATAATTTTAATCTTTATATTTATATGCCTACCATTATTAGAAAAAATAAAATAGATCTATCTAAAAAAATTATAGAAAAAAGCATTAAAGAATTTAATTTAAAAGGATTTGTTATATCTAATTTATCCCAAATAATGTTAATACCTGAATGTTCAAAAAATTTAGATATAATTGCAAATTACACACTAAATATCTATAATACAAATTCTTCTAAAACTTTAAGAGATTTAAATTTTTCTACAATAACTCTTTCACCAGAATTAGATGAAGATGGATTTTTAAAATTATGTGAAAAAGAAACTTTACCTAAAGAACTTATTGTTTATGGAAAAATTCCTGTAATGACAATGAATTATTGTGTTTTAGGCAAGTCAAACAAATGCTATAATACTTGTAAAAAGCTTTGTAATTCAAACAATAAATATTACTTAAAAGATAGAATGGGATTTTTATTTAGAGTTATACCTGATAACTTGCAAACTATTAGCACAATTTATAATTCAAAAATTTTCTCTATAAAAAGCTCTGACTTTGATACGACTTTTTCAAGAATTGATATTTTAGATGAAAATGTTTTAGAAATTAATAATATTATAAAGACAATAAAAAATGGTGATCGCTTCGAAGGTAAAGATTTTACTAATGGTAATTTAAGAAGAGAAATTTAAAAAGTGCAGATTAAACTTCTGCACTTTTATTTATATTTTCTAAAAAGTCAATTATTCCATTTTCATAATTTGCTTTATTTGTAGTAAATTTTGCAACTTTCTTTACTTCTGGAAGTGCATTTTTCATTGCAACACCAATCCCGCATTTTGCTAGCATATCTAAATCATTTAATCCATCTCCAAAAGCTATTATATTCTCATTTGGTATATTTTCTATTTTAGCAATCTGATTTATTCCTTTATATTTTTCTATATTTTTTTGAGTAATTTCTAACCATCTTTTATCTCCAAACGAATCTTGCATTATACTAATTTTAAGATCTGGATATTTATCTTTAAAGATTTTATAATATTCACTTACAAAATCATTATTTTTTAATCCAATTGACACATGTATAACATCTTTTATGTCTTTTTCTAATTCCTCTTTTGATTCATAATTTACTACTACTTTATCATTTTTATGATAATTTTTTGTATATCTACAAATTTTTTGAGAATTACATAAGCTTACATTAGAAAATTTATTTTCATCAAAGTATTCCAAAAAACTTTTTGCAATGTTATATGGGATTAATTCTTCGTATATTTTTTCCCACTTGTCATTTCCTGCATTTTTATAAACTCCTGCACCTGCATTTCCAACTATATAGTTTGCAAATTCAGCACCTTTTGTTGCAAATAATGCTGAGTTTAAAATTCTTCCTGTCGCAATTACAATTATATCTCCATTTTCTTTTATATTTTTTAAATAATTAATAGATTCGTCGCTTACCAAACCTTTTTCATTTAATAAAGTTCCATCTAAGTCCATTGCAATTATTCTTTTACTGTTCATCATTTTCTCCTAATTTTAGTTTACTAATTATTATTTCTAATTTTTATATTCGTATTCTCTAATTTCACAATTTTTTAGTTTTGGACTAACAACATCTCCACTTGGGTCAATCCCATTAAAATACGCATTTATCGCTCTACATGTTCCACCATGAGTTACAAGCAATATTTTTTTGTCACTATATTTTTCTTTTATTTTATCTAATAAATTCCAAACTCTATCACATACATCTCTAACAGGTTCTATGTTTTCTCTTTGTAAATTTAAATTATAATTATTAAAATCTTCCCTATTTTTCAGATATTCTACTATTTCATTATTTGTTTTTCCTTCTAGATTTCCATAGCATCTTTCTTCTAATGCCTTATCATATATGATTTCACATTTTTTGTCTTCATTTACTATTTGAGCTGTTTTCATTGCTCTTTTTAAAGGAGAACAAATAATTAAATCTATATCATATCCATTTATTATCTTTTTTGCTTCTTTTGCTTGTTCAATTCCTGTGCTATTTAGCTCAATATCTGATTTTCCTTGTGTTCTATCTGCTACATTCCAATCAGTTTGACCATGTCTTATAACATATATTTTCATTTTCTTCCTCCCTTATACAACATGCTTTTTACTTAGCTCAATTATTAGATCCATATTATCATCTTCTGCAGCCTTATTTTTTCTAATTGCTCCACATTTTTTACATTTAAATATAATAACATATCCCTTTTTATTACTAATTTCAAGTCCTACAGGTTCTAGGTCTCCATGGCAATTTTCACTCCTGTCACCTGGGTTTATATCAACATGTTTTGAATGAAGACAAAAAGGACAATGATTTCTACAAGAATATCCTAATTTTGGAACTTTTTTTCCACAATTTTCACATATAAATTCTTCGTCTATTACTGTAAAATTTCTTTGCATAATATTTTCCTTTCTCTTAAATTTAGGAAATACTAAAATTAATATTCAAAATATCCCCCACCTAAGAATTCTTTTAATAAAGAATTAGCTGGTATATATTCTGCAGGTATTGGTTCAAAATATTTTAATAAATTTACCAATCTTGCAGCTTCTGCATGTTGCCTTTTATCTGGTGTTATCTCTTCTAATAATGGAAGTGCAATGTTTTTAAGTGCTGCAATTTCATATATTAAAGATGTATTAAAAATGCTATCTGCTGTTTCTTGGTATGGGAATATATTTCTTCTTTCTCCCTTATTTACTTTATGCCATGTATCTAATGTATGCATAGCACTATATCCTCTAAATTGATAGTCTCTTACAATTCTTCTTATTAATCTTGTGTCTGTAGTTGATATTCTATTTAGTCTATCCATATTTAATACTGTTAAATCACTTATATAAACTTTATATTTATGTTCTTTTGAAATTTGTGATGTTAGTTTATCATTTAAACAATGTATTCCTTCTATTACTAATATTTCATCTGGTGCTAAATGCATTGTTTTTCCCTTATATCTTTTTGTACCTACATTAAAATCAAATTCTGGACATTGAATTGTTTCTCCATTTAATAGTGATGTTAGATCCTTATTAAATAATTCTAAATCAATTGCTTCTATATTTTCAAAATCATATTCTCCGTTTTCATCTCTTGGTGTTTCTGGTCTTTCAACAAAATAATTATCTACAGATATTGTTACAGGTTTTAGACCATTTATCTTTAATTGTAATCCTAATCTTTGTGCAAATGTTGTTTTACCTGATGATGATGGACCTGCAATTAGCACCATTTTCACTTTTTTATTTGCTGCTATTTTATCTGCTATTTGTGCAATTTTCTTTTCATGTAAAGCTTCTTCTAGCATTATTAAGTTTTTTATATTTCCATTTTTTATTATGTTATTTAGTTTATAAATTGTTGATACATCTAAAATTTTATGTATATCATTATATTCATCTAATGCCCAATGTAATTTTTTCGTTTCTTGATATGGTGGTAATGTATTTGGATTACTACTACTTGGATATCTTAGTAAAAATCCATCATCATATTGTACCAAGTCAAATATTTTTACTATTCCTGTATTTACAGCTATATCTTCATATATATAATTATAGTAATTTTCACAATAATACATATTTATAAATTCATTGTTTTCTAAATCTAATTGTAATCTTCCTCTAGATGAATCTTCTTTTTCATATAATTCTTCTGCTTCTTTTCTTGTTAATTTTTTTTGTATTATTGGTAAATTTTTAGCTATAATGCTTCTCATTTCATTTTCTACATTTGTTAAAATTTCACCTGTTACTTCCATATTATCAATTGAACAAAACATAGAATTTGCAAGTTGATAGTTTACTCTTAGTTTTGCATCTTTATATAATTTGTCAAATGCTTTTGCCATTATATATATAAGTGTTCTTCTATATATTTTCATTCCACCTTCTGATGCTATATTTACTAAAGCTACTTCTCCATCTTCTTTTATTTCGTAATCTAATCTTTGATATTCATTATTAAATTTTGCTCCAATAACTGGAACTTCACTTTTTTCTATCTCTTCTTTTAAGGCTTCTTCAATTGTTAAACCTTTATCTATAACTTTCTCTTCTGAGTTATATATTATTTTCATATAATTACTTCCTTTCTATTTTTTGCACCACTAGTATAACATTTTATGCAATTTACGTCAATTATAAAATATTTCTAAAACCTGTCATAAATACTAAAACCTTTCATATAAATTACTAAAAGCAAGTACAATTATATTTTCTGTACATAGGAGGTAAAAATAATGGAAAATCTCGGATTATACCAAGATATTGCCCAACGAACTCAAGGTGATATATATGTTGGAGTTGTAGGACCTGTTAGAACTCGGAAAATCCACTTTTATAAAAAAATTTATGGATTTACTTGTAATTCCAAATATTAACAATGACTACAAAAAAGAACGTGCAAAAGATGAACTTCCTCAAAGTGCCGGTGGAAAAACAATAATGACAACAGAACCTAAATTTGTTCCAAATGAAGCTGTTGAAATAACAATTGATTCTAATTTAAAATTAAAAACAAGGTTAGTGGATTGTGTTGGATATCTTGTTCCAAATAGCATAGGATATCTCGAAGATGATAAACCAAGAATGGTTAAAACTCCTTGGTCTGATACTGAGATTCCTTTTGAACAAGCAGCTGAAATTGGCACAAAAAAGGTTATTGAAGAACATTCTACAATAGGAATTTTAATTACAACAGATGGCAGTTTTTCTGAAATTGCAAGAGAAGATTATATATCTGCTGAAGAAAGAGTAGTATCAGAATTAAAAGCTATAAATAAACCTTTTATTATATTACTAAATTCAGAGCATCCTGAAAATTCAGATACCCAAAATCTTGCCTCTTCTTTGAGTAGAAAATATAACTCAACAGTTATTCCTATAAATTGTGCTGAGTTAAATATTTCTGACATCACAAATATTTTCTCAAAAATATTATATGAATTTCCTGTAAGTCAAGTTAATTTTTCTTTTCCTAAATGGGTTAATGGTCTTGATTTTAGCCATCCATTAAAACAAGAATTGTTTAATAGTATTAAAAATTCCTTTAACGATATATCTCTACTAAAAGATACCACTACTTGTAGTAGTATGATAAACAGTACTAATATTATAACTAAAACTCAAATTGATAATATAGATCTTGGAACTGGTAAAGTTAATATAAGTATTACTTTAAAAGAATCTCTATTTTATCAAGTTTTAACACAAATGACAGGTGTTGAAATTACAGATGAAGGTGATTTATTTACAATAATAAATAGCCTTTCTAAAACACAAAAGAAGTATAATAAAATTGCAGAAGCCTTAGATGAAGTTGACAGAAAAGGTTATGGAATAGTAACTCCTTCTATTGATGAGCTAGTTTTAGCAGAGCCAGAAATGGTAAAACAAGGTTCTAGGTTTGGTGTAAAACTAAAAGCTACTGCGCCTAGCCTTCACATTATAAAAGCTAATATAGAGACTGAAGTTTCCCCTATTGTAGGATCTGAAAAACAATCTGAAGAACTAGTAAATTACTTACTTTCTGGTTTTGAAAGTGATCCTCAAAAAATCTGGAATTCTAATATTTTTGGTAAAAGTTTACATGAACTTGTTAATGAAGGTCTCCAAACTAAACTAGCTAAAATGCCAGAAGAAGCTCAAGTTAAATTACAAGAAACTTTAGAAAGAATTGTCAATGAAGGTAGTGGTGGATTAATTTGTATAATTTTATAATTTCTTAAACGACCTCCTTTTAGGAGTCGTTTTTTCCTTAAATATAACATTATTTCCAATCTAGTTTACATATTTTGTTGTTTTTTTATTATTTTCATGATATAATGAAACCGTAACATTATATCGCATTATACCAAGGTTTTTTTATCCCTTTGGTAGCCCACACAAGAAAGGAGTCTTTTTTATGAAGACATTTGTATTCCGGTTAAAGGTTTGTACCTCTACACCACTCTCAACACTAAATTTTGGAGAAGACAATGAAGTTGTCATTCCAATGGTTGTCTATGAAAAATTAAATTCATCAGCTGTGCCTGTTGAACGGCGAAGAAATGCTTCTGGATTACTCAATTACATTGATAGCTTAACTTTGGAAAACATTGAAACTGTAGAAAAACTGCATAACATTAATTCAGGCTTAGTTCAGAAAAATGGAAGTAAACTCTATATTCTTGATTCCCAAAAGCATATTAATCCAACTATAAATGATGTTTCTGATCTTTCAGCTTATGATAAGAGAATATTCCAGCTTTGCTTCGACTTAGCTGGACTTGGAAAAGATGTTCATCTTATTTCCAAAAATCCTGTTATTCGTCAGAAAGCACAGCTTCTTGGAATTCAGGCAGAACCATTCAAGGATGAACTAGCTCCTGCTTTAAAAGAGCAGTACACTGGCCGAGGTGGAAAAATTTTCACAAGTGATACATCTTTTCAAAATCTAGTATCAGGAGATTGTGAAGAGGGAATTTCCCTTGAATCACTGGTTGAACCACCTAAAGTAGAACCTATTGAAAATATGTTTTACATTTTATCCACTGAGAATAACGATATTGCTGGAAAGCATACTATCGTGCGTTACACGGGTGGCAACCTTGTTCCATTAAATTATTATAAAAAATACTGTCCAAAAGGCTATAAAGCTGCAAATGATGAACAGAAAATGATGATGGAATGTTTACTTGCTCCTCCAGAAATAGCTCCATTGGTTATAATCAAAGGTGCTGCTGGTTCTGGAAAGACATATGGTGCTGTAAGTGCTGCTCTTCAGAATATTGAACATTATTCTGATGAGAATCTAAATATTGGTCACTATAAAACCTTCCGTGTTTCAGCACCAGTTGTAGAAATGACAAAAGACCAAAAAATGGGATACCTTCCAGGAGATATTGATGATAAATTTAGCCCATATACAGGAGGTTTTATTGACAACATTCGCCATTATTTTGAAAACCAAAATCCAGGGGCTCAAAATTTGGAAATTAATGGAAGTATCGATGAACTTTTTGCTAGACTTTTTATTACTCTTGAGCCAGCCAATTATTTACGTGGAAGAAGTATTTCAAAATCATTTTTCCTGTTAGATGAGGCTCAGAACTTTCATCCATACATTATCCCTCATATCATAACTAGAGCAGAAAAAACAACAAAAATTGTCTTAATGGGAGATCCATCACAGATAAGTGCTATTGATCTTAGCGAACGCTTTAACGGTGTAGTGTATGCAAGTGAAAGTATGAAAGGAAGCCCACTTGCATGGCAGGTTACCCTTTCTAAGTCTGTAAGAAGTCCTCTTGCAAATGAGGCCATTTACAGAATGAAATACTGAAGACAAATCTTTAACCGAATCACTTCTTTCAAAGACCGCAAGTTTTATAACTTGCGGTCTTTTCCTTGCTTTTTCCCTAATAATTTTGTATAATAATCACATAATATAATTATGGAGGCATATTATGGAAAAATTAGTAGTAAAAAAAATATACAAAAATTCAAAAGAATATGAAAATAAAGAAATAACATTAGAAGGATGGGTTCGTACAATAAGGGCATCAAAAAACTTTGGTTTTATAGAATTAAATGATGGCTCATTCTTCAAAAATATTCAAATAGTTATATCTGATGAACTTTCAAACTTTAAAGAGCTTTCAAAATTAACATTAAGTTCATCAATCAAAGTAACAGGAAAATTAGTTTTAACACCAGAATCTAAACAACCTTTTGAAATCCAAGCAAAGAGCGTAAAAATATTAAATATATGTGATAATGATTATCCTTTACAAAAAAAGAGACACACATTTGAATACTTAAGAACAATATCACACTTACGTCCACGTGCAAATACATTTTATGCTGTATTTAGAGTAAGAAGTGTTTTATCATATGCAATACACAAATTCTTCCAAGAAAAAGGATTTGTATATGTTCACACTCCCCTAATTACATCAAGTGATGCAGAAGGTGCTGGTGAAATGTTTAATGTAAACTCTTTTGATCTAGTAAATGTTCCAAAAACAGAAGATGGAAAAGTTGATTATTCTAAGGACTTTTTTGGAAAACCTGCACATTTAACAGTTAGTGGACAATTAGATGTTGAAACATATAGTGCTGCATTTAGAAATGTATATACATTCGGACCTACATTTAGAGCTGAAAACTCAAATACTGTAAAACATGCTGCTGAATTTTGGATGATAGAGCCAGAAATTAGCTTTGCTGATTTATCAGATGATATGGATTTAGCAGAAGAAATGATAAAATATATTTTCTCTTATGTTTTGGAACATTGCCCTGAAGAAATGGAATTCTTCAATCAATTTGTTGATAAAACTTTACTTGAAAGATTACACAATGTAATAACATCAGATTTTGTAAGAATCTCTTATACAGATGCTGTAAAAGAACTTGAAAAACATAATGACGAATTTGAATTTAAAGTATCTTGGGGAATTGATCTTCAAACTGAACATGAAAGATATTTATGTGAAAAAATATTTAACAAACCTGTTTTTGTAACAGATTACCCAAAAGATATCAAAGCATTTTATATGAAACAAAATCCAGATGGAAAAACAGTTGCAGCAGCAGACTTACTTGCTCCTGGAATTGGTGAAATCATTGGTGGAAGTCAAAGAGAAGAAAATTATGACAAATTAATAAATAGAATGAAAGAGCTTAATATGGATTTAAAAGAATACTTATGGTATTTAGACTTAAGAAAATATGGTAGTGTTGAACATTCTGGATTTGGATTAGGATTTGAAAGAGCTATGATGTATTTAACTGGTATGCAAAATATTCGTGATGTTATACCATTCCCTAGAACACCTAAAAATTGTGAATTTTAATTTTTTTGTAAGAACCAAGTGCATTACTTGGTTCTTTTTTATTTTTTTCTCTTTTTTCAGTAAATTCGACATTTTTCTAAATTTATATGTATTATAATATTATCTATCTCTAAAAAAGAAGGTGATATCATGTCTCATGGGAAGCACGAGAGAAAAAGCACTTTTAAATTTCATGAATTTTTGCAAAAAATTCTACATAATTTAAAAATAATTTATGAAATTTCAAAAGTACTAAAAAATATTATTGATATTTTCCATCAATAATAAAAAACAGACGTAGTTACGATACGTCTGTTTTTTTGATAATTTTTATTATCAATTTTATCTCTATATTGTAATACCTGTCTCATGGTTTACAATTATATTATATACTTTTTTTCATTTTTTGCAATAGTTTTGTAATAACTTTTTCAAAAATCGTTCGACAAAATATTTCAAATTATTCTTCCTCATCACTTTCATTTGACCAATCTCTAGGTCTCATAAGAGGATATAAAACTACATCTCTAATGTTTTGACTACTTGTTAAGAATTGTAAGAATCTATCTACTCCTAATCCCCATCCAGAAATTGGTGGCATTCCATATTCCATAGCTCTTATATATTCTTTATCAATTGACATTGCCTCTTCATCACCTTGAGCTTTTAATTCACTTTGTGCTATTAATCTTCTTTCTTGTTCTCTAGCATCAACTAATTCTGAATATCCATTTATAATTTCTTGTCCGTTAACAATTAATTGGAATCTATCTGTTAAATTAGGATTTTCGTCATTACTTCTTGCAAGTGGTGATAAATCTATTGGGTGTTTTATTAAAAATATAGGTTCAACTAACTTAGGTCTACTTACTTTTTTATAAAGTTGATCTATTAAGTTTCCACGTCCTAAACTTTCAATATTTTCCGCTTCTAACTCAATTTTATTTTTTCTGATTTCAGCAAGTAAACTTTCTGCAGTTTCAAATTTATCTATATCAATTCCACAATCTTTTAATATTAATTCTCTAAATGAAACAACCTTCCATTCTCCGCCAAAGTCTATTACTTTGTCTCCTATTTGGATATTTAAGTTTCCATCATATAATTTTCCTAGAATATATGTTATCATTTCTTTCATGAATTTCATATTATCTTCATAATTCCAATATGCACTATATCCCTCTACCATTGTAAAATCTTGTAAGTGATTTGCATCCATTCCTTCATTTCTGAAATCTCTTGCAACTTCATATATATTGTTAAATCCACCTATTATTAATTTTTTTAAAGTTAATTCAGGTGATATTCTTAAATATACATCTCTATCTAAAGCATTGTGATGTGCTATAAATGGTTTTGCTGTTGCTCCTGATGCAGTATTTTGTAATGCTGGTGTTTCAACTTCTATAAATCCATGGTTATCTAAAAATTCTCTTAATAATCTTACAAATTTTGATCTTAATAAGAATTTCTTTTTTGTTTCTTCGTTCATTATTAAGTCTAGATGTCTTTCTCTATATATTGATTCTTGATTTACTAATCCATGATATTTTTCTGGTAATGGTCTTAGTGATTTTCCTAAAAATTCATAACTATATACTTCTAATGATTTTTCTCCAGCTTGTGTTGTAAATATTTCTCCTTTTACTCCTATAAAATCCCCAATGTCTGTTATTTCATGGAATTTTTTGTATTCACCTTCTGGAAAATCATCTCTTTTCATTACTAATTGAATATGTCCTGTTACATCACTTAAGTCTAAAAATGCTATTTTACCCATTTTTCTTTTTGACATTATTCTTCCTGCTATTGATACTTCTTTTGTACCATCTTCTAATTTTCTACTTTCTCCAATTTCATGTGTTATTTCATATCTTTCTGGATGTGGATTTATTCCATATTGTTCTATTTTTTGCAATTTTTCATTTCTTGCTTGCATTAATTCTTTTACATTTGCCATTTTAATATCACCTTTCCTTTTTATTTCTCTTTTTTACAATACCACTATTTTACAACGTTTTGGGCTATTTGTCAATTGCTATATATGTTTTTAAACAAACTCTTCCCACACCAAATTTGCTAAATCTAAGCCTTTAGATGTAAGTTTTATATTATCTAAATCAATATTCAAAAGTCCACTATCTACTAGTTTATTTAATTCATTTCTAAAAATAAAAACAGGATTTTCTCCAAATTTATCTTTAAAATTGCTAATAGAAATTCCATCTAATTTTCTAAGTCCAATAAGCATATATTCTTGCTCTTTTTCAAATTTGCTTTGCTTTTCTTCATCAATAATTTTATTTGTTTCAAATTCATTATTTTCACAATTGCTTACATATTTGTCAAAATCACATGTATTTCCAAATCTAGTATCATTTATATAAGAATGTGCAGCTACTCCAAAACCTATGTATTCTTTTTGTTTCCAACAATCTAAATTATGTTTTGATTCATATCCTACCTTAGCAAAATTTGATATTTCATAATGCTTGTACCCTTTTAGTTCTAAGAAATTTTTCACATACCAATACATGTTTCTTTCCAATTCTTCACTTGGCAATATTAATTTACCATTTTCTATCATTTTACTTATTGGTGTTTCTTCTTCAACAATTAAAGAATATACAGAAATATGCTCAGGATCTAAATTTGTAATCTTTTCTAAAGATTTCTTTATATCCAAAATACTTTGATTTGGAAGGCCTATCATTAGATCTACATTTATATTTTTAAATCCAACTTTTCTTGCTAATTTATATGTATTTAAAAATTCATCATAATTATGGATTCTTCCTATTTCTTTAAGCAATCTATTCTCTGTACTTTGCAAGCCTATACTTAATCTATTTATTCCAAATCTTTTGTATTCTCTTAATTTTTGCTCTGTTACAGTACCTGGATTTACTTCTATTGTTATTTCTCTTGCATCTTGTAATACATTTTTCCTTTTTAATATCTCCAAAACTTCGCCTATATATTTGCTATCTATATATGATGGAGTTCCCCCTCCTATATATACTGTGCTTACTCTAAATTCATTATTTTTCGTAAAATTTTCCATTTCTTTTTTTAGAGCATTAATATATTTTTCCATACAATTTTCTTTATTAGAATATGATATAAAATCACAATAATAACATTTTTGTTTACAAAAAGGAATATGAATATATACTCCTATTTCTTTCATATTTTTAACCTCTCATTCTTCTGCAATTTTTATGATCTTTTTTAGTCTATAGTTAACTCCTGATTTTCCTATAGGAACAGATAACCTTTTTCCCAACTCAACAAGTGGCATATCTGGATTTTCAATTCTTAAATTTGCAATTTCTTTTAAGCTATCATCTAATTTTTCAAACTTACCTTCTTCTTTTAGTTTTTTTATTGCATTTATTTGCTCTATCGATGCATTTAAAACTTTATTTAGATTTGCAGATTCGCAGTTTACTAATCTATTAACTTTATTATTCATATATCTTTCAACTCGTATTTCTTCAAATCTCATCACAGATTTTGCAGCTCCAACAAATGCTAAAAATTTTGAAATTTCTTCTCCCTCTTTTATATAAATTGTATTTTCTCTTCTCTTTAAATTAATATCACTTTTTGACATTTGATCTATTATACTATTTATCAAACCTTCTTTTCTTATTTTACACTCTAAATGATATTTTTTTTGCGGATTATTAATTGATCCAGCCCCCATAAACAAACCTCTAATAAAAGCCTGAAATAAAGATCTACTTTCTTTATCATTACATTTTAAAATCTCTTCTATTTTTTCATCTATGTTTTCTTTGATCTTATATTCTATATAAAAAATCTTGCCATTAACATCTATATTAAAATCTTCAAATCCAATATTTCTGATCACTTTTGCAAATCTATCAATATTATATTCATTTTCAGTTGAATATTTTGCTTGTCCATTTTCTAATATCATATTATCACTAACAAAATATCCATAATATTCAAACTTCAATTCTTCTTTATTGCTTAAATTGTTATATTTACTTAATTCTTCCTTTACTTCACTTGAAAAAGACATATTTAATCTCCTTTTTATTTTGATATTCATTATTATACTACTTATATTCCATATTGTAAATTTCAAGGCGGTTTTCTTTATAAAAAACCGCCTTTTTTTAATATAGCATTGTTCCTCTCATCATCGGATTTCCAGCCATTTGATTATTCATATTTTGAAAATTATTCATTGAACCATATATACCTGTTGTAGAAATTGTAATAAATTTAATTGAATAAATATCACAATAAACTAAGCTATCATTTTCAAAAGAACGAAGCAAAATATAACTTGCACCTACATCTTCTAAAATACCAATTCTATCTGTCATATTATTTGTTCCTATTAAAAACTCCACTCTCATAAGTCTTCCTATTTGTTCTCTTAGAAATGCTGGAGTATAAATCGGATTTGTAAGTATTTCTGGTGAATTCTGATTTATGCTCACATTTCTTTCATCTCTCTTCTCTTGTTTTGGATCTTGTTCTAATTCTGACATAAAAACTCCTTTCATTTTATGTATTATTATATAGAGATGTTGGTCTGTAAAAACAATGATCGCCAAGTCTTGTATGAAAAGTCCCTGATCCATTATTTGGAAATATCTGATTACATGTCGGCCTAAATGGATTTAAATACCATAAACATTCTCCTATCTCCCCTAATTTATTTCCTGCTAATGCCCAGTCTGCTATTTCATAATGAATATCTGTTGGATTCATGTTATAAATATTTTGTGAATTATATCTTCCTGCTATTGTTTCTATTGCACAATCAAATTGGCCTTGTTGGTAAATTATATTTCTGATATTTCCTCCTTGGGATATCCTAAAATATTCTCCACTTTGCACATTTACTCTATTCATTATTACTGATGCAACAGCTTTCATTCCATTGTCTCCTTCTCCGACCAGCTTCACACTGAATTATTCTTGCAATTAATTCTCTTTCTGAATATGCCATATTTTTACACCTCTTTTTATTTATATGCAATGAATAAATAATTATTACATCATTTTTATTTTCTGCTTACAGTTTTCGACAAATTTTTCATATTAAGTATTATATAATATTCTTATTTTCTTTTGAAAGGAGGTGATATTCTTGAAATCCCGAAAACACAAGAGAAAAAGTACTAATGTTATTGCGAAATTTCTACATAAAATTTTAGACTGTTTAAATATAATTTTGAAAATAGCATATGTACTAAAAGCTATTATAGACGTTTTTCGTCAATAGCAAAAAACAGGCAATCACACACTTGCCTGTTTTTTTTATTTTCTTTTTAGGTGAAAGTTTCTTGAATCCCGACTTTCATTAATATTATATCCATTTGTTTTATAAATTGCAATAGTTTTTCTTTATTTTTTCAAAATTTCGTTCGACATTTTTCTTGTATTTTTTCTTTTTATAGTTTTCGTCAATAGCCAAAAACAGGCAATCGCACTTGCCTGTTTTTTATTTTCTTCTTGCTATTAAAGCCTTAATTTTTATTCCTTGCTCCGAAAACATTTTTTCATGTTCCGTTTCTATATTTTCCCAGAAATTATCCTCTGAATGTAAATCGAAAGTTTTATTTACTATCTCAAATCCACATTCTTCAAAGTAAGTTAAACTATCAACAAATAAATTATCATCATCTGTTTTAAAAAATATCTCCCCATCTTTTTTCAAAAACTCTTTATATTTTTCAAGTTGTCTTGTATGTGTAAGTCTTTTTTTATGATGCTTTCCTCTTGGCCAAGGATTGCAAAAATTTATGTATATTCTATCAATTTTATCTTCTTCAGATAAAATTAAATTTATTCTTTCAATATCAAACCTTGTTAAATATATATTATCTGTTTCCAAGTTTTTCTCTTTATATATTTGCTCTACATTTCTTTTAGCTAAGCCTAACATTGCATCAACTAAGTCAATTGCTAGATAATTTATGTTTTTATTAGAACTTGCAAGATTAGCTATAAAATATCCTTTTCCACATCCTAATTCTAAATAAAGAGGAAGTGTTGGATCTTTATATAGATTCCTCCACTTTCCTCTTTCTTCTTCAGGATTATCTACATAAAAAGGACTCGCTTCAAGTTCTGGTCTTGCCCATTTTTTGTATCTAATTCTCATAATATTCTCCTATTATTCAGCTTTGTTTTCTACAGTTGCTTCAGCTGTTTGAACTTCTGTAGCTTCTTCTGTTTCTACATTTTCTGTTTCAACAACTTCTGCTTTAACTTCTTCACCTTTTATGATGATTTCTTTGTTTTCAATTCTAGCTCCAGCTATTTCTTTAGTCTTAGCAGCTTTACCTACTCTATCTCTTAAATAGAATAATTTAGCACGTCTAGCTTTACCCACTCTTACTACTTCAACTTTCTCAACTAATGGTGAATGGATTAAGAATGTTTTTTCAACACCAACACCGTAAGATAATTTTCTTACAGTAAATGTTTTATTTACTCCACTACCTTGAACTTTTATTATAATTCCTTCGAAAACTTGGATTCTTTCTTTGTTTCCTTCTTTAATTCTAACATGAACTTTAACTGTGTTTCCTACTTTTAAATCTGGAATTTTAGCTTTTAATTGTTCATGTTCAATAGATTTTATTATATCCATTTTAAAATTCCTCCCTTTAATTTCTATTGTCGCTAAGTAACATCTTAGACAATAGTTTGTTTTGAGCGGTACTTTTATTTAAGTACATCAATTTTTTAACAAATCTGGTCTTTTAATAGCTGTAATTTTTAAAGATTGTTCTCTTCTCCATTTATCAATATTTTGGTGATTTCCTGAAAGTAATACATCTGGTACCTTTACACCTTCAAAAGTTTCAGGTCTTGTATATTGAGGATATTCTAGTAATCCGATTGCTGAATGATTCTTCTTCTATTGATTCTTTGGATAAAACTCCTTCATTATATCTTGAAACAGAATCAATCAATGCCATCGCTGGTATTTCTCCTCCTGTTAAAACATAATCTCCAATAGAAATTTCTTCATCTACAATTTTATCAATAACTCTTTGATCTATTCCTTCATAATGTCCACATAATATTATTAAATGTTCTTCCTTTGATAATTCTTCTACTTTAGATTGATTTAATGTTTTTCCTTGTGGAGACATATATATTACTTTCGCATTTTCATCTTTAATTGATTTATATGCGTCATATACTACATCAGCCTTCATTACCATTCCAGCTCCTCCACCATAAGGAGTATCATCAACTTTTTTGTGTTTATCTTTTGAAAAATCTCTGATATTTATTAAATTAATTTCAATTAGATTTTTCTCTTTTGCCCTTCCAATAATGCTTTGGTTTAATGCCTCAAACATTTCTGGAAAAAGTGTTAAAACATCAAATTTCATATCAATCCCTCTATAATATGTACAGTTATTTTTTCATTTTCTAAATCAATATCTTTTATAACTTCATCTATATATGGTAATAAGAATTGTTTACCCAATTCATTTTTTACAGCATATATATCTGTACTTCCATTGTTGAAAATATCATCTAATACCCCTAACTTTTCTCCTGTATCTAAATATACATCTAAACCAAGTAAATCAGCTATAAAATATTGTCCTTCTTCAAGTTCAATAGCATCTTTTCTGTCTATTTTTACATAGGCATTTCTTAATTTTTCGGCTTGTTCGACCGTTTCTATTCCCTTAAATTTTACTAAAACCATATTTTTTTGGTATTTTACTTCTTCTATTTTCATTAATGAATCTTGTTTTTTTTGACTTATATATACTTCTTCTAAATCATCAAATCTTCTTATGTCATCAACATAAGGATATATTTTAACAAATCCTTTTATACCAAAGGTATTAACTATTTGACCAATTTCTAATTTTTCTTGTTTCATATTCTTTCCTTTTTATTTGGAAATTACCCAATAAATTCAACAGTTGCTTTTTTATGTTCTTTACTTGCTACTGCTTTCATTACTGTTCTTATAGACTTAGCAATTCTTCCTTGCTTTCCTATTATTTTTCCCATATCGTTTTCAGCAACTTTAACTTCGAAAACTACTGATTGTGTTCCATTTATTTCGTTTACTTCAACAGCTTCTTTGTCATCTACTAAATTTACGATAATTGTTTTTAAAATTTCATTCATTTTTTAAGTTTTTGCATTAATTATAAAATTAGTGCAATCCTCCTTTTTCATTATTTTGATGCTTTTTCGATTAATTTTTTAACTGTTTCTGTTGGTTTAGCACCATTTTTTATCCATTGTTCAACTTTAGCATTATCTAAAACTATTGTAGATGGTTCTGTCATTGGATCATATGTACCAATTTTTTCGATTATTTTACCATCTCTTGGGCTTCTAGAGTCTGCTACTACTATATGATAGAAAGGAGCTTTTTTCTTTCCTTCTCTTTGTAGTCTTATTTTTACCATTCTTGTTCACCTCCTAATTGTTTGATGCAATTAATATCTTATATAAATATTTTGCATCTATATTTATATTTAAAATTTAATATCTAATTAATTTATAAATGAATTTACATTAAATCTTTAAATTCATCAATTTTGTCAAGTTTTAATCCTTTCATCATGCGCTTCATTCCACCTTTTGTTTTCATTTGCTTCATCATTTTTTGTGTCATTTCAAAAGATTCCATGAATTTATTTATGTCGTGAACTTCAGTTCCACTTCCTTTTGCTATACGCTTTCTTCTGCTTCCATTTAAGATTCCAGGATTTTTTCTTTCCTTTGCTGTCATTGATGTTATTATAGCTTCTATTCTTATAAATTCTTTATCATCAACTTGTATATCTTTTAGCTTATCAGCTCCTGGTAACATTTTTAATAGTGATGATACTGAACCCATTTTTTTGATTTGTCTTAGTTGTGCTAAATAATCATCTAAATCAAATTTATTTTTTTGTAATTGTTTTTCTAGTTTTTCGGCTTCTTCAAGATCTAGGGCTTGCTCTGCTTTTTCAACTATTGACAAAACATCTCCCATTCCTAAGATTCTTGATGCCATTCTATCTGGATGAAATTCTTCTAATTCGTTTAGTTTTTCGCCTACACCTATAAATTTTATTGGCTTTCCTGTTACTTTTTTTACTGAAAGTGCAGCTCCACCACGTGTATCACCATCTAATTTTGTTAAAACAACTCCATCTATTCCAACTTTTTCATTAAATGATTCTGCAACATTCACAGCTTCTTGACCTGTCATTGAATCTACTACAAGTAATATTTCATGTGGTCTTACAGCTTTTTTTACATCTTGTAATTCTTGCATAAGATTTTCATCTATTTGCAAACGTCCTGCTGTATCTATTAAC
Organism: uncultured Eubacteriales bacterium; assembly: GCA_905203305.1. GTDB lineage: Bacteria > Bacillota > Clostridia > TANB77 > CAG-508 > CAG-269. The sequence goes on from CAJKVH010000002.1 coordinate 106,912, forward strand.
ACTACATCATTTAATTTTGACATAGCAGCATTCATTGCTCTTTTTGCAATTCCAATTACATCTTTACTTCCTTCTTCTGCATATACTGGAATATTCAAACTTGATCCAACTACTTGTAATTGTTTTACAGCAGCTGGTCTATATACGTCACATGCTACCATTAATGGCTTTTTTCCTTGTTTTCTTAAATAATTTGCAAGTTTTCCTGCCATTGTTGTTTTACCAGCACCTTGAAGTCCTACAAGCATTATTACTGTTGGTGGATTTGGCGAAATATTTATTTTGCTGTCTGTTCCACCTAATAATTCTGTTAATTCGTCTCTAACAATCTTTACAACTTGTTCTCCTGGTTTTAATGATTTCATTACATCTTGCCCAAGAGCTTTTTCTTGTACTGTAGATATAAATTCTTTTACAATTTTATAATTTACATCTGCTTCTAACAATGCAAGTTTTACTTCTCTTAACATATCTTTCATGTTACTTTCTGTAATTCTTGCCTCGCCTTTTATTCTTCTTGTTATATCTTGAAGTCTAGAAGATAATCCCTCAAAAGCCATCTTGCTTCCTCCTTTGACTAGAAGTCTAGTTCTTTATTGATTTTTTCTATTATTTGTTGTTGCTTATTATTTATGTCTGTTTTTTCTAATTTTTCAATTAATTCTTTTATTTTTGTTTCTTTTGACATAAATTTTAGATTTTTTTCATATTCTTGTAGTTTGTTTTTTGACTTTACAAGAATTGTTCTTACTGCTTGTCTTGTTATATTTTCATTTTCTCCTATTTCTGATAATGACAAGTCTTCATTATAATATAGGTCCATATATTTTTGTTGGGTTTTTGTAAGTAAATTTCCATATAAGCTTAATAATATACTTATTTGTATTTTTTCTTCCAACTTTATCCCTCTTTCTTATATGGTTTTAGACATAAAAAATTCTGTTACTTTTTTACTAGTAACAGATATTTTATTCTTTATATCTGTAATACAGATATAGTTTACAGTATTTTCACCTATTTGTCAAGCTTTTTTAGGCATTTTTTTATTTTTATTCAAAAGATTTATTTTCAAGATTGCATCCTCTTAAAAAATCTCCAAAATTCATTCTTTTTGCATTTTCTCCTTGTATTTCTATAACTGACAATATTCCTTTTTTAGTTTTTATAAATAATCCTTTTTTACTGTCTGAAAGTATAACATCTCCTGGATTTTTATTTTCTATATTTATATCTTTTATTCTTTCATCATTTTCTTCTAATGCATTTACTTTCCATAGTTTAATCTTTTTTCCATCTACTATTCCGTATGCCCCCATAATTGGGTTTAACCCTCTAACTAAATTTTTAATTTCTTTAGCTGTTTTATTTTGCCAATCGATTTTTGCCATGTCTTTTGAAAGCATCGGTGCAGTTGTAAAGTCATTTCCTTGTGGAATTCTTGGTGCTGTTTTAGTTTCTATTTTTTCTAATGTTTTTACCAAAAGTTTTCCGCCTATTTTTGATAATCTATCCCAAAGTTCTCCTGTTGTTTCGTCTTCTCCAATTTTAACCTCTTCTTTTAGAATCATATCTCCTGTATCCATTCCAACATCCATATACATAGTAGTTACTCCTGTAACTTCATCTCCATTTAACACAGCCCATTGAATTGGTGCTGCTCCTCTATATTTTGGAAGTAATGATGCATGGACATTTATAGATCCATATTTTGGAATATCTAAAATCTCTTTTGGTAAAATCTTTCCATAAGCTACAACACATATAACATCCGGATTTAAAGATTTTATTTCATCTATAAATTCCTGGTTATTTCTTACCTTTAAAGGTTGATATATTTTTATATTTTTTTCAGTTGCAACTTCTTTTACTGGGCTTGCTATCATCTTCATTCCTCTACCCTTTGGTCGGTCTGGGTTTGTAACGACTGCCATAACATTATGTCCGCTTTCTAAAACCGCTTTCAAAGATTCTGCTGCAAAGTCAGGTGTTCCCATAAAAACAATATTCATAAAATCATCTCTTTTCTATTAATCTTTTGGAGTTACATATTCTAGTGTTCCAGGTTCTACCAAATCAACAAATAAAACTCCATTTAAATGATCTACTTCATGGCATACAGCTTGTGCTAATAGATCTTTTGCTTTTAATTTTACTTTTTCTCCATCTCTATTATAAAATTCAACAACAACTTCTGTTGGTCTTACAACTTTTCCAAATTCATTTGGGAAACTTAAACAACCTTCATCACATTCTTTAGATCCTTTTGTTTTTAATATTTTTGGATTTATCAATACATAAGGTCCTTTATCATCATCTACATCAATAACTATAATTTGCTTTAAAATTCCAACTTGAACAGCTGCTAGTCCAACACCATTGAAATGATACATTGTCTCTAGCATATCATCTATTAAACTTTGATTTTTTTCTGCTGTTATATCATCTATATTTACTTCTCTAGATTTTTTTCTTAATATCTCGTCTCCTTGTTCTCTTATTTTTCTTAGTGCCATCTTCATCTTCCTTTCACATCATATTATTAGGATTTACATCCACACTAATTTTTGTATTTTTTAAATTCATATTATAAACATTTTGTAAACACTTATTTAAAATAATTGTTACTTCTTCTGTTACATTACCTTTTGCTATCATTCTCCATCTTATTTTATTTTGAATTTTATCTATTGGAGCTGGCATCGGCTGAAACACATTTATTTGGTATTTTTCTAAATTTGGCTTTAATATATTAAACATATATTCACTTATATTTTTTATTTCGTTTTCATTTTCTCCAGAAAATCCAATTAATATTATATCGCAAAATGGTGGATATTTCAACTGTTTTCTTAATTCTATCTCTGTTTTAAAAAACATATCATAATCTTGAATTTTTGCACACTCAATAGGAAAAGCATTTGGATTATATGTTTGAATTATAACTTTTCCAGGTAATTTTTCACGTCCTGCTCTTCCTGCGACTTGTGTTAGTATTTGAAATGTTTTTTCATTTGCTCTATAATCATCTTGATTTAATGATCCATCAGCTGCAATTACGCCAACTAATGTAACATTTGGAAAATGATGTCCTTTTACAACCATTTGTGTTCCAATTAAAATATCAATATTTTCTTCTTTAAATTTTTTTAATATTTCTTCATGTGAATTCTTTTTAGTTACAGTATCTACATCCATTCTTATTGTTGTACTTTCAGGAAATTGTTTTTTTATTTCTTGTTCAAGTTTTTGAGTTCCTGTACCAAAGTATCTTATTTTTTCACTACCACATTCTGGGCAAACATTTACTGGTCTTTGAGTATGTCCGCAATAATGGCATTTTAATATATTTTTTGTTATATGGTATGTTAAACTTATATTACAGTTAGGACATTTTAGTGTATATCCACAATTTCTGCACATTATGAAAGTTGAATATCCTCTTCTATTCAAAAACAATATTGTTTGTTTTTTTTCTTTTAGATTTTTTTCAATTTCTGAGTATAACAAATTACTTATCATTGACCTATTTCCAGTTGCAAGTTCAAATTTCAAATCTACAACTTCTACACTTGGTAAACTAGAATTATTAGCCCTTTTAGTTAATTTTAATAATGTTGTATTTCCATTTTCTGTATCATAAAATGTTCTTAAATCTGGCGTTGCACTTCCTAAAACTAACGGAACTAAATTGTTACTTGCAATTTTTTCTGCAACCTCTTTTGCTGAGTATCTTGGACTAGATTCAGATTTATAAGAACTATCATGTTCTTCATCTATTATAATTACTCCTAAATTGCTACAAGGTGCAAATATTGCAGATCTTGCCCCTATTACAATTTTAGCTTCGCCATTTTTTATTCTTTCCCACTCATCATGTCTTTCTCCAATAGACAACTTACTATGTAAAACAGCAATTTTTTCTTTTCCAAATCTCCCAATAAATCTATCTAACATTTGTGGAGTTAATGATATTTCTGGAACTAACACAATAGCACTTTTATTTTGAATTATTGCTTTTTCAATCAACTGTAAATAAATTTCCGTTTTTCCAGAACCTGTAATTCCATAAATCAAAAATTTTTCATATCTATTTTCATCCATTGATTTTTCTATTTTCTTATAAGCATCTTCTTGTTCTTCATTTAATACAAGTTTTTTATTATTGTCTATTTTTTTATTAGCCAATGGATTCCTATCTATTTTTTCATTTACAATTTTAAGTATTCCTCTATTTACAAGTGAATTTACCGTACTTCTAGAAATCTCCGCAAATGTTTCAATTTCTGGTATTGTTAATCCTTCATTATTTTTAATAAATTCTATTAATTTTTTTTGTTTTTCTCCTCTTAAACTATCAATATTAATTTCTTCTACCTGTTTATTCAAATATATATAATTCAAAGTTTTATCCTTTGTTCTATCATCTTTATTTTTAGATCTTGTACCTGGTGTAAGCATTAATTTTATACATTCTGATACATTACAAAAATATTTTCTTGCCATCCATCTTGCAAGCTCTATTTTTTCTGGTGGCAAGTTTTCTTCTAACCCTGCTATTTTTTTCACTTCATAATCTGATTTTTCTTTTATTTTCAAGATATAACCTTGTTCTAAAGTTTTAAAGTTCCCAAATGGTACTAAAACCCTACTTCCTACATCTACAATGTCTTCTAATTCTTTTGGTATTTCGTAGTCAAATTTTCTATTTAGTTTTTTTGCTTTACTATCAATTATTATTTCTGCTACCATTTATGTTCCTCTCTTTTTATGTAGAAACCGCTTCTATAAAAAACAGAAACGGTTTTTATATTGATAATTTTATCATAATATATTTCTTTTATCAAATTTAAAACTTTAGGCCAGATAAAACATCTGGCCTCTTACTTAATAATTACAATATTCTAAGTTCTTTTTCAAAAACACCCGCTCCTACGTAAATAAGTGCTGTAAGCATGTCTATACCTGTAAATTTTGCAGCATATCTCCATGCCTTATCAAAAACTTTATTATGTTTTTCCATCAAATATATAGTCATCTCTTTCCAAAGCAAAATATAGTCTGATGCAAATTCGAGTTCAAAGTTTTCATCTTTCATTATTTTTGTTATTACATTTTTTCTTCTTAAATTCTTTCTGATCTCTCCTTTTTGTTTTCTATTTTCAAGTTCTTCAATTATAAATTTGCTTTTTGCATAATAGTTTAAAAATTTGTAAAAATTTTCTTTATCAACTTCCATTTGGAAATAATTCACCCTCAAGTTAAACTTCGTCAATCCATAGAACCTAGCATCTGGCATAGTAAAAATATTAATAATGTCATTTTGCAGATCCAAAATATCTTCATTATCAATATCAACTTCCATACTAACTTTTCCATTTTTTATTAAACTTATTTTAATGACTTTATTTCCTTTTGCGCTTTCAAAATACATTTTTTTAGGTATTCCGTCAATTCTTTTAATTCCATATAAATTTCTAAGAACTAATTCTGTTTCTTTGTCTGTTTGACTAAGAACTTCTTCTACTGGTCGTTCTATCCAACACGTTTTCATATCTATTTCCGTTTTTATTGTGTCTGCCTTTTTCATTGCTTTTTCAAGCATATTAATAATATTTTTACGGCCTGTATTATGTCCTATTTTTAATTTTACATTCCGATAGTTCAAAATTACAAAATCTAAATTACAAAAAACACTTTCTTTACGAAATATTCTTGATACAACAAAAGCTACTCTTGGTATTGTTTCCTGATGTTTAAATTGCATTTCCATTATTCCATCTTCATAATTTGATACTTTAAATCTAGTTTTTACCCATTCGTTTTTTTCTACATCATTTAAGAAGTATGCATAAAAAATAAATGATAAATCTTTAGCCACACCTTCAAACCAAAATTTTACTTCTTTTCTCCATTTCCGCATAATAATTTCTCCTTTTCTTATTATAATTATTGTTATTTTTACGGTAAATTGAACAATACAATTTACATAAATCTGTAAAATATCTTTTTTATTTTAACATAATTATTTAAAAAGGTCAATTAATGATAAAGTAATAATTAACCACCAGCCTAGCTCAATGTCAACAACTTAAGAAAAAGAAGAAGTTTTTATATAAAATTTCTTCTTTTTTTGATATAATTTAAGCAGGGGTACGAATGAAAAATGATATAAAATATAGATATAATATTTTAAGAAATTTTATTTATGATGATAATACAAGAAAAAAATGTAGATTAGATAATAAGAAATATGAAAACAGCTTTAGCCGAAAAAGAAAATTACCATTTTATAATATACTTTTGATGACATTAAATAAACAAGGAAAAAATGTATCCTTTGAAATAAGAGATTTTGAATTAAATAAAAAAGGAGAAAAATGCGTGAATTATAGTGATGAAGCATATTTAAAACAAAGAAGAATATTAAATCCAGATATATTTAAAGAAATGAAAAATCTATATTTAAAAGATTTTTATTCCAAACCAAAATATATAAAAAAGAAAAATGGATATATATTATGTGCAATAGATGGTTCTAAAATAGAAATACCAAACACACCATTAAACAGAGAAATTTTTGGAAGTGAAGGAAATCAACATAAAAGAAAAATAGCTAGAGCATTGTTATCTGGAATTTACGATGTAGAAAATCACTTTTTTTTAGATGTAGAAATAGATAGAGTAGATAGTAATGAAACACGATTAGCCAAAAAGAATATTGAAACCATTCAAGAAATAATAGGAAAAAATAAAGAAATAATAATATTTGATAGAGGATATCCATCAATAGAGTTATTTAATTGGCTAGAAAAACAAGGAAAGAAATTTGTAATGAGATTAAGTAGTAATGATTATATAAAAGAAAAAGAAGAGATGACAACAGAAGATGAATTTATTATAATAAGATATACGTATCCTAGACAAAATAAAATCAAGAAAACAAATCCAGAATTTTATGAAGAAATAAAAAATAAAATAGGTATAGAATTAAGGATAACCAAAATAGAAATAAATGAAAAGACAACAGAATATTTAATATCAAACTTAGACAAAAATGAGTTTTGTAAGGATGATCTAAAAGAAATATATAAGAAAAGATGGCAAATAGAAATATCATATAATAGCATAAAAAACAAATTAAAAATAGAAGAATTTACAGGGAACTTGTCTCAATTTATATATCAAGATATCTATGCCCAAATAGTAGTCTATAATCAGATACAAGATATGCTATATACCGGAAGAAAAGAAATAAAATCCCCTAAAGGAAAAGATTATAAAATTAATGAAGGAAAAGCAATAGGAATATTTAAAGAAAAATACATAAAAATAATGTTAATAAAAGACAAAAGAAAAGCAATAAAAGAATTAGATTTATTAGAAAAAGAAATAGAAAAATATGTATCAATAGTACGAAAAAATAGAAAAAGTAGTGTACGAGAATGGTCGCCAAGTAATAAGTATAGAACTAATTATAAAACAAGTTTTTAAAAAATGTACTATATAAAATAGGACTTTTGCGTTCATTTTTCTAAAAATTTATAATAAACAAAAAATAGTGCAATTAATTAATTCAGTAATTACACTATTTTTTTCTTAAGTTGTTGACATTGAGCCTAGCTGGTGTTTTTTCAAATTCGCCCATAGGGGTTTTCTACTAGCTACGTCTAAAGACGTACTTTTCGCTGAAGCTTTCCCGAACTCCCAGACTATCTGGGGTTTTCTAAAATCGAAAAACCTCAAGCATATCTTACGAACTGCTTGAGGTTCTTATGGTGCAGATGGCCGGAATCGAACCGGCACGGTTTATTCAACCGCAGGATTTTAAGTCCTGTGCGTCTACCAGTTCCGCCACATCTGCATTTATAACTGGTATATGTCCTAACGACATTGTGTATTATATTATTTATTTATGAATTTGTCAATACTAAATTCAAAATTTTTTCAACAAATTTCAAAAAAATTTGAGGCTTTAAAGATAAATCTTTTTAGCCTCTTTTTTACAAAAATATTATTAATTTCATTATGTATTTTCTGAAGCATTTCCTCCATCGAAAGGAATAAATTTGCTAACAACACTTTCTTTTACTGTATCATTTGATCTAAATGTTATAAATGAATTATTTATTTTGTTATCAACAATTTCTTCCATTTCATCTTTGTTTGAATGTTCTGCTAATACTAATTCACTAACTAGAATTTGTTTTGCATTTGTTAACATTTTCTTTTCTCCGGTAGATAATCCTTTTTCTTTTTGTTTAAAACTTAAGTTTCTTACTACATCTGCTATCTCGTAAATATCTCCACTTTTTAATTTATCCATATTATCTCTATATCTTTTATTCCAGTTTTTATTCATCTCTGTTTCATCATGTTCTAAAACTTCAAAGACTTTATCTGCTGAACCTTTATCTATAATAGATCTTACCCCTACTTGCTCTGCCTTTGCTATTGGTACCATAACCTTAACTTCTCCAGGCATTTTTAAAATGTAGTATGATTGTTTTTCTCCTAAGACATCTTTTTCTTCTATTGAATCAATTGTTCCTGCTCCGTGCATTGGATATACTATTTTGTCTCCTATATTAAACATCTGCAATCTCTCCCTTCACTTATTTATGTTAACAAACAATTGTATCTCTATGTCATCAACAATTCTATTATACTACAAATTACCGGAAAAGTCAAAATTTTCTAAAAACACTTTTAAGACTGATATTATGTGAATTACAGCTATTTTTGCCTTTTATTTCCAAAAATTTTTTTTATATTTTTTTCATTTCTACAGAATTTATAATATTATCAATTAATAAGCTATTTGTTACAACACCTATTCCACCTGGTACTGGTGTTACTGCATACGCTTTATCTTTGACATCTTCAAAATCTACATCTCCAACCATTTTGCCATTTTCAAAATTTATTCCTACATCAAGTATTATTGCATTTTCTTTGATCATTTCTTTTTTTAAGAATTTAGCTTTTCCTATTGCCATTATTACTACATCTGATTCTTTTAAAATTTCATTCATATTTTGGGTTTTAGAATGACAAATAGTTACTGTAGCATTTTTATTTAATAATTGTGGTATCAATGGCTTTCCAACAATATTACTTCTTCCAACTACTGTTACTTTTTTTCCTGTTAGGTCTATATTGTAAAAGTCTAATGTTTCTATAACCGCTTTACTTGTACAAGGAATATTTACATCTTTTTCTCCTACAAATAATTTTCCCATATTTAGATTACTTACACCTTCAACATCTTTTTCAGCTGGAATTTCATTTATTAATTTAGATATTTCTTTTGGTAATGGTTGTTGAAACATTATTCCCGTAATATTCTCATCATTTTTTATTTCTTCAAAATTTCTTTTAAATTCTTCCTCATTAGATGCAAGTTTTAATGTAAACCCTATTCCATAATTATTACAATTTTTTTCTATTCTTTTTATATATGTAAGACTTGCACTATCTCCTTCTATTCCTAATACTGCAATATGTGGCTTTTTTGTTAAATTTTCAACTCTCTTATTAAAATTCTTCTTTATGTTTTCTGCAACACTTTTTCCTTCTAATAAAATTTCCATTTGCTTCTCCTTTTCTTATGTGTGCTTAAATTCCATTATACATGTTTCTATTTACTCTTAAATATGGAAATATCACTCACAACTACTTTATATTTTTCTAAAAAACCTTTTATCATAATTTTATCATTAATGTCAAGTTTTTGATAGATAAAATCTGCAATTTCATTATATGCTACAACTTTTATCTCTTCTTTTTCTTGTTGTTTAGAGCTTTTAAAACCACTTTCTGTTTTTAATAAAAATTCTATTTTTGATATTAATTTTTTGCTATTGTAAAAAAATTTAAAATCTGGTTCCGAAATTATCGTACCAGATACAAAACATATATTTATATTCTTATTTATAGTATATTCTTCGTCCATATTACTTTTCTTTCTATATTTTTAGATTACTATATTTTCGATAACTACTAATACCTCATCTATGATTCTATTTTTACCATTTAAGGATGGAGTAATCCCCTTTAATATCTAATATTTCACTGTATATATTTCGTAAAATACATAATCTCGAATAATATTAGAGCACGACACGGAACCCGATGTTGATGTTGTACCAAGTAGCGTCATTGTTACCGTTGCGGTTAGAAACGGGATTGTTAGACCCGTTGTTATTGAAGCTACCACCACGAAGGACGGCTCCCACAAGCATTATGAATTACCCCAATTCATTTTCTTCATATTCAAAATATTTACTCACAAAGTTATATGTATTTGCATATTTTAAATATCCGGAAATGGCCACATAGGTGTTTTTTTGCTTCTTTTGAAGTTATTTCACCATTTTTTATTTTTAATTTTAATTTTTTTATATTTTTCTTTATTCTTTTTTTTCCTTTTGTTCTTAGTTTCATTCTGTATTCATTTATTTTGTATCCACAAAAGTTAACCCCTTGTTTAGATTTAAATATATTTGTTTTAGAATTAAAGCTTAAGTATAATTCTTCATTTATAAATTTTTCAATTTTACTTTTTATTTCTTTTAATTCTTCTTTATTTTGCATAAGTATAATGCTATCGTCCATATATCTATAATAATATTTAACTTTCAATTTATGTTTTATATATTGATCTGCTTCGTTATAGTATACATTTGCAAATATTTGACTTGTTAAGTTTCCAATAGGTATTCCCACTTCTTCTCTTTTTGAGTATATTATTTCTCGTAATAGCCATAATACATTTTCATCTTTTATTTTTCTTTCAATTATTTCATAAAGCTTTTCTTTATTTATACTTGCAAAATATTTTGCTATATCCATTTTTAAAATATAGTATTCGCCATATTTCTTTTTACATTTTTTCATTCCTTGCTGTACAGCTAAAGCTGCCCTATGCATTCCTTTGTTCTTTATGCAGGCATAAGATGTATCTATAAATTGTGGTACAAATGTATCTATCAAAAAACTATCTACAACCCATCTATGTACAACTCTATCAATATAAGCCGAAGCTTCTACTTTTCTTAGCTTCGGCTCTGTTACATAAAATGATGTATAACCTCCATGTTTATATGTTTTTGTCATAAGTCTTTCATATAGCCACATTATATATTCTTCTTGTTTAAGGTTAAATCTTACTATATTTTTCCTTGTTGTTTTTCCAGATTGGCTTTTTTTATGTGCATCCATTAGTTTATCAAATGTTAGATATTTATAATATACATTTCTAATTGTTTTTGGCATAATATTTAATTAATCCTCCTAAAATTGCACCAACCTCTCTTATTAATGTATTCATAACATAATCAAATCTTTTTGTATCAATCCACTTATTTTTCTTCATTATTCTAAGCAATGCTCTTTGAATATTTAATCCAGCATCAATTCTATTCAAATAATATATTCTTTCTTTTGTTGATACTTTTTCTATGAACATAATATTTTTAAAAGTGTCATACATGACACTTTTAAATTCTGTTCCTATACTAAATTTTTCTGTTCTTGGCAAATGTAATAAAATTACTTCTAACATATATTCCATATAAAATTCATATTTTGGAATTAGTGTTAATTCTTTGCTTTTTTTCTCATAAGACATTATTTCCATTTTTGTTTTTCCTAATTTATGTTTTTTCTTTCATCTCTATACCTTCAAGTTTTTCTGTTCTAGGCTTTCAGGCTACAGTGCTACTATTTGATGTAAAGCACGACACGGAACCCGATGTTGAAGCGGTACCAAGTAGCGTCAAGGCTACCGTAGCGGTCAGAAACGGGATAGTTAGACCCGTTGTAATGGAAGCTACCACCACGAAGGACGGCTCTAAGAGTGCTTCCCCCATCTGGTTTACCTGTTTCTGTAGTCCACTCCCACATATTTCCTGCCATGTCATATATATTTTTTACCTTTGTTTCTTCTGCTGATCCTGTAGCTAATTCTTTTCTTATTGTATAGCTATAATTTGTTGTATCATAAGTGTTGTTTGTAAAATCATATTTTGCTCCACTTGTAGCATCTATACTTTCAGCTCCAGATTTAAATGCTCCTTTTTTATATTTTGTAGCATAGCTCCAATAATCGCCTTTTCCTGCTTTTTTTCCAGCTTCTGTTATACTTCCATATCTGTGTACTGCATATAGTGCATTTGATAAATTTATCTTATCATTATTATAATAATTACCTTTTAAAGAACTATCATTTCCTAAATTTTTATTTGCTTCTTCTTTTGTCATCCATTCTACAATTGTATCCCAGGCATAGCTGTCTACTAAACCACTTGTTACAGATGTACTTCCAGAATACATATTATTTGATACTTCTACTGCATTTACTTGTGATATAAAATTCCAGCTTGGAGTATTTTTCTTACTTACTGGAGTTCCAGATTTTGTGTTTTTCTTTGATTCTCTTTCGTATGTCGCCCCATCTTTATCCTCATATAAATTAGAAGGTAAACCAGCTTCATATCTACCTATATAAAATCCACCATATTTTTTCACACTATCTGCATTTCCACCATTATCTGACCATGTATTTTCTGCAACTGGTTCATATTTTGTAGATCCATCTGCATTTGTTCCTGATGAATATGAATTATACCACCATGATTTTCCACTATATTTACTTTTCCATGTTGTTGCAAGACCAATTTCTTTTTCATATGTTACACCATTGCTTCCATTACATGGTACCCATACAAATTGATTTCCACCTTTTGAATTGCTATCATCATCTCCGAATTTATCTGATATTACAAGTCCTGTTGAAGGTGTTCCTGTAACATAATAAAATCCTGCTGGTATTATAGCTTTACTTGGATTTTCTGTTTTTTCTTCTACTATCATTCTTACTTTTTCATCAGCTAATAAATCTTTGTCTTCTTGTTTTTCTGCATTTGCGACAGTTATCTGCTTTAATCCATTTGTTTCAACTGCTTTTTGTTCATTTGTATTACCTATAACTTCACTTACATCGTAAGTTTTGCCTTTATATTTTACTGTTCCTTGAGATACATTAGTTTCTATTCCTTCTATCTTTCCTAATTCTTCAAGAATATACTCGTTCTCAGATCCTGTTTTGCCACTTGCATAGTAATTTGTCACAGCATCATATGCTTTTAATTGCAAATATTCTAAATCAGATGCTGCCTCTGTTTGTTCTTTTGCCTTTGCTGCATTTGTCAAGATTCCATTTTGTCCTGTAAGCATTGATATTGATATTCCTGCAAGTATTATTAATACTATTACTGTAACAACTAACGCTATTAATGTTATTCCCCCATTCTTTTTCATCATGTTTTTCTCTTCCTTTCTTTTGATTATTTATATTTGCAAGATTATCATAAAAAGAAATCAAAATCAGTACACATTTTTGTCTAAAAAATAATTATTTTTTAGTATTACATATATTTTTATTGTAATATTTTCCCCGAAAATCTCCGTCCCCAAATGGGAAAATTAGGCAAAAAAAGAACCGTCCCCAATTTAGGATTCGGTTCCTTTAAATTTTATTTAGCCATTTCTTTTGCTTCTTCATATTGTTTTAAATATTCTTCTCTAACTTTTTTTACAAATTTTTCGTCACTAACTGATTTTAAATTTATCTCTATATTTACAATGCTTGCTTCTACTGATGAAAAAGCATATTTTTTGCTAATTTCAAAATCGCTTGAAAGCATTCTATTTCCTACCAATGCTATTCTTTTTGAAAGTTTTAATGTTTTAAAAGCATTATCCATTACTTCTTTGCAAAAAATAACACTTTCTTTACTTGCTTCTTCTAGTTCTTCAGGATTTTCTTTTCTTGTTTTATAGGCTTTTAATATTTTATCTAAAACATTTCTATCTTCATCAATTATATAAAGTGCTTTTTCTTTTAAACTTTCTGCTTCTTCTTTTATTTTTAGCACTTCATCTTGTACATTTTCATATTTTTTCTTTCCTATTGTAAGATTACATATATAACCAATTAATGAATTTGTTATAGAAAGTATCATTCCTACTGCACTTCCACCTGCTATTTCTATTTTTGGATTTTCCAAATCATTTAGTATTGGCTTTAATTTTTCATTATATTGTTCCATTTTTTCTCCATTCATATTGTATATTAATTATTTTTTTCTTCTTAATATCCAATTTTCTTCACATTCAATTGGCAATTTCATTTTTACTTGTTGTCCTTGTTTTCCTGGATTTACAGTACTTATTTCTTCATCTGTTTCTATATCCCATAATTTTTCTATTGTAAATTTTGTAGGTTCTAATTTTCCTGGTACTAAAATCTCAATTTCATCTCCAACTGATAGTTTGTTTCTTATTTCTATTATTGCTTTTTCTTTATTTCCGTTTATTACTTTTCCACCAAATTCATAATTTGCATTATATTGTTTTCCTTCATATTCTTGTATATCTTTATTTTCTCTACTATTGAAATAAAATGTTGTTAAACCTCTGGTTTTTATTTTTTCTATTTCTTTCATATATTTTTCTGCATCATAATTTTTAGGATCTTTTTTGTAATCATCTATGGCTGCTCTATATACACTTACTATACTTGCAATATAATATTCTGTTTTTAGTCTTCCTTCTATTTTTAAACTATCTACTCCCATGTCTATAATTTCTGGTAATTCATGAATTAAACATAAATCTTTTGATGATAAAATACTTGTTCCATGTTCATCTATTTCTACCGGCATTAAATTTCCTGGATTATTTTTTTCTTCTAAATATACATTATATGACCATCTGCAACTTTGTGCACAACTTCCGTAGTTTGCACTTCTTCCACATAAAAAGTCGCTTAAGAAACATCTTCCAGAATATGAAAAACATATTGCACCATGTACAAATATTTCTATTTCCATTCCTTCTGGTTTATTTTCCATTATATATTTTAATTGATTTTTATCCATTTCTCTTGCCATTATCATTCTTTTGCAACCTTGGTTATACCAAAACTTGCATGCTTCTAGACTTACCAAATTACTTTGTGTACTTACATTTACTGGAACACTTGGGGCATATTTTAAAATCTTGCTTATTACTCCTGGATCTGCTGCAATTATCCCATCTGGTTTTACTTCTTCTAATTTTTTACACATTTGCTCTATTTCTTCGTAATCTGTATCAAATGCATATATATTCATTGCTACATATACTTTTTTTCCAAGTTTATGAGCATATTCAATTGTTTTTATTAAATCATCATCATCTATTGCTGCTCTTGATCTTAAAGATAAACTTGCAGTTCCACAGTATACTGCATCTGCTCCATATAAAAATGCTATTTTTGCTTTTTCGTAAGATCCTGCTGGCGCTAATAATTCTATTTCTTTCATATTTCCTACCCTTTCTTTTTTCGCTTCTTTATAAGTATACTATCAAAAAAGGAAAAATTCAAGCAACTCTAGACTTTTTTGAAAAAATGATGTATAATAGTTAGAATTGGGAAAATTTTACAATTATATTTAAAGGAGGATTTTATGCAAAATACTGACATAAATGAAATGGAAAAGCTTAAATATTTACAAACCAAAATTCATGAAGCAACACTTGAATGTGCAAATACATATTTACTTGCAAAAAATGATGAATCACTATTTCATACTTTTTTGTCTTTAGTCTTTATGTCCTTTAGAAATTCTGTGGACACAAGTATTAGTGTTCCTTATAGAGTAAAATCTTTTCAAAGTACTATTAATAATATTGAAAAAGAAATGTTTAAAATGCTTACAGAAAGATTACCTGAAAATTGTACAAAAAAAGACATAGATGAGCAAATTGCAATTACAGTAAAATCTATATGCAAAGATTTTTTAGGAGCAACTATTGTTTTTCACTCTAAAAATAATTTAGATACATATTGTGAAGAATCTGATGATCCTTATGTAAAAAAACTTTATAAGCAAGTTTTAATTGTTGAAGAATACCTTAGAAGCGAAGAAAAAGATTTTAATTTAGACTTACTTTCTAGATTATATAAACGTGTAGCTAAAATTGATATTTCAGGTACTTTTATAGACGATATAAAACCATATACACCTACCAAAGTAAAACCATTAGACTTACGTAATATAAATACATTGGCAGATTATTATTCATGTAAAATAACTCTTCTTACTCTTCTTACCAATTCTAGTATGCCATGTACAGAATCAACAGATGAAAATCAACATAAATATTGTGTAAGTGAGGTTGATGTTCCTTATTTACAATTGGTAAAACAAGCAAAAGAGATCAACCCTAGGAGCAAAGATGAATTTATTAGCATTTTAACTGAACTTGCTCATAAATCATATTATAGAAAATACACTCCTTTTGATGAGCAATTAAAAGACACTTTAAAAGAACAAACATCATGTAAGCTTAATTCGATATATAAAGCTGACCTTTCACCTACTATTAAGAAAAAATATATTCAAGAATTAAATAACTTAAAAAATAATTTAAAACAATTGAAAAATGATAGGTTGTTAAATTACGTATTAAAAAAAGAACTTCCAAATATATTTAAAGAAATATCTGAGCTTCCTAACTTTAATATCGAAATTAAAGATTCAAAGGAACGTGCTAAATCAAGTGGTTTCTATGCATGTTATTATACTGTTGAACTTAATGGAACAGTTATTTGCGAAATTTTAGGTAATTCAGAATTCCGTTCAAATCTTTCAAAAGAAGGAAATGCAGCACATAATCTTATGCCTAATAAATCATTTGATATAAAACCTTTATTTGAATTAAGATCTTTTCCTTTTCCTAATTCGCCAAAGGCAAAAGAGAAACTTGACTTTTATTGTGAGTTTTTAAATACTGTTAGTTTAAATGATGTAAGCCGGATATCATATACCTAAAGAAGATAAAGAAGCTCTTAGAGATTTACAAGACTTAGTTAATTATGCTACATCAAAAATAAAAGTAAAAGATTTAATTGAAGTTCAAAATGGAAATACAGTAAACCTTGTTCCTTTTTATGATTATATGACTCATGTAATCCTCTCAAGAGGAGCAGAATATGGAACTCTTTACCCTGCTCATATTGTTGAACATAATCAAGCTTTAGCAGTTCCACAAAACCCTCTATATTCACTTGAAAACATGTTAAAATCTCGTATTGGTTTGTCAACTTTGGCTAACTTAATTAGAGAAGAATATGTAAGAATCTCTACTACAGAAAAAAAGCAAAGACTTTTATCAAAAGATCCTGTTCAAACTTATTCTTCAACACTGACTCCAAAATACGATATACCTATTGATAATCATTTTATAAAAAACAGTCATGAAAAATTTGTCCCTCTAAATACTAAATTTCACCCTATGGGACAGTATTTAAAAAAAGACGTTGAAGAAAGATAACACCAAGCTTAATTGCTTGGTGTTATCTTTCTTTTTAATTTAGTTATAGCAAGTCCATCTCCAACTTCTAAAATTTCAGTATCTAAAAGTGGATTTTCAGTTGTTTCTTGTATATATTCTCTTAGATTTCTTACAGCTGTACGTTGTTTATGTTTGTTATAGTCGCTCATTACATAGCCTTTATATAAGATATTATCAGCAAATATGGTTCCATTTAGAGCTAGCATTCTTAAAGCTTCTGCTAAGAAGAATGGATATTTTCCCTTTGCTGCATCAATAAATATCATATCATATTTATCATCTAAATTTGGTAAAATTTCTACTGCATCACCAACATAAATATTTATTTTGTCATCTAGATTCATTTCTTTTATGTTTTGTTTTGCTTCTTTTACTCTCTCTTCATCTCTTTCTATTGTGTCTATTTTACCATTTTCAGCTAAAAACTTTGAAAAACAAATTGCAGAATATCCAACTGCTGTCCCTATTTCTAATATTTTTTTTGGTGGTTCTTTTTCCATTCTTTTTTCTATTTCAAATAATGTATCATCCATTATTATAGGAATATGTTCTTCTAGTGCTTTTTTCTTTATTTGTTTTAATTTATCTTCCTTCATCTGAATTTTCTAATTCCTCTCTTCTTTTAGCTTCTTCATTATACCATTTTTCTACCATTTTATAATTAATTTCAGGAAATTCTGTTAAGATCCTTTTCATGGCATCAATATGTTTCATTTTTAAATCATAAATATAATGAATATATCTCATTCTTGGTCCCAATTGAGGTGTCTTTACTTTGAAATTTTCTTCTTTTATTTGCTCACTCATCATTTGCCCAATTTGACCTTCAAGTACTTTTTGAGGTGTTATTCTCTTTTTCATACAACATAAATCTCCTAAAATTATTTATTATTTCTTGCCATTCTTTCTCTTTCTTTGTTGTTTAAGATTTTCTTTCTTAATCTTATTGATTTTGGTGTTACTTCTACAAGTTCATCATCTTGGATAAACTCTATTGCTTTTTCCAAACTCATTTGAATTGGTGGAACTAAACGAAGTGCATCATCTGCTCCTGAAGAACGTGTATTTGTTAAATGTTTTTCCTTACATACATTTACTGCTAAATCTTCTCCTCTTGAGTTTAATCCAACTATCATTCCTTCATATACGTCAACACCAGCGCCTATAAATAAATCTCCTTTTTCTTGTGCATTGTATAATCCATATGTTACAGATTTACCTGTTTCAAAAGCTACTATTGTTCCTCTAACTCTTGATACAACTTCACCTTTAAATGGTTCATATCCTTTGAACATACTTGCCATTGTTCCTTCACCTTTTGTGTCTGTTAAAAATTCTGTTCTATATCCAATTAATCCTCTAGCAGGAATGTTGAATTCTATTTTTGTATGTCCATCTTCTGCTGGTTCCATATTTACCATTTCAGCTTTTCTTCTTCCTAGTTTTTCTATAACTGTTCCTACTGAATCATCTGGTACATTTACAACTAATGTTTCGATTGGTTCACTTTTTACTCCATTAATTTCTTTTATAATAACTTTTGGACGAGAAACTAAAAGTTCGAATCCTTCTCTTCTCATTGTTTCTATTAATACAGATAAGTGTAATTCTCCTCTTCCTGATACTTCAAATGAATCTGGAGTTTCTCCTTCTTTTACTCTTAATGAAACATTTCTTTCTAGTTCTTTAAATAATCTATCTCTTATATGTCTTGATGTTACAAATTGTCCTTCTCTTCCTGCAAATGGTCCATTATTTACACTAAATGTCATTGTAACTGTTGGTTCATCTATATTTACAAAATCTATTTTTTCTATTTTTTCAGGATCACATACAGTTTCTCCAATGCTTATATCTGAAATTCCTGCAAATTCTATTATATCACCTGCTGTTACTTCTTCTACTTCAACTTTTTTTAGTCCTACATGTGTATATAATTTAGCAATTTTACCTTGATATACTGTTTCATCTGCTTTACATACAGATACTGTCATTCCTACTGTAAATTTACCACGTTCTACTCTACCAACACCTATTCTTCCAACATAATCATCATAGTCTATGTTTGATACAAGCATTTGTGCTGGTCCTTCTAAGTCACATTTTGGTGCTTCTATTGTATTTACCATTGTTTCAAATAAAGGTGTCATATCACTATCTTCATCTGATAAATTTAATTTTGATGTTCCATTTTTTGCAGATGCATATACAACTGGGAATTCTAATTGTTCATCTGTTGCATCTAATTCTATAAATAATTCTATTACTTCATCTACAACTTTTTCTGGATTTGCTCCAGGTCTATCTATTTTATTTATTACAACAATTGGTTTTAAGTTTAATGCTAAAGCCTTTTTTAAAACTTCTCTAGTTTGAGGCATAGCTCCTTCAAATGCATCAACTAATAAAAGTACTCCATCAACTGTTTTTAATACTCTTTCAACTTCTCCCCCAAAGTCCGCATGTCCTGGTGTATCTACTATATTTATTTTTATATCTTTATACATTACTGATGTATTTTTAGAAAGAATTGTTATTCCTCTTTCTTTTTCTAGATCGTTTGAATCCATTACTCTGTCTTGTACTTGTTCATTATCTCTAAATACATGACTTTGTTTTAATAAACTATCTACTAAAGTTGTTTTTCCATGATCAACGTGTGCTATTATTGCTATATTTCTTATTTTTTCGTTATTCATTTTTATTTCTCCTTTTTCTCTCTTTTTTAACTTTTATATTATACTACTGTTTGGCATTAGTTGTCAACATAAAATTTCAAACTCCCCATTTAGTGACGTATATTATTGGGAATTTTTCCCAATAATATACGTCCCCAAATGGGGAATTTTTTATTTAGCTAATTCTACTATTTTTTCCATTATTTTTTCTGTAACTTCTACTAATATTTCTTTATCCTTTTTTAGTTCTTTGTTTCCTTTATATCCTTCTAAATCAAGAGGCTTACCGTATGTTATGGTAGCTTTCTTAAATGGCTTTTCTCCACCTTTTATCCCAACTGGTATTACAGTTGCATTTGAATTTAATGCAAAATATGCAACTCCTGTTTTTGGTTTTAAACCTTTTTTTAATCCATTTCTTGTTCCTTCTGGAAATATTGCTAAACATTTTCCTTCTTTTAAAGTTTTTAAAGATTCTTTCATTGGTCCAAAATCTCTATCGTTTCTCTTAACTAATATTACATCAAATACTTTTCCTAAAAATGCTAAAAATTTATTTTTAGTTAGTTCTTCTTTTGCTACAAACCTTGTATCTCTTCTTTTACATGTTACCTCTAAAAGTGGTGGATCTAAAAAGCTTTTGTGATTTGCACAAAAAATCACAGCTCCATTTTTAGGTATATTTTCTTTCCCTATAACTTTTGTTCTATATACAATTTTGCAATAAATCCATATAAAAAAGTTACATATAACTCTTGCTATTTTATACATCATTTTCTTCCTTTCTTTTTTCCCTAATTATTTTTATTACTTCTTTTGAAACTTCTTCTATTGTCATATTACTTGAATCAATATATATTGCATCTTCTGCTTGTTTTAAAGGTGCAATTTTGCTTGTTTTGTCATTATTATCTCTAAATTTTATGTTTTCGACTATTTCTTCAAAAGGTATATTTATGCCCTTTTCTTCGTTTTGCTTTAATCTTCTTTTTGCTCTTTCTTCTGCTGAAGCATCTAAATATATCTTTACATCTGCATTTGGAAATACATTTGTTCCAATGTCTCTTCCTTCCATAATCACTTGTTTTCCTTTTGCAATTTTTCTTGATAAGTCTGTTATTGATTCTCTTACTTCTATTATATGAGATACTTGTGAAACTAATTTATTTACTTCTGCTTCTCTTATCTCTCTTGAAACATTTTCGCCATTTAAATATACTAATTTTTGATCATTTTCTTTTTTGAATTCTATATTTATAGTATTTAATATTTCATTTATTTTTTCTTTTTCATCTAATCCAACTTTTTTTCTTATCATACATAATGTTACACATCTATATAGAGCTCCTGTATCTATATAAACCAAATTTTCACTTTCTCCAACTATTTTTGTTATTGTTCCTTTCCCACTTCCAGCAGGACCATCAACTGCTACTATAAATTCCATTTTTTTTCCTCTTTTCTTGCTTTTTCTTTTTTATAACACATTTCTTTATTTTTTTCAATTAATATCTTAAAAATAGTGGAAAAGAATTCACTTTTCCACTAATCTTTTACTAAATATATTTCCGCTCCCAAATTTTTTAGCTTAACCTCTAAATTTTCATAACCTCTAAGAATATATTCTATATTTTCTACATTAGTAGTTCCTTTTGCCGCAAGTCCTGCTAAAACTAAACTTGCTCCGCCTCTTAAATCGGTTGCTCTAACCTTTGCACCATATATCTTTTTTACACCTTTTATAACAGCTGTTTTTCCTTCTACATTTACTTTTGCTCCCATCTTTTTTAATTCTTGTATATATTTATATCTATTTTCAAATATATTTTCCACTATAACAGATGTTCCATTTGCTAAAACTAACATTCCCCCCATTATTGCTTGCATATCTGTTGGAAAACCTGGATATGGCATTGTCTTTATATCTATTGCTTTTAGTCTCTTAGGAGCTTTTAATTTTATCTCATTTTCTTTTAACTTTATTGTGCATCCAGCTTCTGTCAATTTATTTAAAATAGGTGCTATATTAAGTACATTTACCTTTTTTAATGTTATTTCTCCTCCTGTAACTGCAGCTGCACATAATAACGTTCCAGCTTCTATTCGGTCTGGCATTATATTATAGCTTAAATCTTTTAATTTTTTTACTCCTTGTATTTTTATTATATTGCTTCCTGCTCCTTCTATTTTTGCTCCCATTTTATTTAAGAAATTTTGCAGATCAACTATTTCTGGTTCCATTGCTGCATTTATAATCTTTGTTGTTCCCTCTGATAAAACAGATGCTAGCATTATATTTTCCGTTGCCCCTACACTTGGAAAATCCAAATTTATTTCTGCTGGCTTTATTTCTTTTGCTTCACACACTATTTTTCCAAACTCCTGATTTATTGTTGCACCTATCTTTTCAAATCCCTTTAAATGTAAGTCGATTGGTCTCGAGCCTATATCACATCCTCCTGGATAAGAAAATGTAACCTTTTTATATTTTCCTAAAATTGCACCTGCAAAAATTATAGATGAACGCATCTGTCTCATCAAATTTTCTGGTATTTCAAATTTATTTATATTTCTCGAATCTATTACTACTTTATTTTGATTTTTCTTTACTTTACAACCTATATTTTTTAATATTTCTATCATCATTTGCGTATCATGAATATTAGGAACATTGTATAATTTGGTTATTCCTGAATTAAGTACACACGCAGCCATTATTGGTAATGATGCATTTTTTGAACCTGAGGTATATGTTTCTCCAACTAATTTTTTACCTCCTTCTATTATGTAATTTGACATCTTTTTCTCTTTCCTTTCATAATAGTTTATTTTATGTTATATTTTATGTATTTTTTTATTAAACGTGAAAAAACAGACATACCAAAATATGTCTGCTTATTTTCTAGATATCCCAATATCTATATTTTTTATAAAATACTATTCCAACTATAGCCAATATTAAAATTGCTCCAACGGCAATTCCTGAAATTCCTGCACGAGGTAATTTACTATTAGCTGTTGTATTATCTCCCAATTTTTTTACCTGTGAATTATTATTTTTTTGATTATTATTTTTATTTACTGTATTTTCTGTAACAGTCACAGTGCAACTTGCTTTAAAATTACCATCTTTTGTTGTTGCTGTTATTTTAGCTGTTCCTACAGATTTTGCTGTTACTTTTCCATCATTTACTGTTGCAACACTTTCATTATCACTTTCCCAAATAACGTTTTTATTTGTTGCATCAGTTGGTGTAATTGTTGCTGTCAAAGTATAACTGCTTCCTTCTGTTAAAGATAAAGTTGTTTTATCTAAACTAATTCCTGTAACATCAACTTCTACAGCTTTTGATCCTTTCATTGTATATATACATTCATCATAATAGTTTTCACTTCCTGTCACTAGTTTTGCCCATATAACGTATGGCTCTTCCCCAGAAAATTTTGTAGTATCTACCGAAATATTGTTATCTGTTGTTTCTGTCCAATTAGATTCATCATACATAGGTGTTAATTCCTTTATTTTCGTATTTACTTCATTTACAACATTATTATATTCATCTATTTTTTCATTATATTCTTTTACTTTAGTTTCATAGTTTGTTTTTGCTTCTTCATAATTTGTTTTTAGATTTTCTATTTCATCTTTAGATAACTCAGAATTTTTTAGTCCATTTGAATAAGCTGTATATGCTTGATTATATGCTTCTTTTGCATTATCCATTCCAGGTTTTAATGCTTTATATTCATTTTCTATAGTTTTTAACTTTTCTTCCCCTGCTGTCTTTGATGTATTTATTTCCTCATAAGCTGAATTTTCCATTTTTACAGCTTGAAAATATAATTTATAATCAGTTACAGTACTGCTTATATTTATCTTTCCACTTCCATTATATATTAATGAAGGCATTGTTATTAAAGATTTAGGATCTAAATCTACAGAATGTGCATTTACCTTTGTAAATTGTGTTAATATCATTATTATTATCATTAAAATTATTAATATTATCTTTTTATTTTTCATCTGCTTTTCTCCCTTAAATATTTCATTTATTTTTTCCATTTATTTAGTATATTTTTCTTCATCTGCTTTCTGTTCTTTTAATAATTCACCTAATTCTATTGAAAATTCTTTTAATAAAACAACTTTTATTGTAATATCTTTTCCGCTTATATATTCATCCATTAGCCTCTTAAGTTTACTCAAATTCATTCTTTCGCCTTTCAAAACTTCTGGATTTTCACTGGCTCTTTTTATTATTTTTTCTTTTATTGCAACTATATCTTCATTGCTTGCACAAGATACTCTTTGGAATACCTGGAATGGATCATAATATTTAAGTATTGGAATATTTGTACATTCTTTATCAAATCTTTCATAAAATTGTTCCATTTTCATTGGAATACACTTAAATATCTCATCTGCTTTTCCTTTATATTCTTTTTCCAATAGTTGCTCATTAAGTTCTCCAAACCTTTCAAATATTTCTTGCATCTCTTCTTCATAGCTTTCTACAGAATCATCTCTTATTATTACTTTTCCCATTTCTTCATCTACATTTGGGCAATATTTTGAATGTAATGATGATAAATTCATTCCATTTAAGAATACTGTTTTTAATGTTTTAATGTCATTTGTTATTAACCCACTTTTTGAGAAATAAACAAAATATTCAAATAATTTTACAATATCTATTAATTCTATTTCTCCTTTTTTTACTTCATCTAATGTTTCGTCAACAATTTTTACAAATTGATCATCTTGAACTTTCCAGTATTCTTCTACAATAATCTTTTTATATGATGGTACTTTTTTAGCTTTTGGACTTGCATTTACAGCTTCCATTTCTGCTTTAAATAATTTCATATCAAAAATTCTTGTTCTTACATAATATTCTATAAATTTAAAGAATCTATAATCTGCTTTAAAGTTATAATAATAATTTCCATCAAATTCTTTTATATAAAATTGTCTATTGTCCATCAAAACTCTTGATGATACTAATATTGACTTATATTCTTCATTATCTTTTATGTTTTTAAACTTTTCTTTTGTTATTTTTCCTGCTTTTATTTCAAAAGAAACTGCAATTGTAAATATTAACATCGTTTGCATAACTCTGTTATTTGTATTTGGATAAAATTTATTTACTTCTTCATATATTTTGTAAAAATCATTTAATGCATGTTTTAAAATACGTAAATTTCTCGTCCCACTTTTCTTAAATGTTGTTATAATTATTTCTGTATTTTCCCTTAAGAATCTTATTAGTTCTCTATTATTTTCAAATCTCATAAGAATTCCATTTATTATATAATCAAATTGTGGAGCATATTCAAATGTTTCACCAATTAGTTTTTCTTTTATTCTTTCATAATCTATTGCTTTATCGAATACGTGCTCTATTTTTTGTTGAATTTTTTCAACCATTGGTTTATCTGAATTATTTAATTCTCCTTGTTTGTCCAACAAATATGTTGCAATAAATGTTTTCATTTCTAAGTTACTATTTTTTATTTTTGTAGATAATTCTTTTTCATTACAAATTATTATTGTTTTTATATGATCATGTTCAACAAAATTGTTTATATATCCTAATATATCTATGACATCAACATTGGCTCTTTCCAAATCATCAAAACATAAAACTTTATCATCTGTAGAAAAAAATTCTTCATAATCTAATTTGCCACTATTAGAACCATTGCCAAAGAAATTTGCCATATCAATTCCAGTTTTAGCATACTCAGGAATTGTTGTTTGTCCATTTGCATTCATATATTTTCTAAGATTTCTGTCCATAAGCTGTGATGTTTCCATAAATATCTTTTTACTTATTTCTTCTAAGTTTGATATACCATATAATGACATGTATATAGTCGTAAATCTTTTTCCATTTAATTTTAATGACTCTATTTTTTTCTTTATTTGGTTGTTCCAAAAATATGTTTTTCCAGATCCCCACTCTCCATTTATCATTATTGCATAATCTGTGTAATCTGAACGAACATAATCTAATATGCTTTCTATTAAATCATCCATTGAAATTCCTCCTTTTAATCTTTTGCAATTGTTAATATATCTATTTTTTTTGCTCCTGCTATTTTTAGCATTTTGCTACATTCATCCGCTGTAGCTCCTGTTGTATAAATATCATCAATTAATAGTATTTTTTTATCTAATATACATTTTTTGTTTACTACTTTGTATACATTTTTTACATTTTGATTTCTATCTTCTTTGCCAAGTGTACTTTGTGCTTTGTTGTTTTTTACTTTTTTTATCAAGTTATCTTTTATTTTGCACTTTTCATCTGTTACAATGTTTTTAGCAAATAAAAAACTTTGATTATATCCTCTAACTTTTTTTCTTTTTTTACTTACTGGAATCGGTATTATTATATCATAAAAATCTAATTGTATATAATTTTTCTTATATTTTATAAAAAAATCTACAAAACCTCTATATAGGTACGGCTTTTCATTAAACTTATAATCTATCAAAAGTTCTCTTATTAGACCTTCATACTTAAAAATATAATAGTGATTTTCAAAATACTTATCTATATAACATTCTCTTTCAAATAAAGCCAAGTTTTTAAAACTAATTTCACACTTTTTACATAAAAATGTATTCTTTCCTTTTCCACACACTACGCACGTTTGTGGATAAATCCAATCTAAAACTATATTAGCCTCCTTTTCCAATTTCCCATTTGGGGACTTAAGTTTAGGGGATTTCCCATTTGGGGACGGAGTTTTTAGGGGATTTAACCTTTTATATTTAAAACTCTTAAAGCTTCTCTTATATCTTTTACCCCAACTATGTCCATTTTATATTTTTCCTCTAAATACTTTTTATTATTTTCAGGAATAATACATCTTTTAAATCCCATTTTTTCTGCTTCCTTTAGTCTTTTTTCTATCATGTTTATCCTTCTAACTTCTCCTGTTAACCCAACTTCTCCCATTATTACTGTGTCTTTTGGTATTGGTACATTTTTAAAGCTAGATGCACAAACACATAAAATTCCAAGATCTATTGATGGTTCGTTTAATTTCATTCCACTTACAACATTTACATATATGTCTTGTCCACCTATATTTAAATTTGCTCTTTTTTCTAGTACCGCAATTAATACTGCCAACCTATTATAATCTAAACCATTTGCTGTTCTTTTAGGAATCCCAAATACACTTAATGTTGTTAAAGCTTGAAGTTCTATAAGCATTGGTCTTGTTCCTTCTATGCTTGCAACTATTGCAGATCCTGACGGGTTATCTTCTCTTTCTGAAATTAAAATTTGTGAAGGATTTGTAATTTCAACTAAACCCTCTCCTTTCATTTCAAACATACCTATTTCGTTTGTTGAACCAAATCTATTTTTCACTCCTCTTAAAATTCTATATGAAAAATATCTTTCTCCTTCTAAATAAAGCACAGTATCTACCATGTGTTCTAAAACTCTTGGTCCTGCAATTGTTCCATCTTTTGTTACATGTCCTATTATTATTGTTGTAATTCCTTTTGATTTACACATTCTCATAATTTGAGCCGTTATTTCTCTTACCTGACTTACACTGCCTGCTGCAGCCGAAAGTTCATCTGAATACATTGTTTGAATCGAATCTATTATTACAAGCTTTGGTTTTAACTCTTCTATATTTTCGTTTATTATTGATATATCTGTTTCCCCTAAAAACATTATATCGTCATTATCAATTCCAAGTCTATCTGCTCTTAATTTTATTTGTTCTGCTGATTCTTCTCCAGATACATACAAAACTTTTCCCTCGCCATGAATTTTATTACATAATTGTAATATCAAAGTTGACTTTCCAATTCCCGGTTCTCCTCCAAGTAATATTAATGAACCCTTTACTATTCCTCCACCTAAAACTCTATCTAATTCACTAAATCCTGTTGATGTTCTGGCAACTTCTTCTCCTTTATATGAATTTAATGCTTTTGGCGTATTTCTTTCCTTCACTGTTTTAATTCCATTTTCTGTTATTTTTTCTATCTTTTGTTCAAAAAACGTATTCCAACTATTACATGCTGGGCATTTTCCCATCCATTTTGCACTTTCATATCCACATTCGTTACATACAAATACTGTTTTTGCTGCTTTTGCCATTTTCTCCTCCGTTTTCTCTTTTTGAATATGTTTATTTTACTTTATTTTCAAAAAAAAAGCAAGAAAAAAATCCTTGCTTTTTATAAAACTTTATCCCACATTTTGTTCTTTAATAAGTTTGTTTCCTACTTTGCAATCCACTACTAATCCTCGTTCTTTTGCCTTTTTTATTAAATAGTCTAATTTTGCCTGATTCGCCTTTATATCATAAGAGTAATAATCAATCAAATCACTTTCAGCAAATTCAAAATTCTTATGAGCTTTTTTTAAATTTTCCCTTGTTTCAACTATATTAATCAAAAGCTCCATATTTCTTTCTTCATCACTTAATTCTTTTATTTTTTCTTCTTTTATATAATCAAATTCCATAAAACATCTCCTAAAAAAATTAACTTTCTTTATAATTATATGTCAAAATTTATTTTTTATTCTCTAAATGCTTGATATATAGGCTTAAATATTATATAATACCCGTATTAAGAAAGGACTGATATTATGATAGATATAAAATTTTTAAGAGAACACCCTGACCTTGTAAAAGAAAATATCAAGAAAAAATTTCAAGATCATAAATTAATTTTAGTAGATGAAGTAATCGAATTAGACAAAAAAAATCGTGAAGCTAAATTAAATGGAGATAATTTACGTAATCAAAGAAAAACTTTAAGTAATCAAATTGGAAACTTAATGAAAAATGGCGAAAAAATGCAAGCAGAAGAAATAAAAAGACAAGTCCAAGAAATAAATGAAAAACTTGAAAAAAATGAAGCATTAGAAGATGAACTTGCTGAAGAAATAAAATCAAGAATGATGAAAATTCCAAATATAATGCATCCATCTGTTCCAATTGGAGAAGATGATAGTAAAAATGTTGAAATTAAAAAATATGGAGATCCTATAGTTCCAAATTATGAAATTCCATATCATGGAGAAATTATGGAATCACTTGGAGGACTTGATTTAGATAGTGCCCGTAGAGTTGCTGGTAACGGATTTTATTATCTTTTAGGAGATGTTGCAAGACTTCACTCTGCAGTATTAACATATGCAAGAGACTTTATGATAAATAAAGGATTTACATATTGTATTCCCCCATTTATGATTCGTTCAAATGTTGTAACAGGAGTTATGAGCTTTGAAGAAATGGATGCAATGATGTATAAAATTGAAGGTGAAGATTTATATTTAATCGGAACATCAGAACACTCTATGATAGGAAAATTCAAAGATCAAATATTAGATAAAACAAAAATGCCATATACAATGACATCATACTCTCCTTGCTTTAGAAAAGAAAAAGGTGCTCATGGTATAGAAGAACGTGGAGTATATAGAATCCACCAATTTGAAAAACAAGAAATGATTGTTGTTTGCGAACCAGAAGATAGTTGGAATTGGTATGATAAAATGTGGTCATATACAGTTGAATTATTTAGAAGTATGGGAATTCCAGTAAGAACTTTGGAATGTTGTAGTGGTGATTTAGCAGATTTAAAAGCAAAATCATGTGATGTTGAAGCATGGTCTCCACGTCAAAAGAAATATTTTGAAGTTGGAAGTTGTTCAAATCTAACAGATGCACAAGCACGTAGACTAGGAATTAGAATAAAAGGTGAAAAAGAAAATTATTATGCACATACATTAAATAACACTGTTGTTGCTCCACCAAGAATGTTAATTGCAGTTATGGAAAACAACTATAATCCAGATGGAAGTGTTACTATTCCAGAAGTATTAAGACCATATATGGGTGGATTAGAAAAAATAGCACCTAAAAAATAAAAAAATCAAATCGGGTCTTTTGGGATAAAATTCCTCAATTAGATCCGATTTTTTATAAAAAATCGAAACATCCAAAAAGGAGGAAATTATGATAGTAAAAAATCCACAATTTGAAATTTCAGCAGTAAGTCCTAAACAATACCCAAAAAACGACTTGCCCGAGATTGTTTTAGTTGGAAAATCAAATGTAGGAAAATCTAGCTTTGTAAACACTATGATAAATAGAAAAAAACTTGCACGTACAAGTTCAGAACCTGGAAAAACTAGGCAAATTAACTTTTATAATATTGATCAAAAATTTTACTTTGTTGATTTACCTGGTTATGGCTTTAGTAAAATGTCTAAGGCTGAACAAGTAAAAGTAGGTGAATTTATAGAAGAATACCTTTTCCATAGAGATAAAATCTCTTTAATTATATTTTTAATAGATATTAGGCATTCTCCAACTGCAAATGATAAATTAATGTATGACTATATTATTCGTTCTGGTAAACCATTTATGATTATTGCCAACAAAGCAGATAAAATAGCTCCTACAAAAGTACTTAATACTACTTCTTCTCTACAAAAAGAGATAAATCCTTTAATGGATGCTACAATGTTGCCTTTTTCTTCTGAAAAAAAAGTTTACTGTGAAGAAGTATGGAAATTTCTTGAAGATTATATTTAAAAAATAAAGTAACTGTATGAACTATACCCCAATTAGTGGAGTTAGTAAAAAGAGGCCTAAAAAAACCATAAATCTAATTTGATTTGTGGTTTTTTTCTTCATATTTTTTATAATAATTTTTCCAATTCTTTTATCTTATCTCTTGCCTCTGCTGCCTTTTCAAATTCCATTTTACTTGCAAATTCAAGCATTTCATCTGTTAATCTATTAATTGTATCTTTTATGTTTTCTCCTTTTTCCGACTTAAATTCAACTTCAATATCTTCTGTTTGAACAGCTCTTATTGCATTTCTTACAGATTTATTTATTGTTTTTGGTGTAATTCCATGTATTTTATTATATTCCATTTGGATTTTTCTTCTTCTATTTGTCTCTGATATAGCTTTTTCCATAGAGTCTGTTAAAACATCTGCATACATTATAACTGTTCCATCAGTATTTCTTGCAGCACGCCCTATTGTTTGAATTAAAGAACGTTCTGAACGCAAAAATCCTTCTTTGTCCGCATCAAGTATTGCAACTAAAGAAACCTCTGGAATATCTAAACCTTCTCTTAATAAGTTAATTCCAACTAAAACGTCAAATTCTCCAAGTCTTAAATTTCTTATTATTTCCATTCTTTCTAGTGCCTTTGTATCAGAGTGCATATAATTTACTTTTATATCTAAACTTTTTAAATATTCTGTTAAATCTTCTGCCATTTTTTTAGTTAATGTTGTAACAAGTATTCTCTCTTTCTTTTCTACTCTAATTCTTATCTGTTCTATTAAATCATCAACTTGATTTGTTACTGGCTTTACTTCAATTTTAGGATCTAACAGTCCTGTAGGTCTTATTATTTGTTCTACTACATTTTCTTTAGCATGTTCTTTCTCATAATCAGCTGGTGTCGCGCTTACAAATACAACTTGATTTATTTTTTGTTCAAATTCTTCAAATTTTAAAGGTCTATTGTCATATGCTGATGGAAGTCTAAATCCATAATTTACTAGTGAGTCTTTTCTTGACTTATCCCCATTGTACATTGCTCTAACTTGTGGAATTGTTGCATGTGATTCATCTATCAAAAGTAAAAAGTCTTTTGGGAAATAATCAAATAATGTATATGGTGGACTTCCTGCTTTTCTTCCACTCATGTGTCTTGAATAATTTTCAATTCCTTGGCAAAATCCTGTTTCTTTCATCATTTCAATATCAAAATTTGTTCTTTCTTCTATTCTTTGTGCTTCTATAAGCTTATTTTGTGATTTGAAATATTTTATACGTTCTTTAAGTTCTTCTTCTATTGTAACAATTGCTCTTTCCATCTTTTGTTTGCTTGTTACATATTGTGAAGCTGGTGGAACAAGTACGTGTTCTCTTGTTCCTATAGCTTTTCCTGTCAATGGATTTATTTCAGATATTTTTTCAATTTCATCACCCCAAAATTCTACCCTTATTGCAGACTCGCTTTGTGATGATGGATATATTTCTAAAATATCTCCTTTAGCTCTAAATGTTCCTCTTTTAAAATCTATTTCGTTTCTTGAATATTGCATTGTAACTAGCTTTTTCATAACGTCATCTCTAGATTTTGCCATTCCAGGTCTTAAAGATAGCATCATTTCTTGGTAATCTTCTGGATCACCTAATCCATATATACATGATACAGATGCTACAACAATTACATCTCTTGTTTCAAATAAAGAAAGAGTGGCGGAATGGCGTAGTTTATCTATTTCATCATTTATAGATGCATCTTTTTCTATGTATGTATCTGATGCAGCTATATAACTTTCTGGTTGATAATAATCATAATATGACACAAAGTATTCAACTCTGTTTTCTGGAAAAAATTCTTTAAATTCTGAATATAGTTGTCCGAGCTAAAGTTTTATTATGTGCCAAAACCAAAGTTGGTCTTCCAGTTTTCGCTATTATATTTGCCATTGTAAATGTTTTTCCGAGATCCAGTTACTCCAAGAAGTGTTTGGTATTTTTTACCTTCTTCTATTCCTTTTGATAAATATTCAATTGCTTGTGGCTGATCTCCTGTTGGCTTATAATCTGATACTAATTTAAACATTTTTCCTCCCTTGGTAACCGAAAATAAACTAAATTTTTCAATTTTTAAGGGAGTTGCCAATCAAATAGCACTCCCCATTGTGTAAATTTCCAATTTGTTTGCACACCTTTCTGAAGAAAGACATACTATGGTCGTTGTCTTGCACAAATCTGTTGTTAAAAAGTAATTGCATTAATAACTATTATTAAGTTTCATAGATTATTTTAACATATTTTTTTAGTTAAGTCTATATATTTTACATAATATTTAATAATAATAACCATATTTTGATATGGTCATAAAAATGGAGGAAACAATCAAATCTCCTCCATTTTCTCTTGAAACAACTATATCAGATTAGTATTCTAAAAATTTAAATACAATTGATTTTATAAATGGCCGTTCAAAAATCCACTTATACTCTCCTGTCTCATTTTGAACAAATTCGCAATATACAATATCTATTTTTTGTTCTAATGCTCGAAGTGCTTCTTCCAGTGCCTTTACATAGCTTAGTATGTCCTCTTTAGCTTCACTAAGGTTCTCCTTAAATTCTTTTCTATTTATCATAGCAGAATTGAGTTTTACAAAGCTCTCACCAATTCGCTCTGGATTTCTAAGTATGAAACAACATGAATATTCACTAGCATCATAATACCAGTTAAGAATATCATTCCAAGCCCCTCCTTTTTCGTATAACTTTTCAATTTGCTCGCGTGATAATAATCCATTACTTCCAAATACTTTGAAAGCTTCATTTTGTAGTTTTTTCATTTTTTTCAAGTCTTTTTCTACTTGTTCTTTCTCCCGTACAAGTTCAATAATTTTTTCTTTGCTCATCTGGTTGTCTCCTTTTTCAACAAAACATTCATAGTTGCAATTATATTTTATCATATCATATGAGCAAAAGCAAATTTCTACAATAATATATTTCTTGTAGTATAAAAAAATATTTGGTAAAAGGCTACTAAAAAGTAGCCTTTGTGGAGTGTGTAATTATTTTTCTTTATTTCTTTCTTCTTCCATTTGTTTTATTATTTCAAATACTTCATCTTCGGTCTCTTTATTAGGAAATACTGATGAAAAAGTATATTTAACTGGTTCACTGTTTTTAGCTAGTTCCTTTTCTACTTTCCTTATTTTGTTTTTCCTGTCATACCGAGCTGTGAAGTTCCATATTACGCTTATTAGTACAAGCATAAAACAACAAACTTTTGCGCAAAGTAATAAAAATTCACTCATGGTCATCCCTCCTGCCATTTGGCAATCTACTAATTACACTCCATAGTTGCATCTATATTAAACTGTTCATATTAGAACAGGATTTTTATATTCAGATTATATACTAATTTTATATTTACATCAAATTTTAAGTATGTACTTTCATTTTTCTTATTCAAACTATTAAAGTTTTTCCAATTCTTCTTCTATATACTCATAACTAAAGCTTAAATGTTTTTCCGAGATCCAGTTACTCCAAGAAATGTTTGGTATTTTTTACCTTCTTCTATTCCTGCACATTTTAAATATAATTCCCCAGACACTAACTGAAAATTAGTATCTGGGGATGTTGTCAGGTTTCGCTTCGATAAATAATGCTACACTTAATCCTGTAATCCCTGTTAGGAATTAACCCTAATCCCTTTATTATCTCTAAAGCGTCATCCTGATGAATAGTTACCTTCAAGTTGTACTCTTCCAAATCAGACGGATCATACTCGATCAACCGGAATGTTGCATAATGCAAATCCAATTTTGCATCATACCTTTCATAGCAATGGATCAAATCAAATTCTTTGTCCCATTCTTCTTTTACGCGATCCGTATCGATATCGCACTCTCCCCCGTAAGGATTTAATCTTGTAACAACTTCTTTTGAAAGCATCTCTTTTCCTCCCAAATTTTTGTGCAAGGTTAACAGGTTACATTAAATACAGGCCTGCCTGTATCTAGTGTCTATTATAGCATAAATCTACACCAAATACAAATTTTTCCAATTATTCTCCTATATACTCATAACTAAAGCTATAATCTTTATATCTACTATTTTCCTTAATAAAACTTTCTACCAATCGTTTTGCATTATTATCTCCTGCTTCTAGTGTTCCATTTGATTTAGCATCTGTGGCCGCCTGTTCTTTTATTGCATTTAAAGCATCATTATGTTCTTTTAAATCTATTCTTGAAAACAAACTTTCCGTATCTAAATAAACTTTTAAAGAATCTGTGTTTAATGTTGTTTTATATATTTTTGAATGTGGCAAACTTACTTTTATTTCTTTGTTTTCACTGTCTACAGTATAAGAAATTTCAGAAAAGTTGACTGAAACATCAACTTCAACATCATAGCTAAATACTTGCCTGCTTTCTGTAAATGGTATTTCAAATTTATTAAATAATTCTTTATTTTCTTTATTGTCTGTAACTACTGTTACATATGCTGTTTGAGTTACAAGCTCTCCAACATCTTTTAATCCAAACTTAGTTGATTTTGTTTGTAAGTTTATGACAGAACTACAAGCATTTCCTAAATAAAATACACCTAGTAAAATTGCAATAACTACAACAATTTTTATAACTATTGGTACTACTTTTATATTTTTTTCTTATCTTTTTCCATATTATTCACCTTTTTAATTATTATTTTCTACTACATATTCATTAACATCTGGCTCATTAAATACTGAATCATCTACATTATTAAAATCATATTCTTTTTCAGTAGTCATTTCTCCAAGTATACTTTTCACAGATATTCCTGTAGATTTGTCAATATAGGCAACATGATTTTCGTCTTCGTATATAAATAATGGAGACATATAATTAGTTACTACATAACACTCTTTTCCATTATAATTTGTGCTTTTTATTCTAGCAAATATACAAGCTAAGAATGTTTGCCAATCATTATCTGTTTCTAATTCATTATACACTTCTACTGATATAAGAGCATTTTTATTTAATTGAGCTTTCTTTTCATCTTTAGTTTCCCAGTATATATTTGTTGTTTCTCCATTATCATATTCTTTCATTGTTACTTTTTCATTATTAGCATCTGTTCTTTCTAAAATTACTGCTTGTTTATTGTCTTTTTTGTAATAATTTATATCTACTTTTGTTTCGTCACTTTCATTTTGACTTATTTTTGCAGAAAAATTTGTACTTTTATTATAGTTACTAATTTTGTTTTGCATATTTTTTACAATTATAAAATTTCTTACTGTGTGTATTGCAATAACAAAAATCACTATTAATACAATGAAAATTATCCCCTTAATTATTTTTTTCTTTTCCATATAAAATTCCCCCTTTTTTCTTTTGCATGTATTTTTACATTGCAACTTCATTCTAGCATAAGTATATAAATTTAGCAATCATTTTTTAGATATTCTATTTTGCTTCCTAATTCTCGTTCTTTTATACTGTTTTTAGCCGTTTTATCTATTTCATCTCCATATCCAGTAAGTGCTGCAAAAGCTCCGAATTGTGCTGCTCTTGCTTCTATTGGCATTGGCTTATGCACTTTGGATACGTGATGTGGTAAATTTATTATATCTTTATAATCGTCTAATCTTCTTTGCATAACTTCTCCTTTTATCCTTTATGTCCTCCAACCTGACCGTTTCTTTCTATTGTTGTTCCTCCTTCTACAAGGTTCATTCCTTTTAATATGGCATTTTTACCATATTTCTTTTTTATATCAATCATTACATATTGTAAATTTTTTTCTTTTTCGTCTTTTATTTCCTTTTGTTTAATTTCATTATAATTTGTAAACAAATCCATTTGTTCAAATTCAGCTTGCTTTTTTCCTTCTTTTACTACTTTATTTGCAGTTAAGTTTATTCTTCTTGTTAAAAGTTTATCATTTATTATTCTATCATATAATTTTTCTACCGCTTCCATTAGCTTTTTGGTAGATGCTGTTTTTTCCTCTAAATTTATTGTTCCATGAGCATGCTTTGGAACTTTTCTTCCATATCTATCTTCTGTAATTTCACCTTTATATAATTTTCTTATCTCGTCATTTTTTAAATTTTCTACATCATATCCTATAGTTAAAACTAATTGGTCTGTGACTAATTTTTTTTCGACTAATTCTAATGCCAATAATTCTGTCATTTCTTTTACAATTAATTTCGTTTTTTCCGCATTATATGGGCAATGTAAGACTTGCCCCGAACTTAAGCTATTTGATTCCGGCTTGTATTTTTTTATGTCTTTTATTGTACATGGTTCATATCCCCAACTATGATCTATTAATAATTCGGCATTTACTCCAAACAATTTATATAATAATTCTTCGTTTTTTATTGATGTTTTTGCCACATCTCCCATTGTATAAATTCCATTCTTTTCTAATCGCTTTTGATATCCTTTTCCTACTCTCCAAAAATCAGTTATTGGGGTATGTGTCCATAAATATTTTCTATATGTCATTTCATCAAGCCCTGCTATTCTAACTCCATTTTTATCTGGTTTTACATGTTTTGCAACTATATCCATTGCAACTTTGCATAAATATAAATTTGTTCCAATTCCTGCAGTTGCTGTTATCCCTGTTGTTTCATACACATCTTGAATTACTTTTGTTACCAGCTCTCTAGCATTTGTTTTATACATTTTTAAGTAATTTGTAATGTCACAAAATATTTCATCTACAGAATATACATAAATATCTTCTTCAGAAAAATATTTCAAATATATATTATATATTTTTGTACTATATCTCATATAAAATGACATTCTTGGCTCAGCTATTATATAGTCTAATTCTAATTTTGGATCTTTTCTTAATTCTATTTCATCATAAGATTTTCCTATAAATTTATTTCCACCAATTTTTCTTCTTCTTTCAAAATTTATTTGATTTACTTTTTGTATTACTTCGTACAATCTCACTCTACCTGGTATTCCATACTTTTTTAAAGATGGACTTACTGCTAAACATATTGTTTTTGATGTTCTGCTTTCATCTGCAACAACCAAATTTGTGGTATTTGGATCTAAATTTCTTTCTCTACATTCTACAGATGCATAAAAACTTTTTAAATCTATCGATACATATATTTTATTCATTTTACCTTTACTCCACTTTGCTATATAATATATCATACAAGCTTCTATTTGTCAAATATTTGTTCGCATATTGTTTAAAATAAAATCCCCACTTGGTACATCCCCAAATGAGGAAAAATTTATCTTTCTTCAGCTTCTCTTTTTTCTTTTTTAATTTGATATTCTTTATATTTATTATAAACCCTTATATATTCTCTAGCATACTTTTTTAAATATAAACTAGCATCTTTATTGTCTACTTGCATTGCTAACATATATTCTAATTTTGATGGATTTATCCATTCTGGTACCATACCTCTTCTTATTTCTTTTTTAGTTAAATGCATTTTTTCTTTATCAAAATCCTGGTCAGTATTTGCGATAAAAAAATCTGTTAATGTATTTTTATACTCATATTCTCCATTTACTCCTTTTCCCCAATATGATGACTGTCTAGAAAAAAATGGTCCTTCAATGTCTTTTTTTGATATATCTATTCCTAGTTCTTCTGAAATTTCTCTTATTATTGTTTCAATTTCTTCTTCGCCTTTTTCTACTCTTCCTCCTGGTAGCATATATGCTCCGCTTCTTTCTGATTTTACAACTGCAATTTTTCCTTCTTTCATTAAAATTGCTCTTGCTTTTTTTACTTCCATATTTTAAACCCTTCTTTTCACTAAAAACTACAATTAATTATAATAAATTTTACATAAAAAATCAACTTTCTATTAATATTTTTTTTCCTAACTTTGTTGAATAAATATAAATTTTGTCTACTTTTTTATTTATTCCACTTTCTAAAGCTCTTTTATATAGCATTAATTGTGGTTTATGTCTATCTATTAAAATCTGTTCTTCCCCTTCATTTATAAAGTCTGTTTTATAGTCTAACAAAACTAATTCGTCATCTTTTGTTACATAATATAAGTCTATTATTCCCTGAACTAAAATATTTTCATCTAAAGAAGATTTCATAACCTCATTTGCTGGTATATTTATATAAAATGGTTCTTCTTTATGATATTCTTTTGCTTCTTTTAGCTCTTTCCAAATATTTGATTTTGTAAATTTTAATATTACCCATGGATTTATCGATTCTTTTTCTTTATCTGTTATTATTTTTCTTGCTTCTAAGTCATTAATTAATTCTTTTACATCATCTAAATTATATTCTCTTCCAAACTGTAAATTTTTCATACATAAATGTATTAAAGTACCTCTTTTAGCTGATGATATCTTTTCTTCTTCTGTTCCTATCAAAAATTTAGGCTTTGGAAATGTAATTTCGTTTTCTTTCTCAAAATCTTCTTTGGATTCTAATGGTTCTTCTTCGTTTATTAAATTTACCTCTTTTCCAACATTTTTATGGACTATATT
The DNA here is from genome assembly GCA_905203305.1 of uncultured Eubacteriales bacterium. Taxonomy (GTDB): domain Bacteria; phylum Bacillota; class Clostridia; order TANB77; family CAG-508; genus CAG-269. The sequence continues at coordinate 146,062 of CAJKVH010000002.1, forward strand.
AGTTACCGATTCTTTTGTTGGAATATCACTTAGTCCCTTGAATTTATATTCAAATATTAGTTTATTTTTTAATTCTAATATTTCTTCATCTGTTACGTTTTTAGAGTTTTCTTCTAAAAGCTTAAATATATCTATTTTTTCCTCTTCTTCTGTTTTTAAATCTTTTAAAATTTCTCTTCTTTTTAGTGTATTTACTTTCATTATTTCTTTTGTATTTTCAAAATTATACATGTAAACTAACAATATCCAATCAATATAATTTTTGTATTTTTTTATCAAAATAGGATTTATTTTTCCATTTTCTTTTTTATAAATATCTACTAAATCACTCATCTTTTCTTTATTTTTTTCAAAATCTTTTTTTATACCTGTAACATATATTTTTTCTTTTGCTCTTGTTAGTGCAACATATAATATACGCATTTCCTCTGACAGATTTTCTTCTAAAAGCTTTTCTCTTAATGCTAATTTAGAAATTGTATCATATTTTATTTGTTTATCATAATCTATATATTTCACACCTATTCCAATTTTTTGATGCAATAAAATATCATTATTTAAATCCATCATGTTAAATCCAGATCCTGTGCAAGATAAAAATACAACTGGAAATTCAAGTCCTTTACTTTTGTGTATACTCATTATTCTTACAACATCTTCATTTTCACCAATTAATTTTGCTGCTCCTAAATCTCCGCTTCCCATTTTTATTCTTTCTATAAAGTTTATAAAATTGAATAATCCTTTAAATGATGCACTTTCATATTGTTTTGCCCTTTCAAATAACATCTTTAAATTGGCAACTCTTATATTTCCATTTGGCATTAACCCTACATAATTTAAGAATCCAGTTTCTTCATAAATATTCCATATTAGCTCATCTAAATCCATATATTTATTTTTATCTCTAAAATCTTCTACTTTATTTAAAAATATATCTATTTTTTCTTTTAAATCTTCTCTTACCGATAATCTTGATTTTAGCATTGCCATATAAAAATCATCATTTTGATCACATAGTCTTATTTCCAATAAATCATCTTCTGTAAACATTCCTATACAAGATAACATCACATGTACAAGTGGTATATCTTGATACGGATTATCTATTATTTTTAACAGATCCATAATAACTTGTATTTCATAAGACTCTAAATATTCTTGTGATGTATCTGAATACACATTTATATTTTGACTTGTTAATTCTTTTTCAAATACATTTGCCTTATTTTTAGTAGAACGCAATAAAATTACAATATCTTTAAATCTAATATCTCTAAATATTCCTTTTTTATTGTCATAAACTTGAAACTTACTGTCTATTAGATTTCTGATTTTTTGTGCAACAAATTTAGCTTCTAATTCTATATCTTCTATTCTTTCAAACTCTTCGTCAGGTTCTTCTATTTTTTCTTCATCCAAATTGCTTTCTTCTGAAACGTCTAATATATCAACCTCTGTTACTAATTCTTCTTTACTTTCTTCAAAATTAGCTCCTAAATTTAAATATTCTTCTTCTGTATATTCTATTTCGCCAATTTTTTGTCCCATAATATTTTCAAATATTAGGTTTGTAAAATCTAATACATTTTTTCTACTTCTAAAATTTTTAAAAAGCTTTATTTTTAATCCATTTTCGTTTGTTTCATTTTCACTATAATTTTTATACTTACTTAAAAATAAGTCTGGCATTGCTTGTCTAAATTTATAAATACTTTGCTTTACATCTCCAACCATAAAAATATTTTTTCCATTTGAGATTGATGTTAATATATATTCTTGCACTAAATTACTATCTTGATATTCGTCAATTGCAATTTCTATAAATTTTTCTTGATATTTTTTTGCTATTTCAGAAGAAACTTCTTGGTCGCCTTCTATTTTTACTAATATTTTTAATGCTAAATGCTCAACATCACTAAAATCAACAATATTTCTATCTCTCTTATTTTTAGAAAACTCTTTATCAAAATCTACTATTAAATTTTCTAGTTTTGATAATATTTCATACATTTCTATTAGATCATTATTAGCATCTTCTGAATTTGCAGTAAATATTTTTGTTCTTTTAGCTTTAAAATCTTTTGTTACTTTATCTCTTAAAGCCTTTGCTCTGTCTTTTTCCGGATTTGTTATTTTTCTTGAAACAGGCCATTTTAAAAATTCAACATTATTTATTAAACTATATGCTTTATCCCAGTTTTCTAAATTTCCATATACCATTTCTAACTGACTAATATCAGAGTTTATTACTCTTTCATATTGATCAAGTTCACTTTCAAAAGATAATCTTCTTTCTTCTGCCTTTAATTTTTTTATGCAATCTTCTAATTCTTCTTTCATGTTTTCTAGCAAAATTTTTCCCCATTCTGTATTTGAAAAATCTTGTTTTACATCTTTTATATTAAATTTTTCTATCTGCTCATTTAACCATTTTAAAGGAAATGGATTTGATTCTATATATGTATATATTTTTAATATCATATCTTTTAAAGGAGTATCATCTCTATATGATGTATATGTTTTTATTAGTTTTTCGAAGTCTTTATCATGATTTTCATATTTTTCTTCAAATATTTTTTCTAGTACTTCTTGTTTTAATAAATCAATTTCTGCCGTGTCCGCAATTCTAAAATTTGGAGATATCTCTATTTCAAAAAAGTTGTTTTTTATTACATCTAAACAAAATGAATCTATTGTACATATATTTGCTTTGTTTAATAATGTTATTTGTCTTTGCAAATGATTTATTGTTGCTTCATCTTTTACATCATCACCATCAATTATTTTATAAATTGAATTTAATATTCTTTCTCTCATTTCTGATGCTGCCGCATTTGTAAATGTAACTACTAAAAGTCTGTCTATGTCTATTTTTTCATTTATTATTTTATTTATTATTCTTTCTACTAATACAGCTGTTTTTCCACTTCCTGCTGCTGCAGCAACTAAAATATTACTATCTTTTTTGTATATTGCTTGTTCTTGTTCTTTGGTCCAGTTCATATCATTCTCCCTTCATTATGTTTTATATTATAATATCGATTTTTAATAAATGCAATTTTTTATTGCTTTTTCTTTGTTTATATTGTATAATTATGTTAATTGGGTCTATATTCCCAAGCAATAGCTGAAGTATAGTAGGGGTCTGTCCCATAGCTTATGCTATGCCCTATTTCTGCAAAATAGAAAGGAGCCTTTTATGAATAAGGTTGATAAGTTGTGGAATTTTGTTATGGAGTTCATCGGAACTCCTGTTACGGTTTTTATTTTCCTTAGTTGGTACACCAACCAAGGGAAAAACAGTTTGTTCATTACGGCGGTTCTTTTTATCGCTGCAGTTGTGATTACTGCAGTGAATTACCGGGTGGCATTCATTGAAGCTCTTTTTGGGAGCCTCATCATGTTTGGTACTCGCCAAATCTTGATGATTCCAATTAAGTTCTTTTGGATGCAAAAACCATTCACGTGGTTTGACCAACAGACCGCGTGTGCAGGCGTTTTAGCAGTCTTTATTGTTCACATCTTTTTGATTGTCTACAATAACGCTGTCAAAAATAGCAAAAAATAAAGAAAAAAGCCCTGGACATGGCTTTTTTCTTTTTTATTATATTTCAACTATTACATCTACACCCTCAAAATATATTTCTTGATATTCCTTATCTTTTAATTCATTTGGCACATCTTCTGTTTTTCCTTGAAAAAGTATTTTTTCATCTTGCTTTATTGTTATATTTAATAATCTTAATTCTTTTATTTTCATTTTTCTTCCTCTTTTCTTTTTTCATATTATATAGGCATTTTTTTATTTTGTAAATATCTTTATTTTAAAATTAATTGATTTGATTTATTTAACATAAAATGGTATAATAATAACGATACAGCCAATATGTTGTAGAAAATTTTTTAGGAGGTAATTGTCATGACAAAAAAAGACAATATCATTGACTTCCGGGACTATCAACCTGGAAAAAGAGAAACAATTGAAACAAACAGTTTAGATGCCTTCAGAGCATCCCTTTTCAACCTTGGGTTTACAGCTCCTTCTTCGTCAAATACACTTGACGAATCAAAAGAAGTGGAACCTGAAACTGAAGTTGAAGAAACCGAGGCTGTTGAAGAGCCTACTGTCGAAGTTGAGGAAACTACAGATCCTGCTACGGAAGAAGGAACTTCTGAAACTGACGATGAAAGTGAAGGCGAATCAATGGTTGAGGAAACTGAACCTGATGATGAGCCTGAAGTCGTAGAATCTGAAGAAGACGATAATTCAGAATCTGATGACGAGGAAGAGCCTGAAATCGTTGACGAAGATGATTCGGATGATGATGACTTTCTCTATGAGTATGACGAAGAGGACGATGATGAAGAAATCAAAGAAGAACCAGATAAGTTTAAGGCTCCTGAAGGATCTTTATCCGACCTAATCATCAAAGAAACCGAACGTGGTTTTAGACGTTTTGATTCAGATGAACCGCTTGTTGAAGATGATGATTCTGATGAAGAAATCGAAGAAGCAGAATTTGAAGAAGTCGACTCTGAGTCAGAGGAAAAATCTTCTGAGTCTGAAGAGGAAGCACCTGTTTCCAGAAGAAAAAGACATAAACATGCCGCTCCATCAGGAGCAGGAACTCGTTTTCTTAAGAAATTGGGAAATAGTTTCGCAAACAGTCTTTTATCCAACTTCGGTTTAGGTGAAACACCTGCTGTACAGCCTAGCAAAGCGACCGAAGAGGAATCTAAAGCAGAAGATTCTACTGATAAAGCTGAAAAGTTCAACAGTAAAGCTCAGGAACTCCTCTCAAAGGAAATAATGGACGGTAAAGTAGATAAACTTAATGAATGGTCTAAAAACGATAACGTGAATAAACTCATGTTCTTGTTTTCAGGAAATCCCGTTCTTTCTGATTGGATCATGGAAAATGAGCCTGATATTTTCTGGGATCTTCCAGATGAAATTATCGATGTCATCTTAGAAAAGAACAAAAAAAGTTCTGAAAAAAAAGATGATAAAGACGAAAAGAAATCCTAAAGTGGTTTCTTAAAAGCAATTGTTTCTCTTAAAGAAGCAGCGGTTGAATGTTTTATTCAATCGCTGTTTTCTTGATTTTTCTTACATAAAATGGTATAATGAAAATGATATGGCTAGTTGGCTATAAAAATCTAAATTCAGAAGGAGGATGTAGTTATGAATAACACATCAAAACGGAACATTGTACTTGTTGGAGTACTTGTAGTAATTGTACTTCAGGTTGTAGCAGTTTTTGCTACTTTTGTAAAATACACCCCTGTCAACGTAATTTTTTACGGGCTGTTAGTGTATCTTTCTATGAGGAATCTGTTCTCACAAAGACCTCATCACATCGCTGCTGCAATGTGGACTATCTGTACAGCTTATCTTCTTGGATGGCTTTTCGGCATAATAGAAGTAGTTGTATATTGGGCATTGTATTTCATTAAGGTGAAAAACAATCCTGCCGCTTCAGCTTCTACTGGATCTGGAAGAACTAGAACCGTCAGAGCTACGGTTATTCAGACTTCTGGAACCATCACCAATTTTGGAAGAATTCCTTTCCTCAGAATTCCTATGCCTTGGCTCAAGTATACCTTGGACCTCGACAACGGACTTTTGACGAGAGACAACTTCTTCCCTGAAAAGCCTGACAAGGAAGATGGCAAGCGTGACTTCCTAGGCAAAGATGACGATCTTTTGCTTAGTCAGGTTTTCGACTGGAGTTTTTCGACTCGGCTTTACCGCACACTTGCCGGAACAAGCTGTTTCGAGTTCCAGTCTAAGAAGATTGGTAAATTCGGTGATAAGAAGAATCACTGGCATTGCCTGCCAGTTTCGATGACTGAGTCGCTTAGATTCAAGCTCATCGAGATGAACAAGTAAGACTGCTGAAACAACAGGGAGGTGTTCAACAGAACAAGCCCAAGCGAAAATATTTCGCTTGGGCTTTGTTCTACTTTAATTTTTCTTTTATTTTAATAGCTAACTCTTTATTTATTCCCTTTATTTTTGTAATCTCATCTATACTTGCATTTCTAATCTTTTCAACACTTCCAAATGTTTTTAAAAGTTCTTTCTTTTTTACATCTCCTATACCTTCTATTTCATCTAATTCTGAACTTGTTAAAGCTTTATCTCTAAGCTTTCTATGATATGTAATTGCTGTATCATGTACAGTATCTTGAAATAGTGTAATTAAATTAAATAACTTTTCAGAAATTTCAATTTCATTTCTATTTTCATCCATCAAAGCTCTTGTTTGGTGTTTGTCATTTTTTACCATACCAAAAATCTTTATATCTGCTTTATATTTATCAACTGCTCTTCTTACAGCTCTTATTTGTGTTATTCCTCCATCTGCAAAAATGGCATCTGGAACTCTTCCAAAACCTTTGTCTTGTGGATTATTAATAGAATGTGCTAACCTTCTTGTTATTACTTCTTCCATAGATCGTGGATCATCTTGTCCTATTACTGTTTTTATTTTAAATCTTCTAGATAAATTCTTTTTTATAGATCCATCTTCCATAACACACATTGCTGCTACCATAAATTCACCAGAAATATTTGAAATATCATAAGTTTCTATCTTTCTTGGTAATTTATCCATTTTTAATTTGTCTTTTAATTCCATCAGAATCAAATTTGCGGTCTTTTCTTTGTTTTCTAGTGTAACTTTACTATTTTTTTCTGCCATCTCCACAAATCTTAATTTCGTGCCTTTTTTAGGGCTATGTATTGATACCTTGTGTGTCACTTTACTACTTAACCATTCTTCTAAAGCTTCTTCATCATCTAGTTCTTCACTTACCATTATTTTATTTGGAACCATTTTACTATCCATATAATATTGCTTTATAAATCCTGATATTATTTCTTTGTTTTCCATGCCTTCTAGATTTTCAAAAAAATAGTGTTCTCTTCCTATCATTTTGCTACCACGTACAAAGAATATTTCTATACATACCTCTAATTCTGATTTTGCCATTCCTATAACATCTATATTATTTTCAGATATATTTGAAACTTTTTGCTTTTGAGATGCTGTTTCTATTGCAAGCATTCTATCTCTAATATATGCTGCTGCTTCAAAATCTAATCTACTAGATGCTTCTTTCATTTGATTTTTTAAGTCTTTTATAATTTTATCTTTTTTTCCTTCTAACAAATCCATTATTTCATCAATTTGTTTTCTATATTCTTCTTTGCTTATATTTCCAATACAAGGTGCTAAACATCTTTTTATATGAAAATTTAAACATGCTCTTGTATTTGATTTAAAGTTTCTGCATTGTCTAATCTTATATTTTTCTTTTATAAAATTAACCATTTCTTTTGCAGCACCTGGGTTTGCATAAGGTCCAAAATATTTTGCTCCATCATTTAAAAGTCTTCTGGTTATTATTACATTTGGAAAGTCTGATTTTATATCAATTTTTATGTATGGATATGTTTTATCATCTTTTAATAAAACATTATATTTTGGTCTATTTTTCTTTATTAAATTACACTCTAAAATTAATGCTTCTGCTTCATTACTTACAACTATGTATTCAAAATGATCTATCTGAGAAACCATTTTTAGTATTCTATCTGTTTTGTTTGTTTTTCTAAAATATGAACTTACTCTGTTTTTTAAATTTACTGCTTTTCCAACATAAATGATATTATCATCTTTGTCTTTCATTAAATATACCCCTGGATCTTTGGGTAATTTTTTTAGTTCTTCTTTTATGTCAAACATCTTTGCTCCTTTAACCTATTTTACCTACATATGGCAAGTTTCTATATCTTTGATTGTAGTCCATTCCAAAACCTACTACAAATTCGTCTGGTATTGAAAATCCTATATAATCTACATCTAGCTCGAATATTCTTCTTGAAGGTTTACTAAGTAAAGTGCATATTTTCACACTTTTTGGACTAAATTTTTTTATATGTTCTCTTAAATATTCTAAGGTTCTTCCTGTATCTATTATATCTTCTATTATTATAATGTTTTTTCCTTCTATTTTTCCAGTTAGTTCTTGTCTTAATTTTACAACTCCTGTACTTTTATCTCCTTCGTAACTTTCTAATTGTATAAATTCATATTCTACATTGTTTTTTATTCTTTTTGCAAGTTCTACCATAAAAGTTGCAGCACCTCTAAGCACCCCTACAAAAACTATATCCTCATTTTTATAATCTTTCATTATTTCTTTTGCAAGTTCGTTTAATCTTGCATCAAGTTTTGCTTCATTTATTAATACTTTTACTTCTTCCATCTTTCTCCCCTCTCTTTGATACTTTTTCATTATAACAGGATTTATTTTTTTTGAAAACACTTTTTTTGAATTTTTCGTGAAAATACTTGAAACAATTCTCATATTATTATAATATACTAATGTAAATTGAAAGTAAAAAAATTTTTAGAAAGGAGTTTTTTTAGCGCCAGGACATAATTAATATTTATGTTGACGAGGTCTAAGGTTATCGAAAGATTCGGCGGATGCCTTAGTGGTATATACTTTACCATAGATTTAATTAAAAAATAATGGTGACATTATAACAAATATTAAATTAAAGTATTACTTTCAATTCCAAAATTAATTAGAAAAAGGAGAAATTTTTATGTGTGGAATTGTAGGATATATAGGGTTTCAAAAAGCTAGCCCTATTCTTTTAGCTGGTCTATCTAAATTAGAATATAGAGGATATGATTCAGCAGGTATTGCAACTATTGAAGGAGATTCAATTAAAGTTGCAAAAGATAAAGGTCGTGTTGAAAACCTTTATAATTTGGAAGAAACAAAAAAATTAGAAGGTGCAATTGGTATTGCTCATACAAGATGGGCAACTCATGGTATTCCTTCAAAAATAAACTCTCACCCTCATTTGGATAATTCTAACTCTGTAGCAGTTGTCCATAATGGAATTATTGAGAATTATATTGATTTAAAAAATATGTTAATAAAAAATGGTTACAAATTTATATCTGATACAGATACTGAAGTTGTCCCAAATTTAATTAATTTTTACTATAATAAAGATTCCTTAGATGATGATTTACGTCTTTTAAGAGCTGTAAAAAAGACTTGTGATAGCCTAATTGGAAGCTTTTCATTGGAGATAATATCTAAATATATGCCAAATAATATGATTGTAGTAAGAAAAGATAGCCCATTAGTTATTGGTAAAGGAATTAATGAAAATTATGTAGCATCAGACATTCCTGCTATTTTAAGTTATACTAAAGATTTTTATTTATTAGAAAATTTTGAATATGTTGTTTTATCTAAAAATGACATCAAATTCTATGATAATGATTTAAATGAATTTAATAAAACAACAACTACTATAACATGGGATGCTATGGCTGCTGATAAAACTGGTTTTGAAGATTATATGTTAAAAGAAATTATGGAGCAACCTATGGCTATTCGTGAAACTATTGGTTCAAGATTAGATAATAAACTTTGTAATTTTGATGAACTAAATTTTACTAAAGAATATTTAAGTTCTTTAAAACAAATATATATAGTTGCTTGTGGTACTGCAATGCATGTTGGACTTTGTGTAAAAAATACTATTGAAAAACTTTGTAAAATTCATACTGAAGTTGATATTGCATCAGAATTTAGATATAGAGATCCTCTAATTGATGATAAAACTTTATGTATTTTTATAAGTCAATCTGGAGAAACAGCAGATACTTTGGCTGCATTAAAGCTTTCAAAAACAAAAAAAGCAACAACACTTGCTATAACAAATGTTGTTGGAAGTTCTATTGCAAGAGAAGCTGATTTTACTCTTTATACTCATGCAGGTCCAGAAATTGCTGTTGCATCTACAAAAGCTTATACTTCACAAATTACACTTATGACTTTAACTGCAATTTACTTTGCTGAAGTACTTGGAAACTATGATAACGAACAGTTAGATATAATAAAACAAGATTTATTAGACTTACCAAATAAAATCGAAATAATTTTAAAAGATACTTCAAATATACAAGAAATTGCTAAAAGTATTTTTAAAGAACATGATGTATTCTATCTTGGTAGAGGTATTGACTATGCAACTGCTCAAGAAGCATCTTTAAAATTAAAGGAAATTTCTTATATACATTCCGAAAGTTATGCTGCAGGAGAATTAAAACATGGCACTATTGCTTTGATTGAGAAAGGTATAAATGTTTTAGGAATTATGACAGATACTGATCTTGTAAAGAAAACTGTAAGTAATATGGAAGAAATTATAACAAGAGGAGCTGTTACAACAGCTGTTGTTTCAAAAAAAGTATTAAATGAAATTGATACTTCCCTATTTAATAATTTAATTGTAGTTCCTGATACAAGTACTGTTTTATCTTCTATTGTTACTATAATACCTTTACAACTTCTTGCTTATTATGTTTCTAAAGAAAAAGGATTAGATGTTGATAAACCAAGAAATTTAGCAAAATCTGTTACTGTTGAATAAGTAAATTTTATGTACTATTAAACCCCGTGAGTACTAATCACGGGGTTATTGTTATTTATTTTTTCATATATTCTATTGCTTTTAATACACCTATTTTTCCATATTGATATGTCAAACTTCCTTGCATATATGCAATATATGGTTCTCTTAGAGGTGCATCACAGCTAAGTTCTATTGTTGCTCCATCAACAAATGTTCCAGCTGCCATTATAACTTCATCTTCATATCCTGCCATTGGGCTTGGAACTGGTGTAACATAACTATCAATTGGAGATCCTGATTGAATTCCTTGGCAGAATTTTATTAGTTTTTCTTTATCATTAAATATTATGTTTTGTACTATATCTGCTCTTGGTTCATTATATTTAGGGCTTGTATTATATCCTAATCTTTCCAACATTCTGCTTGCAAATATCATTGTTTTTAAAGAACTTGCTACAACTGATGGTGCAAAAAATAGTCCTTTTAAATAGTTTGTATTTTGTCCTAATGATGGTCCTATTTCTTTTCCAAGTCCTGTTAATCTATCTGCTACTAAACTTATTAATTCTTTTTTTCCAACTACATACGCCCCACTTGTTGCAATTCCTGCTCCAAGATTTTTTATTAATGATCCAACTGCTATATCTGCTCCGACTTCTATTGGTTCTTTTTCTGTTACAAATTCACAGTAGCAATTATCTACCATTATTATTACATCTTTATTTACTTTTCTTATTTCTCTTATTATTTCTTCAACCTTTTCAATACATAAACTTTTTCTTGTTGAATATCCTATTGATCTTTGTATTTCAACAACTTTTACATTATTTTCTGATAATCTTTTTACTATTTTTTCTGTATCAAATTCGTTATCTTTTAAATCTATTTGCTCATATTTTATATTAAATGATTTTAATGAACTTGGTCCTGGATTTTCTCCAATTCCTATTACTGTTTGTAGTGTATCATATGGCAAACCTGTTATACTTAAAAGTATATCTCCAGGTCTTAATAATCCTTGCAAAGTTACTGTTAAAGCATGTGATCCAGAAATTAATTGACTTCTTACTAAACTATCTTCTGCTTTAAATATTTGGCTATAAATTTCTTCTATTTTGTCTCTTCCAGATTCATCTATTCCATATCCTGTAGATGTGTTGAAATGTGTTGAAGATAAATTGTTATCTTGCATTGCTTTTAATACTTTTAAACTATTTAATTCACATATTTTATCTACTTTTTCGAATTCTGGTTTAATTTCTTTTTCTACTTCATTTGCTAATTCTTCTATTTCCTTGCTTATTTTAAATTCTTCATACATAATTATTTCACGTCTTTCATTTTATTATATTTTACAAGTGTAAATATTCCAGATATTGATATTATTATAACTGTTAATATTATAACTCTTTTGGTACCTGTTTTTGGCAATATTTTTGATGCCATTGTATTATCTTTGTTTGCTTTTATTGTTACTGTATTTGTATTATTATTTCCATTCGTATTTGTAACTGGCATTACAGTATTAGATTTTGTATTTTCATTTGATGTATTTGTATTACTATTATTTTCTGTGTTTGATGTGTTAGTATTTCCAGTGCTTTCATTTGTTATGTTTGTTGTATTATCAGTTATGTTTGTATTTTCTGTTACATTATTTACCGTATTTGTTGTTGTATTGTTCGTAACAGTATTATTTACTGTATTTGTTATTGTATTATTTGTTGTATTTCCTGTTGTATTGTTTGTAGTTGTGTTGTTTGTAATAGTATTATTTGTTTCATTTCCATTTTCTGTTGTATTATTTGTAGTTGTATTGTTTTCTTTTTCTGAGCTATCTGTTGTAACCTCGATTTTTTCTGTAGAAACACTATTTCCTATTTGATCATAAATTTTTGCATAAATAGAATATTTAGTATTTTTTTCTAACCCATTAAATGTATAACTTCTTTCTATATTTTCTGTTACATTATTTTCTTGATTTGAAACCATTTTGTAGCTATCTTCTGTACTTTTTTTGTAATACCATTCTATTTTTGATATACCACTTTCTTGATCTCTTGATGCTAAGTTACATGTTATAGATGTTCCGTTTTTAGATTTTACAGCTAATTTTCCAGTAATTGTTGGTGCTAAATTATCTACTTTTTGCACTGTAACTTCTTGTTTTACAATATTTCCATCTTCATCTTTTAGCCACATATAGATCTTTTTATTTTCTGATACTTTTAAAGTTATTTTTACTAATTTTGATGATTGACTAAAACTCCTCCAACTATCATCTTCTGGTTCTACATCTTCATACGTATATCCCCATTTACTTATTAGAGTTCCACTTACAGCATAAAGCTCTATTGAATTTTCTTTTGCCCATGTATCTGTAACTTTTACATTTGCAATAACTGGTGTTTTAAACATATTTAAATCAAAGTTTATTGAACCATATCCGTAATATTTATCTTTTCCTGTTTCTCCTAGGTCTTCGCAATTTTGTTTTAATATATTTTTCATTTGATCTATTGTATAATTTTTATTTTCTGATAATACCATTGCAAATGCTGATGTCACAAATGGTGCTGCAAATGATGTTCCAGAGTTTTGGCTATATGCTTCTGATGTAGGATCAAAACTTGAGTTATACAAATTATCTCCTGTGTAATATGGTAATATTAATCCTTGGCCAGGTGCTGAAAAGTCTATTGTGCTTCCATAATTTGAAAATGATGCTATATTTTTTTCTGATGTTATAGCTGATACTGCTATTGTATAATTACTACTTGCTGGGTAATATACATCTTCTTCCCCACTATTTCCAGCTGCACATACAATTACCGTTCCTGAATCATATACAGATTTTAGCGATTGTTCTATAATAGCTTTTGTTTCACTTGGAAATTTTGATTCAGATTCTCCTAAACTCAAATTTATAATATCTACTTTATCTTCTATTGCTGATATTGCTTGTAATACTGTTGAAAAGCTTCCTTTTCCATTACTTCCTAACACTTTTACAGGAACGATTTTTACATTATTTGATGTAGATTCTGCAATTATACCTGCAACCATTGTTCCATGTCCTTTGTCATCTGTAACATCTGTGTTATTTCCTACATAGTTATAGGCGTATGTCATGTCTAATCTATCTGCTGTTTCTTGATTTTTGAATACCTCGTGTGTTTTTCTTATTCCTGTGTCTAGTACTGCAACTTTTACTTCTGTATTGTTTTCTCCATAATTTAATTTATTTTTATATTGACTAAGTCCTGTTCTTTGAACTCCCCAAGCATAGTTATTTCCTGTAACTTCCAAACTACTTACTGTATTTTCATCATCTTGTACAGAAACTTGTATATCTGTTGATACATTGTCAACTATATCTGTATTTTTTAAAATATTGTAACCTTCTTTTGTATCTTTTGCATCATTATAATGTACACAATATATGTCATCTGATACTTTTACTATTGATTCAACATTACCACAATTTTGAAGTTCTGTTAAATTGTCTGTTTGCATTATTAATGTTTTTGTTGAATATGGATTTTCTATTTTTATCTTTCCATCTTCTTCTTTTATATCTCCAATAACATTTTCCTTTAAATAATTATAGACTTTTTCTTTTCCTTCTGCTGTTTTTATTAGTTCATTTATATCTTTTTCTTCACCATTTGAAACTAATTTTCCAGAATTTAAATCAATTTCTGTTTCATAATTATCTTGGTTTATTTCGTTTATTATATCTTGTGTGCTATTATTTTCCTCTGTTTTGCTTGTTATTTGATTATTTTCTTCTGTTTTACTAATTTTTTCATAGTCATCTGGTCTTTTTGTTAGATCAACATATAAAACACTTTCTTCTCCTAATTTAACCTGATTTTTTTCCGCGATTATTTCATCTTCTGTTTTGTGGTTTATTTTATATAATAGATTTGTTCCTAATATTATTCCTGAACTTACTAATATTATAAGGATTAAACTTATTAAACATTTTAAGATTCTTTTCGTTTTATTTTCCATATACATTCCCTTCTTCTACATAAAATTACATTTATATATTACCACAAAAATATAATGCTTTCAATAAAAAAACAAGAATATTACTTTATTTGTAATATTCTTGTAAAATAAGATTATGCCTCTTCTTTATTTTCTTCGCTTTCTTCTGTTTTTGGTTCTTCTTTTTTCTCTGTACTTATATGTAAATCTTGGTATTTTTTCATACCAGTTCCTGCTGGAATTAATTTACCTATAATTACATTTTCTTTAAGTCCAACTAAGTCATCTTCTTTTCCTTTTATTGCTGCTTCTGTTAATACTCTTGTTGTTTCTTGGAATGAAGCTGCAGATAAGAAACTGTCTGTTGCAAGTGAAGCTTTTGTGATACCTAATAATACACGTTTACCTGTTGCTGGTCTTAAGCCTTTTTCTACCACTTCTCTATTTTTATCAGCAAATTCGTACATATCTACTAATGTTCCAGGGAACATATCTGTATCTCCATTGTCTTCAACTCTTACTTTCTTAAGCATTTGTCTTGCTATAACTTCTATATGTTTATCATTTATATCAACACCTTGGTTTCTATAAACTTTTTGAACTTCTGTTGTTAAGTATTCAAATACTCCTTCTGGTCCTTTTATAGCTAAGATGTCTGCAGGATTTAAAGAACCTTCTACTAATGGATCTCCTGGTTCAACCATATCTCCATCTTTTACTTTCATTTTTGGTCCAAATGGTACTGTGTATGATTTTGATTCAGTATCATTTGTTACAATAACTTCTTTCTTCTTCTTTGATTCTTTTACTTTAACTTTTCCTGCTATTTCAGTCATAACAGCTAATCCTTTTGGTTTACGAGCTTCGAATAACTCTTCAACCCTTGGAAGACCTTGTGTGATATCTGTTCCGATAGCACCACCGGCATGTTTTGTGTTCATTGTAAGCTGTGTACCAGGTTCACCAATTGATTGAGCTGCAACTATACCAATTGTTTCTCCTATTTCAACTTTGTTATGTCTTGCTAAACTCATACCATAACATTTTTGACATACACCGTGTTTAGAATGACATCCAAGTACTGAACGTACTTCTACTTTTGTTATTCCGGCTTTTACAATTTCTTCTGCTATTTCATCTGTTATCATTGTATTTGTATCAACAATTATTTCATTTGTTTCTGGATTTAATATATCTCTTACTGGATATCTTCCAATTAATCTTTCTTGGATTGGTTCAATTAACTGGTTTCCATCTTTAACGTCATAAACTATTAATCCTTCATTTGAACCACAATCTGGTTCTCTTACTATTATTTCTTGTGCTACGTCAACAAGTCTTCTTGTTAAGTATCCAGAGTCTGCTGTTCTTAAAGCCGTATCTGCTAGACCTTTACGTGCTTGGTGAGAAGAAATAAAGTATTCAAGTGCATCTAGACCTTCTGCGAAACTTGATTTAATAGGTATTTCAATAACTTTACCTGTTGTTCCTGCCATAAGTCCTCTCATACCTGCTGATTGTCTTAATTGGTTGATGTTACCACGTGCTCCAGATTCAACCATTAAGTTGATTGGGTTTAATGGCTCTAAGTTTGCTTCTAGTGCTTTACCAACTTCTAATGTTGCATTATTCCAAATATTAACAACTGCTTTATAACGTTCGTCTTCTGTAATTAAACCTCTTCTATATTGTTTTCTTACTTTATCGATTTCTTGTTCTGCATTTGCTAATATTTCTTTTTTCTCTTTTGGAACTTTTACGTCTTCCATAGAATATGTAAGTCCTGATTTTGTTGAATATTTGAAACCTTTTTCCTTTACATTATCAAGAACTTCTGCTGATTCTGATAATCCATGTATTTTTATACATCTATTAATTAAATCACCTAATTTTTTCTTGTTGACTGGGAAGTTAATTTCATATTCAAATAATCCGTCTTCAGTACTTCTATCTACATAACCAAGATCTTGTGGAATTCCATCATTATATAATATTCTTCCAACTGTTGTTTCAACTTTTTTAGATTTCTTTTCTCCATTTATTTCTAATGTTCTTCTTACATAAATCTTAGCATGCATTCCAACAGCATGATTTTCGTAAGCCATTATTGCTTCTTCTGGATCTTTGAAGTATTTTCCTTCTCCTAGTTCTCCAGGAACTTCCATTGTTAAATAGTATCCACCA
This sequence comes from uncultured Eubacteriales bacterium, assembly GCA_905203305.1. Classification (GTDB taxonomy): domain Bacteria; phylum Bacillota; class Clostridia; order TANB77; family CAG-508; genus CAG-269. Next base: position 162,701 of record CAJKVH010000002.1, read on the forward strand.
AATACCATATCTATTGTAGGTACTGTAACTGTTTTACCATCTTGTGGTTTTAATAAGTTATTTGTAGATAACATTAAATATCTAGCTTCTGCTTGAGCTTCTGGTGATAATGGTAAGTGAATAGCCATTTGGTCTCCATCGAAGTCGGCATTGAATGCTGTACAAACTAATGGGTGAAGTTTTATTGCTCTTCCCTCAACTAAAACTGGTTCAAATGCTTGAATTCCTAGTCTATGTAAAGTAGGTGCACGGTTTAACATTACTGGATGATCTTTTATAACATCTTCTAATATTCCCCATACTTCTGGTTTTAGTCTTTCAACCATACGTTTTGCATTTTTTATATTATGTGCTAATCCTCTTGCAACTAATTCTTTCATTACAAATGGTTTAAATAATTCTACTGCCATTTCCTTTGGAACACCACATTGATATATTTTTAATTCTGGTCCAACAACTATAACTGAACGTCCTGAATAGTCAACACGTTTTCCAAGTAAGTTTTGACGGAAACGTCCTTGTTTTCCTTTTAATAAATCTGATAATGATTTTAATGCTCTTCCACCAGCACCTGTTACTGGTCTACCACGTCTTGAGTTATCAATTAAGGCATCTACAGATTCTTGTAACATTCTTTTTTCATTTCTTACAATGATTTCTGGTGCTTCTAATTCAAGAAGTCTCTTTAATCTGTTATTTCTGTTTATAACACGTCTGTATAAATCATTTAAATCTGATGTTGCAAATCTACCACCATCTAATTGAACCATTGGTCTTAAATCTGGTGGAATTACTGGTACAACATTCATTATCATCCATTCAGGTCTATTTCCTGAAATTCTAAATGATTCTACTGTATCTAATCTTTTTACTATTTTAGCTCTTTTTTGTTCACTAGCATTTTCTAATTCTTTTCTTAAAGATTTTGAAAGCTTTTCTAGATCTACTTCTTCTAGAAGTGTTTTTAAGCTTTCAGCTCCCATACCAGCTTTAAAAGAACCTTTTCCATATTTTTCAATAGCTTCTCTATATTCTTTTTCTGTTAGACATTGACATTTTTCTAGTCCAGATGTTCCTTTATCTGTAACTATATATAATGCAAAATATACAACTCTTTCTAGGTTTCTTGGAGAAATATCTAACATAAGAGCTATTCTACTTGGTATTCCTTTAAAATACCAAATATGAGCTACTGGAGCTGCAAGTTCAATGTGTCCCATTCTTTCACGTCTAACTTTTGATTTTGTAACTTCAACACCACATCTATCACATACAACACCTTTGTATCTTACTCTTTTATATTTACCACAATGGCATTCCCAGTCTTTTGTTGGTCCAAATATTCTTTCACAAAATAGACCATCTCTTTCTGGTTTTAATGTTCTATAGTTAATAGTCTCTGGTTTTTTTACTTCACCTTTTGACCATTCTCTTATCTTTTCATCTGATGCAATACCTATCTTTAACTTGTTAAATGTTTCTAATTCTTCCATTTATTATATGTTTGCCCCTTTCTTTTGAGAATTTTTTATTCTCTTATAAGTTTTAGGTTTTAGCCCTTTCCCTTAAGTTTTAACACCGCTCGAACAATTCCATCTTGTAAACTTAAGGGTTTTAAGCTAAATATGCAATTAATTATTTTTATTCGTCTATATCATATCCGTTTTCATCTGACAAATCTTCATCTTCTAATATAAAATCCTCGTCTTCACTATCATCTATATTTTCAAATAATTCGTCATTTTCTTCATAGTCATCTTGCACACTATCTTCTTCTTGGTCATCAACATAATTTTCTGATAATTCATTATCTACTACTACGTCTGATTTTTCTCCACTAACCATTTTTTTATGTTCATCTAAATTGAAGTCTATAGCATCTTCTATGTTTTCTTTTAATTCTAATTCTCTATCATTATCATAAAGTCTAACATCTAATCCTAATGCTTGTAATTCTTTTATAAGAACTTTAAATCCTTCTGGAATTCCTGGTTCTGGTATGTTTTCGCCTTTAACAATTGCCTCATATGTCTTAACACGTCCTACAACGTCATCTGATTTAACTGTTAACATTTCTTGTAATGTATATGCTGCACCATATGCTTCTAGTGCCCAAACTTCCATCTCTCCGAAACGTTGTCCACCGAATTGTGCTTTTCCTCCAAGAGGTTGTTGTGTTACTAATGAGTATGGTCCTGTTGATCTTGCGTGAATCTTATCATCTACTAAGTGGTGTAATTTTAACATATATTGAACACCTACTGTAACTGGTTTATCAAATGGTTCTCCTGTTCTTCCATCATATAAAATTGATTTACCATCTGTAGAAAGTCCTGTTTCTGCAAGTAATTCTTCTATTTCTTCTTGATTTGCTCCATCAAATACTGGTGTTGCTATTTTCCATCCACGTTTTCTTGCTACCATTCCTAAATGAACTTCTAGAATTTGTCCTAAGTTCATACGAGAAGGAACTCCAAGTGGGTTTAATAAGATATCTATTGGTGTACCATCTGGCATAAATGGCATATCTTCAACTGGTAGTATTCTTGATACAACACCTTTGTTTCCATGACGTCCGGCCATTTTATCTCCAACTGATATTTTTCTCTTTGTTGCTATATAACATCTTATTACTTGTTTTACTCCTGGTGATAATTCATCTGAGTTTTCTCTTGTAAATACTTTTACATCTACTATTGTTCCTGCTTCTCCATGTGGTACTCTAAGTGATGTATCTCTAACTTCTCTTGCTTTTTCACCAAATATAGCTCTTAGTAATCTTTCTTCTGCAGTAAGCTCTGTTTCCCCTTTTGGTGTAACTTTACCAACTAAGATATCTCCTGGTCTTACTTCAGCACCAATTCTTATTATTCCGTTTTCATCTAAGTCTTTTAATCCATCATCACCTATGTTTGGAATGTCTCTTGTTATTTCTTCTGCTCCTAATTTTGTATCACGACATTCACATTCATATTCTTCTATATGTATTGATGTAAATACATCTTCTTTTACTAATCTTTCACTTAATAAAACAGCATCCTCGTAGTTATATCCTTCCCATGTTGAAAATGCTATTAAAACATTTTTTCCAAGTGCCATTTCACCATTTTGTGTTGATGGTCCATCAGCTATGCTATCACCTTTTTTAACTTTTTCACCTTTTTTTACAATTGGCTTTTGGTTAATACATGTTCCACCATTTGTTCTTTTAAATTTACGTAGTCTATGTGTAACTGTTTTTCCATTATTGTATTTTACTGTGATTGCTTCTGCAGTAACTTTTTCTATTACTCCATCATCTTCTGCTAAAACTAAGATTCCTGAATCTTTTGCTGCTCTATATTCTATACCTGTTCCTATCATTGGACTTTCTGTAATCATAAGTGGAACAGCTTGTCTTTGCATGTTTGATCCCATTAACGCACGTTTTGCATCATCATGCTCTAAGAATGGTATCATTGCTGCTGCTATTGATACTAGTTGTTTTGGTGATACATCTATATATTGTACTTTGTCTTTTTCAACTTCTAGTATTTCATTTTGATGTCTTACTCTTATTCTGTTATGTACAAATGTACCATCTTCATTTAATGGCTCTGATGCTTGAGCTATGTAATATTTGTCTTCTACGTCTGCACTCATATTTTCAACTATGTCTGTAACTTTATGAGTTTCTGGATCTATTTTTCTATATGGTGTTTCTATAAATCCATATTCATTTATACTTGCAAATGATGATAATGCTGAAATTAATCCAATATTTGGTCCTTCAGGTGATTCTACTGGGCATAATCTACCATAATGAGTATAGTGAACGTCTCTTACCTCGAAACCAGCTCTTTCTCTAGATAATCCTCCAGGTCCTAATGCTGATATTCTTCTTTTATGTGTTAATTCTGAAAGTGGGTTTGTTTGGTCCATGAATTGTGAAAGTTGTGAACTTCCAAAGAATTCTCTTATTGCTGCAACTATTGGTTTTGGATTTATTAATGTTTGTGGTGTTACAACATCTAAGTCTTGTATTGTCATTCTTTCCCTTACAACTCTCTCTAATCTTGCTAAACCTATTCTAAATTGATTTTGTAATAATTCTCCAACACATCTTATTCTACGATTTGCTAAATGGTCTATATCATCAACTGTTCCAAGTCCATGATATATATTTAATAACATACTTATTGATGCTATTATATCTTCTGTTGTAATATGTTTTGGAACTAATTCATCATATCTTTCTTGTAATACATTTACTAAGTCTTCTTCTGATGTATTTTGTAATATGTTTTGTAGTACTGAATAATTTACTTCATCTTTAAAGTGAACTTTTGATAAGTCTACACCTTGTAATGCTTTATATATGTTTACTGTTCCATTTCCTATTACTCTTACTTTTTTATCATTCAATTTTATATCTACTATGTTTATACCTGAATTTTGGATATCTTGAGCTATATCTTCTGATATTATTTCTCCAGCATTTACAAATACTTCTCCTGTTTCTTGATCCATAATATCGTTATATGCAATATGTCCTGTTATACGTGATGCTAAACTTAATTTTTGATTAAATTTATAACGACCTACTTTTGCTAAGTCATATCTTCTGTTATCAAAGAACATTCCATCAAATAATGTTCTTGCGGCTTCTACTGTTGGTAATTCTCCTGGTCTTAACTTTTTGTAGATTTCTATTATTGCATCTTCTTCATTTTTTATTGTGTCTTTTGCTATTGTTGTTTCTATTAATGGTTCTTCTCCAAATAAGTCTCTTATTTGATCATCTGAACCTAATCCTAATGTTCTTAATAATACTGTTACTGGTAGTTTTCTTGTTCTATCAACACGTACATAAAATACATCTGAACTATCTGTTTCGTATTCTATCCATGCTCCTCTAAGTGGCATTACTGTTGATGTATAGTTTCTTTTTCCTGTTTTTTGATCAAATGCAGATTCATAGTAACATCCTGGTGAACGTACTAACTGACTAACTACAACTCTTTCAGCTCCATTTATAATAAATGTTCCACTATCTGTCATTAGTGGGAAATCTCCTAAATAGATTTCTTGTTCTTTTATTTCTCCTGTTTCACGGTTAATCAAACGTACTTTTACGTGTAATCTTGTTGAATATGTTGCATCTCTTTCTTTTGCTTCTTCTTGTGTGTATTTTGTTTTGTCTTCCATGTAATAATCGAAAAATTCTAGAACTAAGTTTCCTGAATAGTCTTCTATTGGTGAGATGTCTTTTAATACTTCTCCCAATCCTTCTTCTATAAACCAATCATATGAATCCTTTTGAACTTTGATTAGGTTTGGCATTTCAATGTAGTCTCCTACTTTTGAAAAGTCTTTTCTTGAAGCTTTTTCATATTTCACTTCTTTTAATTCCAAAAAAATCACCTCTAAATAAAATTTTAGCAGAATAAAACTCAATTTATTTTTAAGAAAAAGTCCTTCTTAATTCTAAACAAAAGCTTTTTTAAATTTAAATAACGAATTTTTTTAATTGCCTGCTCTCAATCTTAAAAATTCGTTCTTTTGCTTGATTAATTCCTCTTTTTCTTTTTATAAATTCTCTCTTTTGATTAAAATTGCGCATAATTACGCTAGTTTAAATTGTAACATTAAAATTTTATCATAATTTTACTTCTTAGTCAATAGTTTCAAACTATTTTTACAAAAAAAGAAAACAGCTTAAACCTAAATTTAAACTGTTTCATCTTCATTTTTATTTATTTCTTTTATTAATTCCAATTGTGATATTAAAAGTGATTCCATTTTTGCTTTATATATATCAAATTGTTTTTGTACATCTTCTAATTCTTTTTTCTTCATTAGAATTTGGTTTTGTATAAAGTCTGCTTCTTTTTGTGTAGAAGCTTTGGCATCATTTACTATTTGATCTGCTTTTTGTTTGGCTATATTTTTTACTTCTTCTGCTGTTGATTGTGCCATAAGTAGAGTATTTTGTAATGTTTCTTCTATATTTTTGTAGTGTTCTAAACTAGCATTTAATTCCTCTATCTTTTTTAATGATTCATTTAATTCTTTTTGCTTTTTTGCAAAGTCAACTCCTATTTCATCTAAAAAATCATCTACTTCTTCTACATTGTATCCATTCATGATTTGTTTTGAAAATTTTTTATTTTCTATGTCTAGTGGTGTAAGCATCGTTTTAGTCCCCCTTTTTAGTTAATACTATTTTTATTTAACCAAGAAACTGATAATTTATTCTTAATTTCTTCTCTTGCCATTTCATTTGTTATTTCATAGTTTATAGGTGCTATTAAGAATATTGAATTAGATACTTTTTGAATATGTGCATCTAATGCATATACTCCTCCACTTATAAAGTCAACTATACGTCTAGCTACATCTTTATTTACATATTCTAAATTTACTATTACAGATTTTTTTTCTTTTAAAAATCCACAAATCTCTTCTGATTGTTCAAAACTTGTTGGTTGAGATATCACCATTCTTATAGATTGGTTTTGTGGCATTGTTACTACCTTATTATTTTTCTTTATAAAGCTTTTCTTCTCTTCTGCTGGTTCATCATCATAATCATATTCATATACATCATCGTTTTCTTCTTCTTCGTCATCCACTTGGTCCATTCCAAATAAGTTCCAAACTTTGCTCATTATTGCACTTGACATTTTATCTCCTCCTAAAACGGTTTTCGTTCTTTGTTTATTCAATATGAATTTAGTATCTTACATTTTTATAAAAAAGTCAATAGTTTCCAGTAAATGTAATATTAATTTAATACTTTTGTAACACTTTTGTAATATTGCTATTTTTGTTCTGGATATAGCAATATATTATCATATTGTGAAATTTTTATATAACTTTTTGCGTCTATTCCTAGTGTCTCAAGCTCAGTATTATCATATGTTCCAATTATCGAATATTTATCATTTTTCTTTAGTACTTTAACAATTACTTTTTGCTCTAGTCCTGCTTTTTTTCTAATTACATATTTTAGTCCCTCTTGATCTTCTAATATAGCAGAATTTGGTACTTTTAATCCCGGATAACTCCACCATGTAATATTAAATGATATTTTTCTATATTCTGTTAGTTCTTCTGTTAATGTTTTTAAATCAAATACAATTAAAACCTTATCATCATCTTGTTTTGCTACATATTTTATTTCCGCATTTATTTCATTTCCACTAGATAGTGTTAAAGTTGCCTTATTTCCTACTTCTGCATTTTTAGCTGTTTCACTATTTAATACTGCAGCTAAATAACATTCAAAATTGTTTATTACTTTTCCGTTCTTCTTGTGATGAGGATACTATTTTTCCTGTTTTTAACCCTAAGTTTTCTAATTTTTCTTCTGTTAAATTGCTAAAGTCTGTAGATGAAAGTGTATCTTCTAAGCCATCTACTCTGTATGAGACAACTCCTGATTCTGGTGCTGTTATGTATTCTGAATCAGATGTAAGTTTTTGCTCATATTCTTCTTTTTGTTTTGTTAATTCTTGTATATATGATCCACTTTGACTTAAATTTCCAGCAATTTTGGCTTTTTTACTTGTTATTTCTTCTATTTCTTTTTTATATTCATTTATAGTATGTATATCTGTAAGATTTTTTAATTGCTGAGTTTTCTCATCTATTTGTTTATCTAGATTTTTTATGTCTGTAGAAAATATTGTTGGTTGTTTTGATAATGCATCTTGTATTTTTAAATTTATTTCTTCTATTTTTGACTTTATTTCGTCTTCTTGATTGCTACTATATCTAAAAATTGCTTGCCCTTTAGCCGCTCTTTCTCCTTCTGATACAATTGCGGTTAGACCATTTTTGTAGTTATTACCCTTTAATACTTGCTCATTTCTTATTATATATCCTGTTGCTGATTCTTCTAAAGTAAGTACACCACTATTTATTGTAACTGTTTCATTTGGCGTTTTTACTAATAAATAGATCGAATAAAAAATGTATATCATTATTATTAGAAATATTAAATACACTATGTGTCTTTTTTCAAACTTTTTGTTTTTTATATCTTCAAAATTTATAATTTTACTCAATTTATTCCCTCCAAAATAATATTTATATTATTTTGTGTATTTTCTAGTCCGTCAATCCATTTTAAATTTTCAATTCTCTTAAACCATGTTATTTGTCTTTTTGCATATCGTCTAGTTTCTTGTTTTATTTTTTCTATTGCTTCTTCTTTTGTTAATTCATTATTTAAATACTGAACAATTTCTTTATATCCAATTGCTTGCATAGCTGTTGGAAATTCTGGATATTTTTTTATCAAGTCCTTTACTTCTTCTATTAATCCTTGTTCTACCATTATATCCACTCTTTTATTTATTCTTTCATATAATATAGGTCTTTCAATGTTTATTCCAAATATTTTGTAATCATATTTTACTTCATTTTTTCTAGAATTTTTTTCTTGTTCTGTTTTGTTTTTGCCTGTTGCATGATAAATTTCTAATATTCTTATTATTCTTTTTTTATCATTTGGACTTATTTTTTCTATTGCCTTTTCGTCTATTTTTTTAGCATCTTCATATAATTTTTTTAATCCTTCTTCGCTTGATGCTTCATTCATTAATTTATTTCTGTATTCTTCATCTAGTTTAATATCATCATATTCTATCCCATAGATAAGGCTATTTGCGTAAAGTCCTGTCCCTCCAACTACAATTGGAACTTTTTTCTTTTTTAAAATCTCCTCAATTGCTTCTTCTGCCTTTATTTTATATTCTGCAACACTAAATCTTTTAGTTGGTTCTACTTCATCTAATACATAATGTTTTATTCCTTGCATTTCTTCTTTTGTTGGTTTTGCAGATCCAATATCCATATCTTTATATATTTGCATTGAATCACATGATACTATTTCTCCATTTATTTTTTTTGCAAGTTCTATTGATAATGAAGTTTTTCCTGATGCAGTTGGTCCAACAATTACAATTACTTTTGGTTTCATAATTCTCCTTTATCTATTATTTAACATTTGGATTATTCCATTTTGAAAGTCTTTCATATAATTTATTTCAATTATAGCTGTTATAATAAATACTATTCCAAGTATTATTATTTTTCTTTTTATTTTTTCTTCTTCTAATGATTTTTGTCCTATTTGCTCTTTTATTGTTGCAATATGTGGTAAACTTAAAAATCCATTTACTGGTATAAATATTAACATTGTTAATTTTCTTACTTGATTTGCCATTTCTTTTTTTGGATACTCTATTCCAATTTTTGAAATATTAAAAAATATTAATGTGACAACTCCAAGTATTATTATACCAAATATTATAAATGTAATTCTTTGTTTTGTATCGTCAAAATCTTTTGTATTATTCCATGTCCAAAATATTAAAACTGCAAATAATAATGCTATTATTAAATATATTAGTATATTCATTTTTTTCTCCTGTAAAGAATATTATTCGTTTTCAAAAAATTCTTTAAATCTTTCTTCATTTATTTTTTCATTAGCTAAAAGTTCTTCGGCAACCATGTCTAATTTATCCATGTGTTGTCTTAATATTATTTGTGCATCACTATATGCTGTATCTATTAATTTTTTAACTTCTTCCCCTATCTTGTCTCCCATTTCTTTTCCAAACATATCAAGTTCATATTCTCCATTATCGTTTTTTAAAGAAATTGGACCAATAAAGTCATTCATACCATATTTTACAATCATTTCTTTTGCAATAGCTGTTGCAACTTCTATGTCATTACTTGCTCCTGTTGATATATCGTTTAAAGCTACTTTTTCTGCTGCTCTTCCACCTAATAATGCAATTAGTTTTTCTTCCATTTCTGTTTTCGAAATATAAGATTTATCTTCATCTGTTTTATACATTGTATAGCCACCTGCCATACCTCTTGGTATAATTGATATTTCTTTTACCTTTTTTTGAGTTGGTAAATACCAACTTACAATTGCATGTCCTGCTTCATGGTATGCTGTTAAACGTTTATCTTTGTCTGAAATTACTCTTGCTTTTTTCTCTAATCCTACTGTTACTTTTTTTACAGCTTCTTCAATATCATCTTTATTTATTTCTTTGTGTTCATTTTTGGTTGCAATTATTGCTGCTTCGTTTAAAATATTTGCAAGTTCTGCTCCTGTAAATCCTGCTGTATCTTCTGCTATACTTTCTAAAGAAACATCTTCTGCTATTTTTTTATCTTTACTATGAATTTTTAATATTTCTTCTCTTCCTCTTCTATCTGGTGCAGGTATTGTTATTTGTCTATCAAACCTTCCAGGTCTTAATAATGCCTTATCTAGCATTTCCGGTCTGTTTGTTGCAGCTAAAACTATTATTGTTTCTTCTGAAGAAAATCCATCCATTTCAACTAATAATTGATTTAATGTTTGGTTGTTTTCTGATTCTGCCCCGCTTCCACTTGTTCTTCTTGATCCTATAGCATCTATTTCATCAATAAATACAATACATGGAGCCATTTTTCTTGCTTTTTCAAATAATTTTCTTACTCTTGATGCTCCAAGACCTGCAAACATTTCTATAAATTCTGATCCACTCATTGATATAAATGGAACACCTGCTTCTCCTGCAATTGCTTTAGCAATTAATGTTTTACCTGTTCCTGGTTTTCCATATAACAAAACACCTTTTGGAATTTTTGCTCCCATTTCAATGAATTTTTTTGGTTCTTTTAAGAACTGAACTAGTTCTACCATTTCTTCTTTTTCTTCATCTAATCCTGCTACATCATCAAATTTAACTTTTGTTTTTCTTTCTGTTTCGTTATATACTTCTCCTTTATCTCCCAATCCTTGCATTTTAAAGATCATAATAAATAATGCAACCATTACTATTGTTGGAAGTAATGAAAATATATAAGAAGGGATTGTTGAAAGAAAACTTGGGCTTTTTTGGATTAACTCTATCTCATTTCCGTCTGCTACTTTATTTTGAATAAGTTCTACAAAACTTTGTACATTTGGCACTATTGCCTTTTTGGTTAATTCAGGATCATCTTCATTATTTTTTATAATTCCTAATAAAGATTTTATATTTTCATCCTTATTTTCTTCATCATTTTTTATTTCATCTGAAACTTCTAAATCATTTGTTTCATCTGAGTTTTCCTTATTTTCTTCTTCTTTTTCTATTTTATTTTTTAGAGTAACTTTTACAGAAGTTGAACCTGTTGTCATTTCAACTTTTTCTATATTTCCATCTGCTATTTGTTTTATTAGCTCTGTATAACTAATTGTTTTATCATCTTCTTTTTTAGGTGTATTTAAAGTATATATTATTGTAATTATTATAAATGTAATTGCTATTAGTATAATTAGTCCTGTCAAAATATTTTGCCATTTGTTTTTGTCATTTTGATTGTTTTCTTTTTTCATCAAAAATTCTTCCTTTCATACTTGCTTTTAATTATGCATTTGATCCCTGCTCTTCTGTTCCCTTTTTGTTTTCATCACTTTTATCTTCTTCTTTGTCATCTTTTTCTTCTTTTTTCTCTTCTTTGTCCTTTTTTGGAATTGTTATTGTTTGCTCTATTTTTTCTTTGCTTTCTTCAATAATTTTAATTAATTCCAAATGTTGTTTTATAACATCTGATTTAATTAAAAATATTGCTGCTGCAAGTGATATATATGCAATTGCTATATACATAATTTCAAAATATTTTATCTCAAAACTTGTAAGCATTGTTATAACTATATATATAATTTTTAATATTATTGAAAGAGTTAATGCATATATTGACATATTAAATACTGCTTTGTAGTTCATTTTTATTTTTGCAATTAAACATGTGAAAAGTCCAAATACCGATAATGTAAATACATCTAATATAATAGTTGCAAAAAATGAAATAAATACACTTATAAATAATGAACCAATTATTGCCTCATCTGAGTAGCTTCCTATTTGCCCCATTGCCTGGTCTATTTGCTCGTTTTCCTTTCCAGTTTCCGTAACCATTGTTTTTATTACTTTTTCTGATAAAGATAAATTTTCTCCTTCAAATTGCTTAACATTTGATACATAATAAATATATGAACCTGTATATATTACACTAAATATTATTATTAATTCTGTAAAATACAATAAAGCTTTTTTCACACCTAATGCTGCAAGCTCTGGATATTTTTCAAATTTTGATATTGCATACCATATTTTTTTAAAAAAATTAAGTTTTAAATATTTTTCTTTTTGAGATTGATTGCTTTCCACTTATATATACTCCCTTCGTATACTGCTATCAACAAACATAGGACTTACATCTAATTTTACTTCGTCCCCAATTTGTACATCTTTTCCCGTCACATCTACGCTTATATGATACATTCCAATTCTTCCTAAAACTTTGCATCTTGAGTATTCTCTTTTCTCACCTGTTTTACACATAACATTAACATATAATGATTTATCTTTAAAACTATCTTTTATATCTCTTACTACATAACGTAATCGATCTATTTTTCTAAACATGTCCCTTTGTTCTCTTACATTATATCCATCAGCATATCCACATGGTACAATTGCTATTTTAGTTTCTTTTTTAGTTATAAATGAATTAGAATAGCCAACATTAAATTTTGGTGGCAATATTTTTATCTCTGCAACATTTGATTTTAGATATGCTATTTTTTTCAAGCCATAAATATTAGGTATTGCAATTCTTCCTAAAAATGCTGAACCAACTCTTACAGCATTTAGTCTCATTTTCTTAAATTTCAAAAATGCCGATGAATTACAAATATGAAGCATTCCCGTTTCTATTTTGTTTTCTTTTAAATACTCAATTACATCCATAAATCTTTTAAATTGTTCTTCTGAATATTCGTTTTTTTCATAAAATGCAAGTGATAGATGCGAAAAAGTTCCTTCTATTTCAACATTTTTTATATCTTTTAATGCATCTAAAATTTTTTCTTTTTGATTGTAAATAAAACCATATCTTCCGAATCCTGTATCTATTTTTAAATGTGCTTTTACTTTTATATTTTTTTGTTTGGCTATGCTTTCTGCTACATCCAAACTTTCTTTTGATCCTATTGTTAAAATTATGTCATTGTCAATTAATTTTTCCACATCTTTTCTTACTGCTGTCGAGGATAACATTAATATTTTTGCCTCGATTTTAGCTTCTCTTAATTTTATTGCTTCTTCCAAGGTTGATACCGCAAGAAAATCTATTCCATTATCAATTAAAAATCTAGAATATTCTATTAATCCTATCCCATACCCATTTCCTTTTACAACTGCTATAATTTTTATGGGTTTATGGTTATCTAATCTTCCTGTATCTTTTGCTATTTCTTTTATTTTTCTTATATTATGTTTTAAATCTTCCCTATTTATTACAAGTGACTTCATTTATATTCCCCCATAATATTATTTCTTGAATTTCAATTTTAATGCTCTTAAATTTCTAAATGCTTTTTCTGAAATTTTATATAGTTTATATGTCAATGGTTTGAATGGAATGTAAACTTCTCCTATAAATTCTGTATATTCTGCTCCAAATCCTTTTTTAAATCTGTATAAACCATTACTATTATCTGCAATTCCAGGTACTCCTCTTAAGTCATATATATCACTTTTTCTTGCAAGTGCTATTTTTATCATTTCCCATTGTAATAGATAATTTGGCATTAAATTTCTGTGTTCATTGCTACTTGCACCATATAAATACCAAGTTTTATTTCCATACATTATTGGAATTACTCCCGATATTGGTTTTCCTTCATAATATGCCATTAATAGTTTTATATGTTCTGGTCCTAAACAATCATACATTCTTTCAAAATATTCTAATGGTCTTGTTATAAATCCATCTCTTATTCCTGTTGTTACCATTATTTTATGAAATTCTTTTAAATCTTCTCTTGTTCCTTCTTTTACAGTAACTCCTTTTTTTGTTGCTAAACGTATATTATATCTTGTTTTTGAATGAAAATTTTTAAATATTTCATCTTCGTTTTTTCCTTTTGTATCTAACCTAAATACATAACGTGGTTGTATTTCTTCTCTAAAGTTTTTAGCATCATCTTTTATTTGATATCCTAATTCTTGCATTATATTTCTAAATGCTGTGTCGTCACTTTTTATGTCTGGTTCAATTGTTAAGACTATTGCATTGTATTTTTTTGCTAATAATTTTGCACCTTCTGTTAATTGTTTTAGTACTTCTATATTATGAATATCGCATATTGGTCCTCTTGATGAATACATTATATTTCCAAATATTGGTATTTTTCTTATTAAAACCATTAATGATCCTATTATTTTTTTGCTACTGTCTTCTGCTAATATTACTTCTCTTTTCCAACTTGTTTTTACTTTTGACCATTCTATTGATTGCTGAAAATTACATCTTTCATTGCTTTCTAAAAATCTTGTATATTCTTCTTCATCTGCCTTTGTTTCTAATAATCTCATTTATTTTCATCCTTCCTTATTTGTTGTTTTTATTATTGTTATTTTTCCGTTTTTATATTACACCATTTTTGATGTTTTGTAAAGGTTGTTTTGTGCTGTTTTTTAAGTAAAATAAAAAATCCAAATTATTAATTTTATTTGTTAATAATTTGGATTTTTACATGTTTATTTTTGGTGGAGGTGAGGAGAGTCGAACTCCTGTCCACTATACTTTCCATATAAATTTCTCCGAGTGCAGTTTACTCTTTTTATTCATTTAAATTACGCAGGTAAACGTGCTTAATTTAAATATAGCTTTTAAGTACCCTCTATTGTCAAAGCTCTCAATAGATTTGTTTCCTACAAATATAACACCTTTATTTTATACGTAGGAATATAAAACAAGGCGACACTGCAACTAAGCAGCGTATGCTAATTCGTTATTATCAGCGTTTATTTTTATTTTTGCTTTTTTATAGTGGCCGAAGCAACCATCCACTACTCGCTTTTTATACTTCTTGCATAATGTCGAAACCATTACACCCCCAAGTAAGCTTATTATACACTATTTAATTATTTTTTTCAAGAATAACTTTTTATAAAAAATAAGCCAAAATTATTATTTTCTTAGCAATTTTGGCTTATTTTAATAAATTATTTTCTTGCAAATTTTCTTTCTATTTCATATTTAGACATTTTTATAACTGTTGGTCTTCCATGTGGACATGTAAATGGGTTTGGTAATTTTAAAAGTTCTTCCATTAAGCTGTCTACTTCTTCTTTTGTAAGTCTCATACGAGCTTTTACTGCTGCTTTACAAGCAACTGTTGCCAAGAATTTTTCTTCTTTTTCTTGTTTTGCAGTTCTTGCAACTGTATTTATCTCATCTAGTGTTTCTTTAAATAACTCTTGTGTATCTAAATCAACACATACATCTGGAACTCCAGATAATTTTATTGTATTTTCTCCAAATTCTTCTAATACAAAACCTGCTTGTCTGAATAATTGCATGTTATCTTTTGCAATATCCATTTCTTTATGTGTTAAAGTTATTATATCTGGTAACAATAACAATTGAGATTCTTTTTGTCCTTGTTCTAAAAAGTTTTTCTTAACTTTTTCATACATTATTCTTTCATGTGCCGCATGTTGATCCATTATGTATAATTCGTCATCGATTTCTAAAATTATATATGTATTAAATGCTATTCCTATAAACTTATATTGTATTTTTTTATCATCAGCATTGCTTTCAAATATTGATACGTTTTTGTCTTCTATTTTGTCATCTAAAGCATAAAATCCATCATCATCTTCTTCATTTTTTTGTTCTTCTGGTTGTTTTCTTCCTCCATATGGTTCTTTTCCAAATAATTCTTTGTACATTTCTTCAAAAGACAAAATCTTTTCTTTTCCTTCTTGTAAAGGTGTTTTTTCTTCATCTTTTGTTTCCTCCAAACTTTCTTCTTTTAGAGTTTGTGTTGGTTCTTCTTCATCTTCGGTTGTTTCATATTCATTTGTTACTGTTTCAAATGGTATATTTTCTTCTTTTTTCTCTTCTTGACCATCAAATACAATTGGTATTATTGTATCATTTTCTAGATTTTCCGAATTTATCTCATCTACTTTATTTTCTTCTATTTTTTCTGGAACTTCTTCATTGCTTTTTTCTTGTTCTATTTTTGTTTCTTGCTCTACAACTGGTGTTATTATTTCATTGTATTTTTGTTCCATTTCTTTATATGTATCTGTTAATTGCAAATTCGGATTTTGTTCTACTTCTTTTTTTAAGTCATCTTGTAATGATTTTAATTTATCAAATATTTCTTGATTTGACATTACTGTTTTATTTTCCAAAACTGAATTTACCTTTTTTTCTGGTTCATTTGAGTTTCTACTATTAAATACATCTTCTATTATATTATTGCTTTGTTCGTTTTGTATAGAGTATGTTTTTTTAGCCATTTCTTCCGCATTTTCAATTTTAAATGCTTTTTCATTTGCTTTTTTTATCTCTTCTGTTTTTTCTCTATCTGTCATAAATCCAGCATTTAATAATGTATCTTTTACAGCATGAAACATTGCTTTAAATACTACACTTTCTTCTGCAAATCTTACTTCTAATTTTGCTGGGTGTACATTTACATCTACTTTTGCTGGTGGCATTTCAATATCTAGTACTAAAAATGCAAATTTTCCTATTGGTAGCATTCCTTTAAAAGCTTGTTCTACTGCTGATGAAAGTGTTTTATCTTTTATATATCTTTTATTTACAAAAAAGATTTGGTTAGATCTATTTGATCTTGCAATAACTGGTTTTCCTATTACTCCTTTTATTTTCATGTATTCATATTCATAATCAACTTTTATAATGTTATTTGCAACTTCTTTTCCAAATATACTATATATTACTCCTGCTAAGTCTCCATTTCCATTTGTTTGCAAGACTATTTTTCCTGCATTTATAAATTTTATTGCTATTTCTGGATGTACTAATGCAATTCTTGTTACAACATCTTCTATATATCCTGATTCTGTAAAATCTTTTTTTAAAAATTTATATCTAACTGGTGTATTAAAAAATAAATTTCTTACTGTAATTGTTGTTCCTTTTGAGCATCCAATTTCATCAAATGATAAAACATCTCCTCCTTCTACAACAATTCTGTTTCCTATTGGCTCATCTTCTGTTTTACTTACAAGCTCTACATTTGCTATTGCTGCTATACTTGCTAACGCTTCTCCTCTAAATCCCATTGATTTTACTGTATCTAAGTCATCTGCATTTCTTATTTTACTTGTTGCATGACGTTCAAAAGCTATTTCTACATCATCTTTTGCAATTCCTTTTCCATTATCTGTAATTCTTATAAATGAAATTCCTCCATTTTTTATCTCCACAGTTACATATGTTGCTCCTGCATCTATTGAGTTTTCTACCATTTCTTTTATTACTGATGCTGGTCTTTCTATAACTTCTCCTGCAGCTATTTTGTTTATTGTTAAATCATCTAATAATACTATGTTTCCCATATAATTTCATCCTTTCAGTTTCACTGATATAAAGTATCATCAAATATTTCATATCGAAAAAATTATATCATTAAAAATTTATGTTTTCAACTGCTGTAACACAATTTTTTTTGTTTCATATTATATAGCATACGAAAGGTAAAAACAAAAAATTCTTATACAAGGAGGTTTTTTATATGTGCTGTAATAATGATGAAATTCTTTGGTTCATTATTCTTTTCTTACTCCTTTTCTGCGGCGGATGTGGAAATAGAGGTTACTCAAGTAACCTAGGTTCTAATCAAAGTTGCTGTTAATACTTAATGTTTTTATGTTGAAAGGTGGTGAAATATTATGCCTGAAAATAGAGGTGGATGCGGTTGCGGATTCGGATTTGGCGATGATTGCTGCTGGATCATAATTCTTATTCTTCTTATTTTCTGCTGTTGCGGTGGAAATAGAGGCGGATGCTGCTAGTTTAATAAAAAACGGTTTTCTTGAATTAAGGAACCGTTTTTTTGTATTTTTTTCAAAAATGTATTGTATTATTTATTTTTTTATGTTATTATATTTAAGTAATTTTTATAGGAGTATAGTGTCAATGGTAGCACATCGGTCTCCAAAACCGCCTGTGAGGGTTCGAGTCCTTCTACTCCTGCCAAGCTAAAAAGCCGTAATCTTAGTTAATTTTACGGCTTTTTTATTTTTTCTCATATTCATTCAAATATTATCTTAATTATTTCTTTTGGCCATCTCAATTATCTTATTAAAATCTCTAGTTTGGCATATATATTTTAGGCTTTCTGATGATAAAATCAAAAAATTTTTTAATAACTTATTATATTCTTCTTCTGACTTTATGTCTAACTCCCTTATCATCTTCATTGATTTATTGTAAAATTTTTCCATCATTTTTCACCCCAATTATTATATCTAAAAAATCTTGCATAATTTGTCGAATTTTGCGTTTTTATATATATTTTTTTTACTTTTTATTTGTATTTTAGCATACCAATAAATCAATTACAATATTCGCCTTTAATAATTTATACTATTTTTTGAATTTAAATATAGATTTTTACTATCTGATTTTTCTTTAAACATTTTTTGTACTTCTATAATAAATATCGGCATAATAGAAATCAAAATAGTATAGATCCATTGCACAAAATTTAATGGAACTAGTTCAAAAATTTTTGCCAATGATGGAACTATAACAACTATAACTTGAAGTAATGTTCCTAATATAAAACTTCCTATTAGGTATTTATTTTCAAATATTCCTGTTTTAAATATTGATTCTTCTGTTTTTATATTAAAGCTATGTACTAATTCAAGTAGTCCTAATGAAACAAAAGCCATTGTTCTTCCAACTGTTAGTCCAAATAATCTTGTTCCTAATGAAAAAGAGAATAATGTTAAAGATCCTAGCATTATACCTTCTGTAATAATTTTTTGCCATAATCCATTTGCAAATATACTTTCATTCGAATTTCTAGGCTTTCTATTCATTATATCTTTTTCTTCTTTTTCTAAACCTAATGCTATTGCTGGGAATGAATCTGTAACTAAATTTATCCATAAAAGCTGAATTGCAAGCAAAGGTGATTCCATTCCTGAAACTAAACCAACAAAAATTGTTGTTATTTCTCCAATATTTGTCGCAATCAAAAAGTGAATTGCTTTTTTTATATTGTCATATATTCTTCTTCCCTGTCTTACCGCTTCTATTATAGTTACAAAATTATCATCTGCTAAAATCATATCTGATGCATTTTTTGCAACATCAGTACCTCCCTTTCCCATTGCAATTCCAATATCTGCATTTTTTAATGCTGGGCTATCATTTACTCCATCTCCAGTCATTGCAACAACATTTCCACTTTTCTGCCAAGCTTTTACAATTCTGACTTTATGTTCTGGTGTTACTCTTGCAAATACTGAATAACTTGAAATATTTTTTTCTAATTCTAAATCACTCATATTATTTAATTCATTTCCTGTTACTGCTTTTTCTCCTACCTTTAGAATTCCTAATTTTTTTGCTATTGCAGATGCAGTTGCTATATGATCTCCTGTTATCATTACAGTTTTTATACCAGCTTTTTTGCATGTTTCTACTGCTTCTTTTACTCCTTTTCTCGGAGGATCTATCATTCCTATTAATCCAACAAAAATCATATTTTCTTCTAAGTCAAATGTTAATTTTTGAAAATAATCCATTTTTCTATAACTAACCGCAATTACTCTTAATGCTTCGTTTGCCATTTTTTCATTTTCTTTTTTTATTAAATTTCTTTTATCTTCTGTCATTTCTTCTATTTTCCCATTTTCTAATATTTTACTGCACTTATTAATTAAAATATCTGGCGCTCCTTTTGTTATGCTTATATATCCTTCTAAATTTCTATGTACAGTTGTCATCATTTTTCTGTTTGAATCAAAAGGTAGTTCCCCTATCCTTTTATTTTCTCTATATAATTTTTCTTTGTTTATATTTTCGCTTAACGCTTTGTTTACAATTGCTGCTTCTGTTGGTTCTCCTACAGCAATTTTTATTCCCTCATCTTCTTTTACCAAACAATCTGTGCACATAGAGCCTAATTCCAATAAAAATTTTTCATTTTGTGATACTAATTTTACAACTGTCATTTTGTTTTGTGTTAATGTTCCTGTTTTATCAGAACATATTACATTACTGCTTCCTAATGTTTCCACAGCTGGTAGTTTCCTTATTATAGCATTTTTGTTAGCCATTTTTGTAACACCTATTGATAGCATTATTGTAACAATTGCTGGTAGTCCTTCTGGTATTGCGGCAACTGCTAATCCAACTGATGTCATAAACATTTGTATAGGATCTATTTTTTTTATAATTCCTATGACAAATATTATTCCACATATTGCTAAACATACTATTCCCAGTAGTTTTCCAACTTCTCCCAACTTTTTTTGTATAGGTGTTTCTGGAGCTACATCTTCTATTATCATATCTGCTATTTTTCCAATTTTTGTAGTCATTCCCGTTTCTGTAACTATTGCTTTTCCTCTTCCACTTACGACTGTACTTGCCATGAATCCCATATTTTTCATATCACCAAGTGAAATATTTTTTTCTTTTATTTGTTCTTTTGTTTTGGTTACTGGCTCTGTTTCTCCTGTTAAACTTGATTCTTCTATTTTTAAATTAAATTCTTCTATTATTCTACAATCAGCAGGTACATAATTTCCATCTGATAATTCTATTATATCCCCTGGCACTAGCTCTTCTGCTAAAACTTCTATTTTCTTAGAATCTCTTATAACTTTAGTCATTTTAGGTGTTAATTTTTTTAAGCTTTCTATTGATTTTTCAGCTTTTTCTTCTTGTATTAGTCCCATTAAAGCATTTATTATTACAATTGCTATTATTATTATAGAATCTATATAATCATTTTCTCCTTGTACATATGATATAGCAGCAGAAACTATTGATGCAATTATTAGTATAATTATCATAAAGTCATTAAATTGTTTTATAAATCTTAAAAATATATTTTCTTTCTTTTTTTCTTTTAGCTTATTTAACCCATATATTTGTTTTCTTCTTTCTACCTCTTTAGATGTTAGTCCATAATTTATATTTGTCCCCAGCTCCCTTTCAATTTCATATTTGCTTTTTTCATGCCACATAAATCATGTCTCCTTTCTTTTACCTTTGTCCTATTTTATTCATAAAATAAAAAAATAGAACGAGTTTGTCCTCATTCTATTTATACTTCTATTAATTTTTTCATTCTTTCACTTAAATAATGTATTGCAACTTTATTTTGTTCAACTGCAATTCTTGCTATTTCTTCATTATCCCTTAATCTAAAGCTTGCATATTTTACTATTATCCCTTTATTGCTTACTGCTGCTTTTACCACATCATAATCATCTCTTAGCTCTTCACTTGCAAAATATAATGTTTGTCCATATGTTTTTACACTTTCTAAAATTATCTCTTTATCTCCTCTTAGTCTATCTGATGCATAACATGCTGTCCAAGGTGCACCTTTTATTGCAAGTAACATTAAATCTTTATCATCTTTTAGTCTATCACTTGCAAATTCCATAGCTTCACCATCATTTTCAAGTGCTGTTTTTACTACTTCTTCGTCATCTCTTAGTTCATCTGATGCCCATTCTAATAATTTTCCTTGTCCTCCAACTGCTTTTAATACATATTCTTTGTTATTACAATTAGCTTTTATTTCTGTAACCTCTGGTGCTTCCAATTTTTACCACTTCCTATCTTCTTTCTATAACAACAAAATCATCTATATAAATTTCCTTCCATTTTGCTTCATCTACATGATATTTATTTTCTTTTTCTTTTTTCATTACATATAAATTATTTTCACTTTCATCTAATTCTTCTGGAAGAAAAAATACATAATTTGAAAATTCTATTAATGAATTAAATTCTTTTCGTCCTCTTTTATATTTTCTTGTTCTAATAAATTCATATGGATTCTCTTTATTATAAAACAAAATATAAATATATGGCTCTTTAATACAATAATCAAAATAAATTTTATCAGCTTTTGCTTGTTTTGTATATTTTATTACATTTTCTGCATTTTCCACAAATGTATATGTTTCAGTAAAATCGGTATTTTCATAATCTATTACAAATGATATAAATGAATATAAATATATAATTAATAATACATATCCGCACCATTTTAATGTGCTATCTAATTCTTCAATTCCAATTATTGTATAATAAATCATTGGAATATATATTATATTCATTCTATTTATATTTGGCTCACATATAAACATTAATAAAAACGCTACTACAAACCATATATTAAAAACTAAATTTATATCGTCTTTTTTCTTAAAACTTTTTATTAATCCTATTATTGTTATAGGAAGTGAAAAAATATAAATTATTCCATAAAACTCTAATGTATTTGAGCAAAATCCATCATTTTGCATTATTAACATTTTTCCTGCTTCTTTAAAATTTGTAAACAGTGTGCTTATAATATTTTCAGATGATAATACTGTTAAATATTCATATCTATTATCTTCAAGTCTTGGAATTGTAATAAATCCTATTTTTATTGGATCTAAATCAAATGTATTTATAACAAGCATAAGTATTATTGGAAGTGAAATAATAAATACTATTGCTAAAAATATTATGGCTTGTTTTATATTTATTTTGTTTTTTCTTATTAAAATAAATAATAATGGAATTAAAAATACCGGTAAAAAATAATACGACGTTCCATAGGCGTATGCACATAATCCAAAAAATATTGCTGAAATATATATATATAAATTCTTTTTATCATATAATCCTTTTATAAAAATATATACTGCAAGTAGTATTAAATCTGGAAATACATTTGATTCTAGTCCATACCTACTTTTCATTATATGCCACGGACATATTGCAAAAAAGGCAAGTCCTATTATAGCTGTTTTTTTGCTACAAGTTTTTCTTAGCAACAAATACATCACAATTAGTGATATGCACCCAATTATTGCCATTGGAAGCCTTACACTAAGAACATTTAATCCAAATAATTTCACAAATGGCATTATTATGTACATATATAGTGCATTTTGACCACTTCCCCATGCTTCTAAAAAAACTGGCCATGAATTTCCATTTCTATCTATTCCATAATTTGCTACCGAATATGCTTCATATCCAATTGATGCTTCATCACAATTAAATCCATTTGGATATTTTGTAATTCCAACTGTTCTTACTAAAAATCCTACTAAAAAAATACAACATATTAAAATGTTTATTTTATTTTTTTTTAACCAATTCTTTACTTTTTCTTTCATTTTCTCACCTTTGGAATATATTTATTTTTCCTCATATAGTTTTTTATAAATTTCATAATCTCTCAAAATTTTTCTTACATAATTATTCGTTTCTGTAAAAGGTATGTTTTCAATATCTGATCCATCTTCTTTTAATGTTCCTTTTTCAATCCATCCATCTACATTTCCGCTTCCTGCATTGTATGCTGCTAATGCTAAATTAATATTACCATACTTTTGAATTAGCATTGATATATATTTAGTTCCTAAATTTATATTTATATCTGGTTTCAAAATGTTTTCTTCATTTAAGTCCACATTCACTTTTTTAGCTATTTCTTCTGCTGTTGAATACATAAGCTGCATTAATCCTTTTGCTTCTCTATGAGAAACTGCATCTTGATCAAAATTGCTTTCTGCTTTTATTATTGCAAAAATTAAATATTTATCAACATCATATTCTTTTGCATATTTTTTTACATATTCTGAATATTCTAATTTATATATTTTCATCATTATTTGATTTCTTATGTTTTTTAAATCTATTTTGTTACAAATTGACAACCCTATTATTACTAATATTATTAATATAACTATTTTTTTTACTAGTTTTATCAAATTTGTCTCCTTTCTCATTATTTTCCACTTTCCCATTCCCATTTGGGGACGGAGATTCTAGGGGATTTCCCATTTAATCTCCGTCCCCAAATGGGAAATGGAAATTTTCAAATGCTATTTACAATCATACCAGCTGTTTGCTTCTGAAATTTCAGCTACTAATGGAACTTCAAAATCTGCTGCTGATTCCATGTTTTCTTTTAGTATTTTCTTTACTTTTTCTTTTTCCTCTATTGGAGCTTCTATCATCATTTCATCATGTACTTGTAAAACTATTTTGGCTTTCAGGTTTTGTTTTTGTAATTCATCATGCACTTTTATCATTGCTATTTTCATTATATCTGCTGCTGTTCCTTGAATTGGAGTATTCATTGCTGCACGCTTTCCAAATTCTCTTACCATGTAATTGCTTGATGATAATTCTTTTATATATCTTCTTCTTCCAAATAAAGTTACGGCATATCCTTTTTCTTTTGCTTCTTCTACTATATTTTGCATATAGTTATTTACTCCTGAATATTCTTCTAAGTATTGTTCTATATATGCTTTTGCTTCTTTTCTACTTATTCCAAGTTGTGATGCTAGGCCAAAATCACTAATTCCATATACTATTCCAAAGTTTACTGCTTTTGCACTACTTCTTTCTTCTTTTGTTACTTCATCTATAGGCTTATGTAATACTTTTGATGCTGCCTGTTTGTGTATATCTTCTCCATTATTAAATGCTTCTATCATGTGCTTGTCCTTTGAAAGATGAGCTAATACTCTTAGTTCTATTTGTGAATAATCTGCATCTATATATACTTTTCCATCATCTGGTACAAAAACTTTTCTTAGTCTCTTTCCAAGTTCCATTCTTGTTGGAATATTTTGAAGGTTTGGTTCTGTTGAACTTATTCTTCCTGTTGCTGTTATTGTTTGATGAAAAAATGAATGAATCCTTTTTGTTTTTGGATTTATATATGGTTTCATTCCTTCTACATATGTTGAGTTTAATTTACAAAGCTTTCTATATTCTAGTATTTTTTCTATAATTGGTGATTCATTTACCAATTTTTCCAATATATCTTCTGATGTTGAATACCCATTTTTTGTTTTCTTCTTTGAAGGTAATCCTAATTTCTCGAATAATATTATTCCTAATTGTTTTGGAGAATTTATATTAAATTCTTCTCCTGCTAGATTGTAAATCTCATTTGTTAATAGATCTATTCCATCTTTTAAATTTTCTCCAAATTCTACCAATTTGTTTTCTTCTATATGCATTCCGTTCCATTGCATATTAGCTAATACTTCTACTGTTGGCATATCTATTTTTTGGAATAATTCTACTCCATCTATTTCTTTTAATTTTTCTGTAAGTACTTTTGATAGTTCAAATACTGAATACACATAAAATGCTGTTTTTATTTTAGTAATATCTACTTTATTTTCTTTAGAATCAAATAATGTTATTTGTTTTGAATCACCTGATGCCCCATTTTTTTCTAAATACTCATTTATATCTAATTCTAAATATTTTAAAACTAAATTATCAATTAAATATTTTCCTTCTGTTGGGTCCAAAATGTAACTTGCAACTGTTACATCATATTTCATATTTTTTATATCGATTCCAATTTGTTTTAATAAAATATATGTTCTTCCAAGTTCATATCCTACTTTTTCTAATTTTTCATTTTCAAATATTTCTTTTAAAAATGTATTAAATTCATTTTCTTCATTTTTTATATAATAAACTTCATTTTCTTCGTAATTATATATTGAAATTGAATTTATATCTTGTTTTATTATATTTTCTTTATTTTCATTTTCTTCTAGTCCTAAGTAAAATACTAATTTATCTAATTTTTCTATTTTTTCTTTTGCTTCTTTTATTTCTATATCAGAATTTATTTTAAATAAGTTTTCAATATCTTTCTTTTCTCCGCTGTTTTCTTGATTTTCTAGGTCAAATCTTTCTATATATCTTTTAAAATTACAAACCTTAAATATTTCTAAAACCTTTTCTTTATCCCATTCTTCTACTTTTAAATTTTCTAAAGTATCATCTAATGGCACATTTGTATTGATTTCTCCAAGTGTTCTAGATATTAAAGCCATTTCTTTATTATTTACAATTGATTCTTTTTGTTTACCTTTTAAGTCATCTTCTCCAAGCTCTATTTTTTTATATAGATTTTCAATTGTACCATATTTTTTCACTAAGTTAATTGCTGTTTTTGGTCCTATTCCTGGAACTCCAGGAATATTATCTGATGAATCCCCCTGTAAACCTTTTACTTCTATTAATGCTTCTGGCTCAACCCCATATTCTTCTAAAACTTTTTGCCTATCATAATCATCTACTTCTGTTTTTCCTTGTTTTGTTCTTGGTATTCTAATTGTTATGTTATCACTTGCAAGTTGAAAAGTATCTCTATCTCCTGAAAGGATTGTAACATCTAAGCCTTGTTTTTCTCCATACTTGCTTAATGTTCCTAAAATGTCATCTCCTTCATAGCCTTCTTTCTCAACTATGTCAATATTCATTGCTCTTAAAACATCTTTTATAACAGGCATTTGATCTGCAAGTTCTTCTGGCATTCCATGACGGTTTGCCTTATATGCTTCATATAACTTGTGTCTTGCTGTTTTTGCTTTTAAGTCAAATGATACTGCAATATAATCTGGATTTAAATCTTCTAAGTTTTTAAATAAAATTGCTAAAAATCCATATACCGCATTAGTATATTTTCCATCTTTTGTCATTAACATTTTACTTCCCATTATTCCATAAAATGCTCTATTCATTATACTATTTCCGTCTATTAATAGAAGTCTTTTTTTCACTGTTTTTCTCAATCCTTTCTCATGTTACCTTTTATGCCTTTTTTTCTTCATGATATTCTTTTTCTGTATTTACATTCCATATATTTGCTTTATCTTTTATATTATTTTTTATATTTTTTACTGCTTCAAATGCTGTGGCCATTGAATGATCCATATTATTGTATCTATGCTGTCCATTTCTTCCTATACAATATAAATTATCAAATTTATCTAAATATTTTATTAAATCATCCATTCTTGAATATGTATCAAAATATGCTGGATATGCTTTTTTGATTTTTTCTCTGTGAGAATCTAAAATATTTTCTTTTTTTATTATACCCATTTTGATTAATTCGTTTGATGCAACATCTATAAATTCTTTGTCTTCCATATTCCAATATTTATCGTTTTCTTCTACAGTATATTCTAATCCTATCCATACTGTATTTTTAGGATCTTTTACCATATATGGAGACCAGTTATTAAATATTTGTATTCTAAGCAACTTTGCCTCTGGTTCATGTACATATATCCAACAATCTGGGACAATATTTCCAAGTGTTGGAATATTTGTTTCGTTTTTTAAATCTAGTTTATTAACAAGTAATCCTACTGTCATAAAATCTCTATAAGGTAAACCTTTTGCAATTTCTAACATATCTTTTGGAATTTCTTCACCACTAAATCCACATACTAGATCTTTTACTGGCATTGAAGATATAAATATATCTCCTTTTATCTCTACTTTTTCCCCATTTACTTCACATTCTACAGAAACTATTTTTTCATTTTGAATATTTATTTTTTCTACTTTATACCCTTTTAATATTTTTCCGCCTTTGTTTTCAATCCTTTTTGCTAAAGTTTCCCACAATTGACCAGGTCCATATTTTGGGTACCAAAATTGTTCTATTAAAGATGTTTCTGTATTTTCCTTATTTTTTCTTCCGAACATTTTATTAAACATATCTTTTAAAATTGCTTTTATAGATACACCTTTTACTCTTTGGGCACCCCAATCCGCAGAAATTTCTGAGGCTTTTCTTCCCCATAGTCTTTCTGTGTAGTTTTTAAAAAACATTTGATAAAGTTCTTTTCCAAATCTATTTATATAAAAATCTTCAAGTGAATTTTCTTTTCTTTTAAAAAATACAGCTTTTAGATAACTAAATCCAACTTTTATTGTTCTTATTATTCCCATATTTTTTAATGTTTTCCATTTTAAGCTTACAGGATAGTCAAAAAATTTCTTTAAAAAGTATATCCTAGATACTCTTGTTCTTATAAGCATTACTTCATCTTCTGTATTTGGATTAGGTCCTCCTAGCTTTAGGCTTTTTTCTCTTTTTAATTCTTCATCATCAAAAGAATTCACACCTTGAATTGGCATAAGCTCTTCCCAGTAATCCATAACTTCTTGATCTTTTGAGAAAAATCTATGTCCACCTATGTCCATTCTGTTTCCATTATATTTTACTGTCCTTGAAATTCCACCTATTTCATTAGTTTCTTCTAATATAATAACATCATATTTATCTTTTTCATCTAACAATTTATCTGCTGCAGTTAAACCCGCTGGTCCTGCTCCAATTATAATTACTTTTTTCACATTTTCCTCCTTGCCTTATATTGATAAATATTGCATATATGTTAGTTCAAATATAATAGAAACTACAGCAAATGTAGTAATTAATGCAGTTACTTTATTGTAACTTTTATCTTCCATTTTGTTCACTATAAATATCATTCCCAAAAATATAGTTGGTACAATATATCTAAAGTCCATTGTACAACCAAATGGCATAGTTAAATTTGAATATAAATACATAAATATTTCAACAAAATAAAATATTATAATCATTTTTATTTCTCTACTTTTTTCTTTTTTTATTGTTTTTACTAAATTTACTAGACTAATTATAATTATTAATATAGCTATAATTAATACTATTGATGCAATAATATTTCCTATTTTTTCTCCACTTAACTTATATTCTCCAAATAATGAACTTTTTACTAAATATACAAAAATGTTACAATCTTTATATGGATCGCAAAATATATTTAACCATTCTTTAGTAAAAATATTTAGTCTATCAAACATACTTCTATTTCCACAATATGTTGCCATTCCTGCTTGTGGTACATAAAATATTGATTGACCAAATAAAATCATGTTTCTTATACTAAACAATAATCCTAGTCCTAATGAAATTACTCCAAAAATTATAAATTTAATTAAATAATTTTTTATTACTCTTTTATCTTTTTCTTTATAGTAATCTTTAAAAAATTTATTAATAAAAATATATAAAATTGGTATAGCAATTATAGTTCCTGATATTTTTGTAAGTGCAATTAAAGCTGTAATAAAAGCCAAAATTACCGTATTTTTCATACTTGAATTTTTATTCCATTTTATTAAATATAATAAATCTAAAAACGTAAACATCCACATAAGTATGTCATTATTTATACTTCCAGATAATATTATAAATGTAGGATGAATTGCAATTACTACCATGACTAATACTTTTAATTTTTCACTAACTTTTAGTTCTTTTAATATACAATATGCTATTACCATTATTATACTTGAATAGATTGCTGTTAAAATTTGAATTCCTTCTTCTGAAGTCTTTAAATCAACACCAAAAATACTATTTATTTTTAACCAACCTGCTGCAATTATGTGATGAAGTGGTTGTTGATAAAATTGCCATTTATTGTGTTCTGGCAATTTTCCTGTGTTATAAATTGTTTCTATATATGCCAAATGCCCTACATTAGCTTCTAAATCATGTTGTCTTTCTGTTAATGGTGTATATAAAATATATACCGTTCGTAAAACAATTCCTATTATTCCAATTACTAGAATTAATTTATTGAAATTTATTTTTTTGTTTTTCTCATATTCATTTAATATGTCAATATTTGCTATAACAACTATTATTCCAATTGCCATAGCTCCAATAAAACATACATCTGGAATATTTACATTTATGCTAAATATGTAAATTAATATAAAGTATATAACTATTCCTAAACTTATTAGTTTTGTCTTATTTTTTTCAATAAATTTTTTCATAGCCTAAACTCTTCTTTCTTTTATTATCCAACTACTCTTGCAACAAGACCAAATGATACTAACATCATTATTATGCTTGCTAAAAATACACCTACAAGTACTGCTAAAAATGTCTTTTTTCTGTCCATTTCTAAAACACATGCTATAAGTGATCCTGTCCAAGCTCCTGTTCCTGGAAGTGGTATTCCAACAAATAATACTATTCCTAGGTAACCGTATTTTTCAATTTGTCCTTTGTGTTTTTCTACTTTTTTATCTAACCATTCTGCAATTCCTTTAAAGTGTTTGCTTTTTCTCATCCAAGTTAATATTTTATTTATTAATAGCAATATAAATGGTATTGGAAGTAAGTTTCCAATTATACTTATTATATAACTAGGTATCGGATCTAATCCAAGAAGTGCTGCCGCAAGTAGTCCTCCTCTTAATTCTAATATTGGCAATAATGATATTATAAATACTAATAATTCCTTTCCAAATGCTAATGCCGTTACTCCTCCAAATGCTCCTATTATTCCATTTACTAATTTTTCACTCATTTTACTTTTTCCTTTCTTCTCTTGATTTTACTTGTTTTTTATACCATAAATTATGGTAATTGTCCATATATTTACTTGACTATTATATATTAGTTTTAGCTCTTTTTCAATAAATTTAGCTATGTTTTTGTTTTTAATTTAAAAATAGACTTATTATGAATTATTCAATAATAAGTCTATTTTTTATACTAATTATTTATTACATGTATCTTTAATAATACACCAAATTAAAGACATAATTGATAATATCATCCATATAAAGAAAAATGCTGTAAAACCTACACTTAATATAGAAATTACTGACGTAACTACTATTTCTATACTTAAAGTTACTGTTCCAAAAATTATTGTTCCAATTATTGCTGTTAATAAACATGCTCCTATTTTACATATACATTTTTCAAAACTGTTATATTTGCATAAAACTTTTGATGCAAATAACATTCCTACAAATATTACAATTGCAATGGCTGCTGCTACTAATGTTACTACAGAAAAGTTAAATACACTTGCAATTAAACCTCTCGAAAATACAATTCCTGTTACTACTCCAAGTATTATACTAATTAATACTTCTATTATACAGCTTGCTTTACAAGTTTTTTTGCATGCATAATCTTCCATTAAATTCACCACCTTTTATATAAATAAAAATAGTCAAATTTATTTTGCTATTACTATATTATATTTAAAAAGTACTATGGTTGTGATTTCTATTTATTTCTTATTTGACTATCATTTTTTAGTATGCTAAAATTTAATTGTACAAAAAAATCTGAAAGGAGTGCTTTTTATGTTGAATAAATTTTTTAGCAATATAAAAACATTAAAATTCTTTAAAAGAGGTGAACACATACTCTTTTTAGTGTCTGAAAAAGACCTTACTTATTCTACTTGCCGGGATATAGTAAAAACTTTTATTGAAGTATATAAGTATCGCGAGGATTACTCGGATACCGTACTTCAGATCCAGATTTTAGCAGATTTGGATAGCCAAAAGCAAATTCAAATTAAAAATTGTGGAATGTTCACCGTTCTTAGAATTTATAAAGATGCTTAAGAGGCCCCATTTTGGAGCCCCTTTTATTTTTTATAAAATTTATTTAATTAAAAATCCAAGATACATTAAATACATTAGAAAATATATAACTCCATTTGCTCTACTCATTTTGTCTTTTGGTGGTATAAATGGAAAAATTGCAAGGATTATGGTAGATATTACAAGTATACTTATATCAAAGTTATATGACAAATTATATGTAATTGGATGTATCATTGATGAAACACCTATTATTAATAAAATATTAAATATATTTGATCCTATTATATTTCCTATTGCTATATCTCTATTTCCTTTTACAGCTGCTGTTACACTAGTTACAAGTTCTGGCAAACTTGTACCAATTGCAAGTATTGTTAAACTTATAAGTTTTTCACTTAAATTAAAATAATTTGCAACTACAACTGCATTGTCAACTGCTAAATCTCCACCTATTTTTAAACCTACTATTCCAAGTATTATAAAAACTATATCTTTTAAAGTACTATTTTTCTTTTCTTCTTTTACATCAATTTCTACTATATTTTTTTGACTTTCTTTTTTTGCCATAAATATTGTATATAAAATAAACATACAAAATAATACTAATAAAACAGCAGATTCTCCTATTGATATTTTTGCATTTGTATTACAAAAAAGAATTAATATTAAAGTAGATGCTAAACACATTGGTATTTCATATAATCTTGTTTCTTTCTGAAATACTACTGGTTTTATCATTGTAGACAAACCTAAAATAAGTAATAAGTTGCTTAAATTGCTTCCAATTACATTTCCTATTGCCATATCAGAATGACCTTCTAAAGCAGATGTAATACTTACAAATAATTCAGGCATAGATGTACCTATTGATACAATTGTTAAACCTATTATTATTTCTGGTATGTGAAATTTTTTTGCTATGCCGCTTGCTCCATCAACTAATAAGTCTGCACCAACAATTAACAGTACAAACCCTATAATTATTAATAATATTGATAATAACATTTTTATTCCTCCTTAGTTTTTTTATTCTTCATCATGATATTTTATATATAGTGGATTTTTCATATTACACCATTTGCATCTGTTTTCTTTTTCCATTTTTACTCCCATACTGAACCATCTAATGGTAAAATAAAATCCTTCATGTCAACATTTTCAAAATCTAAAAGCATTATTTTCTTTCTTATTCCCCCACCATATCCTGTAAGAGATCCATTTGTTCCAACAACTCTATGGCATGGAATAATAATACATATTGGATTCCATCCAACTGCTCCTCCTACTGCTTGTGCTGACATCTTTTTTTTGCCATTTTTCTTTGCTATTTCTTCTGCTATGTCTTTATATGTTATAGTTGTCCCATAAGATATTTTAAGTAATATATCTATAACTTGTTTTCTAAATGGTGTTAAATTTT
Source organism: uncultured Eubacteriales bacterium (assembly GCA_905203305.1). Taxonomy (GTDB): domain Bacteria; phylum Bacillota; class Clostridia; order TANB77; family CAG-508; genus CAG-269. Next base: position 195,453 of record CAJKVH010000002.1, read on the forward strand.
CAAGTTTATATTTTGGCAAAAAATCCGGATTTTTTCCGCTAAAATATATATCTAACCATTTTTTTGTTTCATCAAAGATTTTTAAATCTTTTTGTTCATATTCAAAATCATGTTTCTTTTCGTCTCTTGAGTGAGGAAACCAAAGCCCAGTTAAATATTCTCCATCACTTCTCATATTTATTGTTCCTATTGGTGACTTGTATACACTTTTATACATATTATTCACATCCTTTTATAATTCATATATATTTGCTTTTAATATTACTTTTTGAATTTTTGCTTTATCATCTAATGATATTTCCCATGTGCTTCCTACTATGCTTCTTTTTATTTTATATTCTTTTGAAGGTTCGCCTATCATCTTATTTAGTTTTCTTTGTAGATCTACCTTATTTGTGTATATTGAAATTATTTTTTCATCATATAGCACATTTATTGTTGTTTCTGTTTCTGATTTGTTTATTTGTTTGTATATTTTGCTCATTTCATTCCTTCTTTTCTATTTTTTGCATAATTTGAATTATATCATATTTTTTTCAGTATTGCTACAAATTTCTAAATATTTTATTTATCAATATATCTGCTTATCTGTATACATAATATTTTTTTTAAAATTAAAACTAGATAGCTTTTAAATGCTACCTAGTTTATGTATTTTATATTAAATTTTCTGGATTTAGACTCTCTAATTCTTTTAAAACAAATCGTCCATCTTTTCTTATTAAAACATCATCAAAATAAATTTCGCCACCACCATAATCTGGTCTTTGAATATTTACTATATCCCAATGAATACTTGATCTATTTCCATTATCACTTTCTTCTAATGCAGTACCTGGTGTAAAATGAAAGCTTCCTTTTATTTTTTCATCAAAAAGAGTATCTCCTATTGGTCTTTCTACATACGGATTTAATCCGAATGCAAATTCTCCAATATATCTTGCTCCTTCATCTGTATCCAAAATTTTATTTAATTCTTTAGTATTATTTGATGTTGCATTGACTATTTTTCCATTTTCAAATTCAAATCTTATATTATTGAATGTCATTCCATTATATGTTGTTTCTGTATTATATGTAATATATCCATTTACACTATCTCTTACAGGGGCAGATGCAACCTCTCCATCTGGAATATTAAATGTTCCCATATATTTTTCTGCTGGTATTCCTTTTATACTAAATTTTAAATCTGTACCTTCTCCAATAATGCGAACTTTATCTGTTCTATTCATTAGTTCTTTCAAATTATCCATAGCTTTTGACATTTTTGCATAATCTAAATTACATACATTAAAGAAATATTCTTCGAATTCATCTAAATTCATCTTTGCCATTTGTGCCATAGATGCATTTGGATATCTTAAAATACACCACTTTGTATTTTTTACTCTTTCGTTAAAATGAACTGGTTCCATATAGTATTTATTATATAATTCCATTGTTTCTTTGGATAAACCGTTCATTTCCGATATATTATTTGTTGCCCTAATTCCAATATATGCATCCATTTTTTTCATTCTTTCAGCATCCATTTTTCCATATAATTCTATTTGTTCTTTTTCTGCATTCTCCAATGTCGTTCTTAGTAATTGATAATCTATTATATTAAAATATACTCTTGCTCCCAATTCTTTTGCTCTTTTAGCTATTTCTTTTGCTAAATTTAAACCATCTTCACCTAATATTTCTATTAATAAATTTTCGCCTTTTTGTATATTTACTGAATATGTAAGCAAATTATTTGCTAGTTTTACCATTCTTTCATCTTTCATAATAAAAAATCCTTTCCTTATTTTCTTTTATACTTTTATATCTCCAGCCATTTTTAGCTGGAGATATAATGTAAAAATTATTAAATTGTTACATGGTGTCAATAGAAACTTTGACGTTATTTACATCTCTGACAATATAAGTCAAATTTGTCTTGTACCCAATCCTCCTATCCTTTATCTGCTCTTCCAAAATGTACCTGTTGGCACACATTATAAAGCGATCCGGAGCTACCAGTCCTACCCTTGCTTTAGTTGTTTTCAGCTCTTTTTCCCGTTCTTGAAGTTGTTTATATATAACCTCAAAATCAGGATTGATTACAATCAATACAATATTTTTGAATAAGCTTTTCATTTCATACAAAAATCCTATTCTTTCTTTAAACAAATAACCGACAGAATCTAATACAGTATATGTTTTTTCTTTACTATAATCTTCTATCATTTGTGCCATAAGCTCTTGTGTCATATCGTATATTTCATCATAATCTTTTTTAGCTTTCATGTCTTTCTTTCCTGACTTTTTAAACTGCTCCCAGAAAATTCTATCATTACAAATAATATTTTCTTGGTCAAAGTGCTTGTCAGCAAAAAAGGTTTTACCAGCTCCTTGTAATCCAGCCATAACTACTAATGATCCCTTTTGAATCCGGATTTCTGTTGTGTTTTCTATTATTTTCATATTGATACCTCCTGAAAATGTGATTTACATAATTGTATCATATTTAATATTAATCTTCAAGTCTCTTTCTATCTGTTTAGCATATCGATCCTCTTCCGAAAATACACATCCACAATACTTTTGCATATAAAGGCCAAGCTCTCTTGCTTTAGCCTGTCCTTCTCTAAATCCAACTCTAAAATCTCTATATAAAAACTCAATCCCATATTCTTTAGCTATTTTATCTCCTAAACTGTGAATAATATCATGTTTTTGATATGGACTAACCAGTAAGGTTGTAGTTATAGCGTCAAACCCATTTTCTTTTGCATACTTTGCTGTTTGCTCTAATCTTACTGGATAGCAGTAATCTTGACATCTTGTATCTAAGTTGTTTACTACATTTTTGCAAAAATCATCTAAACCATAATTTTCTTCAAATATAGCATTTACATTTATGCTCTTTGTGTATTCTTTTAAGCAATCTCTTCTTGCTTTGTATTCCATATATGGGTGGATATTTGGATTAAACCAATATACAGTTGGTTCTATATTTTCCTCTCTTAATTCGTCTATACAATATACACTACATGGTGCACAACATGTATGCATTAATAACTTCATTTTTTTACTCCTTTTTTAATACATTTTTGTTTGATAGTCATATCCTAAATGTTCATAAGCTGGTGGAAGTACCATTCTTCCTTTTGGTGTTCTTGCAATAAAGCCTATCTGTAATAAATATGGTTCATATACATCTTCTATTGTATCTATTTCTTCACCTAGTGATGCTGCTAATGCTTCTATTCCTACTGGTCTTCCAGAATATTGTACAATCATCATATTTAACATTTTTCTATCAACTTCTTCTAAACCTAGTTCATCTATTTCTAGTTGATTTAATGCATATTTTGCAATTTTTAAATCTATTTTTCCATCTGATAATACAAGTGAAAAGTCTCTTACTCTTTTTAAAAGTCTATTTGCAATTCTTGGTGTTCCTCTTGCTCTTCTTGCAATTTCCATACTAGAATCATCATCTATTTCCACACCTAAAATTTTGCTTGATCTCTTTATTATTGTACTTAAATCTTCAACTGAGTATAATTCTAATTTTTGTACAATTCCAAATCTATCTCTTAAAGGTGTTGTAAGAGATCCTGCTTTTGTTGTTGCTCCTATTAGAGTAAATTTAGGTAAATCTAGTCTTATTGATTTTGCCTCTGGTCCTTTTCCTATTGTTATATCTAAAACAAAGTCTTCTAAAGCTGGATATAGAATCTCTTCTACAACTTTGCTTAATCTATGAATTTCATCAATAAATAAAACATCATATTCTTCTAAGCTAGTTAAAATTCCTGCTAAATCTCCTGGCTTTTCAATTGCTGGTCCTGATGTTATTCTTATTTTTGAATGCATTTCATTTGCAATTATCCCAGAAATTGTAGTTTTTCCAAGTCCTGGAGGTCCATAAAACAGACAATGATCAAGCGGCTCATTTCTTTTTTTGGCCGCTTCTATATATATTTTCATACTTTCTTTTACTTTTGCTTGCCCAATGTATTCTTCTAATGTTTGAGGTCTTAATGTCTTTTCTAATCTCTCTTCTTGCACATTTGTAACATTTGGACTACTTATGTTTTCATTTTCCATTAATCTTCACATCCATTTTTAAATATTTGCTATAAAGTTTTCTATATAATTTAGCATTTCGTGATTATTGTTTTCATATTTTTTAGGTACAAAAGTTTTTATATCTTTTAATGCCTCTGGCATATCTTCTACATTTTGAACTCCTATTAAATATCCTTTTTCACTAAATACTTTTATTATTTGTCTTTGATGATCATTTACATGCTCTCCATATTCATGTAATCTAGGTACTGCTATAACTTTTTTGTTTTTGTTTAGTGCCATTATAATTGAACCTACTCCACCATGTGTTATTACTAAATCTGCTCTTTCTACAAATTCGTCCAAATCTAGTTTGGGAATCATATCAAAAATCCTCATTTTTTTACTTTCATATTTAGTAAATCCCGCTTGTACAATTACTTCTTCATCTATTTTTTTGCTTTTTATACATTCATCTATTTCTTGTAATAACCTTGTAAATTCATTATGCTGTGTTCCTAATAATACTAATATCATATTCTTCCCTTCTTTACTTAAAAGATTTGTCCTTTATATACTGCCTTTGGATAGAGTTTTAACATTTCTTCCCATTGCACTATAAATAAATCTGCAATTGGATATATTAATCTTCCAGTTGCAGTTTTTTTATTTATGTTTGCAAATGTTTCGATATATATTATTTTACTTCCAAATATTTTTCCTAAATAACACATTGGTCCTGCTGTGTGTGTTCCTGTTGTTATTATAACCTTTGGTCTTATTAAAAAATATAAATATATTGTTTTTAATATTAAATAAAAATATATGAATATGTATTTTAATAAATGACTTCTTGTGCCATATGGTAAATATTTTACTCTTTTTCCATATTTTTCTTTTAAATATTCATTTGTTTTGTCTTTCTCTGTTATTATATGATAATCATATTTTTCAAATAGTGGACTTAATTGTAATAACTCATTTAAATGTCCACCTGTGCTTGATATAAAAAGTACTTTCTTTTTTTCCATATTATTCTGCTCTTCCTAATATTATTATTCTATTATCATCACTTGCATCTGTACAACATGATAATGCTATTGTAGGCCCATCTACATTTGTGTTTAAAAATGATGTATCATCTGAGGTTGTTATAAATTTTGAGTATATTGTATATTCTTTTTCTACTCCTTCGTAATCTGTAAAGTAGAATACATCACCTTCTGATAGTTTTTTGTTTTTTGAAAACATTTTGCCATTTCTTCTATTATGTCCTACTATTAATGTTATTCCTTTTTGATTTAACCCTCCAGAAGTGTATAAAATTGCTGGCATCTTTTCCATTTTTTGTGGGTCTGGATTGCTATATACTTTTGTGTTTAATTTTGTTTTTGGGATATATAATGTTCCTATTTCTGTGTTCATATTATATATGTTTTGTGTTAGAGTTGATGCGTCTTTTTCTGGTTCTGGCTCTGGCTCGGGTTCAGGTTCTGGCTCTTCTGTTTGATTACCACTTCCATCCATTCCTATTACTAATACGTTTTCTTCTGTTTTGTTTTCTGTTGGCTTTATTTCTGCTACTGTTTCTTTTGATTTTATGTATTTTATTGCCAAATACGAAGCTACTCCTATTACTGCTAATATTATTATTACTATTATTATATTTCTTATTTTTTTGTTCATTTTTCTCACCCTCTTTTTTGAGTTTTTCTTTGCTCTTTTTATTATATCATTTTTTTTTTAGTTTGCAAATTATTTGAGTGGATTTTGCAGGATAAAAACACACCGGTGCTTATTCCTGCTAATATTAATAGTACTATTATTACTACTAATGCTATTAGTATAATTTCTTTGTCTTTTATAATATTAAATAAAAAAAAGAATTAATGATTTTTACCTCATTAATTCATCTATCTCTTCAAACTTATTTTTATTTTTATAAATTATTTATTTCTTCTATTGTTAAACCTGTTATATCTTTTATTGTTTTTGTATCAATTCCTTGTTCTTTCATCTTCTTGGCTATTTCCGTAGTCTTATTTTTTTTGCCTTGGGTTATTCCTTTAGCAATTCCGTCATTTAGTCCTTTATCATACCCAGCATCCTCAATTGCTTTTTGATCCATAATATATTTTTCTCGTAATTCAGCAAGATATCTTTCTTTTCCATCTTGACTTATTTCTTCTAGTACTTTTTTGGCTTTTTTTATTTCTTTATTAGACATATCTATCACCTTCGAATCCTTTATAAATTTAACCCAAGGATCTAATGTTGAACCAGTTTTATATTTCTCAAACTTGGGTAATTCTATTATATAAACTTCCATTGCATCTGTCAAGATAATGTTTCCATAGTCTTGTTCTCTAATATTCCATTTTGTCATATATTTTTTAATTTCTTTTAAACTTTTGATTTCATAATCAGTTAATAAAATTGTGATAGACTTTTCTAATTTCGAATAATCTTGACCAGATGATAAGCTTTGAACATACATTTTACTACAATAAAATAGCACTCTTTTTTCTATGTTTTTCCTATCTACGACTTGCATCTCTATATCACAATTAATTGAATTATTAATTTTAGCTTTTATGTCTAATATTCCGATTTTATCGTCTAATACATCTTCTGGCAAAATGGTATTACAATCTAAAGTTACATCCGTTACCTCTTCTTTTAATATTGAACTTATAAAATTTTGTGTTATTGATTCATTTCCTTTGAACCCGAAAATTCGCTTGAATACATAATCTAATTTTGGATTTAATAATTGTGTGTCTTTTATGATTTATCACTTCTCCTTTTGATTTTAATATTTTGAATTTAATATTTTTTTGATTTAAATAAGTTTGAAAAAATACTGATCTATAATAACATATTTACTAAAACATTTCAAGAAAAAAAATACTACCATAAGTGTTGCAATTATTCAAATTATTTGTATAATTTATTTATGAAAATGAAAAATAATTTATATGAAAATATTTATAAAATTGACAACATTATTTCTGCTTATGACGAAGTTTGTAAAAACACACAAAATAAAAATAAAGTTGACAAATACAAAGAATACAAATGTATATATATTGCGAGAATATATGCTATTTTAAAAAGAAGAGCTTATGTTCCTGGGCCATTTACAAGGTTTACAATATACGAGCCTAAAGAAAGGAAAATCGCAAGTCAAGGAATGCAAGATAAAACTATAAACCATCTTGTTGCAAGATATATACTTCACACTGCACTTATGCCTTGTCTTTTAGATGTTAATGTTGCAAGTCGAAAAAATCTTGGTACAAAAGAAGGTATTAGACTTTTTAATGAATATACTAGAAAATGTAAAATTAAATATAAAGAATATTATATTTTAAAATGTGATATTAGTAAGTTTTTTTCAAGTATAGGTCAAGATATATTAAAGGAAAAAGTTTCAAAAAGAATAAAAGATAAAGATGCATTAAAAATTGTTTTTGATATTATTGACAGTGAAAAACATGGTTTAAATATTGGTTCTATGACAAGCCAAATTCTTGCCATTTTTTATTTGAATGATATGGATCACTTTATTAAAGAAAAACTGAAAATAAAATATTATGTTAGATATCAAGATGACTTTTTATTATTTCATCCTTCTAAACAATATTTAAAATATTGTCTAAATGAGTTAAAAAAATTTCTTGAAAAAGAAAAACTTCGTCTTAATAACAAAACTAGACTTTTTAAATGCAATAATAATTTTATTTTTCTTGGTAGGAACAAATATGGAAATTATTCTAAATACAGAGATGTTAGACGAAAATTAAAGAAAAAAAGATATTTATATAAAAACGAAAAAATACATTTAAATAGTTTAGCATGCACTTTGATTAGCTATGAGAGTTTAAGTAATAACAGAAAAAAATTAATATAAAAAGGGAGCTTACTTGCTCCCTAAAAATTAGTACTAAAACACACTCCCTTTCGATAATATCTACTAACAAATGTGTTTATCTAATTTTATTTTATATTTTAAAAATAAAGGACATAGTTTGTTTCTAAAACTTCTCTATGATAACATTTTGTCTATCATACCACAGTTTTTTAGAAGCTACGGGACGGACCCCATTGTTGTTATTGTTGTTGTTGTTAACGTTGCCGTTGTAGTTCACATTGTACACGTTGTTAGAGTTGCTTGCGTTCGGAGAGGCCAACCAGACAACTATGCCCTGCTTGTCAGCTCATTTTCTTTAGCCAACCTGATGTATATTTTATTATATCATCCATTTTTAATCCTAATTTTAAATATTTTTTATTTGTTATTATCTGCTTATCATACGATAAATTTAACACAAAATCTATTACTTTAATTTTTGCAATAGCCTTTTCTAACAATTCTTTTTTTAATTTTTCATTACTTGTTGTATTTGCCATATATGAAATTTCTAATAGATCAAAACTATTGCTTCTTATTCTATTTTTTATTTCTATATCTTTTTTCGGAAAATTGTCTAATTCCTTATCTATTTTTACTAAAAATTCTCTTATGAATTGTATTATTTTAAATTTTTCTTCTTTCATATATTACATCTTCTATTTTTGAAATTTTTTCCTTTATCTTTGGATTTTCAATATCTCTTATTAATTCTTGATAAATATTTTCTATTCTGTTTTTTATTTTTACATATATATATGCCTTTTCGAATATTTCATCATATCTATTTAAATTTTTATTATCTGACTTTTCATCATCTTCATAATTGTTTCTTTTATCTACAATAACATAATTTATCTTTTTTTCTTCTAGTTTAGCTAAATTCTTAGCAAGACTACTTGAAGGGAAACCACATGTAGAATAGTTTTCTTCTACTTTTTTGTCTTGTAATCAAATAAATATGACATTATATAAGCATCTTTGCTATATGTATGGTAAAAGCTCCCCATTTTAAATAAAACCATATCTTTTGGATGTATTTGTTTTATTGCTTTTACCATTGTTAACATTGACATTTGTTTACCTCCAAATTTTCCGTGCGACACGAAGCCGCACGGAAAAAGTTATTTTATATTATTATTTTATTTTCCATAATATATTTCCATCTGATGTTGTTGTTTTTTCCATTTGGACTCCAGACATAGAGACTACGGGACGGACCCCATAGTCGCCATAGCCGATGTCGCCAACGCGGCCGTCGTAGTTCCCAAGGAACACGCTGATAGTGTAGTTTACGCTCGGAGAGACCAAAAAGTAGTATCCTGTTGAATATCCTAATTTACTTAAATTAAACACTCCTGTTGTATCTGCTGAAATTTTTGCTTTTATATCTGAAAGACTTGATATTTTGTTGTTTACTCCTTCAACATCTGTATGCATTACTGATCTTACTTTTGCTCCTGTTCTTGC
>CAJKVH010000003.1 GCA_905203305.1 uncultured Eubacteriales bacterium
GCGCGCGTGGTTTGGGACCATGAGGTCGCAGGTTCGATCCCTGTCACCTCGACCATATAAAAGCAATTTTGAGAAAACTAAAAAAATTGCAAAAATTTGAAAAAGTATTAGTCAAAGAAATTTGGCTAATACTTTTTTTGTAGTTTTAAAAAATTCTATAAAGTAATTTTTATAAGAAAAACCCCCACATCTTCAAAGTGAAGTTGTAGGGGTGGGACGGTTAAATGTTTCTAAGATATGTCACCAAAGGCTCAAAAAGCGTCTTTTTGGCCTCAATTTCATGCGAAGGAACAATGCTTTCTTTATCAGAATGAGTAAATCTGCTATGCAAAGTACCATCTGGATCGACATTATATTTCAAATGTCCAGGGTTAAGCTGCAGATTACCAAGGCGAACAATTACGCCATTGTCCATTTTGTAAGCAGCCTTATTGCCATCACAAAAAATTTCGGTTGTTGGAAGTTCAAGCAAGTGGTCATGAAGGTACGGTACGAACTGATTTTCATACGCATACGGGTTTACTGGATTCAAAGTTCTAACCTTGCATCCCATACCCAAATCCAAAGCTTTATTTACAACAGCCATCAAACTTTCCTCATTCGGATAGTTTGGAATAGTAGCCATAATATAAAGCTTAATTCTCGATTTCCATTTGGTCTGATCCTGAAACATAAAATCAAGACCGGGTTCATATGAAAAGCGGATTTCATCAACAACTCCATCAAGCTGTTTTAAAACATCCATACGAATACCGTTGGTAAACATATTGACCTTAAAACCATCAGCTTTAGCAAGTTCTGCAAACCGAACTACATTAGGATGAACTGTAGGTTCACCGCCATGTAAGTAGAGAGTTTGCATGTCTAATGCGTGTGCATGAGACATTGCTAAAATAAAATCTGATTCACTCATGTACTTATTAGAGTGAACATTTGGCTCGATGCAGTAAGGGCAAGCCTTATTGCATGCATAGGTCAGCAGAAAATAAATCTGCCGAAGATCCTCATTTTCAAGAGGATGTGGTGTGATACCACACTTTAACGTGACTCTTTTTTTTGTCATGTTTCTGTCCTTTCTTTGAAAAAAAATTACGAGGCTGTGCCTCATTCGAATACATTATACTTGATTTTTCATAGATTTTCAAGGTTCAAGAAATAATTTAAAAATTTATCAGTAAAATCTTTTAATTTATTTTCCTTGCCATCTAATAATTTCATTAATTTGTTTGCTTCAAAATATGCGAGATCAAAATCTTCTTTAGTAATTTTAGATTCCTCAAGAGCAGATTTTAATTCATATTCATCTAATAATAAAATTTTTCCATCAGGTCTTAAAATAACATCCAAATATAAATCATCCTCATAAGGAGATCCGTTTTCAAAACCAATATTTTTTGCCACATCAAAATACCATTCAATTATTTCATTATTATCATTATAAAAAGCAGACAACTTAATTTTAGAATTATAGTCATAAAAACCAAGCAATTTATAATTATTATCAACAATAGACTTTCCTTTAGGGGTAACAATTTTTATATCAGCATCTTTAAAATTGTAATAACTTACATCTCCTTTAAAATTATCATCATCAAAACTTTTTAATAAATAAATTAAATTACTATCAGGCTTTTTAACCTTGTGTCTGTTAGCATATCTCCTTTTTAATTCAGTATTTTCCATAAAATCATCTTCTTTCTATTAATTTATAAGCAATGTTGTAACATGTAAAGCTAAAACTTGTTCTTTTAAAATTTTTTTAGCATTAGTTAAAACATTAATATTATCATCAATTAAAATTGCAATATCATTTTCAGTTAAGATATTTTTTATATAATTTGCTTTTACAATATTTACATTTTCTTTAGAACAATCGTTATTTTCTTCAGACAAAATTGTTATATTTTCTTTCCTTATATAAGGCATATATTTATCAAGCCACTTAAATTTTTCAAGTTTCATAGAATTAGTTTTAGAACAGCTTAAAATATTAAGTTCAATAAAAGGAAAATCCTTTAAAATTTCTTCTACTTTTTTAATAATAGGCAGAATAGGAGCTTTTTTTATATAATTTCCCTTTTCTAAATAACTTTGAGAAGAATCAATAAGTAGTTCTACAACTGTTCCATCCATGTCCAAAAACAATTTAATATTTCTATTTTGTTTATAAAAAAAACGTATTTCATCTATTATATTCATGTATTTCTCCATTCATTTAAATTAAAAATTCTATATCTTCTACAATCAATCTTTCCGCTAAAAAAACAAGAAAGTTTTTCACCAGCAATAAGTTTTTCCTTTTGAATTTTAGATAAATTCTTAATTTGATACTCCAACTTACAAGCTAAAGACTTATCTTTAGACTTCCAAGCAGCCTCAATTTTCATAACAGAGTGAGACTTAGTATATTTAGCTCCATTTTTAGTTTTAAGTAAATGTTCATTAAATCTTTTCCTTAAGTCATTTGTCATACCAGTATATATAGAATTATCTTTACATCTTAACATATATGTATAATACATAAAAAACCACCTTACCAAAAGATTTTATAAAAAATATGTAAAAAAGTCAACAAATAAAGCCACCCAAAACAATTACATTTTAGGTGACTTTATTAAGTTACTTTCTAAGATAAAGGATACCAAAAGGACTGAGTTTCTTCAAGTTACTTCCATTTTCAGAAAGAATAACCTCAAAACCATCAAGCCCTGTAAGAGGAACTTCTGTATTGGATTTATTAATAATACATCTAAAAGAGTGATCCTCTGTATATCGTTCCAAATCCAAAAGGTTGTCAGAAACAACTCTTCTTCTAACTTCTCCTAAAGCTAAAATATCATAATTTTCAATTCTTTTTTTGTTAAGTTTAGAAAAGATATTATGAAGGTACTCAGGATAATGTTTCCTAAAAACATAGTAAAGTTCAGGCAAAAGAAGAGGCTTCCTAGGAAATGGATCTTTATATCCCGTTTCGGCATTTTCAGTTCCCATCATGCAGGAAGGATTACCTGGAAGAATAAACAAAGGAGCAAGTGCTAGAGTTAATAGTCTAACACCTAATTCCAGCTCTTCTGGCGAAAGCTCGTCATTTTCAAATTCAAACTTTCTAAAACCATAAGTGTCAAAAGATCCGGGATGTCTCCAAGGTTTTTCAATATCCCAAATTCCTCCTACATAAGGATTAGAATTCATGCCTTTTCCAACAAGCATTGTTATTGCAGTTGGTGTATCATGAGTAGACAAAAAATTCAAATTCAGGTCGCAATATTCTTTTGGATATGTTGAGTAAATCGTATCAAAATTATACTCAAAATGCTGTACATTACCAAAATGAAACCACTGAAGCAGTGCATCTGCCATAGGGTAATTCATAAATGAATTTACGCTTTCAGGAAAATGATCTGCAATCTTCCATTTTTCATTGATGATGATTAAGTTTGGAAACTCAATTTTTAATGTTTTAAAAGAGTTTATATAATCATCAGAAAAAGTTTCGCCTAAGTCAAACCTAAACCCATCAACACCATGCTGAGCGAAGAATCTAGCAGCTTCAACGTGATATTTCCTAACTTCCGGATTATCCTTGTTCCATTCGATCATATCAGAAAAGATTGACCAAGTCCGATACGTTCCATCAGGATTTTTAATAAAATAATCCTTATAAGGAGAATTAGGATCTGTTGATGCTGATTTAAAAAACTTCGAATGATATGAAACATGGTTGTTTACTAAATCAAGAATTATTAAAAATCCCATTTCATGAAGTTTGTTAATAAGGCTATCAAAATCATCTATATTTCCAAGCATTGGATCAATAGACTTCATATCTAATGGGTTATAGTGATGATTAGTTTCATCATGGTAAATAGGCATAAGATATATTGCATTAAAGCCAAGATCTCCAATATATTGAAGATTTTCTTCAATGCCCTTAATATTTCCGCCATAATAATAATCATTTCTGTATACTCCATCAGATCCAGGTTCCCAATCTGGCATACGATCATTCCAGTCTTTAATTTTACGCCCGTCAGGATTAATAATGCCATTGCTACCAATAGCAAACCTATCTGGCATAATTTGATAGAAACTCCTATTAAGCCATTGTTCTGGAACACTAAAATTTGGATTAGAAACATCTAACTTCCAACAAAACTCGTTTGGGTAAAAAGTAGGAAGTTCCTCCAAAAGTTCATCACAAGTTCTAGACACATAAACTGATTTCCCTTCAAGTTTAAAAGTAAAATAGAACCAATAGTAACCTGATAAGTTAAAAGAAAAATCGGAAGATGTAAATGTGCTAAAAACCTTACCATCTTCATTAATCTTTTGAACATAGTTTAAAGAAACTTCTTTAACTACAGAATCAAAATGGTAAAAGACAATTTTAAGGTCTTCGACATAACCATCATCTAAGATTTTTGTTATAACTCTAATCCGGTTATTTACAGTAAACATGCCTTCAGTAAAATAGAAACTAAAATATCCTCTTTTCTTTTTCATACATATTCATCCTTTCATAAAAAAATACATGATTAACTTGTTACCTACTGAAAAACCATTTGGTTTACAAATATAATTTACTAGCTTTGTACTTTTTTGTCAATATTTATCGAGAAATATTAGACATTTTGAAGAAAAAAACATTGACAGAAGTATATAAATATGGTATACTAATTAACTGAAACAGTATACTAGTAACAAGGGAAAAATATCAAAAAGAAAGGGATGAAAAATCAAGTGAAAAGGGACCAGGTAATAGAGGCAGCAAGAAAATTATTCCATAAATTTGGATTTCAAAAAGTATCTATGGATGAAATAGCAAAAGAAGCAGGGGTAACAAAAAAAACAATATATATGTACTTTGGAAGTAAAGAAGAATTGCTAAAATATTTTATACAAGAAGAGATATCAAATATGGAAAAAATAGTAGAAAAAGTTGAAGCCAAAAACTTAGACTTCTTTGAAACAGTAAATCAGGCAATATACGAAATATTACAATACAAAAAACAACAAGACTTTTTAAACATAATAGCAAAAGAAGCAGAATGGCTTAAAAAACCTATAATAATAGAAAGTCTAAGTATGATTGATGAAAAAATACAAAACTACATAAAAAACAAATTACAAAAAGCAAAAGAAAAAGGATATATAGATTACATAGACTTAGATATAACAACATTCCTAATATACAAAATGTATATAGCATTAATAATAGAATGGAATACAAAAGAGAAAAAAATAAATGAACAAATGCTGGCCCAAACAATTTCAGAAATTTTAAAAAAAGGATTAAGAAAGGAAGAAAAAAAGAATGAATAAAATAAAAAATAGCAAAGCATTTAAAGCTATTATTTTTATTGTCGTTATGCTTATTCCATTAATATACAGTTTCTTTTATTTAAAATCATATTGGAATCCTTATGGAAACTTAAGTGACATGAAAATAGCAGTTGTAAATAGCGATAAAGGAAAAGATGGCAAAAATCAGGGAAATGAATTTGTACAAAGCTTAAAAGATAGCGGAACATTTAAAATATGTGAAGTAAGCAAAGAAGAAGCAGAAGAAGGGATGAAAAAAGGCAACTATTATGCAACAATAGATGTACCAGAAAACTTTACCCAGTGTTTAGAAAGTGCATCAGAAGAAGACAAACAAATAGCACAAATAACATACAGTCCAAACCAAGCAACAAACTACTTAGCAACACAAATTGTAAATAGTGCAGTAAAAACAATAGAATTAAGTTTACAATCAAAAGTAGACAAAGAAATAATTGCAAACTTAGCAAGCAAATTAAATGAAGTACCAGATAGCTTAGAACAAATAAGTGATGGAGCAGACACAATATTAAATGGAACAGAAAGTTTAAATGACGGAATAAAACAAATAAGTGATGGAACAGACACATTAAGCAATAGCTATAAAGAATTTGATGATGGAGTAAAATCAGCAGCAAATGGAAGCGAAAGCTTAAATGATGGTATACAACAAGTACAAAGTGGAGTAGATACATTGCAAAATGGTGGAAAATCACTAGATGATGCAGTTACAAAAATAAATGAAGGAGCAGATTCTTTATCATCACAAGGAAGTCAAGGAATAACAGCATTAGCAGAAGGAGCAAATTCATTAAATGAAGGTGCAAAAAATCTAAGCGAAGGAACAGAAAAATATGTTAACGGAGCAGATTTAGTAGCAGATGGAGCAATACAATATGTACAAAATAACGAAAATATAATGTCTGGAACAAAAAAATATATACAAGGTGCTAGCACATTAAATGCATCAACAAAACAATTATTAGAAGCATTAGTTTCGACAGCAGAAACATCAAATGATCCAACAATTAAAGTATTTGCAGCAAAAGCACAAGGAATTTTAAATTATAAAATAGATGATGTAAAAGTATATGACTTATTAGATACAACAGGAAATCAACTAACAGCAGGAATAAACAGTTTATCAGCTAAGGATGAAGAATTAATAGCTGGAGCAAAAAGCTTAAAAGCATCAGGAACACAAGTAAATCAAGGAGCAAAAGACTTATATAATGGAACACAAAGTTTAGTAAGTGGAACATCAGACTTAGGAAAAATTACATCAGGAATTCAAAGTTTAAAAACAGCATTAACACAAGTAAAACAAGGAACAGTATCATTAAATAACGGAATAGGAACATTAAAACAAGGAACAAATAAATTATCAGATGGAAGTGAAAGTTTAACAGAAGGACTTCAAAAATTAAGCACAAGTTCAAGTACAGTAGATGAAGCATTAAATACATTAAATGATGGTACAAAAACAGCGTATGAAGGAAGCAATCAATTAGTAGAAGGAGTACAAACATTCAAAACAACAATAGATGAAGGACTAGAACAAACAAAAGAAGAATTAAAAGCATTAGATGGAATTGACGAATTCGGAGAAAATCCAGTAGAATTCAAAACAGAAGAATATGGAAAAGTAGACTCTTATGGAATTGCATTTACACCACTATTCTTATGTATAGGATTATGGGTTGGAGCATTAATGGCGTATGTAGTATTATATTATGATCATGACAATCGTTTTGGAATATTTGGAATGAACGCAAAAAATAAATTATTACAAAATATAATATATCTAGGACTTGGAGCAGTAGAAGGATTAGTTACAGGATTACTTTTAAAAGCAGGATTAGGTTATGAAATACAAAATATCGGATTATATTACGCATCAAGCATTTTGATAGGAATTACATTTATGAGTATAATACAATTCTTAATAAGAAACTTTGGAGACATTGGAAAATTCTTAGCACTTATCATATTAGTATTACAACTTGCAGCAGCAGGAGGAACATTCCCAATAGAAACAATAGACAAAGGATTCCAAGCTATATCACCATATTTACCAATGACATATTCAATAAAATTATTAAGAGAAATCTTAGTACCAACAGCATCAAATTATAAAGGAACATATATTGGAATACTACTTGGAATAACAATAGTTACAATGTTAATAACATTTATTGTAGATATAATAAATAAAAATAAAAAACAAGAAAACTAAAAAATAACATGGAGTGAATATTTACTCCATGTTATTTTTTAATCTTTTCTGTTTCCAAAAATTGATAAAATTCTTAAGAAAATGTTAATGAAATCTAAATATAATTCCATAGCTCCATAAACATATAATTTCTCATCATCACAAAAACCTTGATCATGCATAAGTTTAATTTTATTCATATCATAAATAGTTAATGCAGAAAATAAAATTAACATTGCCCAATTCAAAACTAGATCAAGCATTGAACTTGTAATAAATAAGCTAATAATAGTCATTACAAGACCTACTATTAAAGCTACACTAAGAATTGTAGACCAACTAGAAAGATCTTTGTCAGTTTTATATCCTAAGTAAGATAAAATTCCAAAGAATGCAGCTGTTGCAGCAAAGGCATATCCAATAGAAGTTATATCATAAACAGCAAATATAGTAGAAAGCGTAAATCCATTTAAAAATGCATATCCAAAAAACATTACAGTTACAGCTGTAGGAGATGCTTTTGTAAAGAAAAGCGAAAATAAAATAACTACAACTACTTCTGCTATTGCTAATCCGAAAAATGCACCACTTTCAGCCATTTGAATATACATTCCAGAATAGTATGCATATACTGCTGTAATAGCACTTGCAAGTAAGCCTAAAAACATTCTAAAGAAAGTGTTAGTAAGTACAGAATTTGTATCCATTGTGCGTATTGCATCTGAATCATTAAAATCCATAAACTCACCTCCTTAAACTTATAAAAATATTTTATATAATACCATAATTATAGGAAAAATACCATGATTTTCATCAAACATTTACAAAGTATTTAATACCATTTGATATAGCTTTAGATTTAAATATAGCTTTTCCATGTTCTATCAATTTACTTTTTAAAATAACTGAATTACTAATTAAATTAGAAAATTCAGAAATAGATGTATAAAACAAATTAGTATATTTATAATCAATATTAATATTTGTAAAAATTAAGTAATAAAAATTTTTGTATTCATATAAAGAAATATTTTTTGCAAATCCTTTAAGATCAGATAAATTTGATGAATTACAATATGTACAAAAATTACAAAATTCCTCAAAATTATTAAATTTGTAAATTGCATTTTTATAAGAATTAGACAAAGTTTTTCTCTTATATTTAACTTTTTTAGAAGAATTAAAATCACTAGACTCATTTTTATATTTTGTAAGAGTAAAAACAACATATCCATCTTTAGTTGAAAAAGCCTCAACTAAAAGTTTACAATTTTGAACTTTAAAACCAACTTGTTTTTCAGCCTCATTTAAAATAGCTTGAAAAAGAGAATGTGATTTATCAGTATTTTTAATTAAACTATTTATATCAATATTTTTATCAGACAATTCATCAATATCAATAATAATTCTAATTTTATTATCAGTAAGTTTTTCAATTTTCATATAAAAAATATCCTCCTAAAAATTATATGTAAAACAATAAAAAATGCTACCTAAAAATATTATACTACGAAAAATATAATAATTAAAGGAACAATTTATGGTAATATAAAATGTAGCACAAAAAATAAAAAAAATCTACAATTTGCTTGAAAAAAATGTAAAATGAATATATAATATAAAAGTCTTATAAACGCAAAAATCCGTAAGGAAAACAAAGGAGGAAAAAAATGGCAGCAAGAGATAAAAGTTTTTGGATATTATTAATATTTATACTAAGTGGATTAGTAATTGGTGGATTATTAGGAAACTTAGCATCAAATGTAAATGGCTTATGGTGGTTATCATTTGGACAAGAATTTGGATTAGAAAGTCCATTTGTATTAAATTTAAGCATATTAAGTATCACATTTGCATTCTCAATAAAGATAAATATAGCAAGCATCATAGGTATGGCAATAGCAATATTTATATATAGAAAGGTATAAAAAAGGTAAGGGGCGGAAAGGAAGAAATTTGACAATAAAAGAATTACCTAAAAGTGAAAGACCATACGAAAAATTAGAATTATATGGCGAAAAAAGTCTTAGTAATGCAGAATTATTAGCAATAATAATAAAAACAGGAACAAAAGAATTCACAAGTGTTGATATAGCAAGGAAAATACTAAATTTAAACGAAATGTATGACAAAAAAAGTTTATCATTTTTAAAAGATTTAAGTATAGAAGAAATAACAAAAATAAAAGGAATAGGAAGAGTAAAAGCATTGCAATTAAAAGCGATATGCGAACTTGCAAACAGAATAAATGTGCCTCCAAACTATAAAAATACTAGAATAAGAGAACCAAATGATATTGTAAAAATACTAATGAATGAAATGCAATATGAAAGAAAAGAAATAGCAAAAATAATATTACTAAACAACAAAAACAATATATTAAAAATAAAAGATATTGCCGTAGGCGGAGATAATTTTGTAAGCATAGGAATGAAAGATATCTTATCAGAAGCAGTAAAAATAAATGCACCAAAAATAATATTGGTTCACAATCATCCAAGCGGAAATTCCGATCCAAGCTTAAAAGATTATGAAGTAACAAAAAAACTAGATGAAGTTTCAAAATTATTAGGAATAGAATTAATAGATCATATAGTAATAGGAAAATCCGAATATACGAGCATAAAAACAATAGAAAAATTAAAAACAAAATGGGAGAGGAAGTAGATAAAATGAAATTTTTTACATTTGGTTCAAAAGACATAGGAATAGACTTAGGAACTGCAAACATTTTAATGACACTAAAAGGAAAAGGAATAGTATTAAAAGAACCATCTGTTGTAGCAATAGATAGAAAAACAGGAGAAATAAAAGCAACAGGATATGAAGCAAAAGAAATGCTTGGAAGAACTCCTGAAGACATTAAAGCCGTAAGGCCTATGAAAGATGGAGTAATAGCAGATTTTACAGCAACAGGGTTAATGCTTAAAAATATGCTAAGAAAAGTATCAACAAGATATAGTGTAGGAAGACCAAGAGTAGTAGTAGGAGTTCCATCTGGAATAACAGAGGTAGAAGAAAGAGCAGTAGAAGAATCTATAATGCAAGCTGGAGCAAAAGAAGTATATATAGTAGAAGAACCAATGGCAGCAGCAATAGGAGCAGGAATAAATATAACAGAACCAAGTGGAAGTATGATAGTAGATATTGGTGGAGGAACAACAGAAGTTGCAGTTATATCATTAGGAGGAATAGTTGTAAGTAACTCTCTAAGAATAGCAGGAGATGAATTAGACGAAGATATAGTAAACTATATAAGAAGAGAAGAAAACTTATCAATAGGAGAAACAACAGCAGAACAAATAAAAATGCAAATAGGATGTGCAACACCACTTATGACAGATATGTCAATGGAAATAAGAGGAAGAGATTTAGTAACAGGACTTCCAAGAAATATAACAATAAAGTCTTCTCAAATAATGGAAGCAATAAGTGAATCAATATCAAAAATAGTAGAAACTGTAAAACAAACACTAGAAAAGACACCACCAGAATTATCAGCAGATCTAGTAGAAAAAGGAATATACCTAGCAGGAGGAGGAGCATTAATTCAAAACTTAGATAAACTTCTAAGTGAAGAAACAAATATGCCAGTATATGTTGCAAACTCACCACTAGAATGTGTAGTAAATGGAACAGGAAAAACATTAGAAGATCTAGAAAGATTAAAAACAGTACTTATAAATAGCAGAAAAAGAAGATAAAAAATAGAAAGGATAAATTATTATGTATAAAAATAAAAAAGGCGAAGTAATAGGAATAGTTGTAACAATAGTAATACTAATATTGTTAGTTATTTTAACAAACACCGAAAACAGTAATTTATCTTATGTAGAAAATGTAGCAAATAAACTAGTAAATCCAATACAAAATGGACTTACATATGTAAAAAACAAAATTCATGGAAATTCATCATTTTTTACAAATATAAATGAACTAAAAAGTGAAAATGATGAACTAAAAACAAAAAACAGTCAATTAGAAGAAACTTTAAGAGAACTAGAAACAATAAAAGCAGAAAATCAAACACTAAAACAATATTTAGACTTAACACAAAAATATACAGACTATAAAACAGTTGCAGCAGACGTTATAAGTAGAGATATAAGCAATTACTCAAAAACAATAGTAATAAATGCTGGAACAAAAAGTGGAATAAAAGAAAACATGACAGTAATATCATCAGAAGGGCTAGTAGGATATGTAATATCTGCAACAGATACAACATCAAAAGTACAAACAATAGTAGATTCATCAAGCAATACAAGTAGTATCTTAAGCTCATCAAGAGATAGTGTAGTATGTAAAGGCATATTAGATCAAAACAATATCTTAAAAGCAGTTTATGTACCAACAGATGCAACTGTAGCACAAGGTGATTCAGTAGAAACATCAGGACTTGGTGGAATATATCCAAAAGGAATATACATAGGAAAAGTATCAAAAGTAGTAAATACATCTAATTTAAATGATAGATATGCACTTATAGAAACAGCAGTAAACTTTAATAAATTAGAAACAGTATTGGTAATAACAAATTAAGAAGAAGGAGGATAGGAAATGAAAAAAGCACTAATAAATATATTTTTAGTAATAACATTTATAATTATATATTTATTACAAATAAACCTATTCTCTTGGTTTAAAATAGCACGGAGTAATGCCAAACTTATTTGTAATGTATATTTTATTTATCGGTCTATTTTATAGTAGAACAGCTGGAATGACTTACGGAATACTTACGCGGAATACTTTTAGACCTATTCATAGGAAGAAAAGTAGGAGTTACAGCTATAATGCTTGGTGTAGTAGGATTAATAGGAGGAGTATTTGACAAAAACTTCTCAAAAGAAAGCAGAATAACAATAATAATAATGGTTATAGTAAGCACATTTTTATATGAAATAGGAGCCTATTTAATAGGATGCCCAATATATGGTTATGACTTAGAATTATTAAGCTTTGTAAAAACATTATTATTAGAAACAATTTACAATATAATAATAACAATAATATTATATCCATTAATACAAAAATTAGGATATGAAATAGAAGAAGAATATAAGGGAAATAAGATTTTAACAAGATATTTTTAAAAAAGTTCTAAAATAAAATTCGCAAGAGAAGGTGAAATATTGAAAAGAAGAATAAAAAAAGAACATACAAATCTCAGATTCAATATTCTAATGATTATAGTTTATATTATTGGAGCAATATTAATAGTTAAATTATTTGAGCTGCAAATTATAAAAGGATCTCAATATAGAGAAATTTCTAATACAAGACTTTCAAGAGAAAGCACATTAGAAGCATCTAGAGGAGAAATCTTAGATAGATCTGGAAATGTATTAGCAACAAGTACAAGTTCTTTTAATATAGAAATGTACAAAACAAAATCAGATGATGAAACACTAAATAATTGTATTTTAAATATAATAAAACTATTTGAAGAAAACGAAGTAAGTTATCCAAATAATTTTCCGGTAAATGACGAATGTACTGCATATACTATGGAAGGAGATACTTTAAAAAAATGGCTTTCAAAATATAAACTAGCAGAAAATACAAAGCCAGAAGATGTAGTAAACTTTTTTATAAACAAATACAATATAAAATCAAATGATATAAAAGAAGCAAGAAAAATAATATCAATAAGATATGAAATGACAACAAAAGGATATAGTAGTACAAAATCATTACAATTAGCAGAAAATGTATCAAGAAATGTAGTTGCACAAATAAGTGAAAGAAATTCAGATTTTCCAGGAGTTACAATAACAACACAAAGTTCTAGAAAATATAATTATGATAATTTAGCATCACATATATTAGGATATATTGGAAAAATAAGCGAAAAAGAATATAATGAAGCACAAGATATATATGGAAATTCAGACTATGTTGGAAGAACAGGAATAGAATCATTATTTGAAGACTATTTAAGAGGAAAAAAAGGAAAAGAAGAAATAGAAATGACAGTTGACGGAACTGTAACAGGAGAAACAGTTACCAAAGAACCAGAACAAGGCTCAACAGTTGTTCTAACAGTAGATTCAAAGCTACAAGAAGTAGCAGAAACAGCCCTAAAAAATAACATAGAAAAAATAAAAAATGGAGGTTTCTCTACAAGATATGATGCAAAAGGTGGATGTGTAGCAGTAATAGATGTACATTCAGGTGAAATACTTGCAATGGCAAGTTATCCTGATTACAATCCAAATTCATGGGTTGGAGGAATAAGTGTTGCAGATTATAACCAAATAAAAGAAAATAATGCATTATTTAATAAAGCAGTTTCAGGTTCGTATGCACCAGGATCAATATTTAAAATGGTAACAGCACTAGCAGGACTAGAAACAGGAGCAATATCAACGACAGAAAAAATAAATGATACAGGTATATATACAAGATATAAAGATTATCAACCAAGATGTTGGTATTACAATAGTTATCATAAAGGACATGGGTATTTAAATGTATCTGGAGCAATAGAAAAATCATGTAACTACTTTTTCTATGAAACAGGAAACCGAATGGGAATAGACACATTAGACAAATATGCAACATATTTTGGACTTGGAAAGAAAACAGGAATAGAACTTCCAAGTGAAACAGCAGGAACATTAGCATCACCAGAAGCAGCAAAAAAATTAAATGAAACATGGTCAGCAGGACAAACACTTCAAGCATCAATAGGACAAAGTTATAACAGTTTTTCACCATTACAACTAGTAAAATATATAGGTATGGTTGCAAATGGAGGAAATAAAATAAATCCAACAATAGTAAAAAGAATAATGAATGCAGATGGAACAGAAAGCTCTAAAGCAGAAATAAACCAATATGTAAAAGAAAAATTAGGACTTGAAGATGACAATTCAGAAAACTTAACATTTTCTGAATCAAACATAAAAGCAGTTTTAGAAGGAATGAGATCAGTTACAGAAGAAGGAGGAACAGCAAGTAGCGTATTTAAAAACTTTAATATTGAAGTAGGTGGAAAAACAGGATCTGCAGAAGCAGGTTCAAATGTAAATGCATGGTTTGCAGGTTTCGCACCATTTGATGATCCAGAAATAGCAGTTGTGGTTATGGTTGAAAATGGTGGACACGGATTTTATACAGCAGAAGTTGCAAGAGAAATAATTGCAGAATACTTTGGAATGAATATAAATTCAAATGAAATACAAGAAAGCAATCAAGCAACAAACTATGTAGAAACAATACAATAAAAGGAGAATGTAATGAGAAATTGTATAAATGTAAGTCAAAAAAATAATTTGGTTATTATAAAAATACATCCAGAAGCTAAAATAGAAGATATAATACCACAAATTAGAAAAAAAACATCTCAATTACAAAAGATATATAAAGAAGAAAAAACACCAATAATGATAACAGGAAAGGTACTAAAGAATAAAGAAATTGATGAAATAGAATCAATAATAAAAGATAAATTAGATGTTGAAGTAGATTTTGATATGCCAAAAGAATTAGGACTACATAATATAAAAAGAACATTTATACAAGAAGTATCAGTATCAGAAACAAAATTTCATAGAGGATCATTAAGATCTGGACAAAAAATAGAAGAAGACGGAAGTATAGTAATTATAGGAGATGTAAATTCGGGAGCAGAAGTTGTTGCAGCAGATAACATAGTAGTATTAGGAACATTGAGAGGTCTAGCACATGCAGGTGCAAAAGGAAATACAAAAGCCATAATTGCAGCAGGAAAACTAGATACTGTACAAATTCGTATAGCAAATATTGTCAAAGAAATAGACAGAGATGAAGAACCTATGCACAGACAAGCATATGTATATATAGAAAATAATGATGTAGTAATAGAATAGTAATTTAACTTAAAAGTAACAAAATTAAGCTAATAAAAAGTTCATCATCTTTTACGCCTTCTTGGTATAGGAAAAAAATAAGACAAATTAAAAGAATGTCATCAAAATAAAGTTTTAAGCCAAATAATTCAAAAAAATAGTTAGAATTTTCATCTACTTTTTTTGAATTATTTTTTTCGTCTTTTTTATTATCAGAGCCATTAACTTGAGAGTAATTAGAAGTAATTTGCTTATTAGTATGTAAATTATTAGGTTGGTTTTCTATAAGAACTTTAGGAAAATTATACTGATAATTCCTGTTATAATAAGGATTATAGAAAAAAGGATAACGAAAAATTGGCATTAGTTCTTTACTCCTGTTTCATTTTTAAATAGATTAGAAACTTCAGTAATTTTAAATAAATTAACATACTGATCTATTTTTTTTTGCCTACTTTCCCTTAGATAAGGTTTAAGAGAATAAAGTAAATTACTTCTAGGATCATTTTTTTTATTTAAAGCTTCCATAATAGATTTTATTTTCAAAATAGTTTCAAAATCAATATTACTTGAAGACGAAGAATTATTATTATCAGAAGAATCAGCAGAAGATTCTGAAGAAGAGTTGTTTTTTAGAACACTTGCAAGATTACTTATCATTTCAGGAGTTATATTTAAATTAGAAGAACTATTATCACTTGAAGAATCGTTATTCATCATATTTTTTAAATTATTAATAATGTTTGAAATATTATCCTCTGCCATAATATTACCTCCTAATTTTGGTTATTAGATTTAGAATTCAAAGCTTGAATTATTTTTTGTTTTTCTTCTGGACTTAAAATTTGATTAATTTGGTTAAGCCCCTTAGACAATTGGTTTTTGTCCATATTATTTAACATATTCATTAAATATGTAACATCAATATTATTCATAAAATTCACCTCTTTATAATTATATTATATGAAAGGGAAAAATATGTGTTAAAATTAAAAGTTATATTACATAAAAAGTTACAGAAAATGCCGAAAATACTTGCAAAACCGCCTAAAAAGCTATATAATGGTATTATAGTGTGCAATTATGTTTAATAGAAAAAAACAAATGTAATATAATTGTAATAAAAGTTTAATAAAAAAGTCAAAAAAAACCACAAAAAAGCTTCCGTAAAGGTGTAAGAAAAAATAAAAATAAACCTAAAAGGAAGATGAAAAAGTTATATTGACTAAAAAAAAGCACTTATATATAATAAATTAGAATATAAAGTGTGCAAAAAAAGGGAGGAATTAATATGAACATTAATAAGACAAATTTAATTAACAAAATTTGTGCAATTCTAGCTATATTTGCATTAACCGTTTCCGACTTTTTATTAGTAGGAAAAACGGGAATTAGTTATGCCATAGACATGGTAAAAACGAATCATGCAAATGTAGAATATGAAGCATATTTCGAAAACGAAAAAGGAGAGAAGCTAGAGAAAATAGAAGACAATATAGATAAAGAAGAATATCTATATGTAGACGTAACAGTAAAAAATGAAGGATACTTCAATGGAGAAATAAGCTTAGAGAACAACAATTTCAACATAAAAGAAGACAAACTAAGTGAAGAAGTAGAAGAAATAAAAGACAACAAAGTAAAATTAAAACAAATAAATGCAGGAAGCACTTCTACAATAAAACTAGCAATAGAAGCAAAAAAGGATAGCAAAATAAAAGAAGAAAGCTTAAGTAGTAAAACAGAAGTAAACTTAGGTGGAAGCTATGTAAACAGTAAAAATGTTGAAAAAGAAAAATACATAGAAATAAAAGGAAAAGCAGAAGTAGAAGTAAAATGGACATCAAAAGAAGACACAAAAGTAGAACTAGAAGGAAAGCTATTAACAAATTCTGTATATGAAGTAAATGGAGAAAATAAAAGATTAGTACAAATGGTAATAGGAAGTAAAGTAACAGACAATAATTATCCAGTAAAAAATACAGAGATAAGTTTAAATGTGCCAGAAAAAGTAAAAGAAGTAAAAGTAACAGCAAGAAGTGTAAAAGGAACAAATAGTGGATTAGAGTTTGGAGAAGGAAACTATGAGTACCAAAAAGAAGAAAACAAATTAACAATAAAAGTAGGAAATGAAGACAAAGAAAACGTAAGTTGGGAAAAAGGAGTAGAAGATACATTTGTAGTAACATATGTATTAAATCCAAACGAAAATATAGCAAATGAAGACATAAAAATAAAAGATAAAATAAAACTATATGATGAAAAAGAAATAGAAGAAGAAAAAGATGTTCATATTGAAGAAGAAATAGATGGAGTAATATCAAGTACAATAGAAAGTAGTGAGGATGAAATCTATAAAGGAAAGATATATACAGGAGAAGAAAGAAGCTATACAGAAACAAATAAAATAAATGTAGATTATATAGAAGCAGGAGACAAAATAGAAATAGAACAAAAAGCAGGAAAATATGTAGCAGGAGAAGAAGAAAAAGAAGCAAATATAATCTATAGAGAGACAAGAATAAACAAAGAAGAAATGAAAAAGATCTTAGGAGAAGAAGGAAGCATAATAGTAAAAGATCAAAATGGAGAGATGGTAGCAGAAATAAATAAAGACAGCGAAACAAACGAAGAAGGAAAAGTAGTAATAACATATCCAGAAGACGAAAAAGAAATAAAACTAGAAACAAGTAAACCAGAAAATATAGGAACATTAAATATAGAAAACACAAAAGTAATAAAAGATGCAGGATATGGAAGAGACGAAATAAAAAATATAACAAAAATAAGAGAAAAAACAACAGTAAATACAAAAGTAGCAGAAAAAGAAATAAACTTAAAAGAAACAGAAACAGAAGGAAAAATAGACATAGATACAAACAAAATATCAACAGTAGCAGAAAATCAAACAATAACAGTAAATGCAACATTAGAAGCAAATGATGAAAGTAAAAACTTATATAAAAATCCAACAGTAACAGTAAAATTACCAAAAGAAATGACATTAAAAACAGCACAATATGCAGCATTATATAAAAACGGATTAGAAGTAGAAGATGTAAGATCAAGTAAAAACGAGAATGGAGAGAATGAAATAAACATCAAATTAAAAGGAGAGCAAGAAAAATACGACGTAACAGGAGGAACAAAAATCTGCTTAAAATTAGATGTAGCAACAAACAAATTAACACCAAGTAAGAAAAGTCAAATAGATATGACATATACAAACGAAAATGGAAGTGAAGTAAAAACAACATCAGCAGACATAAACTTCGAATCTCAATACGGAATAATGATCTACAATCAAATAGTAAATTACAATAATAATGGAGATACATTGGTAACAGTAGATAAAGAAACAGCTTATGGAGAATTAAGTACAAATGCAGATCAAAGAGATATAACATTAAGTACAGCATTAATAAACAACTATGGTGAAGATGTAACAAATGTAACATTAATAGGAAAAATACCAGCAGAAAATAATGAAGAAAGTTATGTAGCAAAACTAAATCAATTACAAACAAATAATGAAAAAGTAAAAGTTTATTATTCAAATAAACAAAACATAGAAGCAGGAGACGAAAGCTGGGGAGAATATAGCGATAATGCAACAAGTTATAAAGTTGTTGTGGAACAAATGGACAAAGAAGAAGTAATAAAATTAAATGTTCCAATAACAATACCTGGAAAATTAAAATACAACAAAAAAGGAACATTTGCATCAGTTGTAACATGTGATAATAACGGAAACTCTGAATCAAACACATCAAATATAGTATTAGCAACAAAGACAAGCATGTCAGCAAATTCAGAAGAAAAAGTTACAACAAAACAAACAGAAAAAGGATTTAACACAAAAATCAGTGCACAAGTAGGAAATGATAGTTTATCAGATAATGATAATATCTATGAAGGACAAACAATTAGATATAAAGTAACAGTAACAAATAATACAGGAAAAGATTACTCAAATGTTACAGTAAAAGCAAACCAAAAAAATGGATACATGTGGAATTTAGTTGAAGAAGATGTTATAAACCCATATTATGGAACATCTTTAAAAGAACATTTCTATGAAGTATCAAATTCAAATGAAATAGTATTAGACACAATACCAAGTTTAAAAGATGGAGAAAGCAAAACATATGAATATGAAGCTTCAATATATCAATTAAACAACGAAAAAATAGATGGAACTGAAACTTTTGGAACAATTTCAGCAGTTTCAGAAGACAAAACATTAAATGAAACAGTTACAACAATAAAGAACAACATAAAAAATGCAGAATTACAAGTAAGCTTAGTTAATGGATCTTCAAATGAAGCATTATTAACAAGTGGTGGAACAGTAAAAACATCAATAGAAATTAAAAACCTAACAAACGAAGTACAAAAAGATGTTGATGTAAAAGTTGCATTTTCAAGTAACTTAAAACCAGATGTAAATATATTAGAAGAAAATGAATCAAACGTTACTTATAAAGGTGTAGAAACAAGCAAAGATGGAACAAAAACAATGACATTAAAAGTAAACTCAATAAATGCAGGAGATACTATAAAAATAGAAATGTTACCATCAACTAATTACACATTAGATGGAGAAAAAGAAGCCAATGTCTGGATGCTTGCAGAAGCAATTTCATCAAATCAAAATAGTTACATTTCAAATAAACTAACAAGAACAGTAAGAAATTACTCAGCAGATTTAGAGCTTGAGCAACAAGGTGAATTTGAAGATGGAAAAGCAATTGATGTAAAAACAGATAAATTAAATGATGGAGAAAAAATCCAAATTACAGCAACAATTATAAACCATGAAGACAAAGAACATAAATTAGATTTAGAATATAACATGGATAAAATGTTAGATGTAGAAAGTGCAAAAATTGAAACAGCTTCTGGAGAAGAAGATATATTAAATGAAGTTTCATATAATAGCTTAGTAAAGAAAGACCAAACGATTAATCCAGGTGAAACAATAAAAATTAATGTAGTAGGAACAGTTGATGCATTAAATACAGAATCTATAACAAATAATTTAAATGTATTTGATCAAGAAAATGGTAGAACAGAAGATAATAACTTAACAATTTCTGTTAATAAAACAGAAGATCCTATAGATGTACCAGAAGATAATAACCAAGATGATAATAATGGAGATAATAATAATTCTGGAGACAATAACAACAATAGTGGTGAAAATGATAATAGTCAAGATGATGATATCAAATACACAATTTCAGGTACTGCATGGTTAGATGCAGATAAAGACGGAAGAAGATCAAGTCAAGAAGAATTAAAAGGAGATATTGAAGTTATTGCAATAAATGCAGAAACAGGAGATGTAGTTACAACTTCAAAAACTGCTTCAGATGGTACATACAAATTAGAAGTATCAAAAGGAAAATATATAGTAGTATTTAAATATGATACTAACTTATATTCAACAACAACATATCAAGTAAAAGGATCAAATGATACAGAAAACTCAGATGCAATATCAAGAGAAGTTACTGTAAATGGAGAAAAAATAACAGCAGGAACAACAGACACATTAACAGTTGACAAAAATATATCAAACATAGATATTGGTTTAATATTAAGAAGTACATTTGACTTAAAATTACAAAAATATGTAAGTAAAATAACAGTTAAAAATGATTCAAAAACTACAAACTATGATCAAAAAGAAAATACAACACTTGCAAAAGCAGAAATAAAATCTAAAAACTTAAATGGATCATTAGTAGTAATAGAATACAAAATTAAAGTTACAAACACAGGTGATGTAGCAGGATATGCAAGAAACATAGTAGACTATATGCCATCAACATTAAACTTTAACTCAAGCTTAAATTCAGACTGGTATATATCTGGAAACAATGTATATAACACAAGCTTAGCAAACACAAAAATAGAACCAGGGGAATCAAAAGAATTAACATTAGTATTAACAAAGACAATGACAGATTCAAATACAGGTTTAGTAAACAACAAAGCAGAAATAACAGAAAGTTCAAATGAATTAGGAATTAAAGATGAAACAAACGATAAAGGTTCAGCTGATGTAATCATAAGTGTAAGCACAGGAGCATTAGTAAATTACGTTGCAACAACAGTAATTACATTAATTGTATTAGCAGGACTTGCATATATCGTAAACAAAAAATTCTTAAGTAAGAAAATATAAGATGGAGGTGAATTAAATGATAAAAAAATATAAAAATAATATTTTAAGTACAATATTTAGTATTGTTATTTTGGCTGTAACATTTATATTGATTGGTCATGTATATTCATATAATCCATCTCAAGGTCAATTTTTAACAGATAAAGCATCAAGCTTATTAGGTCAATCATTAGATATGAGTACAGGTTCATTCTGGGACCAATTAGACAAGTCAGGAAAATTAACATGTTTCTGGCATAAAGAAACAGGAACAGGAATGAATAACTCAATACACTCTGTATTTGATACAGGTTTTGATGAAACAAAAGGTGTTATGAGAGTATATTCAATTATAAATGATGGAAACAAAACACAAAAAACAACTTATGCAAATGGAAGTAATACAACAGTTGGTAAACTAGCAGCAGAAGCATCAAGAGATCACAATGCTTTTAATGTACAAAAAGCATTATATCAAGCAATAAAAGCTGGAACAGTTGTAAATGAATCAGCAATTGTAAATGAGATGGACTGGAAAGATCCAAATACAACTGTTGAAAATCCAGCAAGTCAAACAACAATAAATGAATACAATAACTATCAAAAAATAAAAGATGCATTACCTTCAGGAACAAAAACTGAAGAGAAAGAAAAAGAAGTTACAATAAATAATAAAGAATACACAATAATGGGTCCATTTAAAGTTACATTTGGATTAAAAGGAATAAACAAAATAACTGCAGCAAATGCAACATGGACAAACTCATCAAAAAATGAAATTTATTGGTCAACTTCTACATCAGAAGAAGCAAAAGATTGGTCAAATGAATTTAATGGTGCTACATCAGGTAAATTTAATTTAAGTAATAAACAATTTTACTTAGCTGTTGAAACAGAAAAATTACCAGATGACGGAAATTACACAGTAAAAATTACACAAGATTCATTTAGTTACTACAATGCAAGAATTGCAGTATGTGTAGGAGCTAGAAGCCAACAAACAGGTTTATATGTATATGACAATTCACCACATACTGTAAATGGAGAAGTTTCATGGACATTAAAGAGAAAATCAATCGCATCTATGACAATTGTTAAAAAAGATAAAACAAAAGGAATAGAACTTGCAGGTGGAAAATTCAAAATCTATGCAGTACTAAAAAACGGTAAAGGACAAGGATGGGTTTCAGGAGATGCAAATGGATCAAAAACTTATGGTAATACAGCTACAGAATATCCATCATTAACAAAAATTGAAAAATTAAAATATGGAACATATTATATATATGAAACAGAAGCACCAGAAGGATATGACATAACAAAACAAGATGGATATCATAAAGCGGCAGTTGGTTCAGATTCACTTACAGGAGACTGGGTATACCTAGGCTCACAAGAATTAAAGAGTGGAGCTCCTAAAGATGGATTTAAATTCGAAGCAGAAAATAAAAAGATTGTTGACGAATTAGAAGGATATGTTTGGGTAGATGAACCAGATACAAAAGCAAATGCAACAGATAATATCTACAATAAAGATAGTAAAGACTTCTTAAAAGAAGGAATTACAACAAACTTACGTGATGGAAATGGAAACTTACTTGCAACAACCAAAACAGATGCTACAGGACACTATGCATTTAAAACAAAAAATGCACCATCATATACAGGTGAAGATAAAAATATCTATTATTGGGACTTAGCAGATGCTTATGTAGAATTTGAGTATAACAATAAAACAACATACAATGATGATGGAACTGTAAAAGATTATGGATATGTAGTTGTAAATCCATTTACAGGAACAGATGCAAAAGTTAACTCAAAAGCACAAGAATACACAGTAACAAAGGAAAAATTAAATGATAATAATCTAACAGGAGTTGATGGAGCAAATCCTGGTAGAGCAATAACAAATAAAGATGCAGGAATTTCAGATGCAAAACAATTAGTTGCTAAAAACAAAGAAATATATGAAAAGATTAAAAATAATACAGCATCAGAAAGTGACTTAAATAATGTACCACTTGCTTGTTATTATGATAGTAAAACATATAAAGTAACAGATATAAACCTTGGATTATTAGAACAATATGATCCAGATTATAGTGTTGATGAAACACTAGCATACATTAAAGTTAGAATGAAAGGATATACATACACATATAAATATGGAGATGCAGCAGTAACAACATCAACAAATGTTCCAACAGTAAATGAACAAAACTCTGCAAAAACATTTACAGGAAAAATTTATCCAACAGATATTGCTTATAACACAGCAACTGGAACAGATGAATTAAAAGTATATGTAGTATACAGTATAGACGTTAAAAACTTAGAAACAATGTATGTAGACAATGTTTACACAGAACAAAGATTATATCTAGATTCATTAGTAAACGCTTATGATACAAATAGATATGAATTATGTAACAATGAAAATAATTCAGACAAATCAGACTTTGCATTATGGCACGATTTAGGAGATGGAAAAGCAAGCTATGATGTAAATAATGAAAACAGTGTATACAAAAACGGTATGGCAAAACAAGAAACAAAGACGTCTTATATTCAATATAGAATAAAAGATGAAGCATTAAAGAAAATACTAGAAAAAAGCTTAACTTATGAAGATATTGAAAATGCACCAACAATTGCAACAGCAAGCGGATATCATGAATATCTAAGAACTGATAATGCATGGGTACATAACAAAGATGTAAGAGCTTTTGATGGAGTAAAAGGATTAAATGTTTATCCAACAGTAAATGGAGATCAAAAGAAATACTATGTTCATAAGTCAATTAGCAAAACACGTTCATCAGCAGACTTATACTTAAAATTATCACTAGGAGATTCTAGAAAGCTTTCAGGAACAGTATTTGAAGATACTAGAACAGAAGAAAGCAATGCTGACAATACAAATCTTGGAAATGGTATAATAGATAGTAATGAATCAAATAGAGCACAAAAAGTTACAGTAGAATTACTAGATTCAGATAAACAAACAGTATCAAAATTATATCAAGAAAAAGATGGAAAAGTAGTATACAAAGAAGATGGTACTTTACCAGATGCTAAGATGGAAACAGTAGAAGGTGGAACATACGAATTTGATGGTGTTACTCCTGGATATTATTACATAAGATTTACTTATGGTGATGGTTCACAAAAAATGATGCCAGCAGGAACAGATATAAAATCAAATGATTATAAATCTACAATAATCAATACTGAAGCAAATGGAGCTGGAGATACAATTAAAAATGCAATGGAAGTAAGTGAAGAAGAATTAAAATCAGCACAAGCTACATTACCAGCAAATCAAACAGAAGCTCAAAAGAAAATAGTAGAATGGTATAAATACTTAAATAACAGCAATTATTCAACTGCAGTTGATAATTTAGAACAAAGATCAGAAGCAGATAAATATGAATACAAAGATGATGGAAAAGTATATGATGAATCAGGAAATGAAGTTCAAGGATATCCAAAGAACATAAATGCATATACACCAATTTCAAGTATCTCAATAGAAAATGATATAAATACATCTACAGACGAAGGAGATGCACATAAATCAAAATATGAAGGATTTAACTTTGGTTTAATCGAAGCACCTGATACAGAAATTACATTAGACAAAATGATAACAAATGTTAAATTTACAACTCAAACAGGTACAACACTAGTATCAGCTAACCCAACAGATAAATCAGCTGAATATATAACAGCATTAGATAAGATTACTGGTGGAAGTAAATATGCAAAAATGGAAATGGAACAAAACTTAATTTATGGTTCAGAACTTGCTACAACTTATGAAATTACAGTTAAAAATAATTCAACAAAGGATTATATAGAAGATGAAGGATCAAACGAATATGGATATTATTACTACTATGGTGAAAAAACAGAAACTTCTAAATTAAAAACTGTAAAAGTAAATGAAGTAGTAGATGAATTAGATAAGAAATACAATTATGATTCTAAACAAGAAACTGCTACATCAAGCGTAAGACACGCAGATGGAAATACTGAAAGTACAGAAATATCAATAACAAAGAATAATCCAGATGGAAGTATAGAAACACAAAATAGTTTATCAATGAAAGGTTGGAAAGAAATCGAAAGTGGAGCTACAGAAACAATGAGTTACACAGTAACATCATTATTATCAAATGATAATGATACAGGATATACAAATAAAGCTAGAATAACATCATTATCTCTTGATAAATTAAGCACATTAAAGAGCAACTTTAATTGGGAATTAACTAAAGACACAACAACATTAACAATTACACCACCAACAGGTAGTGATAGAAGTGCAACATATTGGATTGCAGGAGCTTTAGGATTATTAGTATTAGCAGCAGGAATTGTATTCTTAAAGAAAAAAGTGTTAAATAAATAACATAAATAAAACTATAAAAAACGGTATTCCGTAAGGAATATCGTTTTTTTTTTATATTTAATTTTTTTTAGTAACAAAAATGTAATAAAAATTTAAATAAATTTAGGTAAAAATAGCCTAAAGTATTATCCGTAGTGAGTTTAAAGATTTTTTTTGTAATAATAAAATTCACAAAAAAAACACATATTGAAATAAATAAAAAAAGATGTAAAAATATATAAGACAATTAGTTTGGAAGGGAGAAAATGTATAATGTTAAAAGCAAAGAAAAAATTAGATGCAATAATTGCAATAGAAATAATAATTACAATGACATTATATTATTTCGTTTTTGTTGGAATGACAGCAGTAACATATGCTATAGATGTAGTAAAAACGAATCATGCAAATGTAGAATATGAAGCATATTTCGAAAATGAAAAAGGAGAGAAGCTAGAGAAAATAGAAGACAATATAGATAAAGAAGAATATCTATATGTAGACGTAACAGTAAAAAATGAAGGATACTTCAATGGAGAAATAAGCTTAGAGAACAACAATTTCAACATAAAAGAAGACAAACTAAGTGAAGAAGTAGAAGAAATAAAAGACAACAAAGTAAAATTAAAACAAATAAATGCAGGAAGCACTTCTACAATAAAACTAGCAATAGAAGCAAAAAAGGATAGCAAAATAAAAGAAGAAAGCTTAAGTAGTAAAACAGAAGTAAACTTAGGTGGAAGCTATGTAAACAGTAAAAATGTTGAAAAAGAAAAATACATAGAAATAAAAGGAAAAGCAGAAGTAGAAGTAAAATGGACATCAAAAGAAGACACAAAAGTAGAACTAGAAGGAAAGCTATTAACAAATTCTGTATATGAAGTAAATGGAGAAAATAAAAGATTAGTACAAATGGTAATAGGAAGTAAAGTAACAGACAATAATTATCCAGTAAAAAATACAGAGATAAGTTTAAATGTGCCAGAAAAAGTAAAAGAAGTAAAAGTAACAGCAAGAAGTGTAAAAGGAACAAATAGTGGATTAGAGTTTGGAGAAGGAAACTATGAGTACCAAAAAGAAGAAAACAAATTAACAATAAAAGTAGGAAATGAAGACAAAGAAAACGTAAGTTGGGAAAAAGGAGTAGAAGATACATTTGTAGTAACATATGTATTAAATCCAAACGAAAATATAGCAAATGAAGACATAAAAATAAAAGATAAAATAAAACTATATGATGAAAAAGAAATAGAAGAAGAAAAAGATGTTCATATTGAAGAAGAAATAGATGGAGTAATATCAAGTACAATAGAAAGTAGTGAGGATGAAATCTATAAAGGAAAGATATATACAGGAGAAGAAAGAAGCTATACAGAAACAAATAAAATAAATGTAGATTATATAGAAGCAGGAGACAAAATAGAAATAGAACAAAAAGCAGGAAAATATGTAGCAGGAGAAGAAGAAAAAGAAGCAAATATAATCTATAGAGAGACAAGAATAAACAAAGAAGAAATGAAAAAGATCTTAGGAGAAGAAGGAAGCATAATAGTAAAAGATCAAAATGGAGAGATGGTAGCAGAAATAAATAAAGACAGCGAAACAAACGAAGAAGGAAAAGTAGTAATAACATATCCAGAAGACGAAAAAGAAATAAAACTAGAAACAAGTAAACCAGAAAATATAGGAACATTAAATATAGAAAACACAAAAGTAATAAAAGATGCAGGATATGGAAGAGACGAAATAAAAAATATAACAAAAATAAGAGAAAAAACAACAGTAAATACAAAAGTAGCAGAAAAAGAAATAAACTTAAAAGAAACAGAAACAGAAGGAAAAATAGACATAGATACAAACAAAATATCAACAGTAGCAGAAAATCAAACAATAACAGTAAATGCAACATTAGAAGCAAATGATGAAAGTAAAAACTTATATAAAAATCCAACAGTAACAGTAAAATTACCAAAAGAAATGACATTAAAAACAGCACAATATGCAGCATTATATAAAAACGGATTAGAAGTAGAAGATGTAAGATCAAGTAAAAACGAGAATGGAGAGAATGAAATAAACATCAAATTAAAAGGAGAGCAAGAAAAATACGACGTAACAGGAGGAACAAAAATCTGCTTAAAATTAGATGTAGCAACAAACAAATTAACACCAAGTAAGAAAAGTCAAATAGATATGACATATACAAACGAAAATGGAAGTGAAGTAAAAACAACATCAGCAGACATAAACTTCGAATCTCAATACGGTTTAATGTTATATAACAGATTAATAGACTTTAACAATAATGAAAAAGTAGAAACAATAGATCAAGAAACTAAAAAAGGATTCTTGGAAATGAATTCAAATGAAAAAGAAGCAAAATTACAAACAGCATTAATAAATAACTATGATGAAGAAATAAAAAATGTTGTTTTAATAGGAAAATTACCAGCAAAAGATGAAAACAATACATTTAAAATTGGCATTAAAAATATAGGAACAAATAAAGAAAATGCAAAAGTATATTATTCAAATAAAACAGATGTATCAGCTGATGATGAAAGTTGGGGAGAAGCAAATCAAGAAGCATCTAGTTATAAAATTGAAATAGATTCAATAAAGCCAGAAGAAATAGTTGCTATAAGCACAGATATTATTATACCTGAAAATTTAAAATCGGATGAAAATGGGATTATTTTATCTGATGTAAAATATAACTTAAAAGAAACAGAACAAAATAATAGTTCACAAATTGTTTTAACAACAGGAAGTACAGCCGTAAAATCTGAAACAACAGTTGATAAAAATATAATAAATGCTCAGTCAGAAGAAGGAATAGTTGTAAATATAGCAGCATCACAAGCAAATAATGTGTTAGCAGATAAAGACAGCATAAGAGAAGGAGAAACAATAAAATATAACATAAAAGTTACAAACAATACTGGAAAAGATTATTCAAATGTTAAAGTAAGAGCAACTCAAAAAAATGGTAATGTATGGGATTATGTAGAAAAAACAGATCAAAAACATACTGATGCAACAAATTTTGAAGAAGTAAAAAGAAAGTACTATGAAATTACAAGTTCAAATGAAATAGCTTTAGGAAATATTGAAAGTTTGAAAAATGGCGAAAGTTATGAATTTGAATATAAATCATCAACATATCTATTAAGTAATGAAAAAATAGATGGAAATGAAACTTATGGAAATATTTTAATTTCTACAGAAGATGGAACTTTAAATGAAAATTTTGTAACAACAAAAAATGAAATTCAATCTGCAAAACTACAAGTAGATATAAAAAATTCTAAAAGTGAAGAATATATTTGGTATGAAAATGGTAGTTATTCAGCAACAATGAATGTAAGAAATATTAGTAGTGAATCTTTAAATAACATTCAAGCAGAAATGACATTAAGTAAAGAACTAAGTGACAGCATTGATTTAGATAATTATAATTTTAATTATATGGCATCAGTAGTAAATGAAAACGAAGAAGATGATGATGACAGTAGAGACAACTTAGAAGGTATAGAATTTACTAAAATTGAGAAAAAAGAAACAGGAGAAGCTGTTATAAAATTTAATATATCTAGTTTGAAAGCTGGGGAAAGCAAAAATATTGCATTTATGCTATCAGCTTCAAATATTGATACAGAAACAAAAGCAGAATATATACTTGCAACATTAATAACAGAAGATAATCAAAACTATACTTCAAAATTTGAAAGAGATGTATATAAAAATCATAGAGATTTAAAAATAAGTTTAACAGGAACATCTAATGGAAATGATGTAACAGAAGATTCAAAATTAAACAATGAAGATGAAGTTAAGTTTTTAGCAACAATAGAAAATAAAGATACAAAAAAATCAACAATGCAAATAATATACAGCCTAGATACAACTTTAGATATAAAAAATGCAAGTATAAATAATTCTAATGACGTTATTTCAGATTTCTCAAATAATACATTAGAATTAAGAGATATAGAATTAGAGCCAGGACAAAAAATGGAGATTGAAGTAACAGCT
Organism: uncultured Eubacteriales bacterium; assembly: GCA_905203305.1. Lineage (GTDB taxonomy): Bacteria > Bacillota > Clostridia > TANB77 > CAG-508 > CAG-269. The sequence goes on from CAJKVH010000003.1 coordinate 29,976, forward strand.
GCAGTTAATGGATTTGATACAGATAAAACCGAAAGCACAATATCTGCGTATGATAATGGAACAGCAACAAATGTGACAGCTAATTTATCATTTGGAGTAAATAGGGTTGAACCAGAAGATCCAGAAGAACCAAATCCAGATAACCCAGATCCCGATAATCCTGATCCAGACAATCCAGAACCTGATAATCCAGATGATACAAACAACACAAATACAAGCAATACAACTCAAAACAATACTGGATCAAACACAAATGGTAATAATAATGGAAACAATTCAGGAAAACAAAATACAGATGAAAATAAAAAATATGTTGTTAAAGGAACAGCTTGGTTAGATGAAAATAAAGATGGTAAAAAATCATCTAATGAAAAGAAAATAGCAAAAGTGCAAGTTAGTGCAATAAATACTATAAATAATCAAGTATCAGATACAGTATCTACTGACTCAAATGGTGAATACAGCTTAAAATTATCAAAAGGAAAATATATATTTATATTTAAATATGATAATAGCTTATATAAAGCAACAACATATAAAGTAAAAGGTGCAAGCGAAGAGGAATGCTCTTATGTAGTAGAAGGAGAATATACATTAAACGGACAAAAAGTAACAGGTGGAGCAACAGATGAAATAACATTAGATGGAGATTTATCAAATTTAAATATTGGATTGATCTCAAAAAATACATTTGATTTACAAATACAAAAAAGTGTAAATAAAATAATTGTTAAAAACAGTGCAGGAACAAAAACTTATGAGCAAAAAGATGGAACACAGCTTGCAAAAGCAGAAATAAAATCTAAATATTTAAAAGATTCTTTGGTTATAATTGAATATAAAATGAAAATTACAAATGCCGGAGATGTAGCAGGATATGCAAAAAATATTGAAGACAATTTACCTGCAACATTAACATTTAGTTCAGAAATGAACAAAGATTGGTATAAATCTGGAACAAAAATATATAACACAAGCTTAGCAAATACATTAATAAAACCAGGTGAGTCAAAAGAAGTAACATTAGTATTAACAAAAACAATGACAGAATCAAATACAGGACTTATAAACAATAAAGCTTCAATTTCTGTAAGTTCTAATGTAGATGGAATGGAAGATAAAAATAATAATGACTCACAAGCTAATGTAATTATAAGTGTAAGTACAGGTGCACTTGTAAGTTATATAGCAGTTGTATTAGGACTATTTGGAATATTAGGAATTTCAGCTTATATGTTTGTAAGAAATGTAAAGAAAAAATAAAGAAAGGAGAATAAAATGCAAATAATAAAAAAGCTTTCATTAATAGCGATATTAAGTATAATTGTAATATTCTCTTTTGAAAAATATAGTTATGGTTTTAAAGTAAAACATGATGAAGTATTTAAATATACAATTGGACAAATTTTAGGAAATAATATTGAACAAGATGGTTGGTGGATGGGAGACGGAAGAAATAGTTGTACACAGGCCAACAGCGATAAGGGTTATTCAAATAAAATAGTTGGAGTTTATGAAACTCTATATAATAGTACAACAGGTAGAATAGTTGCACAAAGTGTTTCAAGTGAAGGTTATGGAAATATTTCAAATGCAGATGCAGATGCAATTAGGAACTTTGCAGCAGCAATGTCAATTGATCTTAATATTCAAGGTGTAAGAGATGCATTAATGAAATGTATGAATTCAGCAAATGCCAGAGCTTCAAAATTATCATATTCTGCGACACTTATGTCAAATAACTATGATGGAAGTACTTATGGAGGATCATCATCAAAATGGGAAACAACTTACAATGCTACAAGAAAAGATTATAGAAATTATCAAAGCCTTAAAAAAGTAGATGATAGTCATGCCGAAAAATCTACAATAGTAACAGTAGATAATGTCGAATATGCAAGATTTGGTCCATACCAAATGAAGTTTGGAACTGCATCACTAAATGGAGTTTATGTAAATAATGTAGAGTTATCGGCAAGTAAACAAGTTAGATATCAAATAGGAAATGGAGCTGTAAAAACTAATTTTAATGAGAAAAATGGTGATGCATTTAGATTAAATAATACAAGTTTTTATATATTAGTAAATAGAGCAAAACTTGATTCTATATTAAACAAAAATAATCCTACAAGTGTAACTATTAAATTTACACAAGGAAATTGGAATTATGCAAGAGGAAGAACCTTAATATGTAATAATGGTAATTACAAACAAGGAAATGCATGGTATACCTGGAAAACAGAGAGTGCACCAGGAGGAAGTGTAAGCTTTACAGCAACATATAATCCGTATGGAAAAATTATAATTGAAAAAGTGGATGAAAAAAATAATAGTAAAAAAGTCCAAGGCGTAAAATTTAAAATATACGGAGAAAGTGAAGCTGGAAAGGGTTGGATAAATTCAGATGGAACAGTTACAACTAATTTTTCATCAGCGTCAACATATACAACAGGTAGTGACGGAAAAGCAACAGTTCCAAAAGTAAAAAAAGGAACATTTTATATATATGAAATAGATGTTCCAAATGGATATGACATAGAAGATCAAAGACTATTGTATCCAGATAAAAATGATCCTAAAGGTGTTGCAGGAAAAGATGCTTATGGAAAATGTGTATATATAAAATCTACTACAAATAATTATAATACTGTAAATTTAAATGGAATAAAACAAAGACATCAAACACCAAGAGATCTTTCAATGACAAAAGTAGATAAAACCACGCATGCGCCGGTTCAAGGAGCAGGATTTAAAGTGCTACAAAAATTAAGTAGAGACTTTAAACAAGGAGATACAAAGTTTAAACAAGGTACATATGTATGGCTAAAATCAGATGGAACAATATCTACTAATGTAAATGATGCATACGAATTTAAAACCGGAAAAGACGGAATTGCAAAGGTTTCAAACATATTATCTTATGGTACATGTTATGTGTATGAAACAACTGCTGGTGGAGATTATGAACTAATAGAACAAGAAGAAGGATATTTACAAGGAAAACCAGATGATTATACAGGAACATTTTTGACAGGCGAATGGGTATATATGGGTTCAATAGAAATAACAACTAACACAGGAACAAAAATATCTAAAGAAGTTACCAATGCCCACACAATGGGAAGTTTAACATTAACCAAAAAAGATTCGACTTATAAAAATGATTTAGGAACATCACAAGAACTATATTTACAAGGAGCAAAAGTAAAATTATATGGAGAGACAATAGACAATAAATCTGGATGGGTAAAAAAGATAAAATTGTCTAATGGTAAGATAAAATATGATGTAGGTTCATATTCAGAAGCTGAAGAATTTACAACAGATAGTAATGGAAAAATAAAAGTAGAACATTTAAAATATGGAACATACTATGCGTATGAAACTCAAGCACCAAAAGACTATAACATAAAAGAACAAGATGGATATCATAAACAAAATAAAGGATCAAGTGATCTTGGAAATGATGATTGGGTATATTTAGGCTCAACAGAGGTAAGCTATGAAAAAGGAAAAGATATAGCATATGATGTAGGAAACCAAAAATATATTGAAATAAAAGGAAAAGTGTGGCTAGATGAGCCAGATACCAAAGGAAATATTACAGATAGTATCTATAATAGTGCATCAAAAGATAAATTAGTAAGTGGAATGACTGTTAATTTATATAATGCAAAAACTGGAAAAAAATTAGCTACAACAACTACAAATGAAAGTGGAGAATATGTATTTAATGAATCAATAATAGGAAGAAAAATAACATATTGGGAAGCATCATATTGTTATATAGAATTTATATATGACAATACAAAATACATATCAGTAAATCCATTCCAAGATGGAGATAATAGTATAGCTAATAACTCAAAAGCACAAGAAGAAGAAATTACAGAAACCGAATTAGATGATAATAATCTAACAGGAACAACTGGAAAAAATCCAGGAATTGCAATAACATTAAAAGGAACAGACAAAAATTTAACAAAAGAAAAGATAGATACTAATGCAAAAGAAAGTATAGAAAAAAGGTTATTAACAGGATATTTTAATGGCAATACATATACAATCGAAAATATTAACTTTGGTATTATAGAAAAGTTCGTTCCAGATCATACAATAGGGGAAGAACTTGAATATGTAAAAATAAGAAGGGGTAATTATACATTTACATATAGATATGGAGATGATGCTGTAACAGAAGAAGGAGATTTACAATCAACAGTAAACTTCCAAAATTCTAAAAAGACATTTACACAAAGTGTATATCCATCAGATATAAAATACAATATAGCAAATGGATTAGATGGAAACAGTGATAAAGCATATAAAGTTTATGTAGTATATAAAGTACAAGTTAAAAATATTACAACAGAATCAGTTCCAGACATATATGACGAAAAGAGACTATGTTTGACGAGTCTAACAAATAGTTATGATACAGAAAGGTATGAATTAAGTCATGATGTATTACCAGGAGATGATGAAACTATTTCAAAAGACTTTAGTAAATGGAATGGAACATCGGGAACAGCAAGTTATGACTTAAATGATTCAAGCAAGAAATTCAAATCAGGAATTGGAAAAAATGAAATAGAAACAGCTTATATTGAATTTAAAGTAACAGATTCTGCATTAAGCAAATTAGTAACAGAAGAACAATTAGCAGAAAGTCCAACAGTTGCTAAATCAATAGGTTATCATGTGTATGAAAGAAAAGATAAAAACTGGAAAAATAAAGATACATATACACATAAAACTGTAAATGAAGAAAGAGAAAACGGATCATTATACTTAAAATGGAAATTATTTGATACAAGAACAATTTCAGGATCAGTATTTGAAGATCTAAAAGATAATTCTCGTCCAAATGAAAGAATAGGAAATGGTAAATATGACTCTCAAGAAAAAGGTTTAAATGACGTTATAGTAAGCTTAATGAATGCAGAAAATACAGAATTTAATGGAGCAAAAGATCAAGAAACATATTTATATGAAGAAGATTTGGTGCAAAATCCATCTACTGGAAAATGGAGTAGATGTAAACAAAAAGCAGTTACAAAAGTTGATGAAAACGGAAATTATTCACTAAAAGGTGTAGTTCCAGGAAAATATTATTTGAAATTTACGTATGGTGATGGAAAAACAACTATCACGGATTTAAATGGAAATATAATAAGTGTTGGAACAAAAATAAAAGGACAAAATGATACAATAAATAGTAATTACTACAAATCAACAATTATAACTGGGGCAGCGCTAGATGAAACAAATGAAAAATGGTATTTAAATAGTATAAATGAGAAAGTAAATTCAATTGCAACAGATAGCAAGGGAACTTACTATGATGAAAATGGAAATGCAAAAGCAAATAGACAAAATATTGACATAATAAATGCAAGAACAACATCAGATAAAGAAATAAACCATACATCAACTCAAGATAAAGTAGTCATAGATGCAATAAGTCCAAATATGGATGTACAATTTGAATACATGGTAGACAATCATTATCAAGTAACAAATAACAAGTTAAATGAGTTAATATCAGATTGTACAGGAATGTGCTTCGGAATAATAGAAAGACCACATGTTGAAATTGAGCTTGATAAATCTATAAAAAATGTAAAATTAACTTTATCAAATGGTACAAATTTAATAAATGGAAATCCAGAAGATAAAAATGTATCAGAATATTTAACATGCATGGACAAAGCAAATGCTAAAATAGAGACAGATTACACAAACCTTTACGGATCAACAGTAACAATAGATTACAAACTAACAGCAATAAATAATTCAGAATTAGACTATGCAACAAAAGAATATTATCAAAAAGGAAATATAGGTAGTCAAATGCCTGTAACAACAGCACTTACAAAGATAATAGACTATGTTTCATATAATAAATGTAATTATTTAGATCCAACTCAAGGTGATATGATACAATTATCAGAAGAATATGTAAATAATGAGGGATACACAAAAGAAGATTATTATGAAGATGATATTATAAATAAAAATAAAGATTATACAGATCAATTATTAATAACAGAAACACAAAATTTAACACCAAAAGTAGCAAATACAGGAAAATCAGAAGGAGACTATATAGTAACAGTAAGCAAATTATTGCCAAGTACAAATACAGAAGAAAACCTTGGATGGGAAAGCTATTCTGAAATAATAGGTATGACAAACGTAACATATACACCACAATACACAAGCCACATGGGAAGCTATGTAGCAGGAGATACAAAAGCATACCCTGTAGGAACAAGTGAAGCAGATAATGCAGATGCAGTTATTTCAATTACACCACCAACAGGTAAAAACAAAAATACTGTAATTTATATAGTAGCAGCAGGAGCACTTATAGTAATAGCAGCAGGAGTTATAATAATTAAGAAATTTGTATTATAATAAAATAAAAGGTCGCTTTCAAAAAGAAAGTGGCCTTTTAGTCATTTTTGAAAAAAGACTTGAATTTATGAAAGAGATATTGTATTATAAATAAAGATTATTTCATAATGAAAAGAGGAAAAAGATATGAAAAAAAAGATTTTAATAGTGATATTAATTTTAGTTGCAATAATTGCAGGAATATTTATAATAAGAAATATAAATTCAAGAAAATATGACTATAAGATAGAAGAAATAAGCGAATTTAACTATTATATCTATCAAGCAAATAACCAATATGGAATTATAGATAAAGAAGGAAAAGAAATAGTAGAGGCAAAATATTCAAACATAATAATACCAAATCCAGAAAAAGATATATTTGTATGTTATGCAGGAGATAAATCTGTAGTAATAAATTCAAAAAATGAAACATTATTTACAGAATATGATGAAGTTGAACCAATAAAATTAAAAAGTGCAGCAAGTACACTTGCATATGAAAAAAGTACATTAATGTATAGAAAAGATGGGGTATATGGACTAATTAATTTTAATGGTAAAAAAATAACTAAAAACACTTATGATTCAATAGAAAATTTACAACCAACAGAAGGAAAATTTTTAGTATCAAAAGATGAGAAATATGGAGTAATAGATTTAAGAGGTAACGAAATAATAAAACCTGAATATGATAAAATAGGATCAGATGGATATTATACACAAAAAGATCAATACAAAAAATCAGGATTTATAGTATACAAAAAAACAGATGATGGCTATAAATGTGGATTTATAACATATAATGGAAAAAATATACTAGATACAAAATATAATGAAATAGAAAGAATATCAAAAGAAGATGACAAAAACATATATTTAATAGCAGCGGAAAATGGAAAAAAAGGACTATATAAAAATTCAAAAAATATAATACCAAACGAATATCAATCAATGAGTTATGATGATAATGGAGTAATAATATTACAAAAAAATAAAAAATATGGAGTAGCTAACCTAGGTGGAAAAATAATAGTAAAAGTAGAGCAAGATTTGGTAGAATCAAAAGGAATATATTTATATGCAAAATCAGCAAGTGAAAATAAAGTCTATGACAGCCAAGGAAATGTAATAGATATAAACTTTAATAGAACAATATACAAGACAGAAAATGAAAATTACAATATATCAACAATATTAAATAACAACATAACATATTACGGAATAGTTGATCAAAATGGAAACAAATTGGTAGATGAAAATTATAGATACATAGAATATTTATATGGAAACTATTTTGTAGCAACAGATGACAATGGAAACCTTGGAGTAATAAACAATAATGGGAAAATAATTCTAGAAATGAAATATAGTTCACTTCAAAAAATAAAAGGAAAAAATATAATACAAGCAGTAGAAAAAGGACAAAATACAAGTGAATTTTATTCACAAGATATGAAAGAAATAGGAACATTTGAAAAAGCAAATATTCAAACTGAAAATGATTACATAATAATTATAAGTGGTGGAGAAAAAACATATTTAGACAATAATGGAAATAAAATCCAAGATATACAATCATTAAAAAGAGGAGATTATCCTGAAAAAATAGGTGAATATGAAAAAGTACAAATAACATTAGAAAATGTATATTATACTAAAAAATAGCAAATAATAAAGAAAGTGGTAATAAAAAACATTACCACTTTCTTTTTAGGTATTTTCCCATTTGGGGACGGAGATTTTCGGGGATTTTTCCATTTAAGATATGTCCCCAGATGGGAATTCCCCGAAAAACTCCGTCCCCAAATGGGAAAAAGGGAATGAAAGGAGAAAACAATTATGAAATTAGGTTTAGCTTTATCAGGTGGTGGGATAAGAGGAGCTGTTCATATAGGTGTGTTAAAGGCATTAGAAGAAAATAATATAAAAGTAGATATTATAGGTGGAACAAGTTCAGGAAGTCTAGTTGCAGCTCTTTATGCAATGGGATATAGTCCAGTACATATATATCAATTATTTAAAAGATATGGAAAAACAATTACAAATATGGGTGTAGGGCCAATTATAAATGGAATAGGAGGATATATTGTAAATAAAAAGTTTAATATATCTGGAATAAGTGAAGGAAAGGAAATTGAAGAACTATATAATGAATTTGCATATAAGAAAAAAATATATAAAATGTCTGATATGAAAATGCCAATAGTTATCCCCACAATTGATATAAAAAGTGGAAAAGAATATATTTTTACATCTAAAAAAACAAAAGATTCTAAATATATAAATGATATATCAGTTGGAGGAGCTGTAAGAGCAAGTAGTAGTTTTCCCGCAGTATTTTGCCCGTATGAATATAAAAATTACTTGTTTTTAGATGGTGGAACACTAGATAATATACCTGTTAAAGAAGTATTTAAATGTGGAGCAGATAAAGTAATTAGTGTGAAATTTCAGCCAATCAATATAGATAAAGAAAGTAATGTTATGGACATAGTTTTTAAAACAATAGATATAATGGGAAATAAAATAATAGAAAAAGATGTTGACAAAAGTGATTATATATTAAATATACCAACAGATGATAAAATAGGATTTTTAGATAGTAAACAGATAGAAAAATGCTATAAATGCGGATATGAAGAAACAATAAAAAATATAGGTAAAATTCACAAAATTTTGTCAGAATAATATAATAAAATAAAAAAGGAGAAAAAAATGAATACATATTATTTTGACAATGGAGCAACTACAAAAGTAAAGCAAGAAGTGGTAAATGAAATGATACCATACTTTAGTGAAAATTATGGAAATCCGTCATCTGTTTATGGAATAGCAAGAGATGCAAAAAAGGCAATAGAAGAAGCAAGAGAAAAAGTAGCAAATTTAATTGGAGCTAAGAAACAAGAAATATATTTTGTTGGCTGTGGTTCAGAAGCAGATAATACTGCATTAAAAGGAATTGCGTATGAAAAGCAAAAAGAAGGAAATCATATAATAACATCCAAAATAGAGCATCCAGCAATTTTAGAAACATGTAAATTCTTAGAAAAACAAGGATTTGAAATAACATATTTAAATGTAGATAAAAATGGATTTGTTGACTTAAATGAACTAAGGAGAAGTATAACAAGTAAAACTATATTAATAAGCATAATGTTTGCAAACAATGAAATAGGAACAATTGAACCAATAGAAGACATCGCGAAAATTGCAAAAGAAAACAAAATAATTTTTCATACAGATGCAGTTCAAGCAGTGCGGAAATGTAAAAATAAATGTACATGATATGGGAATTGATATGTTATCCTTATCAGGACATAAATTCTATGGACCAAAGGGTATAGGAGCTCTATATGTAAAAGAAAATATTAAATTTACAAAAATCATGAATGGAGGGCATCAAGAAAGAGATAAAAGAGCAGGAACAGAAAACACAGCTGGAATAGTAGGACTTGGGAAAGCATCAGAGCTTGCAAACAATGAATTAGAAGAACATATAAAAAAGATGAAAGAACTGAGAAATTACTATGTAAATGAAATTTTAAGTAAAATTCCAAATGTAAAAGTAAATGGTGCAATAAATGCAAGACTGCCTGGAAATAGCAATATATCATTTGAAGGAGTAAATGGAAACGATTTATTATTAGAACTAGATAATGTTCGGAATATGTGCTTCAAGTGGATCGGCATGTAGCTCAAAAGATCCAGCACCATCACATGTTTTAAAAGCAATAGGATTAAGTGAGGATTTGATAAAAGGAGCTTTAAGAATTACATTTGGAGAATTTAATACAAAAGAAGAGGTTGACTATTTAATAGAAAATTTAGAAAAAAGCATAAGAAAATTAAGAAAGTAGGAATTCCCATTTGGGGACGGAGATTTTAGGGGAATTCCCCTAAAATCTCCGTCCCCAAATGGGAAAATGGAAAGAAAGGAAAAGCAGATGAAAAAATTTATAATACAAGTAATAGAAACTATAATTGGTTCATTTATAATGGCAGCTGCGGTATCATTATTTTTACTTCCAAATGAATTATCTTCAGGTGGATTTTCAGGAATAGCAACCGTTACGTACTATCTTTTTAATATACCTATGGGAATTACAATTTTAGCTTTAAATATACCACTTTTTTTATTATCTACTTTAAAAATTGGAAAAGACTTTTTAGGAAAATCAATAATTGGAACTGTAAGTTTATCTATTTTTATTGATATATTGGACAAGTTTGAGCCACTAACACAAGATAAAATACTAGCATGTGTATATGGGGGAATTTTAACAGGAATAGGAACAGCATTAATTTTAAGAGCAAACTCATCAACAGGTGGATCTGACTTAGCAAGTATAATGATAAAAGAATATAAACCAATGTTTAGAACAGGAAATTTAATAACTATAATAGATTTTATAATAATTTTTCTAAATGTAATATTTTTAGAAAAAATAGAAATAGGTTTGTATTCTGCAATTGCAATATATTTAATGGGAAAAGTAATAGATATATTATTTGAAGGAATTTATTTTACAAAACTGTTATTTATAATATCGGATAAAAACGAAGAAATATCAAAATTTATAGAAAATGAAGTAAAAAGAGGAGTAACAGGAATATATGGAAAAGGCATGTACACAAACAAAGAAAAATTAATATTAATGTGTGCAATAGGGAGAAATAACTTAGCAGAAATAAAAACAAAAATAAAACAAATAGATCCAAAAGCATTTTTAATAATCACAAATTCAAGAGAAGTATTAGGTGTAGGATTTAAAGAAAAATAAATTGACAACTAAAATCTTTTATAGTAGAATAAACATGAAAAATTATAAATAATTGGAGGATAATTATGAGCAAAGGTAGGAGATATGACGGCGAAGCAAAATTAAATTACAAAAAAGTATTTGCAGTCATTATAGCAATTGTTGTAATAATAATAGCAATAGTTGCAGTAAACAAACTTTTAACAAAAGCCAAAAATACAAAGCCATTAGATAAAATAAGCTACTTTGCAGTATATAGTGATAATAAATGGGGAATTTTAGGATCAAATGGAGAGACAATAGTAAATCCAATGTACCAAGAAATGCCAATCATAGTAGATGAAAATAAAGACGTATTTTTATGTACATATGATGTTAATGAAGAAGATGGAAGCTATAAAACTAAAGCAATAAACAGTAAAAACGAAGAAATATTAACACAATATGACAAAGTAGAAGCATTAGAAAACTATGATAAATCAGAAAATTTATGGTATGAAAAAGATATTTTAAAAGTAGAAAAAGATGGAAAATGGGGACTAATAGATTTAGATGGAAAAGAACTTGCAGAACCTATATATGACAGTATAAAAACAATAAAAGGAATAGAAAATAGCATAATAGTAGAAAAAGATGGAAAACAAGGACTAATAAATGATAAAGGCAGCAAAATAATTGACTTAGAATATAAAGAAATCCAAAGTTTTGGTGATGATTACAAAAATGGATATATAACAATAAGTCAAGATAATAAATATGGAATAACAAGTTTTTCAGGAGAAAAAATACTTGAAAATAAATATGAAAAAATAGAAAATATTTATGGTGATAAATATTTTGTAATAAAGGAAAATGGAAAACAAAAACTTATAGATAAACAAGGAAATCAAGTATTATCAGACAATTTTGATGAAATAAAACAAATAGCAAATTCTGGAGTTATATTTAAAAAGCAAAATAAATATGGACTAATGGATTTTGAGGGAAACAAAAAAATAGAAGCAGAATATGACAACTTAAAAGAAATAAATACAGATATATTTTCAGCAAGCAAAGATGGAAAAACAGGAATAATAGATAAAGATCAAAATGAAAAAATAGAATTTAAATATAAAGATGTATTATATAACAAAAAAGCAGGAATTTATATAGCAGATGATGAAAACTATAATTCAGAAATAATAAATTCTAATTTTGAAACAAAAGTAACAGGAATATTATCAGAAATAAATACAGAAGATGGTTACTTAAAAATAAAACAAGATGATGAATACAAATATTACAACTTCAAATTCGAAGCAAAAGAAGCAAAAGATATATTACCATCAAATACATTATTTTTAAGCCAAAAAGATGGCAAATATGGATTTGTAGACAAAAAAGGAAACAAAGTTGTAGATTATATTTATGATGAAGCAACAGAACAAAATAAATATGGATATGCAGCAATAAAAAAAGACGGAAAATGGGGTTCAATAGACAATGGAGGAAATGTAGTAATTGAACCAACATACAATTTAGACAATAATTTAGTTATAGACTTTATTGGAAAATGGCACCTAGGACAAGATTTAAATATGAATTACTATTGTGATAAATAAAGGTTTCCCCAGAAAAGGACCGTCCCCAAATGGGGATTCCTCAAAAGATATACGTCCCCAAATGGGGAATTCGGGAAGAAGGAGAAAAAAATGGAGCTAAAGACAAGGTATCAATACACATATTTTATACATACTTTTACAATAAAAGAAAATAAATATAGTAGATATATACTTAGATTATTAAAAGATCCAAGATTTAAACTAAGAGTATTTAAAAAAGACAAGGATTTAGAAATATATACACATTTTTTGCCTAAAATAAAAGAGTTTTTATTTGGAACATTCGATTTAGATGATAGATCAAAACAAGCAAAATTTGATGATTTACCAATAGAAACAAGAGCAGCCGTTTTAAGTAAATATCCAAGTATAACATTTGAATATGAATTAGAACAAGATATACAAGGAAAAACAGTAGACGAAAATAGTATATTTTTTAAAATACAAAAAATAGGACTTGTACTATTTAATAGTGGAATAGGATTTCTATATTTAAAAACAAATATAGAAGGTAGTGAAGATTTTTCAGATGTACTAAATTTTAACTATAAATTTAGAGATATAAATCAAGAATGTAATAACCTAAAAAACTATGAAAATATAAAAGTTCAAGCAAATTCGTTTGAAAATATAGAGGCAATTCAAGATTTTATAAACAATATAACAGGACCTAACATAGAAGCTTTAAAGCTAAATTTAGATATAGAAAGATTTTACACATATTCATATACTTGTATAAAACAAGAAGCATGGAATGTAAGTAAGTCATTTGATAATATAAAAAATGACTTTTTAAAATATGTAAATATACTTTCAAATGATAGTAATACAAATTCTGTAATGTGTGAAAATTCAAAAGTATTGGGACTTTTAAAATATGCCAAATTAGGAATATCCAAATTAGGAGTAAACTTATTAAGTTCAGATTGCGATATAAATAATTATACAGTATTACCAGCAGAATATGAAAATCAATATTTTTACACATATATTCTTAGTCTATATTTAAAAGTATATTTAAAAAAATTAAATTATGAATTTAAAGAAGGAAAACAAATAGAAATAACAAGAAAAAAATTTATTAATTTTACAAAAAGACTATGGATCCAAGAAATTACATCAGATGATATGGGAAGCTTATATTATTCATATATAAAAGATGTTTTAGAAATAGAAAAATCATATAATGATGTAAAAAATAAATATAATATTTTATATAGCGAATTAAAAATAGAAAAAAGTGAAAAAATGTCAGGATTTGTAATATTAGTATTAGTTGCAACACTAGTATTTAATATAATTAACTTTATATTAAGTTTAAAATAGCTAAGAAAGATAATACTTTCTTAGCTTTTTTGTAAAAAGAAACATTGAAAAATGAGCCTAAATGTAGTATAATATTGCTGTAAAAAAACAGAAAGGCTTTTTGATATGAAGATAAAATGTGGAGTAGATATAATAGAGATAAATAGAATAAAAGACAGCATAGAAAAATTAGGAGATACGTTTTTAAAAAAAGTATATACAAAAAAAGAAATTGAATATTGTGAAAGTAAAGGTGTGACCAAATACGAACACTATGCAGCGAGATTTGCAGTAAAAGAAGCAGTATTTAAAGCTGTATCAGAAGAAGTAAAAGACAAATATGAAATTTCTTGGAAAGATATAGAAACTACAAATGACGAAAATGGAAGGCCAAAAGTAGAAATACTATTTTTAAAAAACAAAAAAATAGAAAATGTAGATGTAAGTATATCACATTGTAAAGACTATGCAGTAGCAAATGTAACTGTACTATTAAAATAAAGGAGGTTACTAAAATGGAATATTTTGAAACACACATGCACCTAGATGATGAAAAATTTGATGACGATAGAGAAGAAGTAATAAAAAAGATGAAAGATAGCGGAGTAACAAAATGCATAAATATGGGATGTGATGAAATATCATCAAAAAAGGCTATAAAAATAGCAAAAAAATATGACTATATATATGTAGGTTGTGGTTTACATCCAGAAAATCTTCCACAAAAAGAAGAGGAAATGTGGAAAGAAATAGCAGAAATAGAAGAACTAATAAAACAAAATAAAAAGGTTGTAGCAATAGGAGAAATAGGACTTGATTATCATTGGAGGCAAGACAATAAAGAATTACAAAAAAAGGCTTTTATAAAACAAATAGAATTAGCAAATAAATTAGGACTTCCGGTATCAATACATACAAGAGATGCAATAGATGATACAATAGAAATAATAAGAAAATATAAAATAAAAGAATCAGGAGTATTACATTGCTGTCCATTTAATCCAGAACTTGTAAAACAAGCATTAGATGCAGGTCTATATATAGGTTTTGGTGGAACATGTACATTTAAAAGTTCAAAAAATGCAAAAAAAATAATAGAAATGGTACCAGCTGATAAATTGCTTATAGAAACAGATTCACCATATTTAGCGCCAGAGCCAGTAAGAGGAACAAGAAATGATTCAAGCAATTTAAAATATATAGTAGAAAAAATAGCAAAATTTAAAGAAACAAGTCCTGAAAAAATAGCAAAATTAACTTATGAAAATGCTGAAAAGCTTTTTATTAAATAAGAAAAGGAGATGATAAAAATGCTAGAAGTAAAAAGAGACGATTTTGATGAAAGTTTAGATGATATAATGAATAGTATAAATGGAATATTAAATAAAACAGGAAAAGGTTATGAAACAACCGAAGATGAAGAAAAAGAAGAAAATAAATAATTAAAGAAAGAAGGATTTTTTATGTTAAAAGAAGAATTAATGCAAGATTTAAAAGATGCAATGAAAGAAAAAAATACAATAAAGAAAGACACTGTACAAATGGTAAGAGCAGCTATTTTACAAATAGAAAAAGATAAAGGAATAGATGTTGATGATAATAAAATAATAGAAATAATAGCAAAAGAAGTAAAAGGAAAAAAAGATGCACTGGTTGAGTTTGAAAAAGGTGGAAGAGAAGACTTAATTGAACAAACAAATAAAGAAATTGAGGTATTAGAAAAATACTTACCAAAACAATTAAGCAAAGACGAAATAAAAGAAAAAGTAGAAGAAGTAATAAAAAAATTAGGAGCAACTTCTATGAAGGATATGGGACCTGTTATGAAAGAAGCAAAAGCTTTAATTGGAGCCGCAGCAGATGGAAGAGCAATTAATGAAGTTGTTAAAGAATTATTAGGATAAAAGAAGCTGTTTTAAACAGCTTTTTTTAGTATAAATTGAATTTATTTGAATAAAGTCTAATAGAGGTGAAAACATGAACATAATAAAAACCACACTATTAGGCTTATTTTTTGGCACATTTGGAACAACAATAGGAGGAATAATAGGTTGCTTTTTTAACAATGTATCAAATAAGTTTTTAAGTTTTGTATTATCATTTGCATCAGGGCTTATGATGTCAATAATATGTTTTGACTTAATACCAGAAGCATTAGAAATTTCAAATATTTTAATGGTAATAGTAGGAGTTATTTTAGGAATATTCACAATGATAATTTGTGATTTAGTTGTAACAAATAAGTTTAGTAAAAATAAAGATTTAAAATCGAATAATTTATTAAAAACAGGAATTATAGTAAGTATGGGATTAGCAATTCATAATTTTCCGGAAGGATTGGCAATAGGATCGGGATTTGAAGCATCATTAAAATTAGGAATTAGTCTTGCAATTGCAATATGCATGCATGATATACCAGAAGGTAGAGGTCAAAGTAGACAGTATGTGAGATAAAACAATTTGAATGTATAAAAAATATATAAATTTCAGAGTTTGAAAAAATTTTGAAATTTATTTTTGACTATTGACAAAAACAAATGTTTTATATAAAATTATAATAGATATTTAAAAGGTAATCAGGTAGAAAATAAACTTTGAAGGGAGTTTTACATAATGAACAATAAATTAAATGAACAAAATAATTTTATAATGTATACAACAGATGATGGACAAGTTGATATTGAAGTGAAACTAGAAGATGAAAATGTATGGCTTACTCAAAAAGCAATGGCTGAATTATTTGAAACCACGAAACAAAATGTAAGCTTACATATAAAAAATATTTTTGATGAAAAAGAATTAGACGAAAATGTAGTTGTCAAGAAAAACTTGACAACTGCTAAAGATGGAAAAAACTATAAAATAAAATTTTATAATTTGGATTTAATTATATCAGTGGGATATAGAGTCAAATCAGTTCGAGGTACGCAATTTAGAATATGGGCAAATAAATTAATTAAAGAATATCTAATAAAAGGGTATAACCTTAATGTTAAAAGATTCAAAAACAATGGAGGAGGAACATACTTTGAAGAGGTTTTAGAAAAAATTAGGGATATCCGTTCATCAGAGAAAGTATTTTGGAGAAAAATATTAGATATTTATGCTACAAGTGTAGATTATGATGCTAAAAATGAACAGACAAGAGAATTTTTTAAAACAGTTCAAAACAAAATGCACTATGCTGTTCATGGTAACACAGCAGCAGAAGTAATATTTAATAGAGTGGATAGCAAAAAAGAGAATATAGGATTAACAAACTTTAAAGGAAATATGCCGACAAGAGCAGAAACAGAAATTGCTAAAAATTATTTGAGTGAAAAAGAATTGGATTTATTAAATAGAATGGTGTCAGCATATTTAGATGTTGCAGAGATTAATGCTTTAAATATGCTTGCGATGACAATGAAAGACTGGGTAAAAGAACTAGATGGATTTTTAACTATGACTCATAAAGATATATTAGAAGGAGCTGGGACAATATCTCATGAAAAAGCATTAGAGAAAGCACATAAAGAATATGATAAATATATGAGAAATCATTTAACACAAGCAGAAAAAGATTATCTAGAAATAATGGGTGAAGATATAAAAAAGTTAAAATAATGCAAGAGTAAAATGCTAGTTAAAGGATAAAAAAGAAAGATAACTAGTAATTTGAAAGTGAGGTAATATATTATAATGGATTATTTCATAATGGAAATGTGGAGTGGTATATGGACATTAAGAAATACTATTCCTTTGTCAGGATTTATATTTTTAGCTGTAATATGTATTGAATTATTAATAAAATTTATTCAAAAGAAAAAAATAAATTTTAAAATATCAAATTTAATATGTCAGTATTTATGGATTTTAATAATTCTATGTATATTAAAAATAACTGGTATTTTAACTGGTAATTTTGGTATAACATCTCCATTTGATAGTTATATCAGTTTTAAATTATTTGAAGATGGTTTTAACGTTGCAACTATATTGAATATACTTTTATTTATACCATTTGGATTTTTACCAATATTTATATTTAAAAATATTCATAAACATTGGTGGAATGGAATAATACTTGGTGGAATATTTTCTATAAGCATCGAATTTTTACAAACTTTTATTGGGAGATTTGCACAATTAGATGATGTTATTATGAATACTTTAGGAACACTTATTGGATTTTTACTAGGACTATTTGTTATGAGTTTCTTCAAAAATAAATTGGTAAAAAAATAATAACAAATTACAATTTGATTAAATAAAAAAACATCATGGCAGGAATAAATCCTGCTATGATGTCCGTACTTCAGAAACAAATATTACTTCTCTTCGGTACTCCAGTCGAATTCTCCAGTAACTTTTTCATTAAACAGGTCGAAAGGCCAGTTATGCAGATATTCCTTCATTACTTCTTCGGATTCTCTGTCATAAACATAGCGCTGTTTCAACAGCTTGTCGTCCAAATCATAAGCCTCGAGAATGACCTTTTTGGCAGATGCAATCAGTTCAGCAGAGACACCATCATTGTCAGAATTGTCGAACATTCCTAACCAACGACAACTTTCTCTTATCTCTGTTGCAAGCATGGGATTTGGCATAAGATATGCGGTGTTTCTGCTCCAACCCTGGCAATAAATCTTCTTAAGTCGGCTGTGTTTTCTAGGATCAAGATGACCTGCAGACCAGCCAGAAAGAAATTCAATTCCAGTTTCGGGAGCAGTACACAGTACTTTTGCAACATTGCAACAACCATGCCAAATCAAATCCGTACTCCAAGAAGGATAAATAACGGAAAATTCTGAATCATCATCTGCAACCAGAGTGATTTTCTGGAATTCTCCTCCCAAGCAATGACCGCCTGAATACCAAAGTTTATCACCAATGCGATTGGCAATGCACTTGGGATCGTGTGCCTGACGATAGGCTTCAGCTTCAGCTTCAGCTTCTCTTCTTGCAACATCTTCTGCACGAGCTTTACCAGCATCATCTAAAGGCAACTTATCAAGATATGTGCCAATATCAGAACGCTTGATAACAAAGTAGTGTGCTCCAGACATAGAATAGTCAGGAATTACGATTTCATCGCAATAGTGAATCGGATAATCTCCTCCAGGAATATTGACCGGTTTCAATCCTGCCTCATGCAGTGCCCTACGAAGGCGAGGCCAAAACTTGATGTTATTTCCAAGCTTTTTGCCAGGAATAACTTCTCTGGCTTGACGAAGATGGAAGAAACCACCTTTGCAATACTCACCAACGACATAAGCATCGCAGTTGAACCGATACATGCCATTTCCTAACCGGGTTACAAGGACCTCAGCTGTCTCGCCAAGGATGTGTTTAACCGTTACCTGTGTGTTTTTTTTGATAGTCTTCATATTGAAGTCCTCCTAAAATAATATTTTATTTGCTCAATGAAATAACATTAAACTTAATCAAAGTTGTTAATAAACAAAATTTAATCAATGATAAGCTTAATTTTACAACACTTTGCATACTTTTATTATACCAGATTTTATGTAAAATTTCAACTATCTTATACATTTATATTTTTAATATAATATATAAGGAATACTTATATCAAAATCCTCCAGGAAGATGACAAAAATATTATTTTTATGATATAATCATCTTAACAAATAGTAAGTTGTAGGGAGGATTTACAATGACAGAAAAACAAAAAATGTTAGCAGGAGAATTATATAATGCTAATCATGATGAAAGTTTAATAATGGAAAGATTTAAAGCTCAAGATTTGTGCAAAGAATATAATAATATAAAACCATCAAATATAGAAAAAAGAATTGAAATGATTAAAAGAATATTTGGAAAATGTGGAGATATGCCTATTGTAGAACAAGACTTTTGGTGTGATTATGGCTATAATATTTCAGTTGGAAATAACTTTTATATGAATCATAATTGTATCATATTAGATCCTGCAAAAGTTGAATTTGGAGATAATGTATTTGTAGCACCTAATTGTAGTTTTTATACAGCAGGTCATCCAATAGATGTAAAACAAAGAAATAAAGGATTAGAATATGCTAAACCTATAAAGGTCGGAAATAATGTATGGATTGGTGGAAATGTTGTGGTATTGCCTGGAGTTACTATTGGAGATAATGTAACAATAGGAGCTGGAAGTATTGTTACAAAAGATATACCATCAAATGTTGTAGCTGTAGGAAATCCTTGTAGAGTGATAAAAGAAATATAGTAAGTTATTTTTCTAATTACCACGTGAAAAGAGAACGACAACTTACAATTTTTAAAGCAGATAAATATTTACTTTTATGATATAAATAATAAAAAAATATAATTTGAAAATGACTGATTATAAAACATAAATGTGGAAAGAAAACAGTAGATTATTTTAACATAATAGACAAGCTAGATGAAAATGACATTTATGATGTAATATTTATAGTTACAAGATTTTTATCTTTAGGCAGTATTGTTCCAATTATAGAAAATAATAAAAGCAAAAATATAGTATTTGTAGGTAATAATAAATATGACCCAAATTAATGAAAACTACAAAAAATTAGGAATTGATGTAAGTAAAATATAACTGTTTGTCAAAAAAATAAGCTATCAAAGATAATTTCATTGGTAGTTTATTTTTTAGCTAAATTTTAACCTTTCTTTACTTTTTATGAAATTACATATAAGTTAAAAATGTCCAAATCTTTGAGTAAAATAAACTTGAAAAATGGACATTTTTTATAATAAAAAAAATCAACAATATCAATGCTTTTGAACAAAATAGATGACATATTTTACTCACTAGGGTAGGTGTGTGATAGTGAAAACTATCGCATATCTACCCTTAAACTATTTATGAGCGAATGTTGACATATTAAAAAATTTTAAAATAAATTTTAAAATAAGGGAGAATTTTTATAAGAAAACAGATGTATATATAGTATAGGGAGAGTGAGTTGATATGAGTGAAACTTTCAAAATCAATATATACTTCGATGAAAAAGGAGAAGAATTAGAAGGAGTAATAAAACACTTAATAATTAATATCTTAAAGAAAAATATTTTAGAGAATTAAAATTTTGCTCTAAATAAGATATAATTAAACTTAAATTTAAATTGTTTTTATCAAGCGTAGAAGGGAGGAAAAATGCTTGAACAAATAGAAAAAACAATATACAAGGTAGCAATTTATATAAGGCTATCAAAAGAAGATGTAGACAGAGGATATGATGAAAGTGAAAGTATAAAAAATCAAAGAACATTACTAACAGAATATGTGCAAAAATTAGGATGGAAGTACCAATTAATAGATACATATATAGATCAAGGCTTTACTGGAACAAATTTTAATAGACCAGATTTTCAAAGAATGGTAAGAGATATAGAAAATAGAAAAATTAATATGGTCGTTACAAAAGATTTATCTCGTTTAGGACGTGATTATATAGAAACAGGCGAATATATAGAAAAATGGTTTCCAGAAAATAATGTAAGATATGTTTCAGTAACAGATGGAATAGATACTTTTGAAACATCAAATGGCAACAATGATATTGCACCTTTTAAATCAATATTAAATGATATGTATTCAAAAGACTTATCAAAAAAAATTAGGACTGCATTACATACTATGCAGAAACAGGGAAAATGGGTCGGTGGTAAAACACCACTTGGATACATAAAAGATTCGAATGATAAAAATAAATTAATAATTTATGAGCCAGAAGCTCAAATTGTAAGGACTATTTTTAATATGGCATCTAATGGAAATCAAGTTGGAACTATAAGAGATTATTTAAATAGTAGCAATATTTCAACAGTCAACAAATCAAGGTATAATAAAGAAACGTTTTGGGAAAATAAAACAGTAAAAAATATATTAAAAAATAAAGCTTATATAGGTACAACTGTACAAAATAAAAGAAGTAGAATAAGTTATAAAAATAGAAAAATTAGAACAAATCCAGAAGAAAAATGGATAGAAGTAGAAAATACACATGAACCAATAATAGATAAGAAAATATTTGATGCTGTTCAAAAAATGGTAATAGTTCAAAACTACAACAGAAACGAAAAGAAAAATATGTTTTTATTAGATGGTTTACTTTTTTGTTATGAATGCAAACATAAAATAGGAGTAAGAGGAAAAAAGAATGGTAATTATTATATGGTATGTAACAATTATCGCAGAAATTCAAAATTAAAACTTTGTACGTCACATGGTTTTAGCTATTCTAATTTAGAAGAAACAGTAATTAATTATATTAAGAATTTATTTCAAAAAATAGATAGTAAAAAAATAGAATTAGAAGTAAAAAAAGGAATGACAAAATATGATTATGGAAAAATACTTCAAAAACTAGAAAACGAGATAAAATTAATAAATAACAATATTGACCAAATGTATGTTGATAAATTAAACAATAAAATAAGTGAAGAAATGTATGAGAGGTTATTCTCGAAACTAAAAAATGAAATAAAGCAAAAAGAAAACGAATACATAGAAATTAAAAGACAAAAAGAAGAATCAAAAAAAGATGATACTGAAAAAATAAAAAGTGTTATACAAAAATTTTCGAGCTTAAATAAACCAACACCAGAAATTATGAAAGTTATTATTAATAGAATTGAAATTCATCAAGATAAACAAGTGGATTTGTATTTCAATTTTAAACAATTAAATAATCTAAAAGGAAACACATAAGGCTAATTTAATATTAAATATTAGATTAGTCTAAAAATTAAAATTAAAACTGTCTATTTTAGAATCTACCAGAAGGAATATCAATGTCAGTACCAATGAAAAATGGAGGAATGCCAGTTTCAAAAGTTATTTTTTATGTAGTATTGTCAGGAATAACAACAGGAATAGGTGCATTTTTTGGAGCAATAATAGGAAGTATATCAGAAATGATAATTGCAATAAACTTAAGTTTTGCAGCAGGAGCAATGCTTTATATAGTATCAGGAGAATTAATACCAGAGTCTAATAAGTTATATAAAGGAAGAATAAGTGCAGTTCGGAAATATGTTAGGATTTATAATTGGAATTTTAGCAACACAATTATAAAAAATGGAAAAAATTTCCATAAAAGTATTTACAAATTTTTCCAATTTTGCTATAATGCTGATGTTGGCAAAATTGCGATGCAAAAAGTATTTTATTTAACTAATATCGATAAAAGGAGGAATTGCTACATGAGTTTAGTTTTAAATTCGGAAAAACAAAGAGAATTAGTTTTACAAAATCAAAAACTTGTATATTATCTTGTTAAACAGTTAAACGTAGTACCTAATAATTTTGAAGATATGGTTTCAATAGGCACAATAGGTTTGATAAAGGCAGCAGCTTCATATGATGACGAAAAGGACATAAGATTTGCAACATACGCAACACGGTGTATGAAAAATGAAATTTTTATGTACTTTAGAAAAGAGAATATGAGAGCAAATGATATTTCATTAGAAACATCTTTAAGTGTAGATAGTAACGGAAATGAACTGACATTATCGGAAATAGTTGCAAGTCCGGGAGATTTCACAGAAGAACTAGCATCAAATGAAATATTTGAAAACTTCATAAATATAGTATTAAACTGTCTGACTAAGAAAGAAAGACTAATAATGCTATATAGAATAGCTAATGTAAATCAACAAGAAATAGCAAATGAAATAAACATATCACAAAGCTATATATCAAGGTTAGAAAAAGCATTAGCTAAGAAAATTACAACATACTTAAAAGGAAAAACAGAATTTAAGGGGGTTTTTACAATGACAAAAGTAAAAGATTCGTACCAGATAAGTTTTTCATCTAATGACGTAAAAAAATTCAATAAGATTTTCTCAATATTCTTAGAGAAAATAAGCTTATCCAAGGAAATTTCAGATTTCAAAGTTATAAGTTCTAATGGACGGATATGGATACTAATACCAGCAGATCCAGAAGCATTCAGTGTTATAGCAGATATTGTCAAAATAGTTGATGACTATAGTGTTGAAGTTGAAACAAAAAAATAAAGTACTAAATATATCTCTATGTTATTTATTTTAATAGCATAGAGATATATTTTTTGTAAAACAAAAATTCGCTTTGCGTATTGACAATAAAAAACAAAAAATATATAATACAAATATTAATTTTCAAATTAAGGGCGGTCCGATTTAATAAATTGAGCCGTCTTTAAAAGGAATACAAAAAGGAGAAAAAGATGCAAGAAATATTAAAAGGATTAAATGATAAACAATACGAAGCAGTAGTAAATACGGATGGGCCAGTATTAGTAATTGCAGGAGCAGGAAGTGGAAAAACAAAAGTATTAACACATAAAATTGCATATTTAATGCAAGAAAAAAATATACTTCCATGGAATATACTTGCAATAACATTTACAAATAAAGCAGCAAATGAAATGAAAGAAAGAATAGCCGGATTAGTAGGAGAAAGCGCAAAAGATATATGGATGGGAACATTCCACTCTATATGTGTAAGAATATTAAGAAAACATATAGATCAAATAGGATATGACAGTTCTTTTATAATATTTGATACATCAGATCAAAAATCATTAATAAAAAAATGTTTAAAAGAGCTAAAAATAGATGATAAACAATATTCAGAAAAAGTTGTACAAGCAGAAATAAGTAATGCAAAAAATGAAATGTTAGAGCCTGATATGTATGCATTTAAAGTTCATGGAGACTTTAGAAGAGAAAAAATAGCAACAGTGTATGAATTATATCAAAAAAGACTAAAAGAAAATAATGCAATAGATTTTGATGATATAATAAATTTCACAATAAAAATCTTTTTGGAAAAACCAGAAATTGCAAATTACTATTCATCTAAATTTAAATATGTATTAGTAGACGAATATCAAGATACAAACAAATCACAATTTACACTTGTAAAAATGCTTGCAGAAGTAAACAAAAACATAACAGTAGTTGGAGATAATGACCAAGGAATATATTCATTCCGTGGAGCAGATATATCAAACATTTTAAATTTTGAAAAAGACTTTACAAATACAAGAATTATAAAATTAGAGCAAAATTATAGATGTACAGGAAATATATTAAAAGCAGCAAATGCCATAATAAAAAATAATGAGACAAAATATGAAAAAAAATTATGGACAGAAAACAATGAAGGATCACTACCTAGAGTATACTCAGCAGACAACGAATATGATGAAGCAAGTTTCATAGTAGAACAAATAGAAAGATTAAAAAAAGAAGAAAATTATAAATATTCAGATTTTGCAGTGCTATATAGAATGAATACACAATCAAGAGCAATAGAAGATATTTTAAGAAGAGAAGCAATTCCATACAAAATGGTTGGAGGCTTAAAATTCTACGAAAGAAAAGAAATAAAAGACATAATTTCATATTTAAGATTGGCACAAAATCCATCAGATAATTTAAGTTTAACAAGAATAATAAATGAGCCCAAAAGGGGAATTGGAAAAACAAGTTTAGACCAAGTAGAACAATTAGCAAACCATAATGAAATATCAATGTATGAAGTAATAAAAGATGCAAATTTATATGGTTTAAATAGAGTATATTTAAAATCAAGAGAGTTTGTAGACTTAATTGAAGATGCAAGAAACAAAAAAGACACAATGAGTGTATCAGAATTCATACAATATATGTTAAAAAAATCTGGATACGTAAAAGCTTTAGAAGAAGAAAAAACAATAGAAGCAGAAAATAGAATTGAGAACTTAGAAGAATTTTTAACTGTTGCAATGGAATTTGAAAAAGAAGAAGCAGAAAATACGCTTCAAGACTTTTTAGAGGGAATGACACTATCTTCAGATATAGATAATGTAGAAGAAGCTGAAGATTCAGTTACACTTATGACCCTTCATAGTGCCAAAGGTCTAGAATTCCCAGTAGTATTTTTAGTTGGGATGGAAGAAGGAATATTTCCAGGATTTAGATCAATAGGAGAGCCAGAAGCAATAGAGGAAGAAAGAAGATTATGTTATGTTGGAGTTACAAGAGCTAGAGAAAATCTATTTTTAACATGTAGTAAAATGAGAACAGTATTTGGTTCAACAAGTTGCAATGCTCCATCAAGATTTTTAGAAGAAATACCAAAAGAATTGCTAGATGGATATGAAGATTCATTTGGAACAGGACTAAATAAACCAAAAGAAGAAAGAGAATATAGTTGGACATATGGAAGTAAACGAGATGCAGGAAAAGTAAAAACATATAATATAAATGATAATCCAAGTAAAAATGTTGCTGCAGCAAGTGCAGTATTTGGAAAAACTTCAAGCTTTGGAAGAACAGCAGAAAGCTTTTTAAGTGGACTTGGAAAATCTACAAGCAGTGCAAGTGTAGACTTATCTAAATATATTGCAGGAGTAAGAGTATTCCATAAGAAATTTGGAGAAGGAACAATTACAAAAACAGAGCCAGAAGGAGAAGATCTAAAAGTAGATATTAGCTTTGACAAAGTTGGACATAAGAGACTTATGGCAAAATTTGCCAAATTAGAAATTATATAGAATTAAGAATACAACAAAAAATAAGAGATATTTAAACTTATTTGCAGAAAACCAAAGATAAGTTATCAAAATTCAAAATTGAAAAAAATTAAATGATAGTATAAAATACAAAAAAATATGTTAATTAGGAGAGATTTTGTAATGAAGAAAGTACTTATCAAAATAAGAACTTCAATGAAATTCTTTATATTAGTAAGTATAGCGACATTTCTTATAGTAGGTGCAGTAATCCTCTTATATAAGCCAATATATAGTGTCACATTAGATGGCGAACTTATAGGATATTGTGCACAAAAGAGTAAATTACAATCAAAAATTGATGATTTAGTAGAAAATGGAAATGGCGAAGACGGCAATGTAGCATTTGTAGAATTAGATAGTATGCCAAAATATGACTTATGTTTACTAAAAAGAGGAATCACAACAAATGACGAAGAAATATATGAAAAAATAGCTGAAAAAGGAACAACATATTATAAGTATTATGAAATATTAGAAGGCGAAGATGAAAAGCTATGTGTAGCAGACTTTTCAACAGCTGAAAATATAATACAAGGACTAAAAGATAAAGATAGCAGTAATGTAGATGATATGCAAATAATAGAAAAATATGATACAGAATTAGCAGATTTTGTTAGTCAAGAAGATGCAATTCAAAACTTATATGAAGAAAAAGAACAGCAAGTTACAAAAGTTGCTTCAAGTAGCAATCAATCAACAAAAGTAGCATCAACATCAATTGTAAAATCTAGTGGAAGTTCAAAAAGTTTTTCAACATCACGTAATATGTCTAGATCATCAGCCTCAATTGGAGTATCATTAATAAAGCCAATTACAGGAACAATAACATCAAGATTTGGTTCAATAAGTGGTATTAGATCAGGAGCACATACAGGGCTAGATATTGGGGCATCATCTGGAACAGCAGTAAAAGCAGCAGCTTCTGGAACTGTAATATGGGCTGGATATAAAGGATCTTTAGGAAATCTTGTTGTAATATCACATACAAATGGTGTACAAACTTATTATGGACACTGTAGTAAAATTTATGTATCAGCTGGACAAAGTGTTTCACAAGGACAAACTATATCAGCTGTTGGATCTACAGGAAATTCTACAGGGCCACATTTACATTTTGAAATTAGAGTAAACGGAGTTGCATATAACCCACAAAATTATGTATATTAAGATCAAAAAGACACTTCATTTTTGAGGTGTCTTTTTATGTGAAAGTTAAATAATCAGAAATACTAATAGACATAAAATATTGACAATAAATACTGCGTGTTGTATAATGAAGGAGTTACATGTTAATTTGCATAAAAACCAAGGAGGAAAAGAAAACTATGAGTAGAAAAAAAATCATTGCAGCAACTGGAAATAAGGGAAAGTTAAAGGAAATAAAAGAAATTTTCCCAGAGTATGAAATCTTGTCAAGTAAAGAAGCAGGATTTGATGTGGATGTAGAAGAAGATGCGGACACATTTGAAGGAAATGCTCTGAAAAAAGCGAGAGCAATTGCAGAGTTATCAGGCGAATTATGCCTAGCTGATGACTCTGGAATAATGATAGACCATTTTGATGGATGGCCAGGAGTTCATACAGCAAGATGGATGGATGCAAGTGATCATGAAAAAAACCTTGCGATCATCGAGAAGATGAAGGGAGTTCCAAGAGAAGAGAGAACAGTTCATTGGATTACAGCAATTGCTATCGTTGATGGAGAGGGAAAAGAATTCACAGGAATACATTCAGTTGATGGTCTTATTTCTACGGAGAGCAGAGGGGCAAATGGATTTGGGTTTGATGAAATATTCGAACTTCCAAATGGCAAGACATTAGCAGAACTCTCTGGCGAAGAAAAAAATGAGATCGGAGCCAGAAAGAAAGCACTTACGAAGGTAAAAGAATATTTGCCTAAATAAGTGAACTCATAGGAAACAAAAAGATGCGAAGGGATTTTTCTTTCGCATCTTTTTGTTATATTTATTTTTACAAATTATTTCCAAAAATCGTTGCAAAAAAATAATAAATATAATAAAATTGTATAAACTAACTATAAGAAAAAGTAGGAGGAGAGAAACATGCCAGAAAATCAAGATGAAATGAAAATAAAACAAATGATAGATGAATTAGTAGAAAAAGCAAAAAAAGCATCAAAAGAATATTTAAAATTAGATCAAGATACAGTTGATAATATAACAAAAGCAATGTCAATGGCAGGTCTAGAACATCATATGGAACTTGCTAAAATGGCAGTAGAAGAAACAGGACGTGGAATATATGAGGATAAAATTACTAAAA
Organism: uncultured Eubacteriales bacterium; assembly: GCA_905203305.1. Lineage (GTDB taxonomy): Bacteria > Bacillota > Clostridia > TANB77 > CAG-508 > CAG-269. Next base: position 58,854 of record CAJKVH010000003.1, read on the forward strand.
ACATGTTTGCAACAGAATATATTTATCATAGTATAAAACACGAAAAAACAGTTGGAATAATAAAAGAAAATGATGAAGACGATTATGTAGAAATAGCAGAACCAATAGGAGTAATAGCTGGAGTAACACCTGTTACAAATCCAACATCAACAACAATGTTTAAATCAATAATAGCAGCAAAAACAAGAAATGTAATAATATTTGGATTCCATCCATCAGCACAAAAATGTTCTGTAAAAGCTGCAGAAATACTAAGAGAGGCAGCAATAAATGCAGGAGCACCAGAAAATTGTATATTATGGATTCCAGAACCATCAGTTACAGCAACAAGACTATTAATGAATCATCCAGGAGTAGATTTAATACTTGCAACAGGTGGTACAGGAATGGTAAAATCAGCATATTCATGCGGAAAGCCAGCTCTAGGAGTAGGACCCGGAAATGTACCATGTGTTATTGAGAAAACAGCAAAATTAAAAACATCAGTAAATGATTTAGTAATGTCAAAAGCATTTGATAATGGAATGATATGTGCTTCTGAACAATCAGTGTTAGTAGAAAAAGAAATATATCAAGAATTTGAAGATTTAATGAAAAAAGCAGGATGTTACTTTGTAAATCCAGAAGAAAAAGAAAAATTAAAAAATGCAATGTTTGACTGGAAAGAAGAAACAGGATTTAAATTAAAATCATTTATACCAGGTCAAAGTCCATATAATATAGCAAAACAAGCTGGATTTGAAATTCCAGAAGATACAAAAGTAATAGTTGCATATGAAGAAAATATTGGACCAGATTATCCATTCTCAAAAGAAAAATTAAGCCCAGTATTAACATACTACATTGTAGAAAACTTTGAAGAAGCATTAGATAAAGCTGAAAAATTACTAGAATTTGGAGGATTAGGACACACTGCAGTAATTCACTCAGAAGATAGAGAAAAAATATTAGAATTTTCAAAAAGAATGAAAGCTGGAAGAATCATTGTAAACTCACCATCAACTCATGGAGGAATAGGAGATATTTATAATACAAATATGCCATCATTAACTCTTGGATGTGGTTCATTTGGAGGAAACTCAACAACAGCAAATGTATCAAGTGTTAATCTTATAAATATAAAAAGAGTAGCAAGGAGGAGAGTAAATATGCAATGGTTTAAAGTTCCAGAGAAAATATATTTTGAGGCAGGTTCAATTGCCTATTTAGAAAAAATGCCAGATATAGAAAGAGCTTTTATCGTAACAGACCCTGGAATGGTTAAATTTGGCTATGTTGATAGAATATTATATCATATAAGAAAAAGAGCAAATCATGTTCACTGTGAAATATTTAGTGAAGTAGAGTCAGATCCATCATTTGACACAGTAAATAGAGGATTAGAGTTAATGAATAACTTTAAACCAGATGTAATAATTGCTTTAGGCGGAGGAAGTGCAATAGATGCTGCAAAAGGAATGTGGTTATTTTATGAGCATCCAGAAGCTGATCCAGAGGGATTAAAATTAAAATTTATGGATATAAGAAAACGTACTTATAAATTCCCAAAATTAGGAGTAAAAGCAAAAATGGTAGCAATACCAACAACATCAGGAACAGGATCAGAGGTAACATCATTTGCAGTATTAACAGACAAAGTAAAAAACAAAAAATATCCGCTTGCAGACTATGAGTTAACGCCAGATGTAGCAATTGTAGATCCAGATTTAGTAATGAGCTTACCAAAATCAATTACAGCAGATACAGGAATGGATGTATTAACACATGCGTTAGAGAGTTATGTATCAAATATGGCTTCAGACTATACAGATGGATTAGCAGAAAAAGCCGCAGAACTTGTAGTAGAATATTTAGTAGAAGCTTATGAACATGGAGATAATAAATTAGCACGTGAGAAAATGCATAATGCAAGTACAATAGCAGGTATGGCATTTACAAACGCATTTTTAGGAATAAATCACTCTTTAGCACACAAAATAGGTGCAGAATTCCATTTACCACATGGAAGGATAAATGCAATTTTATTACCATATGTAATAAAATATAATAGTAGTAAACCTACAAAATTTGTGTCATTCCCAAAATATGAGTACTTTATAGCAGATGAAAAATATGCTGCAATTGCTAAAAAAATAGGATTAAAAGCAGATACAGTAGAAGAAGGAATAAATTCATTAATTGCTAAAATCCAAGAAATGAACGAAAAATTAAATATTCCTAAGTCTTTTAAAGATGCTGGTGTAGATGAAACAGAATTTATGGCAAAGGTAGATTTAATAGCAGATAGAGCATTTGAAGACCAATGTACAACTGCAAATCCTAGAGTACCATTAGTTTCAGAAATGAAGCAAATATTAATAGATAGCTATTATGGAAATGAAGTAAAATAATATTATTGACAAGATATAGAAAATAGTTTATAGTAGATCTCGCCTTTTGCCGGAAGGTAGAAAGGAGGTCTACAAATGAAAGAGTTCATCAAGCTATTAAAATTAGCATTATTATATTTAATTATAAAAATGTTATTTGAAGATTAGCAAAAAAACTAGGTATGTGGTGATACCTAGTTTTTTATTTTTTGTCTACAACGTTTGAGTTCATCATTACCAACGTTGTTAAAATTATAATAGCATATATTTTATTATATGTCAATTTTTAGTGATTATGCAATTCTTATTTATTATTAAAATTTTTTTCATAAAAATGGAAACAAAAGCATATAATATACTAATGCCAAACAACTTGAAAACAATAGTAAAATTTTACCAAATTTGACAAAATTCGAAAAAGGCGGTATAATAAAAACTGTTGTTAAAGGAGGTATCTGTTATATGCAGAAAAACAAAAATAAAATTTCCTTAATAAAAGTTATAGGAATATGTTTAATATTAGTCTTACTTTCAGGAGCTGGAGTAATGGCTGTAACAACACAAGTAAACACAGTAAAAATCCAATTATCAAATGGATATGAAATGACAGTGCTTACATCAAAGACAAATGTTAAAGAAATACTAGAAGATAACAATATAATATTAGAAAATAATGAAAAAGTAACACCAAGCATAGATGAAGAAATTTCATCAAATAAATTAATAAAAATAACAGACAAGTCTAACCAAGAAGTTGAAGTTGCAAAAGTATCAGAAAGCGGAATTGAAACAACATTAGACTCAATACTTGATGCATATTCACAAATAACAGAAAAAATAGTTGAAGAAGAAGAATCTATTCCATTTGAAACAGTAACAAAAGACATTTCAAACGGATCTGAAAATACTAAAAATAAAGTATTACAAGAAGGAGTAGAAGGCAAAAAGAAAGTTACTTATAAAGTAAAATACCAAAACGATATTGAAATTGAAAAAAATAAAATTTCAGAAGAAGTAATACAAGAACCAGTTGATAAGATAATACAAGTAAAATCAAAAACTGTATCATCAAGATCAAGTGCTACATCTAGAAGTTCAAGCAAAGTAACAACAGAAAGTAACACTTCAAGTCAATCAGGTTCATCTGTAAAAGTATATAAAGTAACAGCTTATTGTTCATGTTCAAAATGTTGTGGATCACATGCAAATGGATATACATCATCAGGAACAAGAGCAACAGCAGGACGTACAGTTGCTGCGCCAGCAAATTTAGGATATGGTACAAAATTAAACATAAATGGTAAAACATATGTCGTAGAAGATAGAGGAGGAGCTATTCAAGGAAACAGAATAGATGTATACGTAAATTCACATAGTGAAGCTCTAGCTTGGGGAGTGAAATATTTACCAGTAGAAGTTGAAAATTAATCATGAAAGAAAGATGGAATTAATTCTATCTTTCTTTTTATATAGTCCTTTTTTTAAATGTTTGAACTATTACTAAATTTGATTTATAAGCTAATTTGGTATATAATTAATAGTGATAAAATGCTGTATAGTTCACGAATTGATGAACGAGCATTTGGGGAGAGCCAGTTATGTGTTATCTAAAGGAGAAACAATTATGATATTAAACATATTACAAACTGCAAACACTGTAACTGTAAACTTAAGAGGATATATGGTGATTTTTTTCTTGTTATTCTTAGTTTATACTAAGGTAAAAGGAGAAACCATACGGAGGACTAAAGTCCTGAAATATATTGCTGCTTTTTTGGCAATAATGTTCTCTTACAATCTAGTGTTTATGTTCTTTACAAGAGCATTTACATTAGGAAAGTTTTTCACTATGTGCGGATACATCATTTTGGTTGTATTCTGGGTAGGGATTACAAAATTCATCAATATATCAATCGGATTCCTTGAGTATTGTCAAGGAAAAAAGAAAGATGATGATGATGTGATTGATGTAAAATATAAGGAACTATAGAAAAAATAGCATAACTGGTTTTCTAAAAGGATGGGTACTTGTTACTCATCCTTTTACTATTAAAAAATAACTAAAACCTATAAATAAAGAGGCTTTAAACTTTACAAAACTAGAAAAAATAGATATAATAATCATATTAAAAAGAAAGGTGAAAAAATATGAAATTAATATCATGGAATGTAAATGGAATAAGAGCATGTTTAAAAAAAGGTTTTGAAGAATACTTCAAAAATGAAGATGCAGACATATTTTGTTTGCAAGAAACAAAAATGCAAATAATTGAAGGAGAAGAAACAAAAGAAATAAGGGAAATATTAGATTTACCAATATTTAAAGATTATCACTGCTATTGGAATAGTGCCGAAAAGAAAGGATATTCTGGAACAGCAATATTTACAAAAAAAGAACCAATAAATATAAGTTATGGAATAGATATACCAGAACATGATAAAGAAGGAAGAGTAATAACATTAGAATTTGATAAATTTTACATGGTTAACATATACACACCAAATTCCAAAAGAGAGCTCGAAAGATTACGGATATAGACAAATATGGGAAGATGAAATAAGAAAATATTTATTAAGTTTAAAAAAGAAAAAGCCAGTTATTATGTGTGGAGACCTAAATGTAGCACATAAAGAAATAGACTTAAAAAATCCAAAAACAAATAGAAGAAATGCAGGGTTTACAGATGAAGAAAGAGAAAAAATGACAGTACTTTTAGATGCAGGGTTTATAGATTCATTTAGATATTTATATCCGGATAAAATAGATTGCTATAGTTGGTGGTCATATATGGGAAGAGCAAGAGAAAAAAATGTAGGCTGGAGAATTGATTATTTTATAGTTTCAGATGATATAAAAGAAAAAATAAAAGAAGCAAAAATTCATTCTGAAATATTAGGTAGTGATCATTGTCCGGTTGAGTTAGATATAGATATAAAATAAAAAGAAGGGAAGAAAAAATATGAAAGAAGAAATAAAAAGTCATTGGAAAACATGGGGATTTTTCTTTACTATAGGAATAGCTTTAATGATAGCATACAAAATAATAGAGAGCATAGGAAATTTATCAAGTGTTTTAGGAAACTTAATATCTATAGTTTCACCGTTTTTTGCAGGGTTATTAATGGCATATTTATTATATATTCCAGAAAGTAAAATAGAAAGAAAATATAAAAAAGCCAAACCAAAATTTATTAGGAAAAATGCAAGAAAATTTGCAATATTTACAACATATATAATTGCAAGTTTATTATTAATAATTATAATAAACTTTATATTGCCAGTATTACTTGAAAGTATAAATGAATTAATAGGAAACTTAGAAATTTATTATAACAAAGTAATAGAAACATATAATAATTTACCAGATGATTCTATATTTAAAACAGAAAAAGTGTACAATGCATTAAGAGAAGTACAAAACTTTAATTTTGAACAATATTTAAGTTTAGATAGAATTACAGGTTATGTAAAAGGAGTTGTAGGATTTGCAACAGGAATTTTTGATGTATTTGTTGCAATAGTTGTATCAATATATATTTTAGCAGAAAGAAATCAAATATTGTCATTTTTCAAAAGATTAACAAAAGCAATGTTTAAAGAAAAGACAGTAAATAAGATAGAAAAATATTTCTATAAAGGAAATGGTGTATTTTTTAAATTTATATCAAGTCAATTTATAGATACTGTAATAGTAGGAGTATTAGCAACAATTGTTATGAAAATATTACACATAAAATATGCACCATTACTTGGATTCTCAATAGGATTATTTAATATGATACCATATTTTGGAGCAATAATTGCAATTTCAATTTCAGCAATAATAACATTAATAACAGGTGGTGTATCCACAGCAGCAATTATGCTAGTATCAGTAATAATTTTACAACAAATAGATGCAAATGTTATAAATCCAAAAATAATAGGAGATTCACTTGAGATCAGTCCAATACTTATAATTCTTTCAGTAACAATTGGTGGGGGATACTTTGGAGTAATTGGAATGTTTTTAGGAGTACCAGTTGCAGCAATTTTGAAGATTTTGGTAAATGATTACATTGACAACAAACTTGAGATGTAGTATATTATTTGTGGACAAGTATATTAAGGTAAATTAAATGAAAGGAGAGATTTATGAGAGAAACCAAAAATGGAAAAGTAATAATAAAATTCAGTATAATGTGGTTTTTTATTGCCATTGTTATAATTATGCTTATAATCTCATTTTTCAAAAACCGTATATTTGCTACAAATAATACTGAAGATAAAGAAGAAACAATAGTTGCTTTTGAAGAAAATCAGAAATCAGTAGATGTTGTTCAGGTAATGCTTGAAAACACAAATTCAGATAAAAAGATGGTAAATGAACAAAGAGAGGTAGAATTTGAAACAGAATACGAAGAAAATCCAAATTTACCAAGAGATGAAGAACAAGTAAAACAAGAAGGAAAAAATGGGAAAATTCAGGTAACAGCACTTCAAGAATACAAAAATGACCAAATGGTAAGTGAAGACATAATAGATAGTAAAACTCTAGAAGATGTTGTTAAAAAAATAGTATATAAAGGAACATCAGATTTCCTTAAAAAATATAATGTACATATAGATGACCAAATGTATTTATTAGAAGCAGAAGACTTAAAAGAAGAAGCAAAAGACGATTCAAATACAATATGTAATGTTCCAAGATATTTAAATGTTAAAATAAAAGAAGCTGGAGAAGAATGGATAAAGGTATCATATAATGGAAAAGAAGGGTATTTAAAAACAACAAATATAACATCAGAATCTGTAACACCTTTAATAAAAGAAAAAAATAGAGTTGCAACATTAAAAAATAATTTAAATATTGATATGGACTTAAGTACTCCAAGTGGATTAACACTTAGTGACTATAAAACAATATTATCAAACAACTTAAGTGATAAAAACAAAATATTTGAACAAAGTGCTGAATATTTTTACAAAGCAGAACAAAAATATAAAGTAAATGGAATATTTATAGCAGCAATTGGAATACATGAAAGTGCATGGGGAACATCCAAAATTGCAAGTGATAAAAATAATTTATTTGGATTTACTGCATATGATAGTGATCCATATAATAGTGCAACATCATTTGATAATTATGAAAGTGCTATAAATAAGGTTGCAGAAGCATTATCAACAAAGTATTTACATGTAGCTGGAACAAAAATAAGTGATGATTTGACAGCAACAGGAACATATTTTAATGGAACAACAGCAAAAGCTGTAAATACAAGATATGCAAGCGATACAGGATGGGCAGACAAAGTATTTAGTTATATGCAATATTTATATGGTAAGTTATAATTAGAAAAGGTTAATAAATATGAAATTAAAAAGAAGGATAAAGTTAAACGAAAGAATTGCAATACCTGTGTTATTTGTTATTTTAATTATACTTTTAATCATATATGGAAATATAATTTTTAAAAATATAAGTTATGGTAAATTTGCAAAGCAAAATATGGAGGTATATGAAAATAATAAAGAGCAGGTATTTAAAGTAGAAAAGATTTTAATATGTAGTAGTGCAAATGCTACCGATTTAAGTGAAAAACAAAATTTACAAGATATGAGTATATATCAATATACAGACATAGCAGTATATATAAATAATGGAGAAGATCTTTCAAATAAAAATACGGTAAAAGAACTTTATATTGATAATATAAGCTTAGAAGGAAATAGTGATATTGGAAAAAAAGAACTAAATTACAAAAATATTCTAAAATTTGGACTAAAAAAAGATACTTTACCAAAATCATCAACAATAACAGATATGTCTTCTGAACACAACGTGTTTGAAAGTTTGATGAATAATACAGGTAATAACAATACTGCATCAAATGATAATAAATCAATAGATGTAGGAAATATAGTAACAAATGAAACAGAGGAATCAACAAGCGAAGTTCAAGAAAATAGTGAATATGAAGATGATGGTAAAATAAAATTTAATATAGTATATACAAACGAAGAAAATGAAAAAGCAGATTATAATAAACCTACATTTTATACAGATTGTTCGAATCCAATCACTTTAGAATATTTAAATAATGATATAGCAACAAATTATAAAATAGATGAAAATAAAAGCGTATCTTTTGATGGAAGCATATTAAAAGATGCTGGAATTTCAACTGAAAGTTTGGCATGTAAAGTTAAATTTAAAATCAACATTATAAATAATGAAGATGAAAAATATTCATGTTGGATAAACTTTGATATTCCATTAGATGACATTTATGAAGGAACAACAATGAAAGCAAAATCTACTAATAACCAAAAATATGTATTTTTTAGAGAATAAAAATACATATTTTTTTTGATTTGTAATAAAATTTATATAATTACAAATTATATAAATAGGTGATTAAATGAGAGATTTTTCGGAATATGTATTTAATTTAAAAAGGAAAATTAAAGTTCCAAAAGAAAAAATTATTTTTGTGTGTATAGGATCAAATAAGGTAATTTGGGATAGTATAGGACCACAAGTTGGAAGCATTTTAAAGAAAAAAATTGGAAAACAATATGTAATAGGAGATGTAAAAAGTAATATCTGCTCAGAAAAAGATTTGATAGAATATTATTCTAAAATCAAAGAAAAATATATTATAGCAATAGATTCTGCTTTAGAAAAAGAAATTCTTCATGGAGAGATATTTGTAACAGAAAAGCCAATTGCAATGGGGCTTGGAGTAAATAAAAATAAAGGAGAAATAGGAGATGTTGGAATAAAAATAGCAATTAACAAAAATTTGGTAAATAGAAAATCAATAGAAAAAATATCAGAAAATGTGGCTAAAGGAATATTATATTGCTATAAAAAATAAGGGGCTTAAAAAGTCCCTTAAATTATTTTCCAAAATCAACTTTAACATTATTACGAGCTTCGTCTTCACTCTTAAATAAGTTACGAGCTGTAAAGTTAAACATTCCAGCTATTATATTAGATGGAAAAACTTGAAGTTTTGTATTATACATAGTAACTGTATCATTATAAAATTGTCTAGAAAAAGATATTTTATCTTCAGTATTACTTAATTCTTCAGATAGTTTTAAAAAGTTTTCATTAGCTTTTAATTCCGGATAACTTTCAGAAACAGCCATAATAGTTTTTAAACTAGATGAAAGTTGATCATTAAGTTTAGCTTTATCTTCTACAGATGAAGCATTTGCCCAAGAAGTACGAATAGAAGCTATTTTTTCAAATGTTTCTTGTTCATGATTCATATAACCTTTTACAGTTTCAACAAAATTTGGAATTAAATCAAATCTTCTTTGTAATTGAATATCAATTTGACTCCAAGCATTGTCTACTTTCATTTTAGATTGAACTAAACCATTATATGTAGAAATGATAAATACTATAATTATAACAATGATAGCTAAAATAATCCACAACATAACCAAATTACCTCCCAATATATTTTGAAAACACTATATCATATTATAAAATTTTTATCAATACCCATTTCCCATTTGGGGACGGAGATTTTCGGGAAATTCCCCAAAAATCTCCGTCCCCAAATGGGAAAAAATTAATAAAAAAAGAGGGAATTATGTAAAATACGTCGAATAATATATTATGGAAAATAAAAACTGGTAAGGAAAGAGAGGTTAAAAAGTGCGTTATAGTGATGAAATACTAAATGAAGTACGAGAAAACAACGACATAGTAGAAGTAATTTCACAATATGTGCATTTAAAAAGAAGTGGAAGAAACTATTTTGGATTATGCCCATTTCATAATGAAAAGTCACCATCTTTTTCGGTTTCGCCAGATAAACAAATATTTCACTGCTTTGGTTGTGGAGTAGGAGGAAATGTATTTACATTTATAAGCAAAATAGAAGGAATTGGTTTTAAAGAAGCAATAGAAAACTTAGCTGATAGAGCGGGAATTGTACTTCCAAAATCAAGCAACAATGAAGATAGCAGAGTAGAAGAATTAAAATCAAAAGTTTATAAAGTAAATAATTTTACAGCTGATTATTATCACAAAAGGTTATATAGACCAGAGTCAAAAGCAGGACAAGAATATGTAAAACAAAGAAAATTAACAAATGAAACTTTAGAAAGCTATAATTTAGGCTTTTCTGGAAACTATGATGAATTATATAAAGTTTTAAGAAAAGAAGGCTTTAATGACGAAGAAATCTTAGAATCTGGTTTAGTTAAAAAGAACGAAAATGGAAGATATGTAGATTTCTATCGTGATAGATTTATGATTCCAATTTTAGATGTCAGAAACAGAGTAATAGCATTCGGAGGAAGAGTTTTAGGAGATGCGAAAAGATTTAAATACTTAAATTCACCAGAAAATATAGTCTATAGCAAAGGAAAGCATTTATTTGGGTTAAATGTTGCAAAAAAATATGACCATAAAAAATTATTAATAGTTGAAGGTTATATGGATGCAATATCACTTCATCAAAGAGGAATAACAAATGTAGTTGCAGCTCTAGGAACGGCTTTGACGACAAACCAAGGATGGCTTTTAAGGAGAAATGCAGAACAAATAATATTAGGATTTGATTCAGATGGAGCAGGTCAAAATGCCATAATGAGAGCAATGGAAGTTATGCAAAATATGGGGTGTGATATGAGAGTGCTTCAAATGACAGGAGCAAAAGATCCAGATGAATATATTATAAAATATGGTTCTGCAAGATTTCAAAAGCTTATGAATGAGGCAATATCATTGCTTGAATTTAAAGTAAAAGTTTTGGAAAAAAACCTAGACTTAGAAGTAGCAGGAGACAAAGTTAAATTCCTAAATGAAATAGCAAAATTGATTGCGAAAATTGATAATACAATTGAGCAAGAGATATACATAGAAAAGCTAGCAAATGGATATAATATATCTAAAGAGGCAATTTTCGGACAAGTAAATAAATTACAATATTCAAATAAATCAAAAACAAATAATTTAGAAAAGCCAAAGTCTGTAGTTATCCACAAAAAAGAAAAAAAAGTGGAAAACATTTCGGAGGAAATGATAAAAAGGGAAAATACAATTATATCAATATTAATAAATAATCCTGAATGTTATAAAAAAATAAAAGAAAATATGAAAATTGAAGATTTTAAATATGATATAAATAACAAAATTGTAAAAGTATTATACCCAGAATTAGAAAAAGAAGATAGCAATATTAGTTTAGTTTTAGACAAAATAGAAGATGAAGAAATTAAAAATCATCTAACAGCAATAATGGCAGAAGATTATGGAATAACAGATAATGTAAAAGCAATAGATGATATATTAAAAAAATATGAAAGAGAAAAACTAGAAAAAAGACGTGATGAGCTAATAATGTTATCATCTACAGAGCAAGATCAAGAAAAGAAAAAAGAGTTTGGAAAAGAGCTAAATGATATAATTTTGAAATTAGTAAAGATAAAATAGAAAAAATTAAAAGAAAGGAAGTTCAAAGTGAAAGAAGATAAAAATATTACAAAAAAAGAAGCAAAACCAGAAAAAATAATGACACCAGAAGAAAAAGAAAAAGCAAAAGAAAAAGTAGCAAAAATCATAAAAAAAGCAAAAGAAAAAGGAAAAATAACATATGGAGAATTAGCATTAGAATTAGATGATGTAAATCAAGATCAAATAGAAAAAGTATTTGATGTAATGGAAGAAATGGGAGTTGACGTTTTAAAAGACGATTTTGATGACGAACCAAATGAGGAAGATTTAAAAGAAGTTGAAAATTTAAAACTAGATGAAGTAACTCAAGATGATACATTTGAAGGAATAAATGTTGATGATCCAGTAAGAATGTATTTAAGAGAGATTGGTAGAATAAAATTATTAACATATGACCAAGAACTTGAACTTGCTAAAAGAATATTAGATGGTGATGAAGAAGCAAAACAAGAATTAGCAGAAGCAAACCTAAGACTTGTTGTAAGTATTGCCAAAAAATATGTTGGAAGAGGAATGCTATTTTTAGATTTAATACAAGAAGGAAATATGGGTTTAATTAAAGCAGTAGAAAAATTTGATTATACAAAAGGATTTAAATTTAGTACTTATGCAACATGGTGGATTAGACAATCAATTACAAGGGCAATAGCTGACCAAGCAAGAACAATAAGAATACCAGTTCACATGGTTGAAACAATAAACAAATTAATAAGAACATCAAGACATTTATTACAAAGATTAGGAAGAGAACCAAGTCCAGAAGAATTATCAAAAGAACTTGAAATGCCAGTCGATAAAGTAATGGAAATTCAAAAAATTGCTCAAGATCCGGTATCTTTAGAAACACCTATTGGTGAAGAAGATGATAGTCATTTAGGAGATTTTATACAAGATGAAGACTCACCAGCTCCTCAAGATGCAGCAGCATACACACTTCTAAAAGAACAATTAAACGAAGTAATGCAAACACTTACACCAAGAGAAGCAAAAGTTTTAAGATTAAGATTTGGACTAGATGATGGAAAAGCAAGAACACTAGAAGAAGTAGGAAAAGAATTTGATGTAACAAGAGAAAGAATTCGTCAAATTGAAGCAAAAGCACTAAGAAAATTAAGACATCCAAGTAGAAGTAAAAAATTAAAAGATTATATGACATAAGATCCCCATTTAGGGACGGACCTTTTTTGGGGAATACTTTAAAATTGGCCCGTCCTTAATTGGTGAAAGAGAGGAAAAATATGAATACAATTATAGAAATAATAAAAAATTTGAATGCAGAAACAATGGTAGATTTAGTAATTGCGATTGCAATTTTAGCTGTACTAGATATATTTAGCCCACTTTTTTCATATTTAATATTAAAAGTTTTTAATTTAGATAAAAGTAAAAAACAAATAAAAAATAATCCATTTTATATGCCTTTAAAAGCATTTTTTAAAGTAACAGGAGTATATGTTGCAATATTGTTTGTAAGACCTACATTTGATTTAACAGATGAATTTATGAATTTAGTAACAAAGATATACAAAGTTATAGTAACAATTACAATTGCAAATAGTTTAGCAAATAGTATGACAAAAAAATCAAGATTTATTAGAGCAATAAGAGATAAAAGCGAAAAAGAAATTAATGATGCATCAGCAAAGATGATGATAAGAGTAATAAAAGTATTAATATATGTTGTTGCAACATTTATAGTATTTTATGAAATTGGATATGATTTAAGTGGATTAATAACAGGGCTAGGACTTGGAACAGTAGTGCTAACATTGGCTGCACAAGATACAGTAAAAAGTTTACTTGGTGGATTTATAATTTTAGCAGATAAGCCATTTAAAGTAGGAGACTATGTACAAGTTCAAGGTTATGAAGGAACTGTTGAAGATATGACTTTAAGAAGTACAAGAATCAGACAATTAAATGATTCTATAGTACAAATTCCAAATTCAGTAATTGCATCTTCATCAGTAGAAAATATAAGCAAAATGAGAAGAAGAAGATATGCTTTAAATTTAGACATAGTAGAAGATACAAAGCCAGAAAAGATAACATTGTTAAAACAAAGAATTTTTGAAAGCTTAATGAAAAATGAAAACGTGATAAAAGACACAATAAGCATCTATTTTACAGAAATTGCAGAAAGTAGTTTTAAAATATCCATCATATTCTATTTTGATGTAACAGATTATATGGAATTTTTAGAATTAAAAGACGGGGTAAATAAAGAAATTGTTGAGATTTTAAATAGAGAAAAAATAAAAATTGCATATGATACAAAAACTATAGAAATAAAAAAATAAACATACATAAAATGTTCATATATTCATCACAAAAATAAAGTATAATAATAAAAAAATAAGGAGGACACTAGCAAATGGAAGACACAACAATTTTAATTGTAGATGATGAAGCTAGAATGAGAAAATTAATAAAAGACTTTTTAAATAAAAATGATTATAAGACTTTAGAAGCATGTGATGGAGAAGAGGCTTTAGATGTTTTTGAAGAAAATAAAGATAAAATAAGTTTAATATTGTTAGATGTAATGATGCCAAAAGTAGATGGCTGGACAGTCTTAAGAAAAATAAGAAATGAGTCAAAAGTTCCAGTAATTATGCTTACAGCAAGAGGAGAAGAACAAGACGAATTATTTGGATTTGAATTAGGTGTTGACGAATACATCTCAAAACCATTTAGTCCTAAAATTCTTGTTGCGAGAATAGAAGTTATTTTAAGAAGAATAAATGGAGAGAAGAAAAGCGTTAGGGATTATGATGGCATAGTTATAGATGACCAAGGAAGAACTGTAACAGTAGATGGAAAACCAGTAGATCTAAGTTTAAGAGAATATGAACTTTTAAAATATTTGTTGGATAATGAAAAAATAGCTTTATCAAGAGATAAAATATTAAATAATGTTTGGAATTATGATTATTATGGTGATTCAAGAACAATTGATAGCCATATAAAAAAAATAAGACATAAATTGGGAAAAAAAGGAAAGTATATAGAAACAATTAGAGGGGTAGGCTACAAATTTGAAGTAAAATAAAGTAAGTTTAAGTTGGGATTATTTTTAGGTCTCAACTTAAATTTTAGGAGAAGAAAATGAATAATAAAATTGGAATATTTAAATCTATAAGAACAAAATTATTTTTATCATTATGTATAATTGTTATAGCAATAATTGTGTCATTAATATTACTTAATAATTTTGTATTAAGAAAATTTTATGAATATAATAAAGAAAAACAATTAAGAAATGTATATGAAACAATAAATGAATATTATAATAATGAATCAAAAGAAAAAAATCTATCAGATGAACTTGATAAAATTGCTATAAATAATAACTTTGATATTTTAATAAGAAGTGATGAAAATGTTAGTGTATATAGCTCTAATAAGGATTTTTATTCAGCAATAGGGGAAATGATAGTATCAATTTTAAGAGAAGAAAGAAACCAATCAGATGTGTTAGAAAAAAATGATAAATATACAGTTAGCAAATATAAAGATAGTAAGACAACAATAAATTATATAATGCTTGTTGCAAACTTAGACAATTCCTATCATTTATACATAAGAATGCCAGTTACAGCCATAGATGAAAGTGTTCAAATTTCAAATGAATTTTTATCTATAATTGCAATTTTTGTAATAATTATAGGAGGAAGTGTTTTATCAATTGTTTCTCAAAGATTTAGTGAGCCTATTGTTGAACTAAATCAGATCGCAAAAAAAATGTCAGATTTAGATTTTAGTCAAAAATATAAAACATCATATGCAAATGATGAAGTAGACATGCTTGGAAATAGTATAAATAAATTATCTGATAAGTTAGAAGAAACAATAAGGCAACTTAAAAACAATAATACACAGCTTGAAAGAGATATTGAAGAAAAATCTCAAATTGATGAAATGAGAAAAAGCTTTATATCAAACGTTTCACATGAATTAAAAACACCAATTGCATTAATACAAGGATATAGTGAAGGGTTAATTGAAAATGTAAATAGTGATGAAGAATCAAGAAAATTTTATGCAGAAGTTATTAGAGATGAAGCAGAAAAGATGGATAAGCTTGTAAAAAGGCTATTAGAACTTATGAAACTTGAATATGGAAAAATGGAATTTAATAATAAAGAATTTAATATCGTAGAACTTGAAAATGAGATCTTAAGAAAGTCAAAGGTCATGATGGAAAAAGAAGGAGTAGAACTTGAAAATAATATAGATTTATCAAAAGAAATAATAGTATATGCAGATGATTTTTATATAGATCAAGTTTTAACAAATTATATTACAAATGCAATAAAATATTCGATTAAAATTAATGGTAAAAAGATTGTAAGAATTGAAAATAAAATATTAGAAGACAAAAATAAAGTTAGAATAATTGTATTTAACACATTTGAGGAATTTTCAAATGAAGATATGGACCATATATGGAGAAGATTTTATAAAGGTGATGAATCTAGAAATAGGGACAAAGGAGGAAGTGGAATTGGATTATCTCTAGTTAAAGCAATTATGAATAATTATGGGAATAATTATGGAGTGAAAAATGCTGCAGGAGGGGTGGAATTCTGGTTTGAACTAGACCTGAAAAATTGAGATTGCAACTTAAAACAGGTGCATAATTAAAAGACCTTTTAGTATAGAATACTTGCAAGGAGGCTGCAAATATGAACAAACTAAGAATACCACAAAATCATAGCGGAGTTAGTAAAACTCTTAGATTACCAGAGAATATAGTAGATGATGTGCAAAACCTTGCAAATCTTAAAAATTTATCTTTTAATAAAATTGTAATTTCTTTACTTGAGTTTGGATTAAGTAATTTAGATGAAAAAGATTATGAAAAATTAAAAAAATTGCGTGAATAAAAGGGTCTCATAAAAAAGACCCTTTTATTCTAAAACAATTTTTTTAGCACGAGATACATCTTCATCTGTTGCTTCTCTAACACCTTCTAATTTATAGGTGTCTCCATATTCAATCCATTTATATTTTCCCATAGTATGATATGGTAAAAATTCAACTTTTTGTACAGATTTTAATGAAACTATAAAATCTTTAAGTTTTAGTAAATCATTTTCATCATCTGTATATCCAGGAACTAAAACTTGCCTAATCCACATTGGCTTGCCAATATCACTCAAATATTTTATAAAGTTTAATTCTTTTTCATTAGAAAAGCCAACTAAATCTTCGCACTTTTTAGGATCAATATGTTTAACATCCATTAAAAATAAATCAGTTAAATCAATTAATTCTTTCATTTTATCTGTTAAAGCAACCATTCCGAGATGTATCAATACAGGTTTGAATGCCTTTAGCTTTAAGTTTTTTAAAAAGTTCTATTAAAAACTCATACTGTAAAAGAGGTTCACCACCAGAACAGGTAACGCCACCACTTTTTATATAATTTTTATATCTTAAAATTTGTTCAAAAATTTCATTTACAGAATGATATTCTCCGCTATTAATATCCCATGTATCTCTATTTTGACAATATTTGCATCTTAAGGCACATCCTTGCAAAAAGATTACATATCTTATTCCAGGGCCATCTAATGTTCCAAAAGATTCAAAAGAATGTACTTTAGCATAATATTTTAAATCATCTTTATTTTTCATATAATATAAAAATCCTTTCTAAGTATTTGTTTCCCATTTGGGGACGGAGTTTTTATGGGAAATCCCGCAAAAACTCCGTCCCCAAATGGGAATTCCTCAAAAAAGGACTGTCCCCAAATGGGGAAAGTCCAAAATGAGGTTTATATTTTTTCATGTATTGTTCTATTTATAACATCTAATTGTTGTTCTCTTGTTAAAGATGTAAATTTAACAGCATATCCAGAAACACGTATTGTAAGTTGAGGATACTTTTCAGGGTGATCCATAGCATCTAATAATAAACTTCTATCAAATACATTAACATTTATATGATGTCCTGTTTGTGCAAAATATCCATCTAACATATTTACAAGATTTGTAACTTTTTCATCTTCTGTTTTACCAAGTGTACTTGGAGTTATAGAAAATGTGAAAGATATTCCATCTTCAGCTGAATCAAATGGTAATTTTGCAATTGAATTCATAACTGCTAAAGCTCCATTTTTATCACGTCCATGAAGTGGGTTGGCACCAGGTCCGAATGGGGCTCCTGCACGACGACCATCAGGAGTATTTCCTGTAGCTTTACCATAAACAACATTTGATGTGATTGTTAAAATAGATAAAGTGTGTTTTGAATTTTTGTAAGTTGGATGTTTACGTAGTTTTTCAACAAAACGTTTTACTAAATCAACTGCAATTTGATCAACTCTATCATCATCATTTCCAAATTGAGGGTATTCTCCTTCAACTTCATAATCCACAACTATACCATTTTCATCACGAATTGTTTTTACTTTAGCATATTTTATTGCAGATAATGAATCGGCAGCAACTGAAAGTCCAGCTATACCACATGCCATTGTTTGGAATACATCTTTATCATGTAAAGCCATTTCAATTGCTTCGTAAGAATATTTATCATGCATATAGTGAATTGCATTTAGTGCTTTAATATATATTTTTGCAACATAATCCATCATTTGATCATATTTTTCCATAACTTCATCGTAATCTAGATATTCTGAAGTAATAGGAGCAAATTTTGGTGCAACTTGTTTTTTAGAAACTTCATCAATACCACCATTGATTGCATACAATAATGTTTTAGCAAGATTTGCACGTGCTCCAAAGAATTGCATTTGCTTACCTATTTTCATTGGAGAAACACAGCAAGCTATACCATAATCATCACCTAAAGTGATTCTCATTAAATCATCATTTTCATATTGGATAGATGATGTTTTTATAGAAAGATCTGTTACAAATCTCTTAAATCCTTCTGGTAATCTTGTAGACCAAAGAACTGTCATATTAGGTTCTGGTGCAGGTCCTAAGTTTACTAATGTATGAAGTAATCTAAATGAATTTTTAGTAACTAGTGTTCTTCCATCAATTCCCATACCACCAATACTTTCTGTTACCCATACAGGATCGCCTGAGAATAATTCATTATATTCTGGTGTACGAAGGAATCTTACTAATCTTAATTTCATAATAAAGTGGTCCATTAATTCTTGAGCTGATTCTTCTGTTAATGTACCGTTTCTTAAATCTCTTTCTATATAGATATCTAAGAATGTAGAAGTTCTACCTAAGCTCATTGCAGCACCATTTTGGTCTTTTATAGCTCCTAAATATCCAAAATATAACCATTGGATAGCTTCTTTAGCTGTTGTAGCAGGTTTTGAGATATCAAAACCATATTTAAGAGCCATTACTTTAAGAGCTTCTAAAGCTTTTATTTGTTCTGAAACTTCTTCACGGTGACGAATAATTTCTTCTGTGAAGCTATCTACATCTAATTCGTAAAGTTCATGTTTCTTTTCTTCAATTAAAACATCAACACCGTAAAGAGCAACTCTTCTGTAATCTCCTATAATTCTTCCACGTCCATATCCATCAGGAAGACCTGTTAAAAGTTTATTTGAACGAGCTCTTCTTACATCAGGTGTGTATACATCAAAAACACCATCATTATGAGTTTTTCTTATTGAATGAAAAATTTTGTCAACTTCAGGATCAACTTCTCTTCCATAAGCCGCACAAGATTTTTCAACTATTTTTATACCACCAAAAGGCATAATAGCTCTTTTTAATGGTTTGTCCGTTTGAAGACCAACTATTTCTTCTAGGTCTTTATCAATATATCCAGCATCATGACTTGCAACTGTAGAAACAGTTTTTGTATCTATATCTAAAACTCCTCCTGGAGCTGCTTTTTCTTCTTTATATAATTCTAAAACTTCATCCCACAATTTTTTTGTTTTTTCTGTTGGAGATGCTAAAAAGCTTGAATCTCCTTCATATGGAGTATAGTTTTTTTGAATAAAGTCTCTTACATTAATTTCTGATTGCCAGTCTCCTGACTCGAAATCGTTCCATGCATCAAATTTCATTTATATCATCCTTTCAAATTTCATTTGGTTTTATTATTTACATTTTCGACCGAAATTATGATATCATAACAGTTAATTTATAGCAATATATTTTTTTGAAATTTTTGTGAATTTTTATTGAAATAAGGTGATTTTTTTAGTATAATATTTTAGAAGATGCGGGTATAGTTTAATGGTAGAATCCCATGCTTCCGACCTGGTTGTGAGGGTTCGATTCCCTCTACCCGCTCCATAAGATAAAATCGTCGCACTAATGTGACGTTAATGATTAAATCAATCTGAAAAGATTGATTTTTTTGTGCGTTATTGCAAAGAAAGGTGTGATGTGATATGATTAAAAGAATTAAAAAGAAAATCAATATGAGTGATGAACTTAGGAGCAAAATTAATTGGTCTTGCAAATTTAATAACAGACCCTACCAGATTATTGAGGGTCACCTAAGAATTGTGGAACATACAAATCTAGCGTATGTAGAGCCACACAAAGTAATTATTGGAGATACACTATATTTATTCTTCAATGAACAAAAACATTTTTATATTGGGAATTTAAAGAAGAAAATCCCTATTGCTGATTTATCAGAGTACATAGCAAGGCATTAATTAATTGAGAGTTTATATACTCCCACAATATTGGTTTATTTTGTCGTGTAAATAATCAATATGAAGTATAAGGTGTCTTGTTATGTGACACCTTTTTTGGTGCCTTTCATTAAAAGAAAAGGAGGAAATATTATGAATAATGAAAGGATGATTGCAGCAGTTTATATTCGTGTTTCGGCAGAGGATCAGGCACTAGAAGGATTTTCTTTAGGAGAACAAAAAGAAAAGTTATTACAACTCTGTGCATTTAAAGGTTATGAAGTATTTAAGGTTTATGAAGATGCGGGAATATCTGCAAAAGATATGGAACATAGACCAGCATTTCAAGAAATGCTACAAGATATAAGAGATGGAAAAATCAACTATATTGTAGCCTACAAACTAGATAGAGTTACTCGTTCAGTTCGTGATTTAGAAGAACTAATATCTCAGTTAGAAAAATATAATTGTTATCTTGTTTGTGATAGAGATGATGTTAATACTTCTACTGCTAACGGAAGATTTTTTGTAAGAATGCTAACAGTATTATCATAGTTAGAAATTGAAATTGTATCGGAAAAAACTAAATTTGGACTTAATGGAGCAATTAAGTCAAGCCATTTACCAGGTCCTGCTCCACTAGGATATAAAAAAGATGGTAATAAGAAAACTATTGTTGATGAAACAACTAAACCTGCTATTGAAAGAATATTTAAAATGTATTTAGAAGGTAAAAGTTTTTAGCAAATATCAAATATCTTTAATGAAGAGAAACTATTAAATCCAAAGAAATGGAAAGACACGACTATTCAAAAGATAATTGATAACAAAATCTATATGGGAGATTATGAGCAATATAAAAGGATTGCTAAAAAGAAAACAAAGAACTTACACAAGAGATAGAGTTTATTTATTCTTTCAAAAGATTAAATGCCCTACTTGTGGAAGAATAATGAAGTGTAAAGGCTCTGGTGGTAAAAAGAAAAAATATATGTATTATAACTGTGAAAAATGCCATTTAAATTATCGTGAAGATAAAATTGAAGAATGTTTAATGCAATTTATTTATGATTTAGTTGAGTATGATATGGCAGTTAAAAAGTATTTTTTACCTATTCTAGCAGACCATAAACCAACAAAAACTGATGATATAGATAAAGACATTAGAGGGTTAGAAAAACAAAAAGAACGTATTAAAAAAGCATATATGAGCGGTATTGTTGAAATGGAAGATTTTTCAGAAGATTATAAACTAATTGAAGAAAAATTAGAAATTTTAGAACAAAAGAAATCCGAACTATTAAATCTAGATAATATAACATTTACCCCACAACAATTAATGGCAGATAGAGATATAGAGCACGAGACTATGATAAGATTAGACACCTTAAATGATGTTGTTAAAACAAATTGGGAAAGTAAAACTAAAGATGAAAAACAAGAATTTATATCTAAATTTATTGAATCAGTTATTCTAATAAAAGATAAAAATAATGAACTTCATATAGAAAAAATTAATTTCAGAAAGAGTTATATAAATAACTTAATGAAGTTTTTAGATAAAGGAATATTAGATGTATTAGTACCAGTTGAAATAAATGGTAAAGAAGAATTTATTATTGGTAGTCCTAATGTTTCTAATGAACAAGTACAAGAATATTTAGATAGATTAAATGAATTTTATGAAACAAAAATGTATGAACTTTATGAAAAAGTTGATGAAGATACAGGTAATATTATTGGTGAATTTACACCTAAAAAAGATGAAAAGATTATAAGAATAGTGCCTATTTCACCTACTGAAATAAAAATAAAATCAATTATAAATAAAGAAGATATTGAAACAAAATATGGAATTGTTACTTACAATCCTAATAAACCAAATAAGAAAGGAAATGATTAAATTATGGAATTAAAATATACAAGAATTGGTGATTATGAATTACCAAATTTAACTTTAAATGATAATAAAAAAGGGACAATTAATAAGTATGGAATGTTAAGACTTGATTATTTAAAACAACATAAAAAAGCACTTTACACTACACTTTTAATGAAAGATGAAATTACTAATCATCTTGTTTCAGTAAGTAAAAATGCAGAAAATTTATTAAATAATTTGATGGAAAGTTATAAAAAATCAGATGAAAAACTATCTGAAAAGAATAAAGAAATAAAACAACTTGAATGGGTAAAACTAATGAATAATTATAAAAATACAGCTGAAGAAATCATATTAAATGAATTAATTTATACTGAAAATGTGTGAGTACGTACTCACATATCGTGTCTAGCAAGCACTGAATTTGTACTCCCATACAAATTCCAATATGGGAATTCCCATACCCTTAAATTTTAGAAAGGAGACTTTAAATTATGATAATAAGAAATAATAAAGTAAATGTGTTTTTAAGTGATGATGAAAAATTTATTTTGAAAAGAGATTCTTCAAGACTAAACTTATCTCAATCTGAATATATTAGAAATTTAATTATAGGATATAAGATTAAAGTTCCAGAAGTTAAAGAAGAACCTAAGCCTAAAAAAGATGAATATGTTATTGAAAACATTGCTAAAGCACTAGAAGAAAACATTGAATGCTTAATTAAAGTAAAAAATAAATTTCATTATTTTGGATACTTTGAAGATGAACGAGCAATTGGAACTAAAATTGAATATTTAAAATTACAAAATACTACACTAAAAAAATATATACCTATTGAAAATGATAAAGACAGTGCCAGCTAGCATTGTCTTTGTCTTGTGAACTTATATATCTAAAATCCAAATTTCTTTATTATAATCTTGGTTATAAACCTTTTTGATTTTGGTATTACTATTAATAGTTAATGCAGGCCTAACACCATATTTAGCTTCTGAGCTAGTTTCTGTTATAATACTACCGTTTAATCCAACAGCACCAAAACCACTCCACGCATATGTTCTTGTCCAATAAACAACTGTTATACCAGCGTCATTTTTAGCCACACGCTTGTTATCATTTTCAAAATATTTTAATCGAGTTTTATTAGCTGACTGATTTTCCCAAGTATCAGTAGTATTTAATTCTAAAAATGATAAAATGAAAAATTTTCTATTGATTGCAGAATTATTATAATCTCCATTATTATATAAAGAAAGACTTAACTTTGTATTATTAATTATATTTAAAAAGTTTTGCTCAAACTTTTGAGGAAATACATTTAATAAAAAATTATCTACTGCTGTATTTTCGTAATTCTCAAAATTACTCATTTCTAAATGACTTTTATATATTTTTTCAGTCATAATTGAACCATTATAACCGGTGTAATATTCATCATTTCCTATAACATTTTTTCTTAACAATAATGTGTCAGAGTTATTGCTATAATTATTGT
This sequence comes from uncultured Eubacteriales bacterium, assembly GCA_905203305.1. GTDB lineage: Bacteria > Bacillota > Clostridia > TANB77 > CAG-508 > CAG-269. The sequence goes on from CAJKVH010000003.1 coordinate 82,670, forward strand.
GTAAAACAATATACGGAATATATTTTCCGTCCTCTAATAAATAAACTATTTCTTCATTTTTTGTATAATTATATGCTAAACTCCCAATAGTATCATTTGAATATTTATTTGATTTTAACAAATTAAAACTAAAGATAGATATTATTACTATAGCAAATATGATTACTAATACCATTATTTTTTTATTTTTCATAACGCACCTCACTATAAGAATTATATCATATGTAATAAAGATTTTGTATAATTCCATTGAAAAAAATAAAAACAAATGATACAATTAATTTATCAGAGAGATTTAATCAAATCTTATAGTCTTAATTTCGTAAACGTGCATAGTTAAGGCTCCATTTGAAATCAACTCAATGATTACGAACTTGGTGCACTTCGGTTTTTACTTATGAGTGGAAACTTTGCTTGGGAAACAAGAGAGAACGAAACCAAAAAAGTAATTTTGGTTAATCCAAAAGACTGTGAGAAAAAAATCACGCTTTCTAGCATGATGGCAGCATGGCGTGGAACAGGTCATACAGAATGGGAAGCTATTCTGGCAGGATTGTTCGTAAATGCAGTTGTTGAAGCTTTGAGTAAAGATGAAGAAGCAGCAGATATTACAAATGTCTTTAACAGAGATTATAAAGCTGCTGGTGGCAGACGCTTTACTAAGGAGCAAGTTTATGACCATTTAATCAAATGGTTTGATATTGTAGAAGAAACTGAAACGACACTCAAACTTAAGCTCCGAATCGAAGCTTAACTCTAAAAAAAGAAAAAATTTCTTTCCCTCGTAAGAGGGTTCTTTTTTATGTAAAAATATTTTATAAAATACTACAAAAATAAATAAAAATATGCTATACTAGATATGTCAAAATAAAAGAGAAAGTAGGGAAACAAATTGAAAGCAGGAAATAGAAGAAATAGCGAAGAAAGAAGAAATGATAATAGGAGAAAGGGAGCAAGAAGAGAAAACAATAGAGGAATTATAGATAGAAGAGGTGTAATGGATAGAAGAAGCCATCAAAGAAGGCAAGAAGATAAAGAAGAAAAAATAGTACAAGATTTAGAAAGAATATTTGATGATCAAATAGAAGGAAGAAATGCAGTACTAGAGCTTCTTGAGAGTGATAAAGATATAAACAAGATATATATAACAAAAGGAGAGCTTAAAGGTTCAATAAATAAAATAGTTGCAATAGCCAATGAAAAAAAGGTAATAATAGTGCAAAAAGACAAAAAACAAATGGATATGATGGCACAAACAGAAAATTACCAAGGAGTAATTGCAGTTGTACCACCATATGAATATGCAGATGTAGAAGATATATTAGATGTTGCAAAAGAAAGAAATGAAGATCCTTTTATATTAATTTTAGATGGTATAGAAGATACTCATAATCTTGGAGCAATAATAAGAACAGCAGAAACAGCAGGTGTTCATGGAATAATAATTCCGAAAAGAAGAGCAGCGCAAGTAAATAGTACAGTAAGTAAAGTTGCATCAGGAGCTCTTCAATATATGAAAATAGCAAGGGTAAATAATATATCAGATACAATATCAAAACTAAAAGATAATGGAGTATGGGTTTGTGGAACAGCTATAGATGCTGAAAAATATTATTATGATCAAAGTTTAACAGGACCACTTGCAATTGTTATAGGAAATGAAGGAAAGGGAATAAGTGAATTAGTAAAAAGAAATTGTGACTTTTTAGTAAAAATTCCAATGAAAGGAAAAGTTACATCACTTAATGCTTCAGTATCAACAGGTATAGTAGTATATGAAGCTGTAAAACAAAGAAATCAATTTTAGGAGGATAAAATAATATGCGAGATAGCAAAATAAAGATAATAATTATAATTTTAGTTGTTCTTATAATTTTAACTGTAATTATTGGAACTGTGCTTTATCTTACAACAGATATGCTTAAACCAAAGCAATTGTTGTTTCAAAAATATTTATCACAAAACATACAAAATATTGTAGACGTATTTGAAGTATCAAAAGAAGAACAAATGGCAGATTTGTTAAGAAAAAGTGACTATAATGAATCAACAGATGCAACATTAAAATATCTTGAAAAAGAAAATGATGAAGAAGAAGTATATAAAATAAAAGAAACAGGAATAAGTAAAGCATCAGAACAAGCTTCATATAGAAATATATCAGCATCATATGGAGATAATGTACTTATGTCTGTAGATTTATTAAATCAAAATAACGTATATGGATTTAGACTTTCAAATTTAGTTCAACAATTTGTAAGTGTTGAAAATGCAACAGTATCATATTTTGTATCAAGTTTAGGCTTAGATGGAAGTATGTTCACAGAAACATTACAAGGAGTTGATATAACGGGGCTTTTAGATCTTTCAGATGATGAAGTTTCTCAACTTGAAAAAACATATATAACATTAATGTTAACAGATATTGATAAGTCACATTATACAACAAAGAAGAATTCAGTAATAACATTAAGCAATAAAGAAAGCGTTACAACAAATGCTTATACTTTAACAGTTACAAAAAATGAATTAGATAAATTATACAAAAAAATATTAAATCAAGCTATAAATGATGAATTGATTTTAGGAAAACTTGAAAATGTAGACAATAAGATCAAAGAAGCAGGATTTGCAGAGTCAGAAGGAAAAAGTTTAAAAGAAAAATATACAAGCAAAGTACAAGAAAAAATAGATGGTTTAGAATATCAAGGAGAAGATGCAAGGCAAATTGCAATTACAGTATATGAACAAAAAGGAACAACTGTAAGAACAGTATTTAAATCAGAAGACGAAGAATATGTCTTAGATTTAGATAATTCTACAGGAAAAGTATTAACTTTAAAAACAACAAAATTAGAAGATCAAAATGAAATAACAAAAACATATACATTAGGAAAAACAGAAGATAGTCAAAATCGTGATAGAATATTTGCATATACTGATCCAGATCAAAGTTTAGAAGGAAAATTTGGAATAATTCAAAATTCAGATGGTATTTCCTTAGCTATAGATGCTAATTATAAAAGCACAGAAATAAATAATATAGATTTTACATCTAAAACAGATATAAAAATGTCAGTAAATGAGGCAATACCAGTAAGTTTTGATGATAACAATAATATTTTATTAAATGACTATGATGGAGGAAAAGTTTTATCAATATTAGATAACCTAAAAAATAGAGCAATATCAAGTGTAGAAAATAGTCAAGCTCTTGTAAATACGAAACTATTAAACAGAATAATATTAAAAATTGATGAAAATGTACAAAAACAACAACAACAAGAAAAAGATGATGAAGAACTAAAAAAGGAAAAGTTTAATAATAAATTTGTATTATATGAAGGTGAAGACGTAGAAAAAGAATATGTACAAAAATTAATAAAAACAGCAAGTGAAAATATGACAGATTATCAAGTAGTTAGTGGAACACAAATAAAGATCCTTATAAAAGAAGGAGAAAAGAATGAAGAAAAAGCTAATCAAATAGCAACAGCAATAGAAGCAAGTAAAGATAACTTCAATATAAAACTAAATTATGATGAATCTGGATATGTAAATTCAATAGACATAACAGTTTATGAAAAAAAATAAAAAAAGCTTGCATTTACATAAAAAATGTGATAAAATACAAAACGTTAAAAAACACATAAAGGGAGCAAATCAGAGGAGTGCCTTAAACCAAGGTCTTTGAGAACGATGAACTTTATGGAAGAATAAAACAAAAAGGGAGGAATTAAAAATGGCAGTAGTTGCAATGAAACAATTACTTGAAGCAGGTGTTCATTTCGGACATCAAACAAGAAGATGGGATCCTAAAATGGCTGAATATATATTCCAAGCTAGAAACGGAATCCATATAATCGATTTACAAAAAACATCTAAAAAATTAGATGAAGCTTATGAATTCATAAGAAGTCAAGCTGAAGAAGGAAAAACAGTTCTATTCGTAGGAACAAAAAAACAAGCACAAGAGTGCATTAAAGAAGCTGCAGAAAAATGCGGTATGTATTATGTTGATCAAAGATGGTTAGGAGGAATGTTAACAAACTTCAAAACTATCAAAACAAGAATACAAAGATTAAAAGAATTAGAAAAAATGGAAGAAGATGGAACATTCGAAGTTCTACCTAAAAAAGAAGTAATCTTATTAAAGAAAGAAATGGAAAAACTTCAAACAAACTTAGGTGGAATTAAAGATATGGAAGAAATGCCAGGAGTTATATTCCTAGTAGATCCTAAAAAAGAATACAATGCAATAAACGAGGCTAAAAAATTAAATATACCAACAGTTGGAATAGTAGATACAAACTGCAATCCAGAAGTATTAGATTATGCTATACCTGGAAATGATGATGCAATAAGAGCTGTTAAATTAATAACAGATGTTATAGCAAATGCAGTAATCGAAGGAAAACAAGGTGAAAGCTTTGAACAAGTAGCTGACGAAAATTCAGAAGAAGCAGAATCTATCGAAGAAGTAGTAGCTGAAGAAGAATAATAAAAATAAAGAGTAGGGCTTAACTGCTCTACTCTAATTTTAAATAAATTTTTAAATAGGAGGAGATATTTATGGTATCAGCAGCAATGGTAAAAGAATTAAGAGAAAAAACAGGTGCAGGAATGATGGACTGCAAAAAAGTTTTAACAGAAGCAGATGGAGATATGGAAAAAGCAATTGAACTTTTACGTGAAAGAGGAATTGCAAAAGCTGCAAAAAAATCTGATAGAATAGCAGCAGAAGGATTAGTTTTAGGATATGTATCAGAAGATGGAAAAGTAGGAGCTGTTGTAGAAGTTAACTCAGAAACAGACTTCGTTGCACAAAATGCAGAATTCAAAGCATTTGTTGAAGCAGTTGCAAAACAAGTAGCATTAAAAAATCCAGCAGATGTAGAAAGTTTATTAGAACAAGAATCTATAGAAGAATCTGGAAAAACAGTTTCAGAAGTATTAGTTGACAAAGTTGCCAAAATCGGAGAAAAATTAAGTATTCGTAGATTTGTAAGATTTGAAACAGCTGATGGATTAATCGAAAAATATATCCATGGAGATGGAAAAATAGCAGTTTTAGTTAATGTAAAAAACGGAGATAACGTTTTAGCTAAAGACATCTGCATGCAAATAGCAGCAGCTAAACCAGAATTCTTAAATAGAGAAGCTGTACCACAAGATAGATTAGATAAAGAAATGGAAATCTTAAAAGTACAAGCTATGAATGAAGGAAAACCAGAAGCTATTGCAGAAAAAATAGTTCAAGGAAGAATTGGTAAATTCTATAGCGAAATATGCTTAGTTGAACAACCATTTGTAAAAGATCCAGATATGAAAGTTGAAGATTTATTAAAATCTAAAAATGCTGAAATCGTTGAATTTGCAAGAATAGAAAAAGGTGAAGGAATCGAGAAAAAAGAAGAAAACTTTGCTGAAGAAGTTATGAAACAAATAAAATAATAAAAAATAACATTTTACTCCAATAATAATCATATAATTAGATATAGATTATTATTGGAGGTTTTTTTCTTGAAAAATATGTTTTTTGTTATAAATAAAGAAAAAGTATATGCCTATGTAGTATCAATTTTAACAATTGTTACTTTATTTTTTATGTCTAGTATTTTAAATTCTGATTTAAATGAAACAAAAGTTACATCTAGTAATATAGAAACAATAAATGAAGCAAACAAAAATATTAATGAATATTAAAGTCTAATTGGTATAAATTACATAATTAAAGGATATAATTAAAGTAGAAAAATCTGTTTTGAGAGAGGAAGAAATATGCCTTTTATTGGAATAATTTCAAAAGAAAATGATAGTAATTATATAAAAAATATTATAAATAAAAATGCAATAAAAAGTAAGTTCGAAGTAATAAATATTAATAAAAAAAGCATTGAAAATATTAAAAATATAAAATTTGATATTTTAGTTATTTGTGAAAATATAGAGAAAATGCTAAAAGAATCGTCATATTTAGAAGATATAATAAAAAAATCATATTATTTAGTTATTAATTCAGATATAAAAGAAAATTTTTCGTTATTAAAAGATATAGAAGCAAATATAATAACTTATGGTTTTAATGCGAAATCCACTATAACAATATCAAGCATAAAAGATGATAAGCTTATGTTGTGTTTGCAAAGAAGTATAAAAGGTATATTTAGTATAATAGAAGAACAAGAGTTTAATATAGAGATTAAGAGAAATAATGTAAATAAATTGTATAATATATTGGTAATATTCGCAATTCTTGCTATTTATGGCGAAATATTACAAAAAATTTAGAAAAAATTAACTTTTTATGTAGACAAAACCAAAAAAGTGTTGTATAATAGGTATTATGAGATTTGAGACTTGAAAAAAGAGGCACTCTAGATAAATCCAAAAAAGAGAAATAGGGAGGAATAAAAATTGGATACAAATTATTTAGAAAACAACTACTTAACACTAGTAGGAAAGGTAACATCTGAAAAGAAATTCAGTCATGAAATTTATGGAGAAAGATTTTATTCTTTTGATCTTTCAACACCACGTTTAAGTGGAAATGCGGATATAATTCCAGTAACAGTATCAGAAAGATTAATCAATGATGACATGATGACAATAGGAAGCAAATTATTAGTAAAAGGACAATTTAGATCATACAATAGCTACGAAAACGAAAAAAATAGATTAATACTTACAGTATTCGCAAAAGATATCGAAAAATTAGAAGAACCATCAGAAGAAAATGATGGAGAAGAAGCAAACGAATTAGCTAAAAAAGATACAATAACAAACGAAGTTGTATTAATCGGTTATATTTGCAAAAAACCAATTTACAGACAAACACCTTTTGGAAGAGAAATTGCAGATATATTATTAGCTGTAAACAGAGCATACAATAAATCAGATTATATCCCATCAATAGCTTGGGGAAGAAATGCAAGATTCTGCCAAAACTTAGAAGTTGGAACTGAAGTTAAAATAGTAGGTAGAATTCAATCAAGAAACTATGAAAAGAAATATGAAGATGGAACAGTAGTTAAAAAAGTTGCTTATGAAGTTTCTATTGGTAGTTTGGAAGTAGTTAAAGAAAATGAAGATCAAGAAAACGAAGAAACAACTGCTCAAGAAGCAATGTAGTTTTGAAAATAAAAGGTTTTTATAAAGTAAAAAGAGCTTGAAAAAGCTCTTTTTTTAGTATTGTAAAGATATATTGAAAAATACATAAAATTCCTATATATTACTTGACAACCCCTAATCCAATAGAGTATAATATAAAGGTATATCGGGTAAGAAGGTAGATAAACCTATTAGAACTAATCCCACATACATTCATGTATGACCGGAAGGGGGGAATAAATAATGTCAGAAATAAAAGTTAATAATGGTAATATAGAAGATGCGCTTAAAAGATTTAAAAGACAATGCGCTAGAAATGGTGTACTTCAAGAAGTTCGTAAAAGAGAACATTATGAAAAACCTAGCGTAAAGAGAAAGAAAAAATCAGAAGCAGCTAGAAAAAGAAAATTTTAATTATATAGTAAATACCAAGATAATATAAGTAATGTATTATTTTGGTATTTATTTTTTTTATTTTTCCATTTCCCATTTGGGGACGGAGATTTTCGGGGATTTTTATTTGATGTCTGTCCCTAAATGGGATTTCCCCGAAAATCTCCGTCCCCAAATGGGAAAATGGGTTGAATAATAAACCTGTTTTGTAGTATACTAAAACAAAAAAGAAAGAGAGGAAGGATAAAAGTGGAATATAAAAAACAAGATTTAAAAAATGGAATAACAATACACAATATAAATACAGATAAATTTAAAACAAATTTGATTGCAATATTTTTGACAGTACCATTATCTAGAGAGTATGTAACATATGATGCAGTTTTAGCAGCTGTATTAAGAAGAGGAAGCAAAAACATGCCAACACAAGAAGTAATAAGTAAAACATTAGAAGAAATGTATGGTGCAGGTTTTGATTGTGGATTAAATAAAACAGGATATAACCATGTACTTAAATTTTATTTCGAAAGCTTAAATGATGAATTTATTCCAAAATCTAGTGAAGATATGTTAAAAGAAAGTATTCAAAAATTAGCTGAAATAGTTTTTAATCCATATCTTGAAAATGGAGTTTTTAAAGATGAATATGTAAATCAAGAAAAGGAAAATATAAAACAAAGAATTAAGGCTAAAAAAGATAATAAAGCAGTTTATGCAAGATCTAGATGTATAGAAGAAATGTATAAAGATGATCCTTCAGGACTATTTAATTATGGTTATATAGAAGACTTAGAAAAAATTAATAGCAAGAGTTTATTTGAATATTACAATAAGTTTTTAGCAGAATGTAAAATTGATATTTTTGTTTCTGGAAAAGTTAGTATAGATGAAACAATAAAATATATAAAAGAAAATGATGATATAAATAAATTAAATGAAAGAGAAGCAAAATATAAATTAGGAAAAGCAGAAGCAAAAGAAGAGAAACCTGAAGAAAAATATGTAGAAGAAAAACTTGATGTTGCACAAGGTAAAATTGTAATTGGATGTGACATTATGTTTAATGAAAATGATATAAAAAATAAAAATTTAAAATATGAAGCAATGTTATATAATAGTTTGCTTGGTGGTAGTGCAAATTCAAAATTGTTCCAAAATGTTAGAGAAAAAGCAAGTCTTGCTTATACTGCCGGATCAAGCTATATAAGATATAAAAGCAATATATTTATAACAGCAGGAATAGAGATAGAAAATTTTGAAAAAGCGATAGATATAATAAAAAAACAAATAGATGATTTGAAAAATGGTGATTTTACAGATGAACAATTAGAAAATGAAAAGAAAGGTATAATATCACAAATTAATGCGGTTGATGATGAACAAGATACAGAAATTATATATTTCTTAGGTCAAGAGCTTTCAGACATGAAACAGTCAATAGAAGAATATAAGGAAAATGTAAAAAAAGTAACAAGAGAACAAATACTTAATGTTGCATCAAAAGTAAAAATAAATACAATATACTTTTTAAGAAATTAGGAGGGAAAAATGCAAACAATTTATAATTCAAAGGTTAAAGAAACTTTATATGTAGAAAAGTTAAAAAACGGTTTAACTGTAATGATAATACCAAAAAAAGGAATACAAAAGAAATATATAATTTGGGGAACTCGTTATGGATCTAATGACAATAAATTTATTGTACCTGGAACAAATGAGCCAATAGAGGTGCCAAAAGGTGTTGCACATTTTTTAGAACATAAAATGTTTGAACAAGAAAATGGAAAAAATAGTTTAGATGTTTTAACCTCTATTGGAGTAAGTGCGAATGCATATACAACAAATGATCATACAGCATATTTATATGAATGTACAGAAAACTTTTATGAAGCATTAGATGAATTTATGGACTATGTTCAACATCCATATTTTACTGATCAAAATGTAGAAAAAGAAAAGGGAATAATTGGACAAGAAATAAAAATGTATGATGATTACCCAGAATGGAGAGTATACTTAAACGCATTAGAAGCTATGTATTACAAGAATCCAGTAAAACTTGATATTACGGGAACTGTAGAGACAATTAGCCATATAGATAAAGATATATTATACAAATGCTATAACACATTTTACAATCCATCAAATATGTGCATGGTAGTAAGTGGAGATTTTGACCCAGAAAGCTTAATAGAAGAAATAAAGAAAAGATTACTAGATACTTCTCAAAATGGAGAAATAAAAAGAATATTTGAAGAAGAGCCAGAAAGAATAGTAAAATCTAAAATAGAGCAAGAAATGAATGTAAGTAAACCAATTTTTACAATAGGAATAAAGTGTAAAGCACCTTTACAAAATGAAAAAGTAAGAATGAATATTGCAATGGAAATAATATTGAATACATTAGTTGGAGAGAGTTCTAACTTATATAAAGAAATGTATCAAGCAGGAAATGTATTTTCTGCACCAAGTATTTCATATGAATTCGGAGATAATTATGCACATATTTTAATTTCAGAAAATGCAAATGATCCGGAATTATTTTATAATAGACTAAGAGAAGAAATAGAAAACTTTAAGAAAAATGGAATAAATATAGAAGACTTTGAAAGAAATAAAAAAATGATATATGGAGAATATGTAAAAGAGTATAATGATATTACAGGTATAGCAAGAATGTTTTTAGCAGATTTTATGAAAGGAATAAACTCATTTGACTATTTAGAAGAAATAGGAGTTATAGATTTAAATTTTGTAAATCAAGTATTAAAAGAAAATTTTAATTTAGAAAAAATGGTTCTTTCTGTTGTAAAATAATAGATAGTGTCGAAGTAAATCAAATATGCTAAAACACCGTAGAATAAAGGACTACGAAAGTTTGACAATCTACAAAAAATCACTTGACTGAACAAAAATAATGTGTTAATTTAGTAATATATGTAAGAGAAAAAAGAAAAAATAAATTTTATGACTTAAAGGAGAATTAGCATATGTTAAATGATGAAATTTGTAAGTTAAGGGATGAATTAAATAAAAGCATTGAAGAAGGAAGAGATTATGATTATATATATGAATTAAGCATTAAGTTAGATGATTTGATTGCAGAATTTTACGGGGTAAAAGAAAAAAATAGAGCAGATTAGTTTTTTTATAAAATCTTAATCTGTTCTTTATTTTTTAATTTTACTGTACAAACTATATAATTACGAATTTTATATGTCAAATTGGATTAATTTGCCAAAAATCCTTTCTAGCTATTGTAAAATAAGCTAAAATACGATATAATATCTCGTTAGTAAAAATATAAGGAGACAAAGATGCAAATAAATAAAAGTTTATCTCAAGAAATATATACCGATGCTGGAGAGGCAACAAAAGAAAAGGCTAAAAAATATATAAATCAAGGAAAAGTAAATATAATAAGAACAAACTACGAAGATCCTAATAATTTTAGTATAACATCAATAGTATCTGGAAATTTTGACGAATATCAAGTAAATATCGAAGTTCAAAAAGGGGAACTAGAAATAGCATCATGTGAGTGTTTAGACTACGAAAAAAATTATAATATGTGTAAGCATATAGTAGCAACACTAATGAAATTTGAACAGACAAAGTATTGGGATAATGAAACAGTAGACACAAATGATATGTCAGTAAAAAGAAGAATGGCAAATGAAAACTATAAATATAAAAGTTTTAATAATTTAATAAATACCTTTTATAATGAAGAATTAAGAGAGATAAACGAAGATGAAGATATTAGATTATCAAATAAGGACAAAATAAAAATAGATACAAAATTAGATTATGATAAATTTACTAATTCATTAAAATTAGAAATAAAAATAGGAAATAAAAGAATGTATAAAATAAAAGATTTAACAGAGTTTTATACAAGAATGATTAATAATGAATATTTTAAATATGGGGAGAAACTAGAATTTATACATAAAAGAGAGAATTTTTTAGATGAATCAAAACCACTTTTGGATTTTATATTAAGATATGCAGAAATAATGAAATATTCAAATTCAAGTGATAGATATGGATATTATTCATCATCAATAAATAAAGCTGAAATAACAATTGGAGAAGGAATAATTGACGAAATATATGATTTATTAAAAAATAAAAAAGTAGAATTTACATACGAATTTTCAAAATGTAAAATGGAATTTATAGAACAAAATCCAAATATACAATTTGAATTGTCTAAAATAGGAAATGATGAACTGCTTTTAAAGCCGGATATAGATGTGTTTAAAATAGCTATATTTAAGGGACATAAATATAATTATTTATTAATTGAAAATCAATTTTATAGATGTGATAATAAATTTTCAGAATCAACATTGAAAGTTATAAAAACATTTAGAGAAAATTATACATCGGAAATGTTACTAAGAAAAAAAGATTTAAAAGACTTTTTTTCAGTCGTAATGCCTAAAATAGAAAACAATATAAAAATAATTGGAATGGAAGAAAAAGAAATTGAAGAATATCAGCCTGAAAAGTTAGCAGTAAAAGTATTTTTAGATTATGATGAAAGTAATTTTTTAGTAGCAGATGTTAAATTTTGCTATGGAGATGAAGAGTTTAATCCATTAGATGAAAACGTAAAAGTAACAGCTTTAAGAAATGAGCTTCAAGAAAATAGAAATCTAAATATTTTGAAAAAATCTGGATTTATGTTAGATGTAAAAAATTTAAGATTTATATTACCTAATGATGATAGAATATATGAATTTTTAACAAATGACATAAATTATTATATGCAAAAATTTGAAGTAATGGTAACAGATAATTTTAAAACAAAAGAAATTAAAGAGCCTAAAATAGGAGCTATAGGCGTAAAGGTAGAAAATAATTTATTAAATATAGATTTAAGTAAACTAAGTATCTCTGCAGAAGAAATTCAGGAAGTAATGGAAAAATATAAAATAAAAAAGAAATTTTATAGATTAAAAGATGGAAGTTTTCTAAATCTAGATGAAAACGAAGATATTGAGTTTTTTGATAAACTAGCAACTGGTATGGACATAGATTATAAAGATTTAAAAGATAATGTAATAAAATTACCAGTAAATAGAAGTTTATATTTAAATGAATTATTAAAAAAGTTTACTAATACAAAAACAACTAAAAATGGGGAATATAAAGAAATTGTAAAAAATCTTGAAAAAGATAATCTCGATGAAAATATTTTACTTCCTAAAAGTGTAAATGCAGAATTAAGAGATTATCAAAAAATAGGATATAGTTGGCTTAAAACTCTAGAAAACTATAAATTTGGAGGAATTTTGGCAGATGATATGGGTCTTGGAAAAACACTTCAATTATTAACAGTAATTGAATCATATATAGAAAACATAAATGAAAAAAGAAAAGCAAGTATTGTTATTTCTCCAAGTTCATTAGCATTGAACTGGATGGCTGAAGCAAAGAAATTTACACCATATTTAAGTGTTCAAGTAATTGCAGGATCTGCAAATGAAAGAAAGAAAAAAATTGAAGAAATAGAAAATTATGATTTAATTATAACATCATATGATTTGTTAAAAAGAGACATAGAAAAATATAAAAAATTAGATTATAATTTCAAATATATAATAGCAGATGAAGCACAATATTTAAAAAATAGTAATACACAAAATGCAAAAGCTATAAAAGAATTAAAGGCAGAAACAAGATATGCTTTAACGGGAACACCAATAGAAAATTCACTTGCAGAATTATGGTCAATATTTGATTATATTATGCCAGGATATTTGTTTCAATATAAAAAATTCAAAACGATGTATGAAACACCAATTGTAAAAGAAGAAAATCAAGATGCAATGGCAAAATTAAAAATGCTTATAGAACCATTTGTATTAAGAAGAACTAAAAAGGAAGTTTTAACAGAGCTTCCAGAAAAAACAATAACAGTTTTAAACAATTATATGGATGATGAACAAGAAAAAATATATATGTCATATTTAGCAAAAGCGAAGCAAGAAGTTGCAGATCAAATAAAAATAAATGGATTTGAAAAAAGTCAAATTATGATACTTGCAGCTCTTACTAGATTAAGGCAAATTTGTTGCCACCCTGGGTTATTTATTTCAGATTATAAAGGAGAAAGTAGTAAATTGAATCAATGTATGGAAATAATAGAAGATGCAGTAGGTTCGGGACATAAAATACTACTATTTTCTGGATACACATCAATGTTTGAAATAATACAAAAAGAATTAATTAAAAGAAATATAAAATATTTTAAATTAACAGGCGCAACTAAGGTAAGTGAAAGAATAGAACTTGTAGATAAGTTTAATAATGACCCTGAAGTAAAATTATTTTTAATATCATTAAAGGCAGGAGGGACAGGTCTTAATCTTACAGGGGCAGATATGGTTATACATTATGATCCGTGGTGGAATGCATCAGCTGAAAATCAGGCAACTGACAGAGCTTATAGAATAGGCCAAAAAAATAATGTTCAAGTTTATAAACTTATTACAAGCAATTCAATTGAAGAAAAGATTTATGAACTCCAACAAAAAAAATCAGAGTTAGTGGAAAATATGCTTTCAACTAAAACATCATTTATTAGTAAATTTAGTAGAGATGAGATAATGAACTTATTTCAATAATTTGAATTTTATGTAAATATGTAGTATAATATATTTTATGAAATTTACATAAAGGAGAATAAACATGAAAAGAAAAGAAGTTTGCTTTGCACGGTCGAAAAACAATGGAATATTTTTTTATTCCAACATATTTCCTCGCATAGGAACAGAAACAATACGGGACGAAGATGGAAAAATAATCTCAAGAACTATATTTGACACAGTTAGATATGATTTTTTTGAGGATTATGCAGAAGCAAAAAGAAAAAGATTTTTCAGTAAAAAAAAGATATGGGCAATAAATGTAATATTACTATTTATTGCATTTCTATTTAGAGAAAATTCTTATATTTTTGCAGCAATATTTTTTGAGTTTTTCGTTTCAGAGAACTTTTGGGAGCTCATAGAATTTATTTTACAAGTAAAGAAAGGAAGTAAGGTCAATGAGGGAAAAATGCATTCAGCAGAACATAAAGTCATAAATGCGTACAAAAAGTTACAAAGAATTCCAACAATAGAAGAAGTGAGAAATGCTTCTAGATTTTCTAAAGATTGTGGTAGTAGAATAGCATTTAGAAAAGCGTGGGGAGGAGCAATAATAACATTATTTATTATAGTAGCTCCAAAGATGGGATTAACCAAAATACTAATCACAATATTATTAGGAATATTTTTGTGGACAATTTGTAGTTTTTGTGGGATTTTTAAATACTTACAAATATTTGTAACAAATAATCCATCTGACATGGAACTTGAAGTTGCAGTTGAAGCAATAAAAGAATATGATAAACTGGAGAGCAAACTTGAAACAGAAGCTGGGGAAGAGTTTGCTGACGGCATTGACCTTGTGGTTGTATTTGCATCGCCTAAAAGCGAGGGGAAAAACTCCTGAAAAAAAGTTAAATTTTAACTAAATTGGATCTTAGAAATGAAACTTTAGAGGTTTCATTTCTAGGGTTCTATTTTTTGTATAAGAAAGCAATTTGAAAAAATCTTTATAAAAAGGCTTGCAAAAAGGCGAATTTATGTATATAATGAAGGCATAAACCACAGAAGGGAGCAAAAATGCACCAAAGTGGAAACTACAAAAGGAAAGTCCCTTAGGTGGACAAGAAGGAGGAATTACTATGGAAATAAAAGTTTTAGGAAAGGAAATAAAAGTTACAGAAGCAATAAATGAATATGTAGAGAAAAAATTAGAAAGAATTGACAAATATTTTGAAAATGCAGAAGCAGAAGTAACTGTAAGAGCCGAAAAAAATGAACAAATAGCAGAAGTTGCAGTTTTAGCAAATGGTGAAAATTACAGAGCAGAAGCAGAAGAAAAAGATTTATATGCTTCAATAGATAAAGTTATAGATATATTAGAAGGACAAATTAGAAAAACTAAAACAAAAAAAGAAAAGATGATGAGAGAAGGTTCTTTAAAAGATATGAACCAAACAGTATCTGAAAAACATGAAATCAAAAATGAAATTTTAAAATATGGTTATTATGAAATAAAACCACTTGCACCAGAAGATGCAATGATGAAATTAAAAGAAAGACCAACACATAATTTTATGCCATTTATAAATGTTGATACAAATAAAGTTTGTGTTATATATAAATTAAAAGATGGAAAAAATTATGGTATAGTTGAACCAGAAGCTTAATTAAATGTATAAAAAATGCAGAAAATCAATCGATTTTCTGTATATTTTTTTACCTAAAAAATGGCTTAAAGCAGCAAAACTTGCAAAATGTCGAAAAATGTGGTATAATAGTCGGCAGTTTCGCTAAAAATAACAAATAAAGGAGAGTGGTTATTTATTTTAAAACCAAAATTATTACATCTTACAAAAGAAATGGCAAAAGTTATGCTAATAATAATATCAGGGTTTTTATTGATTTTAGCGATGATTTTTATAAAATATAAACCAGTATATGAAGTAACAGTTGCAGGAGAAAAAATTGGATATATAGAAAAAGTAAATGAATTTAAAAATGAAATAGAAGAAAAGATTTTAAATCAAGAAGGAGACTATATAGAAAACATTTCATTAATAGAAGAGCCAGAATATAAAATTGCTTTATTAAAAAGAACAAAAAATTCAAATGAAAATGAAGTAATAGAAAAGCTAAAAACAAGTAATACTGTAATAACTTACAAATATTACGAAGTAGCTTTAAACAATGAAACAAAAACATGTGTAAAATCATTAGAAGATGCTCAAGAAGTTGTTAGTGAAATAAAAGAGGAGTTTTCAGATGAAAATTTAGAGCTTCAAATAAATGAAAGATATACAGAAAGCATAAATGCGGTTGATACAAATTCAATAGAGGTTGCAACATCAAATGTAGAATCAGCAGCAAAAGAGTTAAGAGAAAAACAAGAAGAAAATAACGAAGAAGATTCATCATTAGCTGTAGTAAATGATATAAAACTATCAGTTTTACCAGTTTCAGGAAGAATAACATCAAGATATGGAGAAAGAAGTTCATTAAGAAGATCAACTCATACTGGTCTTGATATAGCCTGTGTTACAGGAACAGATATAAAAGTAGTATCAAATGGAACTGTAACATTTTCAGGAAAAAAGGGATCATATGGTAATTTAATTATAGTAGATCATGGAAATGGTGTTGAAACATGGTATGGACATTGTAGTAAATTATATAAAAAAGTTGGAGAAAGTGTTGAAGCAGGAGCTGTTATAGCAGCAGTTGGATCAACAGGAAATTCAACTGGACCACATTTACATTTTGAAATTAGAATAAATGGAAATACAGTAAATCCACAAAATTACGTATATTAAACAGGAAAGAAAATGTCTTTCCTGTTTTTTAATTAAATATATAGAATTTTAAAATAAGATGTGCTATACTAAGAAAGTAAAAAAGCAAAATAAGGAAGGAATAAAAAATGGGAAAATTATTTGTTATAGATGGAACAGATGGAAGTGGAAAACAAACTCAATTTCAAAAATTACAAGAAAGATTAACAAAAGAAGGAATAGACTATAAAACTGTAAGTTTTCCAAATTATGATAGTGAAAGTTCATCTCTAGTTAAAATGTATTTATCAGGAAAATTTGGAGAAAATGCAAAAGATGTAAGTCCATATATAGCTTCAACATTTTATGCAGCAGATAGGTATGCAACATTTAAAATGGGATATCAAGATTATTATGAAAATGGAGGAATAATATTAGCAGATAGATATACAACAGCTAACATGGTTCATCAAGCTGGAAAGATATATGATAAAGCAGAAAGAAAAAAATTTTTAGATTGGTTATGGGACTTTGAATTTAATTTATATGGTTTACCAGTTCCAAGTGAAGTATTTTTCTTAAATATGCCGGTTGAAAAATGTATTGAGCTAATGAAAGATAGAGAAAACAAATTTACACATGGTCAAGCAAAAGATATCCATGAAAAAGATAAAAGTCATTTAGTAGATGCATATAATGCAGGATGTGAAGTTGCAAAAGAATATAATTGGTATGAAATAAAATGTATAAGAGATAATGAATTAAGAACTATAGAAGATATACATGAAGAAATTTTTAATGAAGTAAAAAAATATATAAAACCTGAAAATAACTAAAAACAAAAGAAAAATAAAGAAAATGTAAGAAAACACGAGATTGGTAAAAACAATAAACTAAATAAGAATTAAAAAACGTATCAATTTGACTTAGAATAAATTTGAAATAATGGAAAAATCTGGTATAATACTAAAGATGGTGCATTATTCTAGTCGTGCTTTTTTATTGTGAGGGTGGGGCTAAAAATCCACTAAAGGGCATATGAATTAGGGCTTCTTGTTTGTGCGCGAAATGCCAGTTTTGTGTGTGAGTAGGAAGAAAGAGGTAAGGGAATGATGTAATGGCATATATCAGGACCCCTTGTTTCGCTGAAACTTAAAAGTTTTTAAGTAAAACCTATGGTGAGTGCCAAGACACAAAATACATAGAGTAGCCTGTCTTGAGTGAATGTATTGGGATTATTTTATCATTTATGAAATTGCATTTGCAAAAGAGACTAGCAATAAATAAAAAGTATGTCAAGGAAAACTTCTAGAATGTTTGCCAGAATTAACAGGCAAGGAAACTTAAGGATTAAGGTACGGACTTAAGTGGCGATCTGGTGTCTAAAGATTAATTTAGATGTTCCCTTTAAATGGAAACGGCTATGTAGTAATATATAGTAGAGAATAGAGAAATTCAACCAGACCTAAACCGTAAAATTTACTTGAGTTTTTACCATCTAAAAACTTAAAATCTTGGAAATAGAAAAAATTCTATTTTCATTTTTTTTATTAAATAAAATTAAGGAGGATTTAAGTACAAAACTTAATATGAAAGAAAAAAATAATAAACAAGAAAATTCAAACATAAAATGGGCCTTGCAAGCTTTTATTTTAACATTTATATTATCAGGGACAGTATCATTTATATCAAATAATGGAATAGAAAAATTAAATATATTTGCATCTATAATTATATTAATAATTGTAATTTTTATAGGAATAATTTTTGACGTAATAGGGGTAGCAGTTACTGTTGCAGAAGAAGGACACTTTCATGCAAAGGCAACCAAAAAAGCTAAAGGAGCAAAAACGTCTTTAAAACTTATAAAAAATGCATCAAAGGTTGCAAATATTTGTGCAGATGTAATTGGGGATATATGTGGAGTTATAAGTGGTGCAATAAGCGCTATGATTGCTTTAAAAATTTCGAACACGTATAATGTTTCAAATAATATTCAATTTATAATAAGTGCATTAGTTGCATCAATAACAGTAAGCGGTAAAGCTTTAGGAAAGGAATTAGCAAATAGAGAATCTACTCAAATTGTATATATAGTAGGACAGATATTAGGAAAATTTCAAAAGTAAGACATTATGTAGAATGATGTCGAAAAATGCGAATATTTCAAAGAAAATCTATAAAATACTATTGCAAAAATATTAAAAGTGTGGTATATTATGTAAAGGCTGTTGAAAATGAGGAAAGGATGTCACGGTGAAAACATTTTTTGATGGAATATTTATATCAAAAGAACACCTAAATGAGGCAGGGATCAAGTTCCCCATAAAATTAGAATATTACAAAACAACACGAGAGGAAAGTAGTGAAATCGCACGAGAAAATGAAAATAAATACGGAATAGAAATTGTTAAAACAGAATACAGAGAAGGCAATGTAAGAGTAGAGACAAAAGAAATCAATAATATAGCAAATAATATTAAAGATCAAGAAAAAATATTAACATTATTAAGAGACAACGAGGTAACACCTATTGGTGTAGAAGATGTTTTAGAGGATTTACTAAAAGTGTAAATGGGAAAGGGGGATTTAAACTCTTTTCCATTTTTGTATTTTGCATTGACTTTTAATTTAAATGTTTGTATAATTTAATACGATTCAAGCGATGAAAGGAGCAAATAATGGCCGACAAATTAATAATAGTAGAATCACCTGCAAAGGCAAATACTATAAAAAAGTTCCTTGGAGGTAGCACAAAAGTTGTAGCTTCAATGGGACATATAAGAGATTTACCGAAATCAAAATTAGGTATAAATATAGAAAATGATTTTGAACCAGAATATATAAATATAAGAGGAAAAGGAGATTTAATAAAATCTCTAAAAAAAGATGCAAAAAATGCAAAAAAAGTATATCTTGCAACCGACCCGGACCGTGAAGGGGAAGCAATTGCTTGGCACTTAGCACATATATTAGAAGAAAATAAAAACAAAATAACAAGAGTAACATTTAACGAAATAACAAAAGGAGCTGTTCAAAAAGCCATTAAAGAGCCAAGAGATATAGATATAAATTTAGTAGATGCTCAGCAAGCAAGAAGAGTATTAGATAGAATAGTTGGATATAAAATAAGTCCAGTTCTATGGAAAAAAGTAAAAAGAGGATTGTCTGCAGGGCGTGTACAATCTGTTGCTGTTAAATTAATAGTAGATAGAGAAAATGAAATTGAAAGCTTTATTCCAGAAGAATATTGGAATATATATGTAAATTTATTAGATAAAAAATCTAAAAAAGAATTTGAAGCACATTTTACAGGAAAAAATAATAAAAAAATAGAACTTCATTCAAAAGAAGAAGTAGATAAAATTTTAGACGAAATAAAAAGTGCAAAATATATTGTAAAAGATATAAAAAGAAGTGAAAGAAAAAGACAACCAGCACCACCATTTACAACAAGTACAATGCAACAAGAAGCATCAAGAAAGTTGAATTTTACATTAAAAAGAACAATGTCAGTTGCGCAAGTACTTTATGAAGGAATAAAACTTCCACAAGGTCATACAGGTTTAATAACATACATGAGAACAGATTCAACAAGAATTTCTGAAGAAGCAAGAAATGCAGCAAAAGAAGAGATTGTAAAAACATATGGAGAAAAATATTACGAAAATAGATATTATAAAACCAAAAAAGATGCTCAAGATGCGCATGAGGCAATAAGACCAGCACATATTGAACTTGCTCCAGATGAAATAAAAGAATATTTAACACCAGAACAATATAAACTATACAAATTAATATATAATAGATTTTTAGCAAGTCAAATGCCAGCAGCTATATATGATACCATGCAAGTTGGAATAGATGCAAATGGGTATGACTTTAAAGCAAATGGACAAAGCTTAAAATTCCAAGGATTTATGGTTTTATATGTAGAGGGGTCAGATGAAAAGCAAGTTGAAGAAAAAGGAATGTTGCCACCACTAGAGCAAAATCAAGAGGTTGAAAACAAAAAGATAGATTCAAAACAAAGTTTTACAGAGCCACCAGCAAGATATACAGAAGCAAGTTTAGTAAAAGCTTTAGAAGAAAAAGGAATAGGAAGACCAAGTACATATTCACCAATTATTACAACAATAATAGATAGACATTATGTACAAAAAGAACAAAAACAATTAGTACCAACAGAACTTGGAAAAATAGTAAATAAACTTTTAATAGAAAACTTTTCAGATATTGTAAATGAAGAATTTACAGCAAATATAGAAACAAAATTTGACGAAATAGCAGAAGGAAATGAAAAATGGAAAAATATCATAAGAGAATTTTATGGTCCATTTATAAAAGAAGTTGAAAAAGTCGAAGAAGAATTAGAACATGTAAAACTAGAAGATGAAGTATCAGACGTTGTATGTGAAAAATGTGGAAGAAAAATGGTATATAAATATGGAAGATACGGAAAATTTTTAGCATGTCCAGGATTCCCTGAGTGTAGAAATACAAAAGCTATTATAGAAACAATAGATGTTCCATGTCCTAATTGTGGTGGAGTTGTTCAAGTTAAAAAGACAAAAAGGGGAAGAAAATTCTATGTATGTGAAAACAATCCAGATAAATGTAATTATATATCTTGGAATAAACCAAAAGTAGGAGAAAAATGGGATCCAAATAATCAAGAAAAAGTTGAAACAGAAGTAAAAAAGACTAAGAAAAAGAGTACAAAAAAGAGGTCAAAATAATGAAAGAACAAAAATATATTTTGAAAAATCAAGAATCATTTTGTCTAAAACACATATTTGATTGTGGTCAATGTTTTAGATGGAATGAAGAAGACGATAAAAGCTATACAGGCGTTATAAAAGAAGGCGTTATAAATTTAAAAAAACAAGACGAAAATATAATTTTTAATGGAATGTTAAGTTCTGATATAAAAGAGATTGTATTTAATTATTTTGATTTAAAAAGAAACTATGAAGAAATAAAAAATAAACTTTCTAAAATAGACGAAAATGTTAATTTAAGTATCAAATATGGAGAAGGGATCAGAATTTTAAATCAAGATTTGTGGGAAACGATAATTTCATTTATTATTTCTGCAAATAATAATATTCCAAGAATAAAAGGAATAATAGAAAGACTATCAGAAAAATATGGAAAAGAAGTAATATGGAATGAAAAAAAATATTATTTGTTTCCAAGACCAGAAGAGCTAAAAAATGTTACTGTTCAAGATTTTAGAGATTTAGGTACAGGATTTAGAGATATAAGATTATTTGAAACTACAAATAAGATTTTAACAAAAGAAGTAGACTTACAATCTTTATATAATTTAGATACTAAAGATGCAAGAGATGAGCTCTTAACTCTTTCAGGAGTAGGACCTAAAGTTGCAGATTGTATTTTACTTTTTTCAGATTTAAAAAGATTTGATGTTTTTCCAATTGATGTTTGGGTTAGAAGAGTTATGAATGAACTTTATATTAAAAATCCAGATGAAACAAAAGTTAATAAAAAGGAAATTGCTAAGATTGCCAAAGAAAAGTTTGGAGATTTAGAAGGATTAGCTCAGCAATATTTATTTTATTGGAAAAGAGATGCATAAAAAGAAACGCTAATATTTTAGCGTTTCTTTTTAACGTTCATCAGGTTCATAAGAATCTGTTATTTTTTTATAGTCAATTCTTTTCTTTATATCTGTCATAGCATCTAGAACATCTTTATAATCTTCTTTGCTAATAGAAGGTTCTGTTTCAAGATATGTATTTAATTCATCTAGTTCAGCTTGAAAGTCTTCTGTTATTAAAGATATTAAATCTAACAATTCAATTAAACTTTTAACATAGTTTGGATATTTTCGTGCCTCTTTTATTTTGTAATCTATATCATCAGATGTAATTTTTCCATATTTAAAATCATTTGCAATTCTATCAACCCAATCTCTTCTATCTTCTTCGGTATAGGTTATATTTAAAGCTTCTTGTTTTTTCTGTTCTTTTTGGGCTTGTTTTTCTAACAAATAATTTACTTTATCTAATCTCATAATGTTTTTTATAAGAGCCTTTTCTGGATTGGAATTTATGATTTTTTCTAAGTATTCTTTTTCTTCAAGTAGATTATCATTAGATCTTGCAATTTTGCATAAATAATAAAGGATGATTTCATCATCAGGTAAAGTTTGTAAAAAGTTTAGAGCTGTTGATTTTGCATTTTCAAAATCATCTATACAATAAAGAGCCTTAACTAATTTTTCTTTAGCAATTATTTCATCTGGATATTTTTCTAAAATTTGTTCAGCAATACTTTTAATTTGAATATATACATCCAAACATATATCATGATAAATTTCTTTATGGTCTATTTTTTCGCCGTGAATTCTTAAATCATCTTCTTTCTTTTTTACTAAAGAATTTACACTTCTTTCTAAAGTAGCAATTTTTGCATAATTTCTATGTAAATCATTGTTAGACTGGAAAGATTTACTTTTATCATAAAGACGTTTTCTTTTATTTTTGTAAAATTCATTGTCAGGTAAGATCTTTAATATTTGATCAACCAATTTTATTGCTTCTGTATAATTTTTACTTTTTTCTTCAATTATAGATACGCCATTTAATACTTGAGGAGTATTACTAACTTTTAGCAATTTATAACCAAGATCTTTTGCTTTATCCATTTGATTTAAATTAATATATGTATACATTAACTTTGTTTTCATATCAATGTCATCAGGAATTATTTTTAAAATATCTTCAAGTTTTTCTCTTAATTCTTCTAATATTTTTCTTCTTTTATCTCGATTGCTTTCATCCTTTTGTTGTCTATATAGTCTAAAGATAATTGTTCTATAGTTTTTCTCATTTTCTTCCATAGTCCAAGAAAAAATTATTTCATTATTAAGTTTCATTCCAACTGTTTTATTTATTTCATTTATACTTTTCCCTTCTCTATGTAGCCTTATTGCGGTATCTTTTATCTGCTTAATATTTCTTAGATCCATTTTCATACTTCCTTCTAAATTGTAATTTATTTTTATTATAATATAGTCTAAATTTTAAGTCAATAAAAAAGAAGAGCAAATACAGAATTGCTCTTTCTTTTATAAGTATGTGGGCTATTGAAGATTGCATATTTTGCAATACGTGCTTAAGGTGCACTTTTCACAGTCACCACCGCACATTGGACACATGTATCGTTCGCTACATAGCATACAGTTTACATGCTGACAATATATGTATGGACATTTATCAGCATTTGGACAGCACTCACATGCAGTATCTTCATATAACCGACATACCTGGGTGGAAGTTTCATCATAGTTCATAATTATACCTCCATTCCAATTATTCAGGTTATCAATTACCTGAAAATTATATAACTTTTTCGTAATTATGTCAATCATAAGGTTGAAAAAAAGGCTATTTTAATATAAAATACAACATAAAAAGACATACACACAGGAAAGGAAAAAACATGTATTTAAAAAGATTAGAATTACAAGGATTTAAATCATTTGCAGATAAAACTGTATTAGAATTTATGCCAGGAATAACAAGTGTAATTGGACCAAATGGATCAGGAAAAAGTAATATTGCAGATGCTATTCGTTGGGTTCTTGGAGAGCAAAGTATGAAAGAACTTCGTGGAGGAAAATCAGTAGATATAATATTTGCGGGAACACAAAATAGAAAATCTTTAGGATTTGCAGAAGCATCTCTTGTATTTGACAACCAAGATGGAAAACTTCCAATTGAATATAAAGAAGTAATAGTTACAAGAAAGCTATATAGAAGTGGAGAAACAGGGTATTATATAAATAAAACACAATGTAGATTAAAAGACATTTTAGAATTATTTATGGATACAGGAATAGGTAAAGACGGATATTCTATAATAGGACAAGGAAAAATTGATGAAATTTTAAGCAATAAATCAGAAGATAGAAGAAATGTATTTGAAGAAGCAGCAGGAATAGTAAAATTCAAAACTAGAAAAGAGGAATCTGAAAAAAAATTAGAACATACAAAACTTAATGTATTAAGAATAAATGACATTTTAACTGAAATAGAAGCAAACCTAGACCCTCTAAAAGAACAATCAGACAAGGCAAAAAGGTATTTAGATTTAAAAAATGAGTTAAAAAGTATTGAAGTAGGTCTATTTTTGTACAATATTGATAAATATAAAGAAGAATTGATAAAAATTCAAGATGATATTGAAATTATGCAAAATACTTGTAACTTAGAGGAAGGAAAACTTGAAAAAATAAAAATTTTAAAAGAAGAGTTAAAAGGCGAAATTGATGATTTAACAGAAAAAATAGAAGAAACTCAAAATTTAAGATTTACAAGTCAAAAAGATGTAGAAAGCTTAACATCAGAAATAAATGTTATAAAATCAAAAATAGAAAATAACGAAGAAAATAAAAAAAGATTTTTAGATGAAATTGAAGAAATAAAAGATAAAATAAATAAAACAGAAGAAGAAATGAACTACAAATTAAGCAAAAAAGAAGGCTTAAAAGAAAATAAAGAAAAATATGAAAAAGAGCTTAAAGAAAAACAAGAAGAATTAGATAAAATAAACAAAACTTTATCAGAAAAAGAACTGGAAATAGAAGATGACAAAAGAAAGCTTGAAGAAAATGTAGATTTAAAATACGAAATAGAAAGCTATATAAATGAACAAAAAGCTAACATATCAAATTTTGAAAGAAGAAAACAACAAGTTCAAAATGATATAGGAAATAATATTTCAGAATTAGATAATACAAGATTTTCTAAAGAAGAAATCGAAAAAGGATTTTTTGAAATTCAAAAAGAAAAAAATACCCTAGTAAAAGAATTAGAAGAAATAAATAATAAAAAAAGCAAAGCAGAGGATCAAATAAAATTGATCGATACAAAAATAAATAATGGTATTCAAGAACTAAACTTTAAAGAATCAAAACTTAAGTTTTTAATAGAAACAGAAAAAGAAAAAGATGGATACCAAAAAAGTGTAAAGGCATTATTAAAAAAATGTGAAAATAAAAAAGAGCTAGGAAAAGGCGTAAAAGGAGCTTTAGCAGAGCTTATTGATGTACCAGAAAATCTTGAAACAGCAATAGAAATGGCATTAGGTGCAAGCTTGCAAAATATTGTTACAGAAAATGAGCAAGATGCAAAAAGGTTAATTGAATATTTAAGAGAAAACAACTTAGGGAGAGCATCATTTTTGCCTATTTCAAATATTCAAGGAAAAAAAGAAGAAAAAATAAAGGGAAAACAAATAGGCGTACTTGGAATTGCATCAGATTTAATAAAATATGATAAAAAATATGAACAAATAATATTAAATCTATTAGGAAGAACTTTAATTGTAGACAATATGAATAACGCAATTGTTGCATCAAAAGAAAATGGACATACATTTAAAATAGTAACATTGGATGGAGATATTATAAGTCAAACAGGATCAATGACAGGAGGATCTGTAAATAAAAAAACAGTAAAAATTTTAGGTAGAAGCAAGGAAATAGAAGAACTAAGAAAGCAAATAGAAAATATAAAACAAATGCAAAATAAATTAAAAGAAGAAAAAGAAAATATTATATCTGAAAATAAAGAAGTTATTGAAAAAGCAGAAAAATTAGAAAATATGCTTCAAACAATAGAAATAAAATACAATGTAGAAAATCAAAAGCTAAATACTATAAAAGAAAATATTGAAAAAATATCAAAACACTTAGAAAAACTAAGAAATGAAAAACAAGAGCTTGAAAATGGAAAAGAAGAATACTTAAAAATAATAACAGAAAAAGAAAATGAAAAAGAAAAAATAAATAGCGAAAATGAAAAAATTAAAAATAAGATAAATGAATATTCAGCTCTAAATAAAGATACATCAAAAAGAGTAGATGATCTAAACTTTGATATTACAAACTTAAAAATATCAGTATCATCATTTAATGAAAGTGAAAGCTCAATTGATGAAATGGCAAAAATGTTAAAAGACGAAATAGAAAATCAAAATCTAAGCATAAAAAATAAGAAAAATCAAATTGAAAAAATGACTAAAGAGCAAGCAGAATTTGAAGAAAAAATAAAAATAACAATTTCGAAAATAGATGACCTAAATAGCAGAGTTTCAAATAGTGATGAAGATATAGAAAAAATGAAAAAACAAAGACAATCATCAAATGAAAAATTATCATTAAAAGAAAAAGAAGAAGTAGAAGAATTTAAGACAATAGAAGATCTAAAAGGTCAAATTGTAAAAATTGATGTAAAAAAATCTAAAATTGACGATGATTTAAATGAAACAATATCATCTTTATGGAATGAATATGAATTAACACCGAATAGCTCAGAAGGCTATGAAAAACCAGCAAATATTGCAATAACAACAAGAAGAGTAAATAATCTAAAACAAGATATAAAAGAGCTTGGAAGTGTTAATGTAGATTCAATAGAAGAATATAAAAATCAAAAACAAAGATATGACTTTATGTGTGAACAACGTTTAGATCTTGAAAATACAATGGCAAAATTAAGAGATATGATTCAAGAAATAACAGACAATATGAAATCAAGATTTAAAGAAAAAATGCAAATAATAAATGAAAATTTTGGACAAACATTTAAAGAATTATTTGGTGGAGGAGAAGCTAGAATAAAATTAGAAGATGAATCAAATATTTTAGAATGTGGAATAGATATAGAAGCACAGCCACCAGGAAAGAAGTTACAAAGTATGGGATTACTTTCAGGAGGAGAAAGAGCCTTTACTGCAATAGCCTTACTATTTGCAATTCTAAAAATGAACCCAGCGCCATTCTGCGTTCTTGATGAAATAGAAGCAGCACTTGATGATGTAAATGTAAACAGATATGCAGAATTTTTAAAGAAATTTGCAATAGGAACACAATTTTTAGTAATAACACATAGAAAAGGAACTATGGAAGCAGCAGATACAGTTTATGGTGTTACAATGGAAGAAAAGGGAATATCAAAACTTCTTTCAATGAAATTAAGTAAACAATAATTGTATAAAATAAAAAAAGATGGCAAAAATTTAAATATAACAATTTTAATAAGGAGAAAATTTTATGAATAAATGTGAAATAAAAAATGTTGTTATATTAAAAAACTTGCCATCTAATTTAATAGAAGAAGCTTTTGTAGTTGTAAAATCTAAAAAAGTAGCAAAAAGCTTAAAATACATAGATATTAAAAGCAAAAGCGATCAAGAAAAAAGTGATAATTATATTATAAGAGAAGCTGAAAGTGTACTATCAAGCTATGTAAAGCAGGTTGAGAAAAAAGAAGTTAAGATAGATGATAGTGTTTGGAAGAAAAAATATAAAGTAGCAATAATATTTAATTTGATTATAAGTATTGGATTTTTGATTTCTGTAATTGCGTAGATAGAAGTTTGAAATAGACATGTAGCGTCGGAATGGAAAATATGAGTTCAAATAGATATGCCACATTTAAATTAGAAAAAAGATTGACAAAAAGGACTAAAAATGATAATAATGGTTGAAGAAAGAGAGGGGAAAAAATATGAGAAAATCTTTAAAAATTATATTAATTATTGTATTAATTGCAGTAGCACTAGTTGGGGGATATTTTGGATATTTACAAATAATAAAAAATAAAACATCAAAAACAATAGAAACAATGTTTACAGCTATAAAATCAGGTGATGAAAACCAAATAAAAGAATATATAGAAATTGAAGATGCAATTGATGACAACGAAGAAAAATCAGAAGGTGCAGAAATGGAAAGCATAATGCTAAAAAATTTAAACTATGAAATTGAATCAATGGATGTGAAATTTAACGAATGCACAGCAAATTTAAAAGTAACAAACAAAGACTTAAAAACAGTTTTCCAAAACTATATGACAAAAGCAATATCACTTGCATTTTCACAAGCAATAAATTCTACATCTGATGAGGAATTGGAAAGTGAATTAAAAAAATATTTTGAAGAACAATATGATTCAGACAGCATAGAAACAATTGAAACTAGGATACCTGTAACAATGAAAAGAGAAAGTGGAAAATGGAAAATATCATGTGATGAAAATGCACTTGTAGATGCCATTTTACCAGGATATAGAGAAATTATAGATTATTTAAATTCATTTAATAGTGAAGAATAAAATTGCTATTTTAAATGAAAAATAAACATTATTTGGAAGTGAACCAAAATTATTAGGCAGAAAGTTTAATAATTTTGGTTCATTTTTTGTTTTGAAATGGCTATTTTTGTGGTATAATAAATTTTATAAAAAGGAAGGAGATAAATTTATGAAAGTTTTAGTTATATCAGATATACATGGTTCAGGATATTATGCAGATAAAATAAAAGAAATAAATGAAAGAGAAAATCCAGAAAAAATAATATTACTAGGAGATCTATATTATCATGGACCAAGAAACGATCTAAGCCAAGAATATGCACCAATGAAGGTCGCAAAAATATTAAATAGTTTGAAAGATAAGCTATTGGTTGTAAGAGGAAATTGTGATGCTGAAGTTGATGAAATGATTTCAGAGTTTAAATTTAATGATCATATTTTAATGGAGATTAATGGTAAAAAGTATTATTTTACACATGGTCATAAATATAATATTGAGAAGATCCCATATGATGATTTTGATATAATGATTTATGGTCATATTCATCAAGGTTTTATTGAGGAAAAAGAAGGCTTTGTTTTTGCAAATCCTGGTTCTATTTCTCTTCCAAAGTGCAATACTCATCATAGCTATATTGTTTTAGATGAGGATGGTATTTGTTTGAAGGATGTTGATGGTGAGGTTTTGGAGAGATTGGAGTTTGAATAGATTGGTTTGGAAGAGTGAGAGGAAGGGAGAGGAGGTAAAGGGTGAAACTCATAACCCGAAGGTCGTAAGTTCGAGTCTTACCCCCGCAACCACTGAAAAGTCCCATTTTCGTTGAAAAATAGGGACTTTTATAAATTTTGAAGTAATCCATTTAAGTACATTAAAAACCGTTAAAAATCATTAAAATTTGTTTCATAAAGGGAAAATAAAGGGAAAGAAATAATATTAAAGTGAAGTGAAATATACTAAGTAATCTCAAGTCATTTGGGATTATTTTTTTTGGAGGTTTTATATGTATAAAGGGAAAATTGATAAATTAATTAATGAAATAAATAAAATAGCAAGATTAAAAAGAATATCATATAAATTAGAAAATATATATGAAGAATATGATGAATATATTGAAGATTATTATTTTATGGAATGGTTTAGAATATCTCAAGATGGAATAACACAAATAGAAGAAATAAATAATATGATAGAGTTATTTGAACAAATATTAGAAGAAATTGAAATTGCAATTTATAATGCCGAAGATAAAGTTGATATTATATGCAATTCGATATTAGCATATAACAAGAACGAATTAGGAAACTATATAAGTGACTTTGAACTATATAATAACAAATATATAAAAGATACAATAGTGAATTTTATTGAAAATAATATGTATGAGATAGATGAAGATTACCTATTTCTTGAACTAGAGAAATTACTAGAAGGAGGAGTAGGGCAGAATGAAAAAAACTGATTACAAAAAGATAGAGTATTATTTATATAACTACAATAATATAGATGAACTGATTGAAGAGATAAAAAATGGCTTGATAAATAGTGTTAATGTAAGTGGAAGTGCATGGAGAAAAGGAGTAACAGTATGCAATAATACTTTAGAAAATCAAGTTATTAAGATAATAGAAAATAAGAAAATACTAGAATTTAAGAGATGGCAAGTGCTTATAAAAAAGGTACTTGCTTTTTTGTTACAAAAATATCCGAAATATTATGATTTTATAAATCTAAAATATTTTCAAAATAAATCTAAAGATGAGACTGAACAAACTCTTAAATTCGATTTTAAGAAACAAAAAATAATAAAGGACAAGTTAATTGAGTTCGTATATAAAAATGCGAAAATAAGAAATTTGGTTTAAATATGGAGGTAATAAAAATGTTTTGGATAGGATTAATTATAGGACTAATAGTAGGAGCAAATATAAGTTTGATATTATATGCTTGTATAATTGCAGGAAAGGAAAGTGATAGCCATTGTGAGAGATGAAGAGATACAAAGAATAGGATATTATGCAGTAATACCTGCTACTGTTCTATTTAATGAACGATTAAAACCTAATGAAAAATTGCTTTATGCTCTCATAACAGCTTTATCAAATAAAGAAGGCTATTGTTATGCTTCTAATAAATATTTAGGAGAAAAGTTAGGAGTAGATCCTGTAACAGTTTCAAGATGGATAACTGATTTAAGGAGGAACAATTATGTTTTTGTAGATATAATGAGAAACGAGAAAAAAGAGATAATTTGTAGGAGAATATTTCCAAATGATGTACCCTATAGACTAAATAATCAATACCCCTATATACTAAAAAATCAAGAGGGTATTGATGAAAAGGTCAAAGATAATAATATAATAGATAATAATATAAATACACACACAGTCAGCAAAGAAAAATTTAATGAAAATGTATTTCTTTATGATTATGAATATAAAAAATTACTAGAAGAATACGGAGAAAATAAAACTAAAAAATGTATAGAAGAATTATCTTTATATAAGAAATCAAAGGGAGTAGAGTATGAAAGCGATTATGCAACAATAAAAAGATGGGTAATTATAAGAGTTGAGGAATTGGAAGCAAGAAAAGATAAAAAAATTACTAAAAATAAAAGCTTTAATAATTATGAACAAAGAGAATATCCTAAAGAATTTTTAGATAGTTTATATGAAAATAATAATTTTACTTCAGCAAATACTGAAGAAGATGAAATGGATTTAGATATATAACACAACTAAAAAGTTGTGATTTTTTATTTTAGGAGGTACAAAGTGGTTACTAAAAAGGTAAAAAAGATTATTAGAAAAAAATTATATGAATATCCAATATATGATAGATTAATAAATGAGTTAGAATTAGAAAAAGATACTACTGAAGGTAGAGATATAAATTCTTCAATAAGAAGTAAAAATAAAATTAGTAGAGCAACTGAGAGACAAGTAATAAAAAATATTAGTATAGATGGTAAAATAAATGAATACAAAAAATGGAAAGAGTTAATAGATAATGTGCTTCAAGATTTTAGAAAATGTGATAAAACTAAACTGAAGATTGTTGAATATAAGTTCTTTGGTAATATTCCTGAAGATATTATTGCAGATGAATTATATGTTTCTAAAAGCACAGTAAGGAGTTATTTGAAAGATATTTATTTTGAGATTGGAATACTTGCAACTTTAAATAATTTAATATCCAAAAATATTTTTTAGTTAAATGATATTTTATAGAAAATATGATATAATTTTCAAAAATAATCTGAAAGTAAGTGTGAATAGTATGGAAAACGATAATTTAAAATTGTTTATGTATACAGTAGATGAGTATAAACGATTTGCAAAGCAACTAACTAATTATAAATTAACAGATTCTTATGATGAAGCATCATATATTGTAACAAATACTAAATTAATGATATTACGAAAGTATGGTTGCAATAAAGAAAAAGTATATATTAATAAAATAATAAAAAGTATGATTGAAAAATATCCTGAAAATAAAAAAGAGCTAGATATTTTATTAAATGAGTATAATAAAATTGAAGAACAACAATTAGAATATATTTTAACAGATGGCACAAAGTTAAATTTGTATCAAACAATAGAAGATGTAATGTATGGAATGTATTTACACGCAGATAAAGAAAGAATAAATAGATTAATAAAAACAGATGAAAGTTTAAGATTTATATGTGTAAGAAAATATGTTGGAGAACTTGAGAAGGTAGTGCTAAAACTATATGACATTTTAAAAAAGTATGGAGAAAATAATGAAAAAACTGAGACAAAGAGAGCAACTACAATTTATTTAGGAGATACTTCAAAAAATAAACAAGAAATTAATAAGTCTCCATATTGGTCTAATTTATATGGAAAAGATGGAGATGTAACAGAAATTGATGAAATTATACAAAAATCAAAAATAGAAGATTTGGAAATTATTAATAAGTGTACATCTTTTATTGAAGAGTTAAAAAAAGATAATATGTCAATTGCTTTTTTAGAAAGTTTAATATATCCTACAACAAAGAAAGCATGGGGAGATTATTCGGAGGCTAAAAAATATTATAAATCAATTAAAAAACCTGGTTTGAGTTTAAAAGTACGATATAATGATATTCATACAATGGCATATATTAGAATTATTCCACAAGTTGATAATATATTTTTAATAGATACGCCCCATATAATTAGTGAAGTATGTGAAATAAGTTTAGTAAAATATAAAGAAGAATGGAAAATTTATTCTATGGGAAGCCATTTAGATTCATATATTGTAGGATAGTATATTATTGATTGAATTAATAGAGGAAAAACATTATGGAAAATAAATATATAAGAGATAAATTTAATGGACTTACAGAAGAAATTTATAAGTGGGATTGTGTTTCAATTTCTCCATTTTTTAAAGAAGAATTTAGAAGTAAAACAGCAGAAAAAGAAATAGTTGATGCATATTTACATTCAGCAGAATGTTTGTATATGTGTTTTCGTAGTGAAAATAATCCTGACGCTAAAATAAAAGTTTTTAGAACTAACCAAATGTGTATGCCATTTCTATTTTTGTGTAGGCACACAATAGAGTTATCAATAAAGGGAGTTTTAAATAATAAACAAGGAAAAATAAAGAAAATTCATAAATTAAAAGAATTATGGAATGAACTCAATAAAGAAATAGAGATAAATAATTCAGATTTTGATATGCTAATAGATGTTCTAAATACAATAGATGATGATGGTTGCAAATTAAGGTACTCAAATGATGGCAATGGAAATAATTATAATAATAAACCTTGTTTTATCAGAGCAGATTTAATATTAAAAACAACAAAAGAATTATATAATTTTTTATTAAAACAAATATAATCAATATAAGCTAGTACAAATTTTGGTACTGGCTTTATTTTTATTTGGTAATTTTTCAAAAAAAGGTTTGGGATTAGATATATGCTCACTGTATAATGATTAAAAATAAGGAAAAAGGAGGAAAAGAAGTTGAAAAAATTGGACGAAGGATTTTTTGATCAATATACAGATGATTTTGCAGATTATTTTGAAAATCAAAGGGTAATGAGAATAATGTTAGGAACTGAATATAAAAAAATAAACAAAGCTATTTGTGAAATCAAAAATAAATATCCTAATGTAGTAGCTTTATTAGAAGATGGAGAAAAAACTAAATTAAATGATGAAGAAGAAAATGCAATTATAGAAATACTAAAGTTTCAAGAAGAAATTAATTTGATTGAATTAAAAGAGGCTTTTAAATTAGGATTTAAGGAAGCTTATATTTATTTTGAATCAATGGATATGTTAAAAATATAGATGGAGGATACAAATGGGAGAAAGAATCAGATGTAGAAAATGTGGAGATATATTACAAAGTAAATATAGACATGATTTTCAAATGTGTAAATGTGGATCTTGTTATATAGATGGAGGAGATGATTATTGCAGAATAGGGGGAGAAAAAGAAAATATAGAATGGATTGACAGAAACGATGGAAAACAGTTTAAATATTTATTTGATTATTGTGAAGAAATAATTAATAAAAAAATAATGTCTAATTGGTATACAAGAGGAAGGTTAGATAGAAAAACATGGAAGTTAGAAGATCAAGAAAATGAATTTTTGTATTCAGAAGGAAAATATATTACTAAAATAAAAGAAATAGATTTACCAAAAGATTATATTAAAATTAGAAGTAGAACAATATGGTATTTGACTGGATATCTAAGAACATCAGGAGTAAAAGATTTATATTATACATATATAAAAGAAAATCATTTATTTAAAGATGATTATTTATATATTTCTTATGATAAGAAAATAGAAGGAATCAAAGGAAAATATAGTAATGATGAAGTGAGAAATTTTGATTTTTTTATTTGTGGAGGAGATATTATAAAAGTTTTATTTGCAATAGAAAAGAATTCTGATATTGATACTACAAAGATAAGAAATAAAATTAAAGAAAAATTTGAATGGTGGAAAGAAAATGAACAGGAAGACTATAAAAGATCATTTGGTGGTAAAAAAATTGATGATATATTTGAGTATTATGAGAAAAATATTAAATAAGGAAGGAGTCTAATAATATGCTTTGGGATGATTTTAAGAAAAATTACAATAATTATAAGGAACAACCAATAGAAAATCTTAGTATAGATGCTTTAAAAAATATGTATAAGGATTTAGTATATATAGCTACGGAAACAGCATTTGATGAAGTGAATCGCGATACAGAATTTTTATTAAGAATATTATTATTACAACATAGAATAAATTTTAATGAGGAAAGTAAGCAATATGAAAATCCTAATTGGGACAAAAGTTGCGAAATAAATGGAATAAAATTTGAAAAAGAAAAAACTTATTTAATAAAAGAAGATAGAGTTGATGAATATACTAAACAACTTGAATATCAACTAAAAGAAAAGGATAAAAAAATAACTGAATTAGAAAATATGCTAAAACCTGTATTAGATTTGAATATTCCAATAAATACATTGATAAATGAATTTGAACGATTAAATGAGTTGGAAGATAATATGGAGATATCAAAATTAAAATCTGAGGATAAAAAAGTTTAACTAAAATAGTAACAAAAAAAGTACACACAAAAAAGAGTACAAAAAAAAGACCACCTTGAAAAGCTAAAAATAGGTGGTATAATATGTATAATGAAATACTTGTTGAGATGCAGAGAAAAACTTTGTATCTCTTTTCTTTTGGGGTTTGGAAAACCTGATACTAGTAAAGTATAATATAAATGAAAGAAGGTAGAAAACAATGATTTTTGGAAAATATGGGCAGATGATTTTAAGTAATATGGAGAAAAATTATCCATACAGAAAACAAGAACTAGAATTAACAGGGAAACTAAATACAAAAATATTTGAAAGAGAACAATATATTTTACAATTAAAGGAAAAATTAGAAAAAGAAATAAAAACAGAATATAAAGAACCAAAAACAAGTGAAATGTATGTTGTGGCTAAATACCAACAAATGATTGATGGTTTAGTTGATGAAATTCTAATGAAAGAAGTTTTAGTAAAGATATAAGATGAGAGTTAGTGAAAAATAAAATTACTAGCTCTTTTTTTGTGTAAGGAAGGAGAGAGTTTATGCTTAATATATGGGTTGGTAATTTAGGTAAATATAATGAAGGAGAATTAAAAGGAGGATGGTTAGAACTACCAAAAGAAAAAGAAGAGATTGATGAATTTTTAAAAGAAGTAGTAGGACTTAATGAGAAATACGAAGAATATATGATAAATGATTTTGAAACAGATTTACCATATAAAGTTAGTGAATATGAAAGTATAAAGATGCTTAATTTATTAGCGAAAGTATCCGAAAATATTTATAATATGAAGGCAATCGAAGGATATGCAAATTCAGAGGGAAATTTAAGTATTGAACAATTAATGAATATAATTATTCAAGAAGATGAAATACCTTATTATTCTTATCAAATAGATAGTTGGACTATGTCAGCAGAAGAAAAATATGGATATAGATTTGCTAAAGATACAGGTTTATTAGATGTATTAAAACAACATGGAATTGAAGGATATTTTGATTTTGAGAGTTATGGTAGAGATGCTGAAATAAGTGGATATGTTGAATTATTAGATGACGGTTATATAGATAAAAGTGAAAGTATAAATTTAAATAAATATTCAATACAAGAAATAATAGAAATGTATGATATGGAAGAAGAAACGGAAAAAAAGTTAAAAGTTATATACAAACAAGTAGGAAAAGATCCAATAGTAATGGAAATTGATGATACATTAGAAGCTAAGCAAAAGTTAGTTGGAGGTTTAATTGAAGTAGTACCTTATAAAGAAGATTTATTGTTAGTTTGTAATGAAGAAGGAAAGATTCTCAATCAAAAACCAAATCTTGACTTTGGATATGATTATATTGCAGGAAATTGTTTTGTTGTAGGAGATGACTTTGAAAATGCAGGTTTCAAATCTGTTAGTGAAGAACAAATAGAAAAAATAAAACAAGATTTGAAAGATAGAAGTATTGAAGTTGTTGAAATAGAAGAAGTTGAAGAAGATGATATGGAGTTTTAATTGGGAGGAATAATGAGTATAGAGATAGAAGTAGATAAAAAACCAAAAAAGGAAATTATGAAGGATATAAAAGTAAAAAATACAAACGATATTTATGAATTAGAGGAAGTTCAAGAAATAAAAGATGCAATTCAAGAGCATTTGATATTTATAGGTTTAGATAAAAGCAATAATATCAGAAAGATAAGTCTTTTAGGTGTCGGATCAAGTTGTGAAATTTTAATAGATACTAAAAATATAATAAGAAGTGCACTGATGAGCACAAGCGATAGAGTTATTTTAGTACACAATCATCCTTCAAATTCGCTAAAACCTAGTAAAGAAGATATACATATAACTAATATTACTAATAAATTATTAAAAACATTTAATATTGAACTTTTAGATCATATCATTGTTACAGAAACAAGTTATATAAGCATGAATAAAACCAAAAATATAGATAAAGAATTCAAAAATGAAGATATAAATTTATTAGAAAAAGCATTATTGGTAGAAGAAAATACTAAATTAAAAAATGAGATAAAAGAACTAAATTATAAATTAGAAAATAAAGAAATAGTTGAAGAAAATGATATGGAAATGTAAGAAGGAGGGAATATTATGCCAAATCATTGTTTTAATGAAGTAAAAGCAAAAAAAGAAATTTTAGATGAAATATATGATTATGAAAAAGAAAAAATTACATTTAATAAATTAATACCTATGCCAAAAGAACTAGAAAATTCTATAGCAGATGGGAGTACTACTATAAAGAAAGCTATGTATTTGTATTTGAATGGAGATAAAGATCTTTTAGAAGCAAAATGGGAAGCTAATAAAGATGCACAACAAAAATATAAAACATTTGATAAAATGGTTGAGTATTTATTTGAAAAGTATCCTAAAGAAGAAGTTATAAGAAGTTATACTTGTTTACAAAAATATGGAACTGATAATTGGTATGATTGGAGTATAGAACATTGGGGAACAAAATGGGATGCTTATGATTGTCAAGGAAGTCCACAAGAAGGGACTCTAATATTTTTTACAGCATGGAATCCACCTGATGAAATTATAAAAACTTTATGCAAAAAATATCCTAATTCTGATTTGGATTGGTTTTATGAAGAAGAAGGAATGCAATTTGCTGGACATTGTTATGCAGGAGAGAATGGAGAAGTCATAAATAAAGAATGTGCAGTAAGCAATTATGAAGCTGAAGAAGATGATATGGAATTTTAAAATCTTTTTTTAAAGGGTTTGGATATATAAAAACACCATAGTATAATCTTATACAGGAGGTAAAGACTATGGAAGAAGAAAAAATATTAGAATCTATTTTCTTTGACAGAGAACAAGGAGTACTTGCAAATGTTTCTGATGAAGAAAGAAAAGTAATTTTAGAAATAGAACGAGATGGAAACGAAGATAAATTAAGAAAATTAATAGAGCAAGTTAAAGAAGATAGACTAAGAAATAAAATAGAAGAAATGCTTGATTATGCACTTGAAGATGTTTCAAAAAGATATTGTGCTAGTTTAGAAAAATATTACAAGCAAGGATTCAAAGATGGAGTTAATTTAATAGTAGAATGTGTAAGTTAAGGGGTAGAGTGATATCTATCCCTTTTTTATACAAAGGAGGGGTGAGTTGAAAAATATAAGATTATTCATAGAAAGTAATAAATTAGATATGTTAAAAGCTTTTTCGGATGATAGTTATTTATATAATTATATTGTAAATAATTATTCTGAATTACCTGAAGATAATATATTTAGAAATCCAACAATATTAAAGAAAATAAATGATATGATTTATTTTTCAAAAACAGGAATAACTGAAGATGATGAGTTTGTATGGAAAGAAACTAGTCAAGATTTAAAAAATAAAAATGTATCATATTATGCAGTAGTTTTAGATTCTAATAATGGATCTTTTTTTATATACAATAATTTAAAAGATAAAATACCATATATAGAAATAGACAAAAATACAGATTTATTTGAAGCCATAAATAAAATAGAAAAATTTAATAAAGAATTAGAATATGAGGAAGAAACGGAGATGTAAAGTTGAATAGTATTAATGAAATAAGATCAAAATTTGTAGTTGATAAAGTACCTGAAAAAAACAGAAAGGAAGAAAATAAAAATATAACTAATATAGAAATAAGTAAGTTGGTTGTCTTTAGAAAAGGGCAACCTTTTTCAATGTATGATAAAAATAAAAAAGAAGAAATGGAAGAAAGCATAAAAGAAAATGGAATTTTAGTGCCTATTATAGTTAGAAAAATAGAAAACGATAAATACGAAATTATATCAGGACATAACAGAGTAGAATGTGCAAAAGAGCTGGGATTTTCTACAATTCCATCTCAAATTGTGGATTGTGATGATGAAAAAGCAACATTAATAATGTTGGATACAAACTTAAACAATAGGGAAAAAATACTACCTGTTGAAAAAGGCTATGCCTATAAACAAAGAAACAACATCATAAAAAATAGGCAAAACAATAGTAATATGAACGAATTTTACGATAATTCCACCGAGTGGAATGAAGAAGGAAAATCACAAATTTATAACTATATAAGACTAACGGAACTAATTAAGCCTTTACAGGAAAAAGTAAATATAGAGCAAATACCTATAAAAGCAGGAGTAGAAATATCATACTTAAATAAAGAAGAACAAGAAATTGTTAATCAAGTTATTGAAGATGAACAAATAAAAATAACTGTTGCACAAGCACAGAAAATTAGATTAAAGAAAAATAATATTAGTTATGAAATTATACTTAAAATTATAAAAAATGAAAAAATTAAAGTAGAAAAGTTTACAGGAAGAATAGACAAAAGAGCAATGAAAATCTACAAAGATAGATTTAAAAACGATAAAGAATTTTCTGATTTAGTAATCAAATTATTAGATGAATACTTTAGTAGCGAAGCGATAAGTTAAGCAAGATTCCTATTTGTAAGTACAAATAGAACGAAAAGTATAACTTTTCTTATTTAAGGGGAGGTGTCCCCAAACCCTTCATAAAATTTTTAGGTGGAGAGGAGAGTAATTGAAAAAAACTGAAAGAATTGAAATTAGATTAACTCCTGAAGAAAAAACAATGATTATAAACAATAGTGTAAAAGCTAATACAACAATTTCAGAGTATCTAATTAAAAGTGCTACTAAAAAAGAAATTGTAGTTATCAATGATCTTGATAAATTAGTAATTCAATTAAGAAAGCTAGGAAATAATGTAAATCAATTAACAAAACTAGCAAATGGAAGAGTTATAACTTGTGTTGAATTGGGAGGAGTAAAAAAGGAGTTAAGTAAAATATGGCAATCATTAAATTCATTAATAACAAGGTCGGATTAAAGAAAACTTTAAATTATATTTGCAAAGAAGAGAAAACTAATAACAAGTTTATTTCAGGAAAAGATTGCATGGTAGAAAATGCTTATGAAGAAATGATGGCTATAAAAAGTATGTATGGTAAAACAAAAGGTAGAGAAAAATTACATTTTGTTCAAGCATTTAGTCCAAATGATGAGTTGAGTTATGAAACAGCACACGAAATAGCAATGAAAATAGCAGAAAAATATTTTAAAGGTTATCAAGTTGTTGTAGCAACTCATCAAGATAAGGAACATATACATTCACACTTTGTTGTGAATACAGTAAATTTTGAAATAGGTAAAAAGATACAATTTTCTAATAAAGATTTAGAAAGCTTAAAAGCATATTCTAATAAATTATGCATTGAGCAAGGATTATCTATAACAAGAGAAAAATCAAGTGTAGATGATATAAGAATTAATGAATATAAAGCAAAACAAAAGGGTATTAGTTGGAAAGAAAAGTTAGAAAAAAGTATTGATATTGCTATGGAAAAATCAAATAATAAATTTGAATTTTTTAAAGCAATGAACGAGCTAGGATATAAAGTTACATGGATTAAAGAAAGAAAAAATATTACATATACAACTTCAGATGGCTATAAATGCAGAGATAGAAAATTACATAATGAAAAGTATTTAAAAGAAAATATGGAAGCATATTTTAAAGAAAAATATAAAGCAAGAATTAAAGGAGTAAAAAAATATGAAAGGCATACTCGATATAGGAGTATGTCTTTAACTTTGGCTGAATTAATCAAACAGTTCAAAAGAAAAGAAGATGAAAATGATATTACACATCATTATGAATTAAATGAAAGTGCTAAAAAACAATATGCAATGGAAATACATTATAGCTTAGAAGAACTAGAAGATATGGAAATGTAGGAGGCGGTAGTAATTGAGAAGCAAAATATGTATGTTCTTATAGTAGAAAATGAAAAAAATCCTGAATTAAAAAGAATTCCAAACAGACTTGAAACATTAAGAAAAATTGTAGAAAATGAATATATAGATGTTATTAAATATAAAGATGTCTTAATAGTTTTTGATGAGGAGGGGTATAAAAAATTATTACCAATAAATAGGACTATAGATGGTCTAAATATAAGAGGAACTTTTATTATTACGGGTAATGATGAAAAAAATCAGGATTTTAAAGATTTAACAAAAGAACAAATAGAAGAATATACGAAAAAATTTCAATTAGAACAAGAAAATCAAATGGAAGAAGGAGAAGAGCTAGAATGAGAAAAAGAAAAATTGGAATAATAGCTTTTTTATCTATATTAAATATTCCTGTTAGCATTGTTTTTAGTACAATAATTCATTCAAAACTTTCTAATATAGAATTTTCACAAATAGTAGTAAATAAACAGATTTTACTGCTATTTTTTCTTATCTATATGCTAATTGAAACAACAATTATAATTCTTTTCGGATTTGGAAGTAAAAATGTTTTTGAAAGTGGAATAGTAAATATAACAGATAAATTAAAGACTCCAGAAGTGATGGGGCAAGGGCAACATGGAACAGCAAGATGGCTAAGTAAAAAAGAATTTAAAAAATTTTTTAAATGTAATTCACTATCAAAGGAAAATACAGAAGAATTCAATTCAGGTGGAATTATTGTAGGATACGAAAAGGACAAAAAGCAAGAAAGGATTTATTACATTGATGATAATATTCATAGTTTAGTTGTAGGAGCTACAAGAAGTGGTAAAACAAGAAGTATAGTATTACAGACAGTTGGAAACTTAGGATTAGCAGGAGAGAGTATGATTATTTCAGATCCTAAAGCTGAAATTTATCATTACACTTCAGAATTTTTGAAAAAGCAGGGTTATAAAATAATAACCTTAGATTTTAAGAATCCAACAAAAAGTACAAGATATAATTTTTTACAACCTGTTATAGATGCAGTAAATAACGGAGATGTTAAAAAAGCTGAAGAGTACACTTGGGATATTACTCAAAGCTTAGTAGGAAATGAAGATACAAAAATGGAAAAAATATGGAGAGATGGAGAGATGTCAGTTATTGCAGGAGCAATCATGAGTGTTGTTTTTGACAATAAAGAGCATCCTGAATATCAAAATTTAACAAATGTGTATTCTTTTATTTCAGAAATGTGTAGAACAGTTGGACAGACAATGCCGATAAATAAATATATTGAAAATTTACCACCTGATCATCCTTCAAGTACAATATTTAATATTGCAAGGATTGCACCTGAAAAAACTAGAGGCTCTTTTTTTACATCTGCTTTAACAACATTAAGATTATTTACAAGTAAAAGCATATACGGAATGACTTGCAAAAGTGATTTTAATTTAAAACAAGCAGGAGAGGAAAAAACAGTTACTTATATTATTTTACCTGATGAAAAAACGACTTATTATTCTTTAGCAAGTTTATTTGTATATCAAAATTATGTATCACTTGTAGAAAGTGCAGATGAACGAGGAGGAGAATTAAAAACAAGAGTAAATTACATATTAGATGAGTTTGGAAATTTTACAACAATACCTGCTTTTAGCAATATGCTTACTGTAGCAGGAGGGAGAAAAATAAGATTTAATTTATTTCTTCAATCTTTTTCACAACTGGATAACAAGTATGGAAAAGAAGTTGCAGAAAATATTAGAGATAACTGCCAAACTTGGATATATTTAAAAACAGCAAGTAATGAAACAGCAAGTATAATTTCAAAAAAATTAGGAACTTATACTACTTCTAGTTATAGCAGATCTAGTAGCTATACAAAATATCAAAGTGGTAGTAATTCAGAGTCAATGAACTTAATAAGCAGAGCATTACTAACAGAAGATGAAATTTTAAGAATAGAAAGACCTTATGTTTTAGTCATTCAAACAGGATTATATCCTATAATAACAAAATTGCCTGATATTTCTAAGTGGAGATTTAATAAATTGTTTGGAATGGGAAATCAAGAAGAAAATAGGCAACTAAGATTAGAACGAGAACAAACAAGAGAGCAAAAAGAAATTGAAGATATAAAACTATGGGGAATATGGAATTTATATAGATAGGAGAATTTATGTATGAGAGAAAAGATAAAAGAAAAAATAAAAAAATATACAAGAAAAATAGGAAAAGCAGGACTTGTTATAACAAGTCTTTTATGTTGCACAAGTACTTGTTTTGCAGGAGTGCAAGACAGCAAAATTGCAACAGGTACACAAAATTTAATAACAGATTTAACTAATTGGTTATTAATTTTAGCTCCAACATTAACAATTTTATTAGTGGGATACTATTTATTAAGAAAATCATCTAGTGATGATATGGACGGAAAGAGATGGGACAATAGAATTAAAATAGCAATAATTTGTTGTGTAGGTGTAGTCGTTGCAAGTGGATTAATTAACTTAATCATAGGATATTATAGATAATAGGAGGTACATTTTTTGGAATCAATT
This sequence comes from uncultured Eubacteriales bacterium, assembly GCA_905203305.1. Taxonomy (GTDB): domain Bacteria; phylum Bacillota; class Clostridia; order TANB77; family CAG-508; genus CAG-269. The sequence goes on from CAJKVH010000003.1 coordinate 126,591, forward strand.
TTAACTGGACTAATAACCAGTATAATTGGTGGAGCAGATAATGTTATAAATTCAGCTTTTAATGGCTTAATTGATATGTGCTTTAATTCAGAAAACTATTTAACTACAAACTTTGGAAGTAGTGTAATAAGTTTTTCTAATTTAAAAGCATTAATTTTAAGCTTATCAATTTCTTTGATAGTGTTAAAATTTTTGAAAAAGGGTTTTGATATGTATGTAATGTGGACTGATGGAGAATCAGATACTCCACCACTTACATACATTGTTTATTTTATAAGAGCAATAGTAGTAGCAGTTAGTTTTTCTATTTTGTATGATTGGGTTATTCAAGTGGCTACTTCATTTGGAAACTCAATACTGAATGCGATGAATTTTACTGATAATGTATCTTTAACAACAACTATTGCAAATATAGCAACAACAGGACTATTTACAGCAATAGTAGCTCTAATAGCAATGATATTGTTATTTGTTTTATACATACAATTTCTTATGCGAAGTTTAGAGATGTTTGTATTAAAATTAGGATTTCCTTTAGCTTGTGTCGGATTAGTAAATCCTGATGGAGGAGTTTTTAAATCTTATTCAGAGAAATTATTTAAAAGTGTACTAACAGTTTTAGTGCAAATTATATTATGCAAGATAGCAATAATATTAATTCTAAATGTAAAAATGTTATTTGGTATTGCAGCAATTATAATGGCAATAAAAACTCCTAAATTCATACAAGAATTTATGCTTGGTGGAGGAACAGGAGGTATTAGTAATGTAATAGTTACTACTAGTAAGACAATGGAATTGTCTAGTCAAATAAAAAGAAAGTTTAGTCAATTAAAGAAAGGATAAGTATGGAAATACTAGATGAAATAATAAGTTTGTTGAGAGTTGTGATAATACCACTTGGAGTTACATTTCGAGTGATATTTTGTTTAACAAAGATGATATACGATGAAGATGCTCAAGGGACATATAAAAAGAAAATAAAAAACACAATAGTTTTTGGGATTATTGCAGAATTGATTTTTGTAATTTTAGCATTAGTTCAAAATTATTATGGATATACAACTTTACCTGATCATTTCTCAGGAGGTGGCTCAGGAGGAGGTGGTGGTGGAGGTTGGTAAACTCCACAAACATTGAAATAAGGAGGCTTTAAATGAACGAACATGATAATGAATATAAGCTATATATACCAACTAATGTAAAGACCAGATTAGAATTTTTTAAAGGTTATGGGGTAAAAGAACTTATATCAACAGTAATAGTTTTAGTTGCTTTATTACCAATTAGTTTTATAGTCTATAAATTAAAAGATAATTTTTTATTACCAGTTGTAATTGAATTTATAGGAGTAGCAGGAACAATTATTACAACTACAAAAGATGATAATAACTTATGTGTTGTAAGTCAGATAAAATACATTATTGATTTTAGTAAAATTCAAAAGCAGTATAGATATAAATATTACAATAAATGGAGGGATGATATTGTTTAATTTATTTAAGAAAAAAGATAAAGAAAAAACTTGTAATGAAGAAGTTGGCATATTGGATATTAGAAATAATTATATTTATACACGAGATGGAAATGTAATTTCAGGAATAAAAATATATTCAATAAATACACAACTTTTAACAGATAGAGAAAAAGAAAATTTAATAAATGATTTATCTGCTGAACTATCATCAGAACAAGAAGATATTAAATACTTTAATATTGCAAGAGCAGTTGATATTTCTCCATTGCAAGAATATTTGTCAGAAATAATAGGTACAACGGATAATGCAATTCAAAAGAGATTACTAAAAACACACTTAAAAGAAGTTCAAAGAATGTCTTTAAATGGAGAAATAGTGGAAAGGCAGAGTTTTATAATGATTAATTCTAAAAAGACTGATAATTGCGAGAAAGACTTATTAAAGAGGTGTATGGAATTAAGTAATAAATTTGAAAGATGCGATATTAAAACAGAGATATTAGATGAAGCTTCACTAATACAGTTATGCAATAGTTTTTTAAATATGAATTATGCACATAGAGAAGAATCTGATATTGAAGATAGAGTTGTAATGCTGAAATGATTGAAGAATAAAAGATAAAGTGATATAATTTACCATAGAAATAGTTTGAAAGTAGGTTTAGTATGATTTTTTTTGAAAAAATGAAAAAATGGTTTAATAAAAATAAAAAATATGTTCTGATAGGTGGAACTGTTCTTTTAACAGTAGGTTCAGGTATAGCATATGTTATTTACAAGAAAGGTAAAGTTTCATTTGAAGATTGGGTAAAAATGGCACCTACAGAAGAATTAAAGGAAGCCTATGAAAAATTGCGATTGGAAATATTTTGTAAAACAGGAGATAAACCACCTGAGATGGAACGAATAAGTCGTGAGTTAGGAGAAAGAGGTGCAAAAGAGTGGTTTGAAAAACATCCTCCAAATTTAGATCCTAATTTTAGATGGACTGATGCAAATAGATGGGAAAAAGATTAAAAGATGTGTTAATAAAAAATTAATTTAATTATTAAATCATATTAAAAGATTATCAGAGAAATGATAGTCTTTTTTTGTTGCAAAAAAGGAGGAATAATTTATTTGAAGAAAAAAGAAATTGATGGAATAATGGAAAATAAAACATTACTTAATATTTTAAGTCCGATAGGTGGAATAGAATATAAGAAAAATTATATAAGAGTAGGAGATTATTTAGGAAGAGTATATGTAATAACAAAATATCCTCAAAAAGTAAGAGTAGGATGGCTTGAAAACATTGCGAATATACCGAATACAGTATGTTGCTTAAATATTTCTCCAACGGAAAAAGATACTTTAATGCAAAATATAAGTAGAGGAATAAAACAAAATGAATCACAATATGAAGGAATAACAGATGAAATATTAAGACAAAGAACAGAAAGGGAAATACAAGATGCAAGAGATTTAATTGAAAAAGTAGATTTAAATGGAGAAACTGTAGTATATGTAACAATAGCAATAATGGTAATTGCAGAAGATGAAGAAGAATTAAAACAAAGGTCTAAGGCAGTTTTGACAAGGCTTACATCAATGCAAATGAAAGGGCGATTATTAACAAATTTGAGTAAAAACTCATTGAAGTTAATGTCGCCTTTTTCTATTACAGATCCAGTTGTAAAAAGTATTGCAGATAGAAATATGTTAGAGAGTACATGGATTGGAGGACTGCCTTTTTCGAGTTCAGGATTTAATGATGGAAATAAATATTATTTTGCTAGAGATACAAAGGGTGGAATTGTAATACTTGATCCTTGGAAAAGAGGAGGAGATAGAACAAATTCAAACTTTGTAATTATGGGTACAGCAGGAGTTGGGAAATCTACAGTTGCTAAACACTTAATATTAAATGAATATATGACTAATACTAAAGTAATTTTAATAGATCCTGAAAGAGAAGAAAAAGAAATGGTTGAGAAACTAGGAGAAAAATGGATAGATGTTGGAAGTGGTAAAGGAGGAATTATAAATCCATTACAAATTAAAAAAGTGCCTTTAGATGATGAAGAAACAGATGAAGTTGAATATAAAAGTAAAGGAATGGGAGCAATGGCTCTACATTTTCAAACATTAAGAACATTTTTTAAACTATTATATCCTGAACTAGATTCAATACATATAGCTCGATTGGAAGAAGTATTAGAAGAATTATATAACAAGTTTAATATTTACTGGGATACAGATATTTCAAAAATACCAAATAATAAATTTCCTATTATGACAGATTTATATAATCTTTTAGGAGAGAAATCAAGTGATGAAATTGATGGGAAAAAACAAAAAATATATGAAACATTAAGAAGTTTATTAAGAGGTATTAGCATTGGTGCTGAAAAAGGCTTATTTAATGGCTATACTTCAATAGATGATAATGCAAAAATCGTATGTTTTGATACCTTTAATTTACAAAATGCAGATGACAAAGTAAAAAGAGCTCAATACTTTAATATTCTAACATATTGTTGGGAAATAATGAGTAGAGATAAAGAAGAAAAAACAATGTTAGTCTGTGATGAAGCATATTTGTTAATTGATCCGAGAGTTCCTGAAACAACAATATTTTTAAGAAATGTAGCAAAGAGATGTAGAAAATATGAAGGAAGTTTAGTTATAATTTCACATTCTATTGTAGATTTCCTTGATGATTCAATAAAAATGTATGGACAAGCTATACTTGATATGGCTACATATAAAATATTAATGGGAACTGATGGAGTAAATTTAGAAGAAACAACAGAACTTTTTAAGTTGAGCGAGGGACAATCGGAGTTTTTATATAAAAAGAAAAGAGGGTTAGCATTATTTATCATAGGCTCAAACAGAATATTTGTTAGGTTTGATATATTCCCTATTGAGTTTGAGTATTTTGGTAAAGGTGGTGGTAGGTAATGGCTTTAGATCCTGTCACAGCAAAATTAATTGCCAAAGTAGTAATAAGTCAAATAACAGATGAAGAAAAAAGACAAAGATTAATTATAGGAATAATAATAGGAATAGTGGTATTTACATTTATAATAATGATACCACTATTTGCTTTGACATCAACAATAGATAAGATAAAAAGTTTCTTTGGATTTGGAGATAATGGACAAGCTTCAGATAGTTCTTATTATTTATTAGTTGAAATGCATGATACCTATGCTCCTACTGTTACTATTGGAGATTTAAAATATAACGGAACATTTCCTATGCCTGTTCAAAATGCAACTGTTACAAGTGAATTTGGATCAAGAATTCATCCTGTAACTGGAAAGCAAAGTTTTCATACAGGAATAGACTTAGCAGGAGCTTGGCACTCAAATATTATAGCGATTGAAAAAGGTACTATTGTATTTGCAGGAGTACAAAGAGGATATGGAAATTGTGTAGAAGTAGAACATATTACTGAAAATGGAGTAAATTATTATTCCTTCTATGCACATTTGGCTAGGATTGATGTGATAGAAGGACAAGAAATACAGCAAGGAACTGTTGTTGGAATTCAAGGAGGAGATCCTAATCGTGATCCGAATCCTGGATATAGTACAGGTTCACATTTACATTTTGAAATTAGAAAATCGCAAAATGGAGACTTTTTAAATCCTAGAGAATACTTATTTGGAAGTAAGGAGGTTTAATTGGTAATAGATATAAATAATACGGAAAATAAATATAATATAATTTATGCAGATCCTCCATGGCATTATAATACATGGAGAGATGGAATGGGAACAGCAGAAAAACATTATAAGACAATGAAAGTTGAAGAAATAGTTAATATGAAGGATACAATCAAGAATATATCAGAAAAAGATTGTGTCCTTTTCTTATGGGTAACTTTTCCCTGCTTATTAGATGGACTAAAAGTTATGAAAGAATGGGGATTTAAGTACAAAACTTGTGAATTTAATTGGGTAAAAAGAAATAAAATAAGTAATACATGGTTTTTCGGATTAGGACATTGGACTAGGGCAAATTCAGAAATCAGCTTAATTGGAACAAAAGGAACTATAAAAAGAAAATCAAATAAAGTATCACAAATAATTGACACTCATATAGAAGAACATAGCAAAAAACCAGCAATAGTAAGAGATAAAATAGTTGAACTTGTAGGAGATATGCCTAGAATAGAATTATTTGCAAGACAAACAGTAGATGGTTGGGATTGTTGGGGAAATGAGGTTTAGTTGTGAAAAGATATAAAATGTGATAAAATAATACTCGGATTAAGGGGTAACAATTATGGAATTTGAAGATGAAGTAAAAGAAATGATAGATTGTCATCAAGAAGGTGATTATTTGGACTTTAAAGAGTATGATTATCAAAAGGATCATAAGGAAGAATTAGTTAAAGATATATTAGCTTTAGCAAATTCACACAGTATTAGAAATAAATATATTATAATTGGTGCGGTTGAGGAAAATAATGCATGTACAAAATTAAGAGAAATTGACACAAAACAAATAAGAGATGAAGCTGAATTTCAACAAATAATCAATACATATATATATGAAAATTTGATTGTTAATTACAGAATATTAAATATTGATGGAAAAAATATTCTTGTAATCCAAATACCAGTAATTAATAATTCAAACAGACCATTTATGGTAAAAAAACAAATTGGAAAATTAAAAGAAAATGAAATATATATTAGAAAAGGAAGTACAACAAGTATAGCGAATAAAAAAGATCTTGAGTATATGTTTAAAGAAAACAAAAATAGTAAATTAGTGGTTCAATCATACTCAGATGGAAATTTGTTTGATAAAATACAGTTATCAGAAGTTAATTCAATAATAGAGAAATATAAAGAGAAAAAATTTGAAAAATTAAAGCAACTTGTTAATGATATTAACCAATTAAAAGGAAAAGAATTTTCATTTGGAGTAGGAGTGTCTTTTTTAATAAGTGATGAAGTTGTTAAAATTGATGATGAAAAAGAAAGTTTTATAAAAGAAGAATTAAAAGATTTAAATTTAGAATATGAAGATTTAATATTTGAATTTAAAAATATTAGATGGAAAACTACTTTCAATGGAGGTGGTCTAAGTCCAATTAGTAAAACTCTATACGGAGATAAAAATGAAATAGATAGATATTGGAAGTTAAAAGAGCTAGATAGTTATATACTTGAATATTTAGCAATAAATTACTATTGTAAAGGATTACCTAAAATATATAACACTAATTTAGTTCTTTCAAATATAGGAAATTATCTTGATGAAGATATAGAATTAAAATTAATTATAGATAAAGATGTATTTATAGGAAAGGATACACTTATTGTTAAAGATGATGTAATTAAATATTTAGGAAATATGTATAATGATTTAAAAGAAGACTTGATAGAATGCCCAAGAGTAAGTAGTATAGATGAGTATTATTATCCAGCTATAGCAACTGCTACATCATCACATATTCCATCATATATAGGAGCAATGTATAGTAGTAAACAAACATATTTAGAGGAATTAAAGGAAAAAGCCGATGATTTTAAATATGACATAGAGGATATATTTGAAAATTCAATATATGAAGAAGATAATAAGATAATAATAAAAACCGATTTTAAAAAACTAATGCATAATAAATCAATGTTCTTAGAATCTAAAATATTATTCAAAAGTAATAAAATAAAAATTGATTATGAAATAAGATCTAAAAATAGCTCAAAAATTATAAAAGAAAGTATAACAAGCTAGGAAAGAGGAATTTATGATAGTAAGTTTGATAATAATGATTGTAATAATGGTAGTATTTGGAATTTTTACATATAAAGAATATAAAAAATGTAATAGTTTATTAGAAAAAATATTATATGTATGTGTTTATTTTATAGTATTGGCACCAATCATAATATATTATTGTGATAGATTCAATATTCCTTCAATGCTAACATTAGATAAAAATTTAGATACGCAAAGTTGGTTATCATTTTGTGGAAATTATATATCGAGTATAGTTTCAGCAATTATAGGAGCTTTGGCTTTAGTGTTAATGACAAAATATCAAATAAGAAAGAATGATGAAGAGAATGAAAAAAGGAGTTCAGAGAATAATAGAATACAAAATATGCCTTTATTAAAATATAAAATAGAAACTAGTTCTCAAAATCAGAAAATTGATATAGATCATTTAATAATAAGTAAATATAGTGGAAAAACAACTAGCTCTTATGAATTAAATATATCTATAAAAAATATAGGATTGAACAGCGTAAAAAAAATAATTGTAGATTTAGAATCAGATATGGTTTCTGAAAGATATAGATTATTAGGAGCAGATACACAAATACCAATTGAAAAAAATGAAAATAAGGAAATATATAGATATTTTGCTTTGGAAAGTGGAAAGGAATATTTAATGAATTTGAAAGTTTATTATGAAGATGTTTTACAAAATTGGTATTTACAGACTGTGGAAATAAATTATAACGCAACTAAAATAAACAATGGTACAAGTCAAATAGGGCAAGTATCTTATAAGGTCAATGAGGAACAATTAATAAATAAAAATGATATTTCAATATTAGATTTATAATAAGAAAAAATTGAAATATTATAAAAAGAGAGTTATAATTTAATTATAAAATTAGCTATTGAAACTATTAGTTATCATTATCCTAACTCTAGAACTTATATGTTTGCCAAAATCATTTTTTATAGACATCTTTGTAATATTTAATGAATTTGTGATTAATGAAATTATTATGAAGGGAGAGGATATTGTGAAAAAATTAATGAAAAGTAAAAAAGCCTCTAGTATATTATTTTATATGGAGATATTCGGTTAATATAATATGGCTAATAGTGTATATATAGACTGAGGCTTAAAATGGTGCAAATCCATTGTCTCCACCAAGACTTCTTCGTGAAGTCTTTTTTAGATGGAAGGAATTTATAAAAAAAATGGAATCAAATCTAACTAAAAGAAATTAAAAGGTGATACTTGTTTTTGTGGTATTGGACATTGGACTAGGACAAATTTAGAAATCTGCTTAATTGGAACAAAAGGAACTATAAAAAGAAAATAAAATAAAGTATCACAAATAATTGATACACATATAGAAGAATACAGTAAGAAACCTGCAATAGTAAGAGATAAATAGTTGAACTTGTAGAAAATATGCCTAGAATAGAATTGTTTGCAAGACAAACAGTAGATGACTGGGACTGTTGAAAAAATGAGGTATGATTATTGTAAATAACATAAAAACATGATAAAATGTTGCAAAAAAATAGAATTGAGAGTGAATGAAATGAATGCAGAAAAAATAAATAATTATTATGCAGAACTGGAAAAGATTGCAACATATAATAATGAATCAATAACAGATGAAGAATTTTCTAAAAATCTATTAGAAATTAAAATGGATTCAAAAAAAGAAGGCTTTGATATGCCTGAAATTTTTGATCTCGTAAAAACAAAAAGTGATTTTAGAAAGAATATGCAAAAATATGGTGGATATCAAGAAAGAAGAGAAAAATTAAGAGAAGGATTGTATCCTATTATAGACATTTATGAACAAAAAATATTAAATTCTAAGACGTCAATAATTTCAAATAAATTATCAATAAGAGAGATAAATGACTATTTAAAAATAAATAATTTATATTTAAAAACAAAGTATGGGAAAATATTAATATACAATTTAGAAAGTAAATCAGGAGGAAATGGAACGGTTTATTTTGGAAAGATGGCAGATGTGGATGTTGCAATTAAGTTTTTAATAAATAATAGTAAAGAAAAATTAAATAGATTTTTATGTGAATATGGAAATGTTATTCTTAAATTAAGTGAAAAAGATGGAATTGTAAAAATGTATTTTTATGATGAAATAGTTATCAATAATAATATATATCCATTAATATGCATGAAAAGATATATAAGTAAATTAGTATATGATGAAAATTATAGTGAAGATGAAATAATAGATTTTGTAAAACAAATATTATATGCTACTTCCAATATACACAAACAAGGTATTTTTCATAGAGATTTAAAGCCTGATAATATTCTAATAGATGAAGAGGGACGACTATTTATCGCTGATTTTGGTATAGCATATTATAACCCTGAAATATTTGAAAAAACAGGGCATACAACGGAAGGAGAAAGATTAGCAAACTTTGATTTTTCAGCTCCTGAACAGAGAAACAGTGAAACAATACCAAACGCAACAATGGATATATATGCTATAGGACAAATAACTCAATGGTTAGTTTTTGGAAAAACGACAAAGGGAACTCATAGAAAGAGGTTATATGAAAAGTTTAATACACCAAGAATGCATTTTTTAGATGATATTGTAGACAAATGCTTAAATGATGATCCACAAGAAAGATTTCAAAGTGTAGAAGAAATATTTAATGAAATTGAAAAATACAACTCAGATAAAAAACAAGTACAAGAAAGAAATACTCAAATAAAGGTGGATAAACACAATAAAGATATAGATATAAATGAATTAAAAAATGCATTACAAGATATAATGGATAAGATTTGTTTGTTTAGATATGGAGAATATAATGAGAATGTAGAACCAACATTTACATTATCAAATCCAATGTCAGATAAAGTTGTAAAAAAATTTTTAGAGAGCATACCACAAAATTTAAAAAAATTAGAATTTTTTGACACAGTAACAGCATCAAAGTTTATTGAGAATTTTCAAGTTTATGATAAATATGAAATAGATAAAAAATATTATGAATTATTAAGTGAGAAATTTGAAGCAGTACAAAAAAATTCTCCAGAACTTGAAACATCTTTTATTGAATATGTAAAAACAAAAATAAATTTTAATGTTGAAGAATTACCATTTTAAAACTGGATTATAAAAGAGGAGAAATATGAAAAAAGATAATTTTATATTAAAAATATTAATAACAATATTAATAAGTTTAATTCTAATAGTAATAACAATATTGATGGATTTCTTTAATTTATTTTCAACAATATCGTGTAAGTTAAATAGTTCCTTTTTAGAGATTGTAATAAATAATATAATTATAATTATGATATTTATAATTACATATTTTTTAATTGATAAAAGGAATATGAAGAAAGAAGAAGAAAAGAAAAAGAATCAAGAATATGTATTAAAACAATTGCTAGTGGAAACATATACTGAATGTAAAAAGACAATAAAACTATTAGATAATAATGAAATACTAAGTAAATACATAGTTCCAAAAGTGGATTTTAATAAAACTGATTTTGATAATGTTGTCGTCACTAATTTAAAGAATAGTCCATTTAAAAACGAAAATACAATATTAGATTTGTTTAAAGAAGGAATATTTTCGACGATACATCTTCATAATTATTTTAGAATAAAAAGTGAATACCAGGGTTATATTTCTATTAGGATTACATTTTTTGATAGAGAAGAATTAACAAAGAATAGTAGAATAAAAATTAATAAAGATTTAGATTTAGAATTCAAATATTTAATAGATGAATAAAAGAAAAGGAATTGCTAAGCAGTTCTTTTTTTGCAAAGGAGGGATAAAATTGATTTTAGCAATTACTAGAGAAAATGAAAAATTAATTTACGAAGTATGCAAAGAAAATGGATTTGAAACTCTACAGGTATTAACAGGAGTTGATAGCTTAAAAAGATTTGCAATTCAAGAGCTGAAAAACTTAAATAATTATAAACAAATAATTATAGATGTTGATTCAACAAAAGAAAGTGAAGAGGAAATCATACAATCTATTGTAGCAATAAAGAGTATGTATAATATTAGAGTTATTGTAGTTGCTTTAGGTCATGAAGAAGGAGATAGATTACTTTCAAAACTATTTAATGAAGGTATTTATAATTTTGTAAATGCCAAAACCTACTATGAACAAAAAGAGCAATTTAGAAATTGCTTATGTGCTGAAGGATGTCAATACAAAGATGCTATAAGGTTTAGACAAAAAGTTGAAGAAACAAAGAAAAATAAAGTAATTGTAAAGAAGGAATATAAGACATTAAAACAATTTGTAAATATAGCAGTAGCAGGAACTGAAAAGCATATAGGAGTTACAACACAAGCTATTTTAATTACAATGTTTTTGAAAAGTTTAAATATGAATGCCTGTTATATTTGCAGTACAGATAAAGATGAAATAAAAAATATTGAAACATTAGAAGGAGTAACTAAAAAAGATAATATCTATTCGCATAGAGGAATTGATCTTTATAGTAATACAAATAAAATTGATGCAATGCAATATGGCTATGATTTCTATATTTATGATTATGGGACTTTAAATGAAAATACACTAGATAATTTTTTGTCAAAAGAAGTTAAAATAGTAGTAGGAGGAACAAAGGCATGGGAAACAGATGAAACATTTAGAGTTTTAAGTTTATTAGAGAAGATTCCTGAAGTAAATTATATATTCAATTTTTCTAGTGATGAAGAAAAGGCTAAATTTAAAAGAACATTAAGAGGAATAGTGAAAAATATATTTTTTTCAGAATATACTTCAGATACCTTTAATGATAATGTAAATACAGAAATTTATCACGAAATTTTTAAAGATTATATAGCAGAGAAATCAAACAAAATAGAAGTAATAGAAAAAAATAGTATATTTAACTTTTTGAAAAGAGGTAAAAAGTGAGCAAAAATATCTATAAAGAATATTTAAAAAGACAAAAAGTAAGACAAAAATATGATGAAGAAGTAGTAGTTAATGAACAAAAATCGTTTATTAAAATACTACTTTTTTTATTTGAAATAATTATAAGAATATTTCATGTGTTGTTTTATATAGGAATATTAATTCTATGCTCTATTGGAGCAACTTATATAGCAAATAAATTAGGAATATTCAAATTTTAGGAGGTTAAAATGAAGTGGTTTAAAAAGATATTAGCAGTTTGCAGTTTTTTCACTTTACTTACAACAGTAAATTGTTTTGCAGTAACGATGGAAAAAACAGAAATTACTGAAGATGAGTTAAATTGTTATAAAACATATCAAGTTATGGAATCAGAGAAAGATATATTTTTAGAAATGGTATCAAAAGAAATAGAAGTTGATGGAAGCAAATACAAGTATGTAGATTATACTGCTGAAGGAGGAAATACATTAGAAACGATAGATATAAATATAACTAAGACTATATTATCAAAAACAAATAAAAAAGATAAAATTATTGAACAATTAGAAAATACAATCAAATATGAAAAAGATGGATATATAGGAGAATATATTTTGAATCCTAATACTTTAAAAATCAAGACAAACTACAATGGCTTTAGAGAGGATTTAATTGAAGAAACAATAAATTATACTAACTTAGAAAAGAATGATTTGGATTTTATACCGAAACAAACAATAAAAAATGGATTAACATTGGATCTTCTAAATGTTGAATGGGAAGTAGAATCTACAAAAATGATTGGAGAATATGAGGTTGCTAATACATATACTGCTAAATGTTATTATGCTACTAAGCAAAGAGTTGATTATCCTAATACATATACAGTAACAGCTGAATATTTTGGAACAGCAACTAAGACTGAAGAACATCCAATTACCTATGTTGTAAAATATGAAAAAGAAGAGCCTGAAGTAGTAGAAGAAAAACAAGAGAATAATGTATTGCCAGTAGTTGGAGGTACAACAGGAATTATTTTAGTAATAGTGTTCTTCTTAACAAGAAATGTAACAGTTTATAACTATAAAGATGGAGAATATAAAAAAGTAGGAAAAGTAAGAGCTACAAAAGCTGGAAAGATAAAGTTAGATAGGTTTAGTTTATTTGAAACAACTAATAAATACAAATTAGAGTTATCTAAGAATTTAACAAAAAAATTGAAAGGAAAAATGATAACTGTAAATAAGAATGGAACAACTATAAAAATGCTAGTAAATGGCAATGAAAAGGAAAAATATATTGTTGAAGTTAGAATATAGGAGGACTTGTAAATGAAAAAAGAAAATAAATTTATAATAGCAGTTGTTATAATTGCAATTATAGCTCTTACAGGAGTTATTTTTTTTACATATAAATATCCAATTTATAAAGCTAACAAAGATGCAGAAAGTATTGAAGTTGGAGATAATGAAGAATTAGAAGCTACATCACTCGAAAATATAGAACAAGATATTATTCATTATGATGATGAAATAGGAACTTTGACAATTCCTGATATTTTACTTGATAATGCACCAATAAGAGAAAGTGTAGAATTAACTACTTTATCTGAAACAATAGGACACTTCCCATCAACCAGTATTTATGAGGGAAATGTAGGTCTAGCTTCTCATAATTCAGGAAGTAATGGAGACTTCTTTAAAAATTTAAAGAATATTAAAATAGGTAGTGAAATTTATTATCAAACAAACTATGGAACTAAAAGATATGTAGTAACAACAAAGAAAATAATAAATGATGAGGACTGGAGTTATTTAGGAGCAACAGAAGATAATAGAATTACTTTGATTACTTGTGTTGCAGGTCAAAAAGATAAAAGATTATGTGTTCAAGCTATAGAATCTATAGATGGAATGAATTATGGACAATAAATTTTAGTGAAATTTCCTAAAAGGGTTTTGGAATCTTCCTATTAAGGTTTTATAATGATAGTAGGAGATGATTAGTATGAAAAAAATAATTATAGTTTTAATAATTTTAGTAGGAAACTTTGTAAATTTATATTATATGGGACAGAATGCAGAAAAAGAATCAGAACAAGAGTTATCTGTAACAAATTTTGAAAATGTTCAAAATGATAATGCTATAATTGAAGAAAAAGAAAAAGACTTAAATATTGCAGATATTAATGAAACAAAAGAAAATAATTCTATAATAGAAGATGAAGTAAATAATACTAAACAAGAAGTTTCAGAAGTTGCTACATATAGTGTAACAAATACAATAAAAAAAGAAGCAAATAATCAAAAAAATATCGTTCAAGAAAATAATAATCAAGTTGTAGAGAAAGTAAACACAGATATAGTAAAACAAGATGAAATTAAAAATGATAATATAGGCTCTGCTATAAATAAAGATATATCGCAAGAAAAGATAGTAGTAGAAGATAATAAAACACCTGTTGAAGAATATAGAATAAATGAAAAGAAGATTGCCGAAATAAGAAATATAATAAATAGCAATCCTTCAGAAGATATGAAACTTTATGGATATGAAATTGTCGTAGATAGTTCAATTACAGAAATTACAACACAATTTACATTTACAGAAAAAAGAGTGAAAGATAAAATAGCTTGGAAATTTGGAATTATAAGAATATATGCACAAGATTACTATAAAAATGGACAATATATAACAACAGAATGTTATTTAATATAAAGGGAGGTGAACATGAAAAGAATTTACAAAATTGAGATTGAAGAATTATTACAAAGAGTTGTTGAAATTGAAGCAGAAAATGTTAATGAAGCAATTAGTAAAGCAAAGGAAAAATATAGAAATGAAGAATATGTATTAGATGAAAATGACTTTAAGGGAGTTGAATTTTCAGAATATGAAGATAATTAATATTATTTTAAAAGGCACTTTTATAGGTGCTTTTTTTGATGGGAAAGGAAAGAGATAATATGATAAAAGTAAAAGGAAAAAAAGTAATAGCAATATTATTATTAATTTTAACATTATGTTCTACATTTAGTGGATTTTCATTTGCAACAGAAATAAGTGAGGCAAACCTTCAAAATAAAGGAGATTGTGGATATCACTTACAATATTGGAATACAGAGAAAAATGGATGGTACTATATAATTACAACTTTTGTTACATATCAAAAAGATGGAGTCGAGTATCCAGCATACTGCTTAAATAGAGAATATCCAGGTGTAGGAGAATATGATGGTTACACAGTAGATATAGATGCAGTATTAGATAATGTTCAAATTTGGAGAACAATAATAAATGGATATCCATATAAGACTCCAGCAGAGCTAGGAGTTGAAAATAAATATGATGCATTTGTTGCAACTAAACAAGCAGTATATAGTATTTTATATGGTTTTGATCCTGCTACTAGATATCGTGGTGGAGATGAAAGAGGAACAAAAATAGCAAATGCAGTAGTAAATATAGTAAATATAGGAAGATACGGAAATCAAACACCTTCAGATGGGACAATTACAATGAGAACTTCAGGAAGCTTATATGAAGAAGAAAATTATTGGGTACAGAAATTCAATGTAAGTAGTAGTGTTGATATGGCATCTTATACAGTTACATCAACAGCCAATTTACCTGATGGATCTATAATAACAAACGGAAATGGAACTCAAACAAATTCATTTACAGGAAGCAAAAGCTTATATTTAAAAATTCCTAAATCTTCAATGAATAAAGATATAAGTAATGCAATTATAAATGTGCAAGGAAAATGCAAAACTTATCCAGTATTTTATGGAAAAACAAGAATTAATGCAACACAAAATTATGCAGTTACTTATGATCCTTTTGGAGATGGAGTAGGTAGAGCTACATTAAATGTAAAAACTAATACTGGAAAAATACAAATAAATAAAACAGATAGCGATACTTCAAAACCAATACAAGGAGTAACATTTCAATTAACAAAGACAGATGGAACAGTAGTCGCAAATGCTACTACAAATTCAAATGGTTTAGCAACATTTAGTGGATTATATCAAGATAATTATAAATTAACGGAAATTTCTACTAATGATAATTATGTTATAAATAAAGCTACTTTTGATGTAAATGTAGAGTATAACAAATCTACTACTCAAAATATAATAAATGATCATAAAAAAGGAAATTTAAAAATATACAAAGTAGATAAAGATAATCACAAAATTGCACTAGGAAATGTACAATTTGATCTATATTCAGAAGAATTTCAAAAAGTAATTGGAACTTATACAACAGATGTAAATGGAGAAATTAGCATTGAAAATTTAAGAACTGGAAATTATAAACTAATCGAAAAAAATACAGGGAAATGGTATAATCTCGCAGAAGATACAACTGTTGAAGTTAAGTGGAATACAACAGAAGAAAATACTATTGAAAATGAATTAAAGAAAGGTCAAGTTAAAGTAATAAAAGTTGATAAAGACAATAACGAAGTAAAATTGCAAGGAGTAAAATTTGATGTTTTAGATGAAAATGGAAAAGTTTTAGAAACAATAACAACAGATGAAAATGGAGAAGCATATACATCAAGATATGCAATAAGAGATTATTCAAAACTAACAATTAGAGAAAAAGAAACCTTACAAAATTATGTATTAAATGATACTCCACAAACAGTAGTATTAGAAGCAGAACAAATAAAAACAGTTACTTTTACAAATGAATTAAAGAAAGGTCAAATAAAAGTAATAAAAGTTGATCAAGATAATAATGAAGTTAAATTAAAAGGTGTAGAATTTAAAGTATATGATGAAGATAAAAACTTAGTAGATACTTTAATTACAGATGAAAACGGAGAAGCTACAAGTAAAAGACTAAGAATAGATAAAAAATACATAGTACAAGAATCAAAAACATTAGAAAATTATGTATTAAATGAAACACCACAAACAGTAACATTAACACAAGATCAAATTACAGATATTACTTTTACAAATGAATTAAAGAAAGGTCAAATCAGAATAATAAAAGTTGACAAAGACAATAATGAGGTTAAGCTAAAAGGTGTAGAATTCAAAGTATATGATGAAGATAACAATTTAGTAGATACTTTAACTACAGGTGAAAACGGAGAAGCTACAAGTAAAAGATTAAGAATAGATAAAAAGTACATAGTGAAAGAATCAAAGACATTAGAGAATTATGTGTTAAATGAAACACCACAAACAGTAACATTAACACAAGATCAAATTACTGATTTAACTTTTGAAAATGAACTAATAAAAGGTTATATAAGAGTAATAAAAGTAAGTAAAGAAGATAATCAATATAATGGAGATGTAAAAGGTAAAAGACTTGAAAATGCTAAATTTGAAGTATATGATGAAAACAATAATTTAGTAGATACTTTAGTTACAGATGAGAATGGCGAAGCTACAACAAAAGAACTACTAAAAGGAAAATATACTTTAAAAGAGGTTGAAAGCCCTGATTATTATATACTTACAGATGAAATATTTGAAGCAGAAATAGTAAAACATCAAGAAATTGTTGATGTAGAAGTAGAAAATGACAATGTAGATATTGATATTGAAGTTAACAAAGAAGGCTTTAAAGAGACTCAAAGTAAAGATAGTATATACTATGATTTTTCAAATATTCATAATAAATCCAATATTGCATTAGACAATTTTACATGGAGTGATTCATTACCAACAAATGCTCTAAGAGCAAATAAGATTTATACAGGAACTTGGAATGAAGATTTAACATATTCTGTATGGTATAAAACTAATTTAAGCGATGATTATATAATGTTAAAAGATGGTTTAAGTACATTAGTAAATAATGAAGTGAAATTTACAGATGCTACATTACAGGAGGGAGAATTCATAACAGACTTTGAATTTAGATTTGGAACAGTAAAAGCAGATTTCAGAGAAGTTGAACAACCTAGATTATACTGTGATATGTTAGATAATTTACCAAATGGATTTATATTTGTAAATCACACAAAAGTATCAGGAAATTATAAAGATATCTATGTTGAAGATAAAGATGATTGGACTACAATTACTTATTATAAAGAAATAGAAACAACGCAAAAACTTCCTAGAACAGGTTGTTAGTATTGATATTTAAAGAAAAAACTATATAATGGAGAAAATAATAATTTAGAGTTCATATATTTATATTGAATTATTATTTTATTTACTAAATGTTTGAGGTATGGAATATTAAAAATTCTGTACCTCTATTTTTTCGCTCAAAAATTATTCTTAAAATCCTGATACTATAAAAGATGTATATTAAATAATTAATAATATACATCTTTTATAGTTCAGGCTTTTTTCTCCATTCATTTGCTTCGGCTTCGTCAAATCTTTCATCTGAAAAGAATTCTGATAATTTAATTCCTAAAGCATCACAAATATATAATAAATTTTCTAATCTAATAGTTCTGTTTTTTCTAGTTAAAAACATTGCAATAGTAGAACTATAAATTCCAGTTAATTTAGAAAGCTGGTTTGAATTTATATTTTTTTCTTTCATTAACTCCTTGATTTTTAAGGCTACTAAATCTGAAAAATCCATAATATTGGCTCCTTTCAAAATAATTTTAGCAAAATATAAATTAAAACATGCTCATCAAAATGAGTAAAATATTAAAAAATATTCATTTTAATGAGTAAATATGCTATAATACTAGAAGAGGGAGGAGTAAAAGTAATATGAGAAAAAATAATAAAGATTATTCAATAACTGAAGAAAAATTTGAAATTATAAAGAAACATATTGAAAAGATAGATAAAATAAAAAATGATTTACAAAAGCATATAAACTTTGAAAT
The DNA here is from genome assembly GCA_905203305.1 of uncultured Eubacteriales bacterium. Classification (GTDB taxonomy): domain Bacteria; phylum Bacillota; class Clostridia; order TANB77; family CAG-508; genus CAG-269. The sequence goes on from CAJKVH010000003.1 coordinate 145,542, forward strand.
TCCTGAATACATTATTCATGACATTGCTGAAAATGAAGAATTTAATCATATTTGCTTAATAATAAATGTTGCTATTGTTAATAATAGATTATCTAGTGAAAATGGTAAGTATTTAAAAGAAAAAATAAAAAGTCTATGTAATATTCAAAATGATAATGATAGAGTTTGTTGGAATATTTAAGTATTTTAGGTAAAAGGTTTGGATATATGGAACTATTCTTATATAATTGTATATGGGAGGTGAAAATGTGCCAAATTTAGAGGGTTACGAAAAGATTGAGAGGACTACTTTAACAATTGAAGAAACTGCAAAATATTTAGGAGTTTCATATTGGCTAGTGGGTCAAATGATAAGAAGAAACGAGATACCACACTTTAGAGTAGGTGGCAGAGTTTTGCTCAGAAAAAAGAGCATTGATGAATATATGGAACAACAAGAAAAAATTGCATTTGATAAGTTATATGCGAATAATAAGTAGTCATAGTTATCTAAATGAATGGGGAACATTTAGATATTGAATTTTTATCGTGAAAAGTAATTTTGTGAAATTAGAAAAAAGAGTAATACCAGTATGATTTTGTACTGGTATTTTAATTTTTTGAAGTGATGAAATATTGAGAAAATAGGGATTTTGTGTTATAAATAATTAAAAATAAATTTATTATAGGAGAATATATGGAAAAATTTGATTGGATAAATAGCATATACAAATATTTTATCATTTTAGATAGAATAAATAATCAATTTAAGTTTCTGATAAAAACTATGGAATATGAAGAAATTGAAGAACATTTTTTTTATCTTTCTACAGAATTATTAAGATTGATTCCTTTTACAGAAAATAAAAAAGATAATAGCATATTTTTAAATTTAAAAGATGGCATTTGCTTATTAAAAGATTATATTAGTTTTTTAGAAGGCGATTTGGAAAAAATATTGCAAGAAAATTCTAAAACTTTTATTAAAATAAAAAGAATTAGAAATAAATATGAACATGAACCTCACAATGTAAATGGGGCTTTTTCAACAGGTCATTCTTCTTTTAGTGCTATGGGATTTTATTGTAGAAACGAGTTAGTTTCTTTAGATACAATGGAATTAACTTATGTTATTTATGAATTGAATAAATTATTTGATAAAATAGAAAAGGAGATTAATAGAATTGAATTAGAAAATAAAGATGAGTTAAATCAATTTAATAAGATATATATTGAAAAAATAAAAAAGATACAAATAATAAATTATAATAAAGGATATACAAGAATGCCTAAAAATTGGATGATAAAAAAATACTTATAATGATAAATAAAAATAAGTTATTTAGTAAAGATTAATTAAATATTAATAATTTTTTTGTTTGATATTTTTTGAAGAAAATTGCTAGAATTTGTTGAGAAAAAAGCAATAATATGATATAAATAACATGGTATATAATGAACAAAAAGAAAAAATGGAGATAGATAAAATTATGTCGAATAATGTATTAGACTTATTTTGTGGAGCTGGTGGATTGTCAAAAGGTTTTTATGATGCAGGATATGATGTTTTATTAGGTGTGGATTTTGATGATGCTGCATTAAAAACATTTAAAGAGAATCATGGATCAGCAGAAGCAATGAAATTAGATTTATTTAATCATGATAATATAGAAAAAATAATAGAATTTTTAAATAAAAAAAATAAAAAGATAGATGTATTAGTAGGAGGACCTCCTTGTCAAGGATTTTCAGTAGCAGGACCAAGAAATATGAATGATAAAAGAAATAGTTTATATGTTGCAATGGTAAAATTGGCAGAAAGATTGCAACCTCAAGCTATTGTGTTAGAAAATGTTCCGGGAATGTTACAAGTTAATGGTGGAATTGGCGCAAAAAGAATAATACAAGACTTTAAAGAAATTGGATATGATATGGTTCCAAAATTATTATATGCTCCTGATTATGGGGTTCCACAAATTAGAAAAAGGGTATTTTTTGTTGGTTTAAAAAATCATAAGGAATTTAATTTTCCTGACCCAATTTTAAGCAAAGAAAAATATATTACTTGTAAAGAAGCTATTGGAGATTTACCTTCATTACAGACTAAAGAAGGAGAAATAATTTATGGAGATGAAATTCAATCATATATTACAAAGCCTCAAAACAAATATCAGGAATTAATGAGAAAAAGATCAAAGAAAGTTTATAATCATATTGGAAGTATTCCAATTGAAAAAACAAAGAAGATGATTTCTCTTGTACCAGAAGGTAAAAATTATAAAGCACTACCTGAAGAATATAGAGGACTTTATAAATATCATGAAGCACTTACAAGATATCATAGTGATAAACCATCTCTAACTATAAATACAGGTCATCGTTCGCATTTTCATTATAAATATAATAGGATTCCAACAGTTAGAGAAAGTGCGAGATTACAATCTTTTCCTGATGATTTTATATTTTATGGTAATAAATCACAACAGTATAAACAAGTAGGAAATGCTGTTCCACCATTATTAGGATATGCAGTTGCATCTGAACTAAAAAAGTATTTAGAAAATGGAGATGTATAGAATGCAAGAAATAAAAATGATAGATTTGTTTGCAGGATGTGGAGGATTGACAGAAGGATTTATGCAAACAGGGAAATATAAAGAAGTGGCGGCTGTAGAATGGTTGAAGCCACAGATAGATACATTAAGAAATAGATTAGAAACAAAATGGAATGAAAAAGATGCTTCAGAAAGAGTAATGCGATTTGACATACAAAGAGATAAAGAATTATTCGCAGGATGGAATGATGATGAATTTGGAAAAGGAAAAGGTTTAGATTATTTCGTTAATGATGCCAAAGGAATTGATATTATTATAGGTGGTCCACCTTGCCAAGCCTATTCTGTTGCCGGTAGGGTAAGAGATGAAAATGGGATGAAAGATGATTATAGAAATTACTTGTTTGAACACTATTTGAAAGCTGTTGATAAATATAAACCTAAATTATTTGTTTTTGAAAATGTTCCAGGTATATTAAGTGCCTCACCAAATGGGATACCAATTAAAGACATAATAAAAAAAGAATTTAATAATATAGGGTTTGAAATATTAGATAATTTAAAAGATGCCGTAGTAGATGCAAGTGAATATGGAGTACCACAAAATCGAAATAGAGTTATAATTGTAGGATTAAATAAAGAGTATTTTAAAGATTGCCAAAAAACATTAAAAAAATTTTATAATGAAATATTGCCAAAGAGAAAAGTTACAAGGAAAGTAACTGTTAAAGAAGCTATAGGGGATTTACCAAAATGTATGCCAATTTTTGATGAAAAAAATCATAAAAAAAGACAATCACATAATATTCCTGAATGTAATATAACTTGGCATATACCAAGATATGCTAATTTAAGGGATATGGATACTTTTAAAGTATTAGCAGAAGATATTGCTTCAGGAAGAAATGAATATGATAGTAAAAAAATAAGTGAATTATATGAAGAAAAGATTGGCTCAAAATCTCCAATACATAGATATCATGTATTGTCGCCAAATGAACCCAGTACAACTATTATAGCTCATTTATATAAAGATGGAAATAGATTTATTCATTATGATCCCGAACAACAAAGAACAATTACAGTAAGAGAGGCTGCTAGATTACAATCTTTTCCTGATGATTTCGACTTTGTAGGAAGTAGAGGAAACGCATATCAAATGATTGGAAATGCAGTACCACCAAAGTTAGCAAATGCTGTTGCAGAGTCAGTATATGAATTATTAAAGGAGGAAGAAAATGTTTCATTATCTGTTTACAAACGATTTACGAATATCTAATTTAGAAAGTTTTTTAATAGAAGCTGGAAAATGTTTTGTTGAAAATAAAGTACCAAGTGCATATGAAGATAAGAATGCAAATAATAATATGAATACATTAGGATTTTACTTTAATTTAACAGAGGAAAGTAATTGCGCTAAATTGTGTTCAAATGGAAAAATTAGACCAGTTGTATTAAATTTTATAAAAAAATTCCAATTTCCTAACCCAAGGACAACCGACTCTCTTAATGAAGCTATTAATGATGGGATTTTAATTGCTCCCTTAAGAATTATAATACAATCTCTTTATTTTATGAATATGATTAATAAGGATGAAGCATATTTAACGGATAAAGAAATCGCTGATTACATATTTTTTAATGATGAAATAGCTAAAAAGCCAAATCCTAATATATTTAATTTGGTTAATAAAATTATAAGCGAAAGAAACAATGAAAAAAGCGAAGCAATAGAAGATGATGAAATACTTGAACAAAAAGGTTTCTATTGGAAGCAATGCAAAAGACAAATAAGAGAAATGGTAAAAGTTTTATGTTGGTCTGGATGTGCAGTTAGAGATGAACAATCACATATTAGAATTCATCATGATAATTTAACTACAGAAGATAAAGCAGAACTTTTTGAAATTTTATCATATTCAAATTATTGGTACCCTGAAAAAAATAAAACTGCAAATGAAAATAAAGAGTCTTATCAAAGATATATGGATATAAAAAAAGAAAAAGAGAATGAAATCCTAAACATTGAATATTTATTGAGCTTAAAAAATCAAGATTTTGCATTTGAAACGATTAATATCTTAAAAGAATATGCGGATGAAGAATTATTAAGAATTTTATGTTCTTCTGATGAATCCAAAAAATATACTAAACATTTTCGTGCTATATTAATTGATGTAACTGAAGATATAGAAAATAACATTGAATATTATAAAGATGAAATTGCTGCAAGATATTACAAAGAAACAATAGATATCAATAATAGAAAATATATAATATCTAATGATTGGTATTATAAAACTCATAATGATTTAGATAATCGAACACCGTATTTAGATTTTATAAAGAAAGTAATAAATAATGCAATAAAACCATATACTAAAGATGATTTTTTAAATGAAGTGTATATGGATGAAAATGAATATGAAGAGTTGAAAGATCTTCTATTATTTAAAAAGAATATAATACTTGAGGGAGCTCCTGGAGTTGGAAAGACTTTTATGGCTAAGAGATTAGCATATTCAATAATAGGTGTATCTAATAAAGAGCAAATTAAGGAACAAGTAATGTCTATTCAATTTCATCAAAGTTATTCTTATGAAGAATTTATTGAAGGAATAATGCCATCTGTAGATGGAGGATTTATACAAAAAGATGGAATATTTAAAGAATTTTGTAATAGAGCAAGCGAAAATCCAAATAAAAAATACTTTTTTATCATAGATGAAATAAATAGAGGAAATATTAGCAAAATATTCGGAGAACTTATGGTACTTATAGAAAATGATAAAAGAGGTCAAGAAATGGTCTTAACATATTCAAATGAATATTTTAAAGTTCCTGAAAATGTATATATTATAGGAATGATGAATACTGCTGACAGATCATTAGCACTTATGGACTATGCTTTGAGGAGAAGATTCGATTTTTATCCTGTATTGCCAGCATTTGAAAATCCGAATTTTATAGAATATATTAAGAGCTTCAACTCAAAATCATTTGAAAATATAATTGAAGTTGTGAAAAAATTAAATGAAGCAATATGTAAGGATGAAGCTTTGGGCAGTGGATTTATGATTGGACATAGCTATTTCTGCAATTTACAATTTTATATTGGAGACATAAATTTAAAATTAAAACAAATCATCAAATATTCTATTATTCCATTAATAAAAGAGTACTGGTATGATGATGAGAGTAATAAGGTGGAATTATGGGAAAAAGAATTATATGGAGCAATAAATGAGTAGAGATTATAGAGTAAGTAATATTTATTACATGTTAGCTTATGCATTTGATAATAATAATTTAATTGAAAAAGAAAATAAGAATATTAATGTTGAAGAATTTGACAATGTATATAATTTATTATCAGTTATTTTGTGTATATTATTAAATAGATTAATAAAAAGAGGCATTGCTAAGGAATATGTTGAGGTAACAAATGAAACTTTATTAATCAAAGGAAAAATAAATATTACACAGACATTAAAGAACAGAGCTAAAGGAAAGATAAATGTAATATGCGAATACGATGAGTTTTCATCTAATAATTATTTAAATAGTATTATAAAAACAACAGTTTTTTATTTAATAAAATCAAGTAAAATTGATAAAGAGACTAAAAAGGTACTTAAAAAGTTATATTCATTTTTACAAGATATAGATTTATTAGATTTTAAAACAATTGAATGGAAAAAGATTAAACTAAATAAAAACAATAAATATTATAAATTTATAATAAATATATGCTATATGATTCAAAAAGGAATGATTTTGACAGAAGAAGATGGAAATATAGATTTAAAAGATTTTACAGATCGACAATCTTTAAATGTATTATTTGAAAAATTTGTTAGAGAATATTTTAGAAAACATTTTCCTGAATTAAATGCAAAATCTGAGCAAATGTCTTGGAAGATTGATGATAATTATATGATAGATTTTATTCCAAAAATGGTAACTGATATTACTTTAAGATATAAAAACAAGGTTCTTATAATAGATACAAAATTTTATGGAAAAATAGTAAATGATAAAGGTTTTAATGGATTTGATACAAAAACAATAAACAGAGATAATTGGAATCAGATAAATGCTTATGTTGCTAATGAAGCATATAAAAATGATAAAATAGTAAGTGGGATGTTATTATATGCAAGAACTGATGAAGAAATATCACCAGATGTTGAAACATCTGTAATGGGAAATAAGATATCAATAAAGACATTAGATATGAGAAATAAGTTTAGTGAAATAGCCAAACAATTAGAAAGTATTGCAAATAAATTTAAGTAATAATTAAAAGAAAGCATGAATTTTTCTTTTAAACTTCATGCTAAAAATATATAAAAATAATTATAAAATATACGAAAAGTAAAAAAACACTTTTCGTATATTTTTTACACTTTCTTACACAATTCGACAAACTTTGCAAAAAGATTGTGATAGAATCCATAAAACAAAAGAAAAAATCCCTAAACTACCAAAGACTGAAAATAATAAGGAGTTGGGGGAGAAAATGGATATATCACAAAATAAATTGAAAAATATAAATAAATATACTAAGCACACAACTAACCATTTATAAGTTATTTGTGTGCTTTTTCAATTATTTTAATATCCAATAAAACACTACACTAATTTAGAAAAATGATCTAAGGAAAAATGAAAAAGAAGAGATATATGTTAGTGTAGTTTTGAGCATTATTACATAAATCTCATCCTACACAAAGAGGAGTGTAGGTTATTTGGACAAATGTGTATTAATAATGTTAAAAAAACAAAATAGAGAGGTTGAATTTATCCGTAAAGATAGATTTGACCTCTTTTTGTTTATATATAGATTAGTTAAATGCCGATCTCCACCTCACATTCAATTCAAAACAGAATTGAATGGAGGAAAGAAGAATGAAAGAATATTCTAAAATTAAGCGAGAAGTCATAGATACATATATTATTTTTAGTAATAGCGATGAAAGTAAAAATATTATTGTATTCAAAGATGAAAATGGAAAGTCAAGAGTAATTAGAGCAAATGAAAAATTAAGAGACGAATATAAGAAAAGAAAAAGCGAAGAAAACTCACAAAATATTAAATTTAGTAGATATATAGAACATTCAGAACTAACAGATATTTCATTAAATAAGAGAGCTACAAATAGAGAAATTAGTTTAGAAGAACAAGTTATTTCAAATTTAGAATCAGAAAGAATAATAAAAGAAATTTGGAAATTACCTACACCACAAAATAGGCGAGTTTATATGTATGTAGTAGATGAATTTTCATATACAAAAATAGCAAAAATAGAAAATCGTTCTATTCCTACAGTAAAAGAGAGCGTGGACAGGGGATTAGAAAACTTAAGAAAAAAATTAAAAAAAATTTATAAGTAGCCCTAAAAAATGATGTGCTAACTGAAAAAACAAGTGAGAGGAGTTGATCTTTCTTGCTTGTTTTCTTTTGGAAAACGGATAGCACATTGACAAGTAAATATATTAGTTACAAGACTTTAACTAATATAAGGAGCTCCAAGAAGGCGAATGTTATTAAAAATAAATAGCGACTACAATGAGGGAAAAAGCGAACGATGGTAAGTTTGTGTTGGCGAAGATCTATATTAGTAATAATGATACTTCGGCTCGGCTTAATTTATATTGAGGAGTTGCTCGGTTGGATAACGGAGAGGTGTAAATACCTATGTGAAAGATACCAATTTCACTTGTAACTAATTAAAAAAAATTATAAGTGAAAGGATTTGATTAAAATGAAATTAAACAATGTAAAAACAGTAACTAAGAAACAGGCTAAGGCTTATGCAGTTATAGCATTAGATATATTAGGAAGCACACCAAACGATATTGATGTAAAAATGCTTGATTCAGAAATTGATGTTGCAATGAAATTATACAGTCCACGAGAGGCTACAGAAAAAGCAGAAAAAATTAAAACGAAAGGTGGATTAGTGAAATGGATGAAAAAATAGGTATAAATATAAAAGAAGCATCAGAAATATTGGGAATTAGTAAACAATTAATGGCTGAATTAACAAAGCTTAAAGATTTTCCTTGTATTAAATTTGAAAGAAGAATTGTAATAAACAAGCCACAGATGATTGAATGGTTTAATAAAAATTCAGGAAGAATCATTGTGTAGGGTTTGGATTTACAAAGATAAGGATTTATAATATTGGTAGTATATTTTACTTCTTAATATTATGAATCCTATTTTTATGGAGGAAATAATATGGGAAGAAGAGCAAAAAATGATAATACAAGGAGAGTAAAAGGAGAAGGCACAATAAGAAAAAAAGGTAATGGATATGAAGGGAGGATTACAGTTGAGGTAAATGGTATAAGAAAACAAGTTTCAGTCTATGATAAAAGCCAACGAGTAGTTGTAGAAAAAATGCAAGAGCTTAGGAAGAAGAGAGATGACAATTACTATATTGAAAATAAAAATATAACTTTGGAAGAATGGCTAAAAGAATGGATGAAGGTTTATAAAAAGCCATATATATCACCTAGAACTTATCAGGGTTATGTTGAAAAATCTAAAACAATATTAGAACATTTAGGAAATATGCAATTACAAAAAATAGAATTATATCATTTACAGAAATTTATTAGTGATTTACAAAATGAAGGTAAATCACCTAAATCTTTAAGACATTATTATAGTATTTTTAAAATGTGTTTTGATGATGCAATTATGTGTAGGCATATATCACTAAATCCAACAAGAAATTTGAAATTACCATCAATGAGAAGAAAAGAATTAAATATAATGACAAAAGAAGAACAACTTGTATTTGAAGGATTTATGAAAAAATATAGAATGGGAACAGCTTATATAGTATTAGTTAATACTGGACTTAGAGCAGGAGAATTAAGTGGACTAACATGGAAAGATGTTGATTTTGAAAACAAAGCTCTATATGTAAGAAGAGGTATGCAAAAAATAACAACTTATGATGATGATTTTAATAAAGTAAAAAGAGAAAGAAAAGTTACAGATGTAAAAACAGAAAATAGTTATAGAGTTGTACCAATGCTAGATAAAGTAGTAAAAATTCTACAAGAATACAAGAAAAAAGTACAAGCAGAGCAAGAAGAACTTGCTGAATTAGGAGAAGGATTTAAAGATGATGATTTTATATTTAAAACGAAATATAATCATCCAATAACATCTGAATACTTAAGAAAAACTTGTCAGGGAATATGTAAAAGTAACAATTTTAGAAAAGTAGGAATACATGAACTAAGACATACTTTTGCAACAAGATCTATTGAAGCAGGAATTGATTTAAGAGTATTACAAGAAATATTAGGTCATGCTAGTTATAGCACTACAGCAGATATATATGTTCATATTTTAGGACAAGTTAAACTATCCCAAATGAATAGATTAGAAGATTATTTAACTGATATAAATATGAACTAAATGGAACTTTAAAATGACATAAAGGGAAAATAAAGGGAAAGTCTAAAAAATAAATCTTCAAAGGACTGGAAATAAAGGCTTTCTTAAAAAAACTTTCTGTCCTCATAACCCGAAGCCCAACACCAAATAACTAGATCACGCTAACCACATATCCTACAGCAAAAAATTCAAAATCAAAATAAACTCAAAAGTATTAATTTTTATATAACAAAAACAAAGAATAACACAAAAAGATATTCACAACATCATCCCAAATCACCCATGCTCTAAAAAACTCCAAAACATATACAAAACTACCCCGAAAGTGATATAATCAAGAAAAAACGGAAAAAAGAAATTAAAAAAATAATTGTAAAATACAATAGCTTTAATCAAATTTTGTGCCTTGAAAGAAAGGAATGGTTGTAAAAATGAAAAGTATAGAAAAATATTACGAAAACACAAAAAACATAGATCCAAGCTACACAGTAAAAAAATTCATAAAATTAAAAATCAAACCAGAAAAAGCAATAGAACTTGGATGTGGTGCAGGAAGAGACACATGTTATTTAATAAAAAACGGTTGGAAAGTAATTGCAATAGACAAAGAAGATGTAGAAAAAATAATAACATCAAAATTATCAGAAGAAGATCGAAAGAGGTTTAAATTTTCAAAACAAGAATTTGAAAATCTTAAAATAGAAAAGAACAACTTAGTAGTTGCAAATTTTAGTTTATCATTTTGCCAAAAGGATAAATTTGAAGAATTATGGAATAAAATAAGTAGTAGCATTGTAAAAAATGGCTATTTTGTTGGTAATTTTTTAGGCGTTAATGACGAATGGAAAAGTACAAGAAAAGAAATGACATTTTTAACAAAAGATCAGGTAAAAGAAGTATTTAAAGAATTTGAAATTATAGATTTTAAAGAAGTAGAAAAAGATGCTTTACCAGGACTTGGTAAAATAAAACATTGGCATATATTTAATATTATAGCTAAAAAATGCCATGAATAATAAAGGAGAATAAGATATGATAAAAGAAATAGTAAAAGACGTAATTTTTCTATCACAAAAGGCAGAAAGAGCAACAAAAGAAGATATACATATTGCAAATGATTTGTTAGATACATTAGAGGCAAATAAAGATAGATGTGTAGGCCTTGCTGCTAATATGATAGGCTACAACAAAGCAATAATTTGTGTATCTGGAGGTTTGTATGATTTTGTGATGATAAATCCTACAGTTACCAATAAAACTGGTGAATATCAAACAAAAGAAGGTTGTTTATCTCTTATTGGTGAAAGAAAATGTAAAAGATATAAAGAAATTGAAGTAGATTATTTAGATATAAATTTTAACAAGAAACATGGAAAATACGAAGGATTTGTTGCTCAAATAATTCAACACGAAATTGATCATACAAATGGAATAATAATATAATTTGATTTGAATTTTATGAATGTTAAAAAGGTAATTTAAAATAAGGAGAAACAGATCTTTCGGGAAAAAGTGTGATAGCAAAGAAAACATTGAAGATGAAGAAAAGTCTGATGCAGAAAACTCAGACGAGGAACGATGATTTCATGTTGCTCTTCCTTGCAATTAGCAGGGAAGATTTTTTCATGCCGATTATAAAAAACATAAGTTAAACTCATATAAAAAATAATCAAAAAAAATCGAATTTTGTAGAAAAAAGAAAACGCATTTGATATAATCCATAAAAGAAGAGGTGATATAATGAATTTACAAGATTTTTCAATGGTAAATACAAAAGTACAAAAAATAAGGGAAGAAAATAATTTAAAAAGTAGTTCGGATGCATTTTATTATATAGTAATTAGCGAAATTGCTGATTTACAAGATGATGAGATAGAAGATGCAATTACAGACAACACATTTTTAACAAACCAAGGAACAGCAAAAGGACATGACAGAGGAATAGATGCAATATATATAGATGAAGAAAAAGAGGTGCCGGTAGTACATTTATTTAATTGTAAATATACAGAAAGTTTTGAAAAAGCCAAAACATCAAATTATCCAAGTAATGAAATAGACAAAATTGGAGATTATATGCGAGTAATAATGAATATGGATAGAGAAACAATAGAAGATTCAAATAAAATTTTAAAGGAAAAAACAGAAGAAATATGGAATTTATTTGAAAGATCAAATCCGATGTTTAAAATACATTTATGTTCAAATTACGAAAATGGTTTGCAGGAACAAGAGAAATCCAGATTGGAAAGAATACTTGGTGGTTATTCGAATATAGAAATTATAGAACATGTAAATTCAGACTATGTAAAACTAATAAATGATAATAAAAGAGTTTTTGCAAACGCAAAATTTAGAGCAAGTTTAAAAGAAATGTTTGAAAAATCAGATGGAGACATAAGAGCATTAATAGTAAATGTAAGTGCAGAGGAGTTAGTTAAAATAATTACAGATGATGAAGAATACAGAAATAAAATAGATTTAGAAGACTATACAGGAATAAAAGAAAAAAAGATATTAGAAGATATATTTTATGATAATGTTAGGGTATATAAAAGAAATAGATCAAAAATTAATGAAAACATGAAAGAAACAGCAAAATCTGACGAGAAAAATAAATTTTTCTATTACAACAATGGAATAACAATTACATGCAAGAGTTTTGAATATTCTAAAATTGCTCAGCCAGTTATAAGTTTGGAAGAAATTCAAGTTGTAAATGGATGTCAAACTTTACATGCATTATTTGAAATAGCTCAAGAAGATATAGAAAACCTTAAAGATATAGAAATATTATGTAGAATTTATGAACTAAAAAATTCGTTATATAGTTCACATATAGCAGAATATACAAATAGTCAAAATCCTGTTACAACAAGGGATATAAGGGCAATAGATCCTATACAACAAAAATTAGAAACTGAATTATTAAATAAGGGATATTTTTATGAGAGAAAGAAAAATCAATATGATGGAAAGCCAAAAAATAAAAGGATTGATTCAGAAAAAGTAGGACAAGCTTTAATGGCATATTATAATAAAATGCCAAATGAAGCAAAAAATGATAAAAAATTGATATTTGGGAATAAATATGATAATGTGTTTAATTCAAATATAAACGCAGATAAAGTATTATATGTTTATAATTTGTATGAAGAAATTGAAAAGAAAAGACAAATTGTAAGAAAACAAATATTAGAAGATGAAGCACAATATGATGAAAAATCATACATTGTATTTTCAACATATTACATTTTGTATATTTTATCTAAAATTTCAAATGTTAAAAAAATAAATATTAATAAAGAAAATTTTGAAAAATATTATAATATATCATTGTTATTAATAAAAAAAGCTATTATGCAAGAAAAGAAAAATAACTTTGCAAAATATACAAATGGAGATTTCTTCAAGTCAAGCAGGATAAAAACTTATATTGATATATATTTTGAAAGAATAGGTAAAGAGATAACAGAAGAAAGAGTAAATAGACTAAGAATTACAGAAGTAAAATAAAGGAGGATAAAATGTGTACAGCTGTAACATATAAAAGTAAAGATGCTTATTTTGGAAGGACTTTAGATTATGAATATTCGTATAAAGAAGAAGTAACAATAACACCAAGGAATTATCCATTTTATTTGAAAGATCAAGAAACATTAAATAAACATTATGCCATAATAGGAATGGCATATATCTCGGAAAATTATCCATTATATTATGATGCAATAAATGAAAAAGGACTTGGAATGGCAGGTTTAAATTTTGTTGGGAATGCATATTATAATGAGCCTAAAAAAGACAAAGATAATATTGCACAATTTGAATTTATACCATGGATACTTGGAAAATGTAAAAGCGTAAAAGAAGCAAGAAAATTAATAGAAAAAATAAATATTACTAATATACCATTTGATGATAATTTACCACTTGCAGCTTTACATTGGATAATATCTGATAGTGTAGAAACTATAACTGTAGAAGCTGTAAAAGAAGGAATAAAGATTTATGATAATCCAGTTGGAGTATTAACAAATAATCCACCTTTTGATAAGCAAATGTTCGAATTAAATAATTATATGCATTTATCAAATAAAAATCCTAAAAATACATTTTCAGAAAAATTAAATTTAGAAAATTACAGCAGGGGTATGGGAGCGATTGGTTTACCAGGTGATCTTTCATCTATGTCTAGATTTATAAGAGCATCTTTTGTAAAAATGAATTCTATATCTAAAGAAGAGGAAAAAGAAAGTGTAAGTCAATTTTTCCATATTTTAAATTCAGTTGATCAACAAAGAGGCTGTTGTGAGGTAAGTGATGGAAAGTATGAAATAACTATTTATACGTCATGTTGTAATTTAGATAAAGGAATTTATTATTATACAACTTATGATAATCATCAAATAACTAAAGTGGATATGTGTAAAGAAAATTTGGATTCTAAAGAATTAATAAGTTATCCATTAATAAAAGATGAGCAAATAAGAGAGCAAAATTAGAGATTGATTTTTCAATCTCTAATTTTTTATGTAATAAAAAATAAACAAAGTACATATAAATTAAACAGAAAAAACAAAGGAAGCGGTGAATTTATATGGAAAAAACAATGACAGTTGAAGAAAAAATAAGAAGAGCTGAAGAAATCTATAACAGAAGAAATGGAATAAAATACTCATATCCACAAACAAAAGGAAGAAAATCAAAAGATCCTACATTAATGCAAAGAATGATAAAACAAATCATAATTTGTTTTTTAATTTATGGAGTCTTTTATGTTGTAACAAATAGAGAATACTTTATGTCACAAGAATTTCAAACCAAAGTAGAGCAATATGCGTCACAAAATGAAATAACAAAAGATGCATATTCAAAACTAAAAAATTATGTCCAAAAATATTTAAATCTCAATTCACAAGAAAATAATAAAGAAGAGAATAATGAAGAAGAAAGTAATTCAAATGAGGAGCAAAAAGAACAAGAAACATCAGAAACAGAAAATATAGGAGGAGCAACAGAAGAAGTTAAAGAAAATGGAACAAAAGAAGAAGAATCAGATGTTCAAAAAATAAAAAATACGATAAGTTTTGAAAAACCGATAGAAGGAACAATTAGTTCTACATTTGGATGGAGGACTCCTACTACATCTACAGTACCAAAATATCATACAGGTCTTGATATTGCAGCAAAAACAGGAACAGTTATAAAATCTGCAACAGATGGAAAAGTTATATTAGTTTCAGAAGAAGGAGACTATGGAAAACATTATAAAATACAAATAGATGATGTAATTATAATATATGCTCATTGCAGTAAGCTATACTTAAAAGAAGGAGATAGTGTTTATAAAGGTCAAGAAATTGCAGAAGTAGGTTCAACAGGAAATTCAACTCGGACCGCATTTACACTTCGAAATAAGAAGAGAGGATAGATTAATTGATCCACAATTAATCTTAGAATTTTAAAGTAAAATGGTTATTAGAATAGATTTAAAAATTTTTCTTTTTTTAATTTTATTATATTTTACAAGGCAAATAGAAATATATTTGCTAATGATGTTTTTTGCTTTATTACATGAATTTGGACATCTTTTAGCAGGCTGTTTGTTAAAAATGAAGATAAAAAAGATCTCTATTATGCCGGCACGGGTTTTCAGTCCAATTTAATTTAACAGAATTTGACTATAATAAAAAAATATGTAAATCTAATCTATTAGAAGTAAAAAGACTAATTATAGCGGTTTCTGGTCCACTTGTAAATATTATAATATTAATTATAACATCAATGCTTAAAATAAATAATGATGTTTCAAGAAATATAATTTATGCAAATTTTTTAATTGCTGTATTTAACTTATTACCAATATTCCCATTAGATGGTGGAAGAATATTAAAATCAATTTTAATATTAAAGGTAAATAGAAAAACAGGAATTTTATATACAAATATTATATCAAATATAATGGTATTTTTTATTACATTTATATTTAGCATATTGATCTATTACTGGAAAAATTGGAGTATAATTTTTATATTAATGTACTTATGGTATATTACGCTAAAGCAGAATAAAGTATGTAAAATGAAACTAAAATTATATGATTCTTTAGAAAAGATATAAAAAATATGTACAATAAAATGAAAATATGGTATAATAAATATATCTGATGAAACGGAGGGATAAATATGTTTGAAACAAAATATAGTAAATTTTTAACAATATTATTAGTAGTAATAATCGTTGCAATAATAGGATTAGGTGGATATTTAGGATATAATTATTATAAAAATTATACAGTAGGAAATGATGCTGATAAATATGTATCAACATTTGTAGAAGAAGTTGGAAATACAACAAACACAACAACTTCAGATGGAAATCAAGGAAGTATATCGGAAAATATCGCATCGGCAGATACAGGATCAAATAATTCTTCAAAAACGCAAACTTATAAAGGATTTAATGTTTTAGGTACTATTGAAATACCAAAAACAAACGTTAAATATCCAGTATTAGAAGGACCTGCAAGCAATAATAAAATAGAAGTTGCAGTTGCTGTGCAATACCCATTAAATGCAGTACTAAATACTCCAGGAAATGTAGTAATAGCAGGACATAATTACAGAAACGGAACATTTTTCTCAGACAATAAAAAACTAGCAAATGGAGATAAAATTTATATAACAGACTTAAACGGAACAAAGCTTGAATATACAATATACAATATATTTGTAACAACATTAAATGATAATTCTTTCTATAATAGAGATACAGATGGAAAGAAAGAAATAACATTATATTCTTGTACAGATGATCTATCAGGAAGATTAATAATAGAAGCAAGAGCAGAATAATAAATAAGTAAAGGAATTTTTAAAATTCCTTTATTTTTTTTTACCAATCGTATATAATAAGAAAATAAACAAGACGGAGGTAATACAATGAAAAAAACAGAAGCAAAAAAACGAATGGAAGAATTAACTAAAAAAACATCATATTATGCAAAAAAATATTATGATGATGATAAACCAGAAATAAGCGATTTCGAATATGATATGTTAATGTTAGAATTAAAAGAATTAGAAAAAAAATATCCAGAATATATAGCAAAAGACTCATATACACAGCATGTAGGTGGAAGTGTAAAGGCAGGATTTAGCAAAGTAGAACATGAGGTACCATTATTAAGTATGCAAGATATCTTTAGTTTAGAAGAAATTGATGAATATGTAAATAAAATACAAAAGCAAGCTGAAGAAAATAAAATAGAAAATAAAAACTTTGTTGTAGAAACAAAAATTGACGGATTAACAGCATCACTTGAATATAAAGATGGAATATTTGTAAGAGGATCAACAAGGGGAAATGGACTAGTTGGAGAAGATGTAACGGAAAATTTAAAAACAATAAAAAATATTCCAAAAGAACTAACAGAAAAAGTAAATATAATAGTAAGAGGCGAAGTTTTTATAAGCAGTAAAGATTTTGAAAAAATGAACCAAGAAAGAGAAGAAAATGGTGAAGAAACATTTGCAAATGCAAGAAATGCAGCAGCCGGTTCATTAAGACAATTAGATAGTAAAATTACTAAAAAAAGACCTTTAGATATATATGTATATAACATTCAAAAAATAGAGGAAAAAGAAATAAATTCACATTATGAAGCTTTAAAATATCTAGAAAAATTAGGATTTAATATAAATCCCATAAAAATATTTTGCAAAAATGAAGCAGAAGTAAATAATGCAATAAAAGAAATTGGTCAAAAAAGAGATAGCCTAACATTTGGAATAGATGGAGCAGTTATAAAGGTAGACGATTTAAGTTTTAGAGAAATTTTGGGAACAACTGCTAAAAATCCAAGATGGCAAATTGCATACAAATATCCGCCGGAACAAAAGGAAACAAAGCTAATAGATATAGTTTGTAATGTTGGAAGAACAGGAGTTATAACTCCACTTGCAATATTAGATCCAGTTGAAGTTGCAGGATCTACTATATCAAAAACAACACTTCATAATGAAGATTTTATAAGAGAAAAAGACATTAAAATAGGAGATACAGTTGTAATTCAAAAGGCAGGAGATGTTATTCCTGAAATTGTAAAAGTAGTAAAAGAAAAAAGAGATGGAACTCAAAAAGATTTTAGTATGCCAAAAGTATGCCCCGTATGTGGAGCAGAAACTAAAAGAGAAGAAGGAGAGGCAGCTGTAAGATGTATGGGAGCTGAATGTCCTGCAAAATTATATAGAAATTTAGTGCATTTTGTATCAAGAGAAGCAATGAATATAGATGGATTAGGTGAAAATATAATTGATCAATTAATGGATAGAAAGTTAATATCAAATATAGCAGATATATATAATTTAACATTTGATGATATAAAAACATTAAAAAAGAATGGAACAAAATTTGCAACAAATTTAGTTAATGCGATAGAAAATAGCAAACAAAATGATTTATATAGATTGATAACAGCACTTGGAATAATGCATATAGGTGGAAAAGCTTCCAAAGTTTTAGCAAAAAAATTTAAAAATATTGATAATTTAGCAAATGCAAGCCTAGAAGAATTATCCGAAATTGACGATATTGGACCAATTATGGCTCAAAGTATAGTAGAATTTTTTGGAGGAGAACAAACAAAAGATTTAATAAAAAGATTAAAAGAAGCTGGAGTAAATACTGAATCGAAAGAGATTGAATCAGAAGACAATAGGTTTGAAGGAAATACATTTGTACTTACAGGAAGCTTACAAAAATTCACAAGAGAAGAAGCAAGTAATATTATAGAAAAATTTGGAGGAAAAGTTTCGGGATCAGTTTCTAAAAAAACATCATATTTAATAGCTGGAGAAGATGCAGGAAGCAAATTAGAAAAAGCAAGAAACCTAGGAACTACAATTTTATCTGAAGATGAATTTTTAGAAATGATAAAATAAATGGAGGAATTATGGACGATTATACTTTTGAAATGATGTATGAAGACCTAAGAAATGGTTATCAAATTTATTACACTTATGTTAGAAATAGATATTTATTATTTAGAACAGCTAAAAATTGTTATACACAAAAATTAATTACAGAAAATAGCAAAAATCCACATCCAAAAACAACAATGCTTACATTAAAAAGGGTTAAGGAAATTTTTCCATATATGGAAGATATTGAATATAAAGTTGGAATATAAATAAAAAATTATGAAATTGCCAAAAAGGTGATTTCATATTTTTTTATAAAAATAAGATAATATTTTACAAAACATAAAAAATGATTATTTATAAATAAAAATCTACTTTTTATAAAAGAAATAGTATATTTGATAAAAAAGATGCTAAAATTAAGCCAAGCTCAAAGAAGCGAGGTGATTAAGATGATAGACAAAATATGCCTATTGTTAACCAACAAAATCCGAAAGGAAATGCCTGATGTTGATGATGAAAGAGCAGAAATAATAAATTATGGTTTACACCTAATTATAGGTGAACTACCTAAGAATTTTATTATTTTGGGATTATCATATTTTTTAGGAGTTTTTAAACTAACATTATTAACTGTAATTTTATTATTACCGTACAGAGCGTCTTCAGGAGGATTTCATTTAAAAACACACATTGGATGTATAGTTGGAACAACGCTTATTTACTGTGGTGTAGCAAAAATTTCAAATTATATCATTTTTAACAACCAAATTATAAAAATTATAATCGCCTTATCAGTCTGGATTTTCGGAATGATAATGGTTCATTTGTACGCACCAGCAGATACAGAAAGTGTCCCTATACTTTCAAAAAAGGAAAGAAAACAGAAGAAGATATTATCTTACATATTTTTAAGTGTTGCAATAATAATTGCGTGCATAATACATAATAATGAAATATCAAATATTTTGATTTTGGGATATTTTGTTCAAAGTATAACCATTACAAGATTGGCATATAAACTAACAAACAATAAGTATGGTTATGAAGTGTATAATGATAATTGTACACTTAACACATAGGATAATATAAGATATTAAGCCGGCAATATCTTTTATTATATAAAGCTTTACATAAAAGGGAGGAATTTGTTATGTTAAAATTTTTAGCAAAGATTTCAGAAAAATATGCAAAATCTACTAATACAGCTTGTCATTCACTTTGGTTTTTACATCAACCAAAAATGCCAGCATCATTAATAAAAAAAGATTAATAAAAAGGAGTACATAAAAGTACTCCTTTAGTAAAATATTTCTAAACGTTGTGTAAAATATAAATTATCATTTTCTGTAAATAAGTTTATATTATTGTTTTTAGAAATAATTTGGTTAACTTCCCATAAACCCATACCAAGATGATTTTTCTTTTCTGTTATTCCTTTATTAAAGATATTTTTAGTATCAATATTTTTATTAATATACGAATTTTTTATTTCTACAATTTGAACTTTCGAATTTATAGAATCCCTGAACATAATTTTTATAACCTTTTCTTTAGAAACAGATGCTGCTTCAATCGCATTATCTAAAAGTATACCTAACATTCTAGAAAAATCATAAATTGGCATATGAAGTTTATTAAGATCAAAGAAAAATTCAAGATTAATATCAACTTTGCTATTATGTGCTTTTTGATATTTAGCTGTTAGCAAATTATAAATACCAGGATTATTTATAAGTGTAGGATTTAATAACGCTAAATTGTTTACTTTTTGACATTCTTTTTCTAAACTAGCATAGTATAGTTTTAAACCGTCAATATCATTAGTATTAACAAATCCACCAATTGTAAATACCATATTATCAAAATCATGTTTAAATGCTTTAACATTATCATAAAGTATTGATAGTGTTTTATTATAATTTTCAGCATTTACTAATTCTGTAGTTGTAATTTGCAATTTCATTGCTCTAGTTAGACTTGTAAAGCTAATGAAGAAATATGCTAACAATGAAACAAAGTTAAGAAAATTTATGTAGGAAGGTAAAGCATCAGTATAAAATACAGTAATTGTTAGTTCTATACATAAAGTAATAAATCCTAAAATAATATTTAAATAGATTGTCTTTTTGTTTTCAATTTTTAAATCATCTAAAAGGACTTTTTTAGCGTTAAAAAAGTTTATTAGTAGAGTTATAATAAAAACAATTACATACAATGATAAAAGATAAATAAATCTGTACAAAGGAATATTAGTTATTTCTTCTACTTTTAAATTAAATAATTCCAGAATTGGTTTTAGTATTAGGGTTCCAGCCAATGCAAATGCGATTGAAGGAATTATAATAGCTAGTATTGTTTTGGTATGAGATGTTTTAAGAACTGATCTAGTGATAATAAATAATATCAAATAATTAGTAAATACATTAAAAGGAGTTGGTATAATTGCCTCTGTAGCTAAATTTGCAAACGAAAATAGAAAAATATAAATGATTTTTTGTCTTATGGAATAGTGGACTTTAAATAAAGAAGTGATTAATCTAAAAACTAAAAGAGCTTCAATTACAACTGTAGGTGCGGTAATGAATTTGGTTAATAATTCATTTTCCGTAATCAATATATTCCAAAAATTATTCAAAAGATCCATATGATTTCACTCCCTTCATAAATTCATTTTTATATTTAGGTCCAATATCACATGTATTATTATTTTTAAAATAAATTAGATTTGATACTGGTTCAAGTTTAACAATATTATTAATATTAGCTATAAAAGATTTATGACATCTAATGAAATTATTAGGTAATTGTTCTTGAAGTTTAGCAAAAGAACTATAAACTTCATAATCTCGGGAATCTGTATGGAATATAACCTTCATACCATCACGTTTTATATATTGGACTTCGTTTTCATCAATAATAGTGTTTTTATTATTTAATCTAATATATCTTTTATTTGAAGGACAATTTTTAATATCATCAAGTAATCTTAAAACAGTTTCTTCCAAACGTTCACTTGTAATCGGCTTACATAAGTAATCAAAAGTTTTACATTTGTAAGCGAGGAAAACAAATTCACTGTGTGCAGTGGTAAAAATTATATAGCAATCTTTATTAGTTTTTCTAATATTTTTTGCTAGTTCAATTCCATTTAAAGTAGAATTTAGATTGATGTCTAAGATTAGTACGTCTATTGAATATTCTTTAATGTATGATAATAATTCCGTTTCATTCGTAGTTTTAAAAGCTATTTTTGCTTCTAAGTCATGTTTCATAAAAATAGATTCAAACATAAGTGATAACTTATTTAGTGTGTTTATATTGTCATCACAAATCACAAAATTTAACATTGATATCCCCTTCCTTTTTGCTTCAATTTGGAAAAAATATACATTTGTAAGAAAAAATATTTTTCTATAAATGCCTAGAAAATCCAGTTTTATAATTTAATTATAAAGTGAAAGTAAAAAAATGTAAATATATCTTGTATCATAAAAATTGGTAATTAAACTAGAAATGGTTAGCAATTTTGTATATATAATATTCAATTTACAATAATAAATTGAAATTTACATAAAATAGAATACACAAAAAGTTTTAAATAAATTCCAAAAGGAATAATATTTTTGTTAGAACATAAAATTATAAAAAAGTCTAAGGAGATATAATTTATGTTAAACATAGAAATTTCTAAAAATTCAAAAAAAATAATATCTGGAATAACATTAACACTTGTTATTCTTATGCTTACTGTAATTGTAGGACCCAAAACAACAAAATTAACATCTGGAGAAGTGTTAAGTAATAAAAAAATAGGCTGGGGGATAAAAAGAAATGATAATAATAATCAACCAGACTTAGGATCAGAAAATGAAAAATTAATAAATAAATATAATGGTATAGCAATGGGAAATAATGAGTCAAAAACAATTTACTTAACATTTGATTTAGGATATGAAGCAGGGTATACTTCAAAAATATTAGATGATTTAAAAGAGAAAAATGTAAAGGCAACTTTTTTTATAACAGCACATTATTTAAATACAGCAGAGGATTTAGTAAAAAGAATGATAGACGAGGGACACATTGTAGGAAACCATACTGTAAACCATAAAAGTATGCCAGATTTATCAGAAGAAGAAATAAAAGAAGAACTAATGAATTTAAATCAATCTGTATATGAAAAATTTGGATATGAGATGAAATATATGAGACCACCAAAAGGCGAATTTAGTGAAAGAACCTTAAGTTTAACTGAAAAATTTGGTTTTAAAACAGTAATGTGGAGCTTCGCATATGTAGACTGGAAAGACGATAGTCAGCCATCTAAAGACGATGCAATGAAAAAAATAATATCAAATCTGCATAATGGAGAAATAATGCTATTACATGCAACATCAAAAACAAACTCAGAAATAATGGGAGAAATGATAGACAATATAAGAAAAGAGGGATTTGAAATAAAAAGTTTAGAAGAATTTAGATAAATCTAAAGGAGTCTAGAAAATGAAAAATAAAAAAAGATTAAATGATATATTAGAATTTCCAAAAGAAATATATGGAAATATTCCAAACCTTATAATAACGGGATTTGAAGATATGATAATAGAAAATTATAAGGGGATTTTAGAATATGAAGACTATTATATAAGAGTAAATACACATATGGGAATTATAAACATACATGGGATAAATTTAAAATTAGAAAAAATGACAGAAGATAATTTAAAGATTACAGGGAAAATAGAGTCCATAGAAATTGAAAGAACAATAGATAATTAGAAGGAGGATCATATGTATGTAAAGCTATTATTAAGACTGATTTTTGGATATGTTAGGATCGAAGTAGAAGGTTATTATATAGAAAGATTTATAAATATATGTACAAACAATAAAATTTTAATATGGAATCTGAAAAGAGAAAAAGGAGTTAAATTATATTTAAATATAGGAATAAATGATTTTAAAAAGTTAGGAATAATAGCTAAAAAGACAAATTGTAAAGTTAGAATTCTAAGAAAAAGAGGTGTACCCTTTTTACTTAATAGATATAAAAAAAGAAA
>CAJKVH010000004.1 GCA_905203305.1 uncultured Eubacteriales bacterium
GTTTAGGAAAAGATGCAGCACAAATAATATCAAGAATAAATGGATTTACATATGTTAAAACAGATTTTGATTTCTTTACAGGAAAAGTTAAAGTAGTAGAAGAAATCAAATATTCAGATGGTGAAAGAAGCCAAGTAAGATGTTATGGTGCAAATGATGTTAGAGAAGGTGTTGCAATAATGTGGATGGAAGATGTTGATGTATCTATTACAGGAAACTCAACAAATCCAACAAGATTCCAACACCCAGTTGCAGGTACATACAAAAAAGAAAGATTAGAAGCAGGAAAGAAATACTTCTCTGTTGCTTCAGGTGGAGGAACAGGAAGAACACTTCATCCAGACAATATGGCTGCTGGACCAGCTTCATATGGTATGACAGATACTATGGGAAGAATGCATTCAGATGCACAATTTGCTGGAAGTTCATCAGTACCAGCTCATGTTGAAATGATGGGATTAATCGGTATGGGTAACAACCCAATGGTTGGAGCATCAGTTTCAGTAGCAGTTGCTGTAGAAGAAGCTATGAAATAATAATAAATATAATATATAAAAATAGCAGTACAATTTGCACTGCTATTTTTTAGCTATAATAGTGAAGAAATACAAAGTGAAAGATCATGACACAGTCTTAAGTTTATTTAAGTTATACTAGTAGGTCAATTTTAAACAATAATATACTTTTTATGGTAAAATATACAAAAAGTATAAAAGGAGACATATATGAAAGAAAAGAACAATAAGTTAAATATTTTAAAAAGGATATTAATTGTAATATTAATTTTAGTTATAATTATTATAGGAGCAACTATTGGAATTGGAAATTATTTTGTTAATTATGCTATATCAAGAACAGGAAATGGCGGAGATAGGGAAATAAAAAATGAAGATACAGTGGAAGTTGCTAATATAAATGATGAAACAGAAAAAATTATAGAAGAAAACCGTAAGAAAGAAAATCAGCTTGCAAACCAATGGTCAAATGATGTAAGGAATAAGAAAGTTCAGGTAACTGCAAAAGATGGGATTACTTTAAAAGGAACAGAATACATAAAAGATGAACAAATTAATGATTGGGTAATTGTATTACACGGTTATCATTCTAGCCCTGAATCAGTAATTTCTGTCGGAATGCATTTTTCTGAAAAAGGTTACAATGTATTAATTCCTTATATGAGAGCATCAGGGGAAAGCGAAGGAGAATATATTGGAATGGGATGGCTAGATAAGGAAGATTTAAAATGTTGGATAGATTTAATTGTAAAACAAAATAGTAATTCTAATATTGTACTACATGGTTCATCAATGGGAGCTGCAACAGTATTGATGGCATCAGGTGATGAACTTTCTAAAAATGTTAAAGCAATAGTAGAAGATAGCGGATATACATCTGTATGGGATATATTTGCATCAGAAGCAAAAGCAAGATTTAATTTACCAGAGTTTCCAGTACTAAACATGTTTGAAATTGTTGCAAATTACAGGGCAAAATATGATATAAAAGAAGCTTCTGCATTAGAACAAGTGAAAAAAGCATCTGTTCCAATACTATTTATTCATGGAGATTGTGATGATTTTGTTCCAGAGTATATGTGTGAGAAACTGTATGAAGCGGCTAACTGCAAGAAAGATAAGCTTATAATACATGATGCCGGACATACTGAATCAAGATATAAAGAACCAGATACATATTATAATAAAATATTTAATTTTTTTAGTGAATAGAAATAGCAATAAAGATTTTGTTCAACCATTTTATATTGGACCTTTTGTTAGGTTTATATTTAATAGCATATTTAAAAATAAAGCAGATAGTTAATTGATAATTATCTGCTTTTGTGGTAATATAATGGCAAAATTAAGAAAGGTAATAATTATAAAATGTTACAAATTAAAAATATTCATAAAGAATATAAAACAGGAAATTTAATACAAAAAGCGCTTGATGATGTAAGCTTAAATTTAAGAGATAATGAATTCGTAGCAATTCTAGGACCAAGTGGATCTGGAAAAACTACGCTTTTAAATATTATTGGTGGATTAGATCGTTATGATAATGGAGATCTAATA
This sequence comes from uncultured Eubacteriales bacterium, assembly GCA_905203305.1. Lineage (GTDB taxonomy): Bacteria > Bacillota > Clostridia > TANB77 > CAG-508 > CAG-269. Next base: position 2,073 of record CAJKVH010000004.1, read on the forward strand.
ATAAATGGTATTTCAACTAAGAAATATAAAGATAGAGATTGGGATTCTTATCGTAATCATACTATAGGATTTGTATTTCAAAGCTACAATTTAATTCCACACCAAACTTTACTTGCAAATGTGGAGTTAGCATTAACTATTTCTGGATTTCCAAAAAGCAAACGCAAACAAAAAGCATTGGAAGCACTAGAAAAAGTTGGGCTTGTAAGTCAAGCTCATAAAAAGCCAAATCAACTTTCTGGAGGACAAATGCAAAGAGTTGCAATAGCAAGAGCATTAGTAAATGATCCAGATATTTTGCTTGCAGATGAGCCAACAGGAGCATTAGATAGTGAAACAAGTGTGCAGGTTATGGAGTTATTAAAAGAAGTTGCAAAAGACCGTCTAGTTGTAATGGTAACTCATAACCCAGAACTTGCAGAGAAATATGCTACAAGAATTGTAAATTTAAAAGATGGAGTTATACGTTCAGATACTGATCCATATATTATAGAAAATGAAACAAATAAAAAAGCAGAGCATAAGAATATGGGAAAAACATCAATGTCGTTTTTAACTTCGCTATTTTTAAGTTTTAACAATCTAAAAACTAAAAAAGGAAGAACAGCGCTTGTTTCTTTTGCAGGAAGCATTGGTATTATAGGAATAGCACTTATATTATCATTATCAAATGGAGTAAATAATTATATAAAATCAATAGAAGAAGAAACGTTGTCAGAATACCCTATACAAATTCAAAGTACAGGTATAGATATAAGTTCAATGTTAGTAAATGATGATGATAAAAAAAGTGATGATAAAAATAACGATATTAACGTAACAGCTAGAATAACAAATATGTTTTCAAAAATGGGATCAAATGATTTAGCATCTTTAAGAAAATACTTAGAAAGCTCAGAAAGTAACATTTATGAATATTCAAAATCAATTGAGTACCAATATGATGTCACTCCTATAATATACAGTAGTGACATAAATAATCTAAGGCAAATTAATCCAGACACATCTTTTTCTAGTTTAGGAATAGGATCAGAAAGTACAACAAATAGTCTTATGTCTAGCATGATGAGTACAGATGTATTTTATCAGATGCCAAGTGATACAAAGCTATTTGAAGATCAATATGATATAAAAGCAGGAAAATTGCCTACAAATTATAATGAATGTGTGGTAGTGTTAACTTCAAGCGGAAATATAAGTGATTTTATGTTATACACATTAGGTTTAAGAGATTATAGTGAGTTTAACAATATAATAAATCAATTTTTAGCAGGAAAAACTGCTGAAAGTCCAGAATATTCGGAAAATAGGTATTCTTATGAAGATATGCTAGGAATTACATTTAAATTAATTAATAGTAGTGATCGTTATGAATATGATGATGAATATAAAATTTGGCGTGATAAATCAGAAAACACAGATTATATGAAAAATGTTGTTGAAAACGGAGAAGACTTAAAAATTGTTGGAGTAATTCAGCCTAAAGAAGGTGCAACAGCTCCAATGCTACAAGCAGGAATAGGTTATTCAGCAAGTCTTACAAATTACATTATTGATAAATCATATCAAAGTCAAATTGTAAAGGAGCAATTAGCATCTCCGGAAATTAATGTATTTACAGGAAAAAGGTTTGATGATACAGAAAATAATTCTTCTTTAGATATGAGCTCTTTAATAGAAGTAGATTCAAATGCGATAAAATCGGCCTTTAAAATAGATCAGTCTAAAATAAAAGTTGATTTTAGCAATATGAACAATTTAATAAACCAAACAAATTTACCAGAATTAGATATAAATGATATTATGAGTAAGTTAGAATTTTCTATTTCAAATGATGAAATGAAAGATCTAATGACAGAGATTATGCAAGGCTATAATGATTATATTGATAAGTATCATCCAGATGCAAATCTTAATAATATTAGTGAAAAGTTATTAGAGTATATAAATTCAAAAGAAGCCCAAGAACTTATAAAACAAGAAATAGAAAAGGCTATAAAAGAAAACGGTAAAATCGAAATAACTCAAGATCAAATGAAAGAAATCATGACAAAAGTATTAGATGGATTTAAAGAATATGCTAAAGAAAATAATATACCAGATACTACAAAATTGGAAGAATATTTATCAGAATACTTACAGTCAGAAGAAGTAAAAACAATTGTAAGCAATAGACTAACTAAAATAATGCAATCTCAAAATTTAGAAAAACAAATTTCAAATATTATGAATGATTATATGAAATCAGCAGTAACACGGAGTTAGCAAAAGTTTTGAAAAAGAAATAAACAAAAGTATTAAAAATTTAAGCAAGTCTATGACAAATGCAATTAGTATTGACGAAACTGCGTTTTTAAATGCCTTTAAAATGAAAATGAATGAAGAAGAATTAACAGAATTATTATCAACAATTATGTCAAAAGAGAAAAACACATACGAAAATAACCTAAAGAAATTAAATTATGCAAAATCTGAAGAACCTTCTGGAATTTCAATTTATCCTAGAGACTTTGAAGGAAATGATAGGATTACTAATTTATTAAGTGAATATAATGATAAAATGAAAGAAAATGGAGAAGATGACAAAGTAATTTCTTACACAGATATGGTAGGAACTTTAATGAGTTCTGTAACAATAATTATTAATGTTGTAAGCTATACTCTTATTGCATTCGTATCAATATCATTAGTGGTTTCTTCTATAATGATTGGTGTTATCACTTATATTAGTGTATTAGAAAGAAAAAAGGAAATTGGTATATTAAGAGCAATGGGAGCTTCAAAACAAAATGTTGCACAAGTTTTTAATGCTGAAACTTTTATTATAGGACTACTTGCAGGAGCAATTGGAATAGGTATTACAGTTTTACTACTAATACCAACAAATAAAATTATCTATTCACTTTCTAATGGAGCAAATGTTAAAGCATCTTTACCTATTATGGGCGGTATTATTTTGATAATATTAAGTGTAATTTTAACTTTAATTGGTGGTATTATTCCATCAAGAAAAGCAGCAAAAGAAGATCCAGTTTTAGCGTTAAGATCTGAATAGAAATAAAAATAAGAGGTGAAAAATGAAAGAAAAGATAAAAGAATATATTGTAAAAAACTTAAAATGGATCATACTATTTATTTGTTTAGTTGGATTTTTAGATTTAGCAGAAGATGTGTTTAATAAAGAAATTATGAAAGGAGATATAATAGGATATAAAATTATATCTACATTTCTAATATCTGATTTTATGACTCCTATTGCAAAAGTCATTACTAATTTAGGGAGTGCAGTATTTTTAATAGCATTAACAATTATACTAATTATAGTAATAAAAAACAAAAAAATAGGACTATCTATATTTTTAAATTTGTCTTTTGTAACAATATTAAATCAACTTTTAAAAAGAATTTTACAAAGACCTAGACCGAATGAATTTAGAATAATAGAAGAAACAGGGTATAGCTTTCCTTCTGGCCATTCTATGGTAAGTATGGCATTTTATGGATATTTGATATATTTGATTTACAAATATGTTAAAAATAAATACATAAAATGGGGTTTTATTACTTTATTAAGTATTTTGATAGTTTCTATTGGAACTAGTAGAATTTATTTAGGAGTACATTATACAAGTGATGTATTAGGTGGATTTTTAATTGCTGTGTCATATTTAATTATATATATAAGTGGGGTTAATAAATTTTTGATTGAAAAAAAGTAGAAAAGGGAAATAAAAAGATGGAAGAAAATGAAAAAATAAAAATACCAAAAGTTTATATAAAAAAAGTGGAATTTAACAATGAAGAAAATGAACCATTAGAACTAAAGCCTGACGATATAGTTGTTTTTGTTGGGCCAAATAATGTTGGGAAAAGTAGAATATTAAAAGATCTACGAAATGATATAATAAAAGAGCCTATGAGTAACAAAGTAATAATAAAAAATGTAGAATATGAAGAAGAAAATTTTAATAGAGAAAATATGGAAGCTTATTGTGAAAAAAATCTCTCGAAAAATGAAACAGGGCAGTACAATCTTAATATAGGAAATAGAGGTCAATATTATACATATGCAGGGTATGATTTTAATGAATTTTCAAATAGAAGAGAATCTTTTTACAAAATGTTTTTTAGCTTTTTATCAACAGAAGAAAGACTAAATATGACGGCTCCTATTTATTTAGCAAATATTCAACAAAATAAAGTTAGTTTTAATATTATGAGAAAGTTAGAAAAAGACGAAAATGCAATAAAAAGGTTAAATAAAGTTTTAAATTCATGCTTCGGAAAAGGAGTTGATATTACAGAAACAGAATATCAAAATAGTTTGTATAAAGTATATAAATTTGGAGAAGAGGATGAGATTAATGAAATTATAAAATCCAATACAAGAAATGCCATAAGTAAATTAGAAAATTTAGAAGATTTAAGTGAACAAGGAGATGGAATAAGAAGTGCAGTTGCAATATTATCTTCATTAATTGCAGAGGAACATTCCATATATTTTATGGATGAACCAGAAACATTTTTACATCCACCTCAAGCTAGAGTTTTAGGAAATAATATTGTAGAATTATCAGAAGGTAAACAATGTTTTATATCAACACATAACATAGATTTAATAAAGGGAATTTTAGAAAAGAAATCAAACAGGGTAAAAATAGTTAAAATTGATAGAGATGGTGATAAAAACAAAATTGATCAATTAAAAAGTGAGAGCATAGAAAAAATTTCAGATGATAAAAATTTAAAATATTCTAATATTTTAGATGGGCTATTTTATAAACAAGTTGTTTTATGCGAGAATGAATCAGATTGTAAATTTTATGCAGCTGTATTAGAAAATGTCTGCCAAACAACTTATCAAAATACGTTATTTTGTGGTGTTGGAGGAAAAAGTCAGTTTAAAATGGTAGGTCCTTTATTAAAGGATGCAAAAATTAACTATATAGTAATTGCAGATTTAGATTTGATAGACGATAAAGAAAGATTAAAAGGATTAGTAGACTCTATTGAAGAAAATAAATATAATGAAATAAAGAATGATCATTCTGATTTTTTAACTTTGTTTGAAAGCGAAAAAAAAATTACTAAGAGGAAACAATTAGAAATAAAAAAAGAAATCATAGAGATATTTGATGCTTCAAAAAGTGATGAATATATGTCAGAAGCAAATGCTAAAAAAATAAAAAGTTTATTAAAAAATGTAAATAGCTTAAGCTTATTAAAAGAAGAAGGAAGTAAAAGTGTACCAGAAGGAGATTGTAAGAACAAATATAAGAAAATATTGAAAACACTAGAAAGCTTAAACGTTTACCTTGTTGAATGTGGAGAAATTGAAAATTTTGTACCTCAAATAAAAGGACATGGACCAAAATGGGTCGAAGAAGTTTTTAAAAAATATCCAAATATGGAAGAACAGGAGTATAATGACGTTAAAGATTTCATAAGAAAAGTATTTCATATAAGCTAGCTTTAAACCGAAATAATTGAAAATTTGACATTTTTGTGCTATAATAGTACTAATTGAATGTGCATTGTAGCTGTGCTTTCAAAATTTATTGCAAGATAAATTCTGGAGGGGCTACAAAAACCTCCGGACTATAAAAACGGAGGGAAAGGAAAATGTTGGGAATGACATTTGAAACATCAATTAAAATCGATAATGCTGGGAATATCTATAGCGATTTTTCAGAAAAGGAGGCAAAAGATCATTTAAAATTTTTTGTATTGCTTATTGAGGAAGATAGCATAAGATATTTTCCGATGAACGAAGGAATGGTTGACTTTAACAATAAAGATATTGTTATATCTTTTAGAGTAGAAGTTGATGAAAATAATTGTTCTACATTGAAGAATATACTTTCTTCAATGAGCTTCGAAGAAGCAAAGGAGTTTATCAGTGAGAAAGTTATCGGTTAAGATACCCTGGCTTGGTTTGCTAAAAACTAAGTCAGGGTATTTTTTATTAAAAATTAGTAAAAAAATATTCAAAAGCAAGAAAATATGTTAAAATAGTTTTAACTAAAAATAAGAGGTAATAGTTATGAAAAAATTAAATTTAATAGTAGTATTTGACAAAAAGATGGAAAAAGCCCTTTTTTGTATTAGAGCAAAAGAACCATATAAAGGAATGTATAATTTTGTTGGAGGGAAAGTAGAAGAAGGCGAAGAAAATGACGAAGCAGCTTATAGAGAATTATTTGAAGAAACAGGAATATCATCTAAAGATATAAAATTAGATCATTTTATGGATTTGAACTACTTTAAGTATGAAAATAATATACAAGTTTATTATGGAATTTTAGAAAAAAATGTAAAATTAGTAGAAGAAAAAAACAAACTAGAATGGTTAACTATAAATGATGAATTATTAAATATAAAAAAATTTGCAGGCAATTACAATATTGCTCATATTATAGAACAAATAAAAGTATATTTAAAAATGAAATATAAAGCAAGTGATTAGTTGAAAATCGCTTGCTTTTATGTTAAAATAGAGAAGGCTTTAAACGAGAGAAAAAATAAGAAATATCGGGGGAAACATATATGGAGCACATACACTCAATTATAATAGTTAAAAATAAAGATAAATATTTAAATTATTTTGATGAAAGATGGCAAATGTATTTATTTCCAAATATTAAGGGAAATGATATTGAGAAAATAAAAGAAAAATATAATACTAATAATGTTAAATTTTTGTTCGATAAAATTCATGATAAATATTCTGTATCAGATAAAAAAATAAAGACATATCATCACTACTTTTTTGAAATAGATGAAAAAATTGATGGAGAATATTTTTCTTTAGACGAACTACTAAATAAAGAAAATGTAAAAAAATACAATGAAGATATTATAGGATTTATAAGAGATTTTTATGATGAAAATAAACAATAAAAAACAAGGAGTATAATAATGAAAATATTAATAAAAAATTGTAATTTAATATCTATGAGCGAACACAGAGAAAAGTATGAGAAAAATATTGATATTTTAATTGAAGATAATAAAATAAAAAAGATAGAAAAAAATATTGATGAAGAAGCTGATAAAATTATAAATGCAAGCGGGAAAGTTGTAATGCCAGGTTTAATTAATACACATTCACATATAAGTATGAGCATATTTAGAGAAACTGTAGATGGATTAAAAACACAAGATTGGCTTACTCAAAAAATATGGCCAATAGAAGATCAACTTACAGATGAAGACATCTTTTATGCAACTATGCTTTCTTGTATTGAAATGATAGAAACAGGATGTACATGTATAAATGATATGTATTTTTTAACAGAAAATATTATAAAAGCAGCTGTAGAAAGTGGAATAAGGTTACAAACAACTTATACATTAATGGGATATGATGAAAATGATACTGTAAGATTTGAAAAATTAAGCAACCTATTAGAAAAATATAAATATCACACAATTTCTTTTAATGCAGGAATTCATGGATTATATACTTCTAATGAAAATTATGTAAAAAAATGTGTGGAATTTGCGAAGAAAAAAGAGTTACCAATACATATGCATTTTTGTGAAAATATAAAGGAAAGAGAAGATATAAAAAGAGAATATAATGTAGAAGAACCATCAGAAGTAATAAAAAGAACTTTTGAAGGAATTCATAATATCTTAGCACATTGTGTAAAAATATCAGAAAAAGATATAGAAAATTTAAAAGAAACTAATACATATATATCACATTGCCCTGTAAGTAATTTAAAATTGGGATGTGGAGTTGCACCTGTTGCTAAAATGATCGAAAACGGACTAAATGTATCACTTGGAACAGATGGACAAGGAAGCGGAAGCAATCTTGATATGTTTGAGACAATGAAATATGCAGCTTTATTGCAAAAGGGCATCAATGAAGATCCAAAAGAAATGGAAGCGTATGAAGTTATAAAAATGGCAACTGTAAATGGGGCAAAAGCATTGAATTTGAAAAACATAGGAAAAATCGAAGAAGAAAGTATAGCGGATTTAATAATAATAAATATGGATGAAGCTATAACAAATCCTATAAATAATATATTTGCAGAAATAGTATATAATGTAAAAGGAACTAATGTAGATACAACAATAGTAAATGGAAAAATTTTAATGGAAAATAGAAAAATAAATAATATAGATAAAAAAGAAATAATAAAAAAATGTGCGAAAATTATGGGAAAGATAGATTAAAAAAAGAGTATGATAAATTCAAGGTTAAACAAGATAAATTATATAAATCGGACTTTGATAATTTTTTAAATGAAGCAAGAATGATAGAGAATGGAAGTGATAAATAATGGATATGTATCAAAAAAGAGAAATGAGAAGAATTAATGAAGATAAAAAAAGTTTACAATCTACAAGTATTAACTGGTACCCAGGTCATATGGCCAAAACTAGAAGACAAATAACAGAAGATCTAAAACTAATAGATGTAGTAATAGAAATCTTAGATAGTAGAATACCAATATCAAGCAGAAATCCAGATATGGCAGAATTAACAAAAAACAAAGACAAAATAATAATATTAAATAAAAGTGATTTAGCAGATAAAAAAGAAAATGAAAAATGGGTACAATATTTTAAAAATAAAGGACAAACAGCTATACTTGCTGATTGCAATATTGGAAAAGGAATAAATGAGATTTTAAGAGCAACAGAAAAAATAAAAGAAGAAGAGATGGAAGAATATGCAAAAAAAGGTAGAACAGGTAGAAAAATAAGAGCAATGGTTCTTGGAATACCAAATGTAGGAAAATCATCATTTATAAATAGAGTTGCTAAAAATAGTAGATTAGAAGTTGGAAATAAACCAGGTGTAACAAGAAAAAAACAATGGATCAGAGTTAATGAAAAAATAGAATTATTAGATACACCAGGTGTATTATGGCCAAAATTTGAAAGTGAAGAAGTTGCATTAAATTTATCTTATACAGGAACTATAAAAGATGATGTATTAGAAAAAACAGAAGTTGCATATCAATTATTAAAATTATTACTAGAAGAATATAGAGACAGAGTAATTGAAAGATATAAATTAGATCCAGAATATATAGAAGAAATATTAAATAGACCTGAACCCGAAAATTTTAATATTTATGAAATTATGCAGCAAATTGGAAGAAAAAGAGGCTGCATCATCTCAGGTGGAGAAGTTGATGATGAAAAAACAGCAAAAGCAATTTTAGATGATTTTAGAAGCGGAAAGCTTGGAAATATAACACTTGAAAAAGCAGAAAGGATGTAAAATTTGAAAATAGAAGAATTTATACCAGTAAATAAAACTCCAGAAGAAATAAACCAAATGTCACCTTTAATATGGGCGTATGTAGGAGATTGTGTATATGAATTATATATAAGAACATATCTTGTTGATAATACAAATTTAAAACCACACAAATTACATATAGAATCAATCAAATATGTAAAAGCAGGTGCTCAAGCTAAGTTTTTACAAGATTTTGCTGACTATTTATCAGATGAAGAAAAAGATATTGTAAGAAGAGGAAGAAATGCCAATAACCATCATCTACCAAAAAACTCGAATGTACAAGAATATATGTATTCAACAGCTTTTGAAGCATTAATAGGATATTTATATTTAACAAAAAATTATGACAGAGTAAAAGAAATAATAGAAAAATATATTTTAAATGAAAAATAAGAAAATCGTATTGAAGAAAATTTCAATACGATTTTTTCATAATTTTTAGGATAAAAAATAAAATTATATAAATAATATAATTAGGAGGAAAATCATGAATTATAAATATTTGATTTTAGGAGGAGATTTAAGAAATATAAAGTTGGCACAAATGCTTGCAGATGACGGAAATAAAGTCTATTCTTATGGCCAAGATAAATCTGATGAAATATTAGATGATGGTAGAATAGAAAAGTGTGCATCTTTAAAATCTGCTATTGATAAATCTCAAATAATAATTGCACCAGTACCGTTTTCAAGTAATGAAGAGTTTATAAATGCACCATTTAGTCATGATAAAATCATGGTAGAAGATTTATTAAAGATAAACAAAGGGAAGATATTTATTAGTGGAAGTATAAAAGAAAATATAAAAAATGAACTTGAAAAAAGGTATTTAGAAGTAATAGATATTATGAAAAGAGACGATTTAGCAATTTTAAATACAATTGCAACTGCAGAAGGAACTATTGAAGTTGCTATTCAAAAGACGGATAAAATTTTACAAGGAAGTAGAATTTTAATTTTAGGATTTGGAAGAGTTGGGAAAATTGTTGCAAGTAAATTTAGCAAATTGTCAGCACACGTTACTTGTGCTGCAAGAAAAATTTCGGACTTAGCTTGGATAAAAGCATATGGGTATAATAGTTTAAATATAAATGATATGATATATGACTTAAAAGAATTTGATATAATTATAAATACTGTACCGCAAACAATATTAAAAGAAAGAGAACTAAAACATGTAGATTCAGAATGTCTTTTAATTGACTTAGCATCAAGCCCTGGAGGAATAGATGGAAAAGCTGCAACAAATATGGGAATTAAGTTTATATGGGCTTTGGCTCTTCCTGGAAGAATTGCACCGACTTCGTCTGCTAAGTTTATTAAAGACACAGTATATACAATATTAGATGAAAGGTCGAAAAATGTCGAATGACGCGATGAAAACTGGAAAAAATTTCCAAAAAACCATAGACAAATTTGATTAAAAGTTGTAGAATACAAAATGTAAAAGTTGCAACAAAAAAAATAAAATTATAGGAGGCAAAAAAGAATGGAAGTTCTTAAAATTTCATCAAAATCAAATCCAAATTCAGTAGCAGGAGCTATCGCAGGGTTGATAAAAGAATCACAAAAAGCAGAAATGCAAGCAATTGGAGCAGGAGCTTTAAATCAAGCAGTAAAGGCAGTAGCTATAGCAAGAGGTTTTGTAGCACCAGCAGGAGTAGATTTAGTTTGTATACCAGCATTTGCAGAGGTAGAAGTTGAAGGAGAAGACAGAACAGGTATAAAACTTATAGTGGAATCTAGAAAATAATTATTTAAATTGGGAATTATTATTAATTGTTAAAGAAGCATTTAAATGCTTCTTTTTTTACGTTAAAAAATGCTTAATATTCGACAAAAATCCCCTTGACAATTCTATAAAATACTATATAATTACAAAAGTAGTTTTTAATTTAAATAGAAGAGGTTGCAGATGAAAAATAATTTTTTTGGATATATTTTTATTTTATTCATAATAGTTATAATGGGTTTTGCGATATACAGAGTAAAAGTTCAAAATGGAGACAAAAATGCAGCAAATGGATCAGAAAGCACATCAAGTACTCAAGAAATAGAAAAAGGAAAAGAAATAACATTAGGAATATCTGAGTTTGATAATATAAACCCCATAATTACTTCAAACAAAAAGGTTCAAGATATAGATAGGCTTATATATGAACCACTTATAAATATCACAGAAGACTATAATATAGAATATACTTTAGCTCAAGAATGCGCCAAAAATTCAAATAACATATATATAATAAAATTAAGACAAGGTGTAAAATGGTCTGATGGAAGTAAATTCACAAGTGATGATGTAAAATACACCATAGATAAATTAAAGGAAAATGAAAATTCAGTTTATGCGCAAAATGTAAGTCAAATAAAAGAAGTAGATATTATAGATAATTATACATTAAGAGTAATTTTATCACAGGATGTAAATAATTTTGAATATTATTTAAATTTCCCAATTTTAAGTAGTAGTTATTATTTAGATACAGATTTTTGGAATACAGACAAGAATAAAGCTCCAATAACTACTGGGCAATACAAAATATCGGAAGTAACAAATAACACAATAGTACTTGGCAAAAATTCAAATTGGTGGAATAGTAAAAAAGATACAACTATAATAGATAAAATAACAATCAACTTATATTCTACAGCAGCAGAACTTTATAATGCGTTCAAAATGGGAAGTATAGATTTAATATCAACTGAAAATGGATCATATCAAGATTATATAGGAACAATAGGATATGATGTATCAGAAATAGAAGGCAGAGAATTTATATTTTTAGCACTAAACACACAAAGTGGAATTTTGTCAGATGCAAATGTTAGAAAAGCTATAAGAGCATCATTAGATAAAAATAGAATAATTTCAAATTCATATGGAAATATGTATAAACAAACTAATTTTCCATTAAATACAGGAAGCTATTTAATAGAAAAGCAAGATGAAAATTTTTATAATATTGATGAAAAAAATAATTTACTAACATCATCAGGCTGGGAATTAAAAAACGGAATTTGGCAAAAAATAGAAAATTATAGAGCAAAAGCTATAGAATTAAATTTAGTTGTAAGAGCAAGTGATGGAACTAGATGTAGAGCTGCAGAAGATATAAAAAATCAATTACAAGATCAAGGATTTGTTATAAATATAATATATGCAGATGATAACTCATATAATTCATATTTAAATAATATGAATTATGATATGATGCTAGGAAATATAAAACAACCAATAGCTCCTGATTTGACAACATATTTTGGTTATAACAATTTAGCAAAATACGAAAATCAAGAAGTAAATGATATAATGAATGTTGTTAAAAATTCAACAGATTCAAATGAATTAAAATCAAAATACCAAAGATTATATGAACTTTATAATGATGAAGTACCTTATATAGGAATTGCAAGAAATAAGATTATTGCAGTAAAAAATACAGAACTAGTAGGAGATATAAAAGCCAATTGGTATAGTATGTTTTACAATATAAAAGAATGGTATACATCAAAATAAAAAATTTTAAAAAAGTGTTGACAAAAAAATGTTCGTTGTATATAATAACCACAGCAAACAAAAGTTTACAAAATTAAGGAGGAAAAATTAAATGGCAGAAAATAATGAAAGAAAAAAAGCACTAGATGTTGCATTAAGCCAAATAGAAAAACAATTTGGAAAAGGCTCTGTAATGAGACTTGGAGATTACAAAGCAATGGAAATAGAATCAATTCCAACAGGTTCACTAAGCCTAGATATAGCATTAGGTATAGGTGGTTTACCAAGAGGAAGAATTGTAGAAATATATGGGCCTGAGTCATCAGGAAAAACAACACTTGCATTATCAGTAATAGCAGAAGCACAAAAACTTGGAGGAGAAGCAGCGTTTATTGATGCAGAGCATGCTTTAGATCCAGTTCATGCAAAAAAACTTGGAGTAGATATAGATAATTTAATAGTATCACAACCAGACACAGGAGAACAAGCACTTGAAATAACAGAAAGCTTAGTAAGAAGTGGAGCAATAGATGTAGTTGTAGTAGACTCAGTTGCAGCTTTAGTACCAAAAGCAGAAATAGATGGAGATATGGGAGATTCTCATATGGGACTACAAGCAAGATTAATGTCACAAGCACTTCGTAAATTAGCTGGAGCTATAAACAAATCAAAAACAGTTTTAATATTTATTAACCAATTAAGAGAAAAAATAGGAGTAATGTTTGGAAATCCAGAAACAACAACAGGAGGAAGAGCATTAAAATTCTATTCATCAGTAAGACTTGATATAAGAAGAATAGAGCAAATAAAACAAAATGGAGAAGTGACAGGACACAGAGTAAGAGTAAAAGTTGTAAAAAACAAAGTTGCACCACCATTTAGAGAAGCAGAATTTGACTTAGTATATGATGAAGGAATATCAAAAGTTGGAAATATAGTAGATATGGCTGTAAACTTAGATATTATAGTAAAAAGTGGATCATGGTTTAGCTATAATGGAGAAAAAATTTGCCAAGGAAGAGAAAATGTTAAAAAATATTTAACAGAAAATAAAGATTTAATGGCAGAGATTGAGAAAAAGGTAAGAGATAACTTCGAAAAAGCATTTGAACAAAGTTTGGGAGAAGAATTACCAGAAGGTGATGACGAAGAAGAATAATAAATTAAAAATACCTATTGCAAAATAGAAAAAAATGTGCTAATATATAATGCATAAAAATAAAACAAAAACGAAATTAAGGACACAATAAATAATACAATATCTTCCAGAGAGCTTTGCAAAAGCTGAAAGCAAAGTAAGTAAAAATTATTTTGGCATAGCCATAAGATTAAGAAATCTTAATTATCACCTTAATAGTTGCATAGCAGAAACAGTAGTAAGCTATGTCGTAATTCTTGCGTTAAAAGAAAACAAAGAGAGTAACAAATAAAAAGATATAAAAGGTTACTAACTTAGGTGGTACCGCGGAAACAATCCATTTCGTCCTAAATATAGGAGAATGGATTGTTTTTTATTATTTAAAGGAGGTGCAAAATGAATAAATTGCAAATTAATGGAATTTACAAACACTTCAAAGGAGATTACTACTTAGTAGAGGGAATAGTAAGATATTCTGAAACACAAGAAGAAATGGTGTTATATAGAAAGCTATATGGAGATGGAGGCTTATGGGTAAGACCAAAAGATATGTTCTTATCAGAAGTAGATCATCAAAAATATCCAAATGTAACACAAAAATACAGATTTGAGCTACAACATATTGATAGTGTAGCAAATAAATTTGAAAAATAGGAGGAGGTTTTTATGTATAAGAAAGTAGAATTACCTGATGGCTATGTAGGTATGGAGAAAAAAGTAGCAGAGTTATGGAAAGAAAAAGATGTAATCAAAAAGAATTTTAACAAAAATGAAGGAAAGAAATATTTTATGTTTTATGATGGACCTCCAACAGCAAACGGAATGCCACACGTAGGTCATATTGAAACAAGAGTAATGAAAGATATAATTCCAAGATATAAAGTAATGAAAGGTTATTATGTACCTCGTAAGGCTGGATGGGATACTCATGGTCTTCCAGTTGAACTTGAAATAGAAAAAAAACTTGGAATATCAGGAAAAGAACAAATTGAAGATTATGGTGTAGAAAAATTTGTTAAAGAATGTAAAGACAGTGTATTTAAATATGTTCATATATGGGAAAAAATGACTAACCAAGTTGGATATTGGGTAGATATGGAACATCCTTATGTTACATATCATAATGATTATATAGAGTCTGTTTGGTGGGCTTTAAAAGAATTATGGAAAAAAGGATTATTATATGAGGGTCATAAAGTAATGCCATATTGTCCAAGATGTGGAACAGCACTTTCTTCACATGAAGTTGCACAAGGTTATAAGGATGTAAAAGATTTAACTTGTGTTGCAAAATTCAAAGTTAAAAATGAAGAAAATACATATATTTTAGCATGGACAACAACTCCATGGACACTTCCATCAAACTTAGCTTTATGTGTAAATAAATCATATACTTATGCTAAAGTAAAAGTAAATGCTGGAACAGAAGAAGAACCAAAATATGAAAATTATATTTTAGCAAAAGATCTAATTGGATCAGTTTTAAAAGATAAAGAATATGAATTAGTAAACGAATTTAAAGGTGAAGAATTATTAGGAACAGAATATGAACAATTAATGCCATTTGCAAAACCAGAAGGAAAAGCATTTGTTGTTATTCACGGGGATTATGTAACATTAACAGATGGTACAGGAATAGTTCATATTGCGCCAGCATACGGTGAAGACGATAGTTTAGTTGCAAAACAAAATGATATTGCATTTGTAAACCTAGTAGATAAATCAGGAAAATTTGTTAAAGAAGTTGAACCTTGGGCAGGAAGATTTGTAAGAGACTGTAATGAAGATATTTGCAAATGGTTAAATGAACAAAACAAATTATTCTCTAAAGAAAAACATTTACACTCATATCCACATTGTTGGAGATGTGATACACCACTTCTTTACTATCCAAAAGAAAGTTGGTTTGTAAAAATGTCAAGTTTAAGAGATGAACTTGTTAGCAACAACAATAAAGTAAATTGGTATCCAGATACAATACGTACAGGAAGATTTGGAAAATTCTTGGAAAATGTTATCGATTGGGGAATCTCAAGAGATAGATATTGGGGAACACCACTTCCAGTATGGAAATGTGAGTGTGGACACTTAGAATGTATAGGATCAATTGAAGAATTAAAAGAAAAAGCAGTAGATTGTCCAGAAAATATAGAATTACATAAACCATATATTGACAATGTTCATTTAAAATGTCCAGAATGTGGAAAAGAGATGCAAAGATTTAAAGAAGTTATAGATTGTTGGTTTGACTCTGGATCAATGCCATTTGCCCAATTACATTATCCATTTGAAAATAAAGAATTATTTGAAAAAGAATTCCCAGCAGGATTTATTTCAGAAGCAGTTGATCAAACAAGAGGATGGTTCTATACATTAACAGCAATAGGAACAGCTTTATTTGGAAAAACACCATTTGAAAATTGTATTGTTTTAGGACACGTATTAGATGGAAAAGGACAAAAAATGTCAAAATCAAAGAAAAACGGAGTAGATCCATTCTTACTACTAGATACAGTTGGAGCAGATGCTACACGTTGGCATTTCTATACATGTTCAGCACCATGGTTACCTACAAGATTATCTTTAGAAAACGTACAAGAAACTCAAAGAGGATTTTTAGCAACATTATGGAATGTATATTCATTCTATGTTTTATATGCTGAAATAGACAAATTTAATCCATTAAATTATAAAGACTTTAAGTCTGAAAATATAATGGACAAATGGATAATTTCTGAATTAAATACATTAGTAAAAGAAGTTGGAGAAAAATTAGACAAATATGACATAACAGGAAGTGCACTTCAAATAGAAGCATTTACAGATAGACTTTCAAACTGGTATGTACGTAGAAATCGTGAGAGATTCTGGGGAACAGAATTAACAGACGACAAAATAGGAGCATATGTTACTTTATATAGAGTATTAGTTACATTAAGTAAAATCTCAGCACCATTTGTACCATTTATGACAGAAGAAATTTATCAAAATTTAGTTGTAGGACTAGATAAAGAAGCAGAAGAAAGCATACACTTATGTTCATGGCCAGAAGCAAATGAAGCTGAAGTTGATAAAAAACTTGAAGAAGAAATGGATTTAGCTTATACCATAGTAAAACTTGGAAGAAGTGCAAGAAATTCAGTAAATATCAAAAACAGACAACCATTATCAAAAATGCTTATATCTGTTAAAAATCTTCCAGAATATTATAGTGATATAGTAAAAGAAGAACTTAATGTAAAAAAGGTTGTTTTAAGTGCAGACATGAAAGATTATGTTGAATTTGAAATAAAACCAAATTTACCAGTACTTGGAAGAGAATATGGAAAATTAATTCCAGCTATAAAACAAAAAATAGCAGAATTTAATCAAATGGAACTTGCAACAAAAGTTGAAGCAGGTAATATTGAATATATTGAAATTGGAGATGTCCAAATACCTTTATCTAAAGAGAATTTACTTGTAACAATGCAAGGAAAAGATGGATTTGCATTTAGTGGAACGGGTGAAATCGGAGTTGTTATAGAAACAGAAATAACACCAGAACTAAGAGAAGAAGGATATTTAAGAGAAATACTATCAAAAGTTCAAAACATCAGAAAAGAAAGTGGATTTGAAGTTATGGATAATATCAATCTATATGTTTCAGGAAATGAAGAACTAGAAAAGGTTGTAAAAAAATATGAAGATATTATTAAACATGATACATTAGCTAAAAATGTTTTATACAACGAAGAAAATAAAGAATATGCTGAAACCCCAATAAATGGTGAAAAACTAAATATTTTTGTTGAAGTTGTAAAATAAAAAACTTTAAAAGTATGTGAATTTTAAATTCGCATACTTTTTTCTTATTTTTAATCTTATAATGTAGATTTTTGACCTAAAATATGATATACTTTCTAAACGAAAAGAGCGTAAAAGAAAGGAATTTTTTAATGAATACAAATCAAGAAATAGAAAAACAAAAACAATATATGGAAAAGGTAGAAGAGATAATAAAGAACAAAAAACTAAAATATACTATTTTAACTATGGGATGCCAATTAAATGAAAATGACTCTGAAAAAATATGTGGAATGTTAGAAGAAATGGGATATGAAAAAACTGATGACATGAATGAAGCAAACCTAGCAATATTTAACACATGTTGTGTAAGAGAAAATGCAGAAGAAAGGCTATTTGGTAAAGTTGGAGAATTAAAAAATCTAAAAGAAAAAAATAACTTAATAATAGCAATTGGCGGATGTATGATGCAAGAAGAACACATTTTAGAAAAAATAAAAAAATCATTTAAGTATGTTGATATTGTATTTGGAACACATACATTACATAAATTACCAGAAGATTTATATTCTGTATTAAAAAATCAAAAGAGAATACAAGATGTAATAGACATAGAAGGAAAGGTTTATGAAGATTTACCAATAAAAAGAGAAAGCAAAACACAAGGATCTGTTACCATAATGTATGGATGTAACAACTTCTGCAGTTATTGTATAGTTCCATATGTAAGGGGAAGAGAAAGAAGTAGAAAACCAAAAGATATAATAAAAGAAGTAGAAGAATTGGTAAGACAAGGCTATAAAGAAATAATGCTTCTTGGTCAAAATGTAAATTCATATTTACGTTCTGAAATGGAAGCCATAAAACAAGGAAAGCTAATAGATGAAGATGGGGATTATAAAGAAATAGATTCATTTGCAAAACTTTTAATGAGAATAAATGAAATAGAAGGAGTAGAAAGAATAAGATTTGTATCTCCACATCCAAAAGATTTTACAGATGACGTAATAGAAGCAATTGCAAAATGTGACAAAGTATGCAAATTTGTACACTTACCACTTCAATCTGGAAGTACTAAAATGTTAAAAGTAATGAATAGAAAATATACAAAAGAACAATATTTAGAACTAGTAGAAAAAATGAAAAAAAGAATACCAAATATCAAATTTTCAACTGATATAATTGTAGGATTTGCTGGAGAAACAGAAGAAGATTTCGAAGATACTTTAGATGTTGTAAGAAAAGTTGGATATGAGCAAGTATTTATGTTCATTTATTCTAGAAGAGTTGGAACGCCAGGAGATAAAATGCCAAACCAAGTTCCAGAAGAAATAAAACATAAAAGATTTGATAGATTAAAAGAATTAGTAGAAAATCAAATTGCAGAAAATAATAAAGAATATCAAAATACAATTCAAAAAGTTTTAGTTGAAGGACCAAGCAAAAATAATGATAAAATGTTAACAGGAAGAACTCAAACAAGCAAAATTGTTGTGTTTGAAGGAAATGAGGATTTAATAAATTCTATTGTTAATGTAAAAATAACAGAAGATCATATGTGGTATTTTAAAGGAGAAAGAGTTTAGAATAAGGAGTAGTACAAAAAGATGATAGTAGATAAAGAAAAATGTTCACCAATGATGAAAAAATATCTAGAAACAAAAGAACAATATAATGACTGTATACTATTTTATAGGCTAGGAGATTTTTACGAAATGTTTTTTGATGATGCAATTCTAGTTTCAAGAGAACTAGAAATTACATTAACAGGAAAAGACTGCGGCCTAGAAGAACGTGCTCCAATGGCAGGAATACCATTTCACGCAGCTGAAAACTATATAGCAAGACTTGTATCAAAAGGGTACAAAGTAGCTATATGTGAGCAACTAGAAGATCCAAAAACAACAAAAGGAATAGTAAAAAGAGGAGTAATAAAAGTTGTAACCCCTGGAACAGTTGTGGAATCAAATATGCTAGAAGAAAGAAAAAACAATTATATAATGAGCATCTATAAAGCTGGATTATATTTTGGAATTGCAATAAGTGATATATCAACAGGTGAATTTTATTCTACTGAAATAAAAGAAAATAATAATTTTTCTTTATTAATGGACGAAATATCAAGATATTCTCCTGCTGAAATTGTAGCAAATAAATTAATGAATGAATCAACTGAAGAAATAACAAAAATAAAAACAAGATTTCCAGAAACATATATAACAAGTTGTGACGAAAGTTATTTTAGTGAAGATATATCTAAAGTCATTCAAGATTTTAGGTTAGTAGATAATAATGGAAATGATATAGAGTCAGCAGATGACAAGCTACTTGCAATTGCTAGTATAAATGCCTTAAAAGAATATATTACAAGCACACAAATGACAGATTTAGGTCATATCAATAAAGTTGTAATTTATTCAGTTTCAAAATATATGTCTCTTGATATAAATGCAAGAAGAAATCTAGAAATTACAGAAAAATTAAGAGACAGATCGAAAAAAGGAACTCTTTTATGGGTATTAGACAAAACATCTACATCAATGGGAGGAAGACTTCTAAGACGTTGGCTAAATGATCCTTTAATAGATGTAAATGAAATAAATAGAAGACTTGGAGCTGTAGAAGAATTAAAAAATGACATAATGCTTAGAGGAGAAGTTATAGACAATCTAAAAAAAGTTTATGATATCGAAAGATTAGCTGGAAAAATGGCGTATGGTAATGGAACTCCAAGAGATATGATAACATTAAAAAATTCTTTATCTAAATTACCAGAAATAAGAAAGGTTCTAGAAAATGTAAAATCTGAATACTTAAAAGATATTTATCAAAATATAGATGAACTTCAAGATATGCATGAATTAATTGAAAAATCAATAGTAGATGATCCACCAATGTCCACAAAAGATGGAGGATATATAAAACTTGGATATAATGAGGATATAGATACTTTAAAACATGCAACAACAGATGGTAAATCTTGGCTTATGAAATTAGAGGCAGATGAAAAAGAAAAAACAGGAATAAAATCATTAAAAATTGGTTTCAATAAAGTTTTTGGCTATTATATAGAAGTTACAAATCTATATAAAAACATGGTTCCAGATACATATATTAGAAAACAAACATTAACAAATGGAGAAAGATATATAACAGAAGAATTAAAAAACATGGAAAATCAAATACTAGGAGCCGAAGAAAAAGTAATAAAACTAGAACTTGAAGCGTTTAGACAAATAAGAGAAGAAATTGCAAAAAATGTAAAAAGAATGCAAAAAACAGCAGAGGCAATATCTAGCTTAGATGTACTTACATCTTTTGCACAAGTAGCCGAAGAAATGAATTACTGTAAACCAGAAATTAATAAAGATGGAATTTTAGACATAAAAGAAGGAAGACACCCTGTAATAGAAAAAATGCTATCATCAGGAGAATTTGTGTCAAACGATACATATTTAGATACAGAAGAAAACAGACTTGCAATAATAACAGGACCTAATATGGCAGGAAAATCTACATATATGAGACAAGTAGCTTTAATTACTTTAATGGCACAAGTTGGAAGTTTTGTTCCAGCAACGAGAGCTACAATAGGAGTTGTAGATAAGATATTTACAAGAGTTGGAGCATCAGATGATTTAAGTATGGGTCAAAGTACTTTTATGGTAGAAATGATGGAAGTTGCAACAATTCTTAAAGAAGCAACTAAAAATAGTTTGGTAATATTAGATGAAATAGGAAGAGGAACATCAACATATGATGGATTATCAATTGCATGGGCTGTTGCAGAATATATTGCAGACAAAAATAAATGTGGTGCAAAAACATTATTTGCAACACATTATCATGAAATGACAACATTAGAAAAAGAAGGAAATGGAATAAAAAATTATTCTATTGCAGTAAAAGAAAAAGGCGAAGACATAATTTTCTTAAGAAAAATAGTAGAAGGTGGAACAGACGAAAGCTATGGAGTACATGTTGCAAAGTTAGCAGGAGTTCCAAAAGATGTAACTAAAAGAGCTAATGAAATTTTAAGATCTTTAGAAAGAAAGAGCATTTTAAAAGACAAAAAGCCTGAAAAAGAGGACAAGAAAAAAGTTGAAGGACAATTTGATTTGTTTAATTATAAGTTAGCCGAAGTTGCACATGAACTAGATATGGTAAACTTGGACGAATTAACACCTATTGATGCTTTAAATACATTAGTTAGAATTAAAGAAAAGATGAAATAGGCACTTGACAATAAACAAATAAAACTGTATAATAAACAATGTGTGAAAAGCAATTTTTGGAAAAATATTGCTTAAAAACAAAAAAGGAGAAAAATATGTTATCTAAAATATGGAAAAAGGTATGTATTTTAATATTAATAGTAGCATGTCTATTCAACATAGTATTAAAACTAGTAAACAGAATATCATTTAACAAAGAAGCACTTACATCAGCAAGATATATGTTAGAACAATATGAATATGAAAAAGACAAAGAAAATGTAATAAAATAATACTTGAAATTTTTAAACAAATATGATAACATAGTTCATAACATCTAAAGAGCATGTCAAAGAACATGCAAAACGGAAGGAAGAAGAGGTGAAAATAATGAATAAAAACATTCAACCAAATTATGAAGAAACAACAATAACATGTGCATGCGGAAACGTAATGACAGTGGGATCAACAAAAAAAGAAATGAAAGTTGATATATGCTCAAAATGTCATCCATTTTGGACAGGTAACTTAGTAAGACGTGATACAGCAGGAAGTAGAGCAGACAGATTCAAGAAAAAATATGGTCTTGCATAAAAATACAAGTAGCTATTTAAAAGCTGCTTTATTTTTTTGTCAAAGCTATTGATAAAGTATACTAAATTTGATATACTCTAAAAAAATAAAAAACGAAAAGAAGGAAGAAAATGGCAAAAAAAAGTATAGCAAAAAATTATTTATATAATTTATCATATCAAATACTAACTTTGATTTTACCACTTATAACAGCATCATATCTAGCAAGAGTTCTAGGAGCAAGAGGAAATGGAATATATATTTATACTTATACTATAGTAAATTATTTCGTATTATTTGGATCACTTGGAATATCAATGTATGGTCAAAGAGAAATTGCATATGTACAAAACAACAAAACAAAAAAGAAAAAAATATTTATAGAACTTGTTTTATTTAGATTTATAACAATCTCAATTGCGTCTGTAATATATTATCTATCATTTGCAAGACAGGGCGAATATAGCAGTTATTATAAAATACTATTTTTTGAGCTGATAGCTGCAGCATTTGATATAAGTTGGTTCTTCCAAGGAATGGAAGACTTTAAAAAAACAGTACTTAGAAATATAGCTGTAAGACTAATAAGTGTAGGGTTAATATTTCTAATAGTAAAACAAGAATCAGATTTAAATAAATATTTAGCAATATATGCTTTTGCAGATTTACTTGGAAATATATCATTATGGTTTTATTTACCAAAATATTTTAAGGGAGTAAAAGTAAAAAACATCAATATAGTAAGACAAATACCAGCAATACTTTTACTATTTATTCCACAAGTATCAAATAAAATATACAATATGTTAGATACTACAATGCTTGGAAAAATAATTACAGATAAAGCAGAAACAGGCTATTACGAACAAAGCCAAAAGATAATAAGGGTGCTACTTACACTTGTTACTTCACTTGGAACAGTAATGGTACCGAGAATGGCCAATATGTTTGCAAATGGAGAAAAGAAGCAAATTAATGATTGCATGAAAAAATCCTTTAATTTTACATATTTATTAAGTTTCCCAATAATGTTTGGATTGATTGCAATTTCAAGAGATTTTGTACCATGGTTTTTCGGACCAGGTTATGAAGAGGTAGTTGTTTTAATGAACATTATTGCCCCAATAATTTTGCTTATGGGAATTTCAAATATTGTTGGAACACAGTACTTACTTCCAACAAAAAGGCAAAAAGAATTTACATTATCAGTCCTTAGTGGAGTAGTTGTAAACTTTATTTTAAATTATATAATGATAAATCTATGGAAAGCTAAAGGAGCATGTATAGCAACAGTATTATCACAAGTGGTTGTAGATATAATGCAGATGCATTACGTAAAAAACGAAATAAACTTAAAATATATGTTTAAACTTGGAATAAAATATCTATTTGCAGGATTAATAATGTTTACAGCATGTATGATGGTAAGGCTTGTTTTATCAGGAGTTATTTGTATGGTAGTTCAAATAATATTAGGAGTTTTAATATATTTTGGAATATTAATTTACTTTAAAGATAAATTTGTATATATGTTAATAGATAAAGTTAGAGAAAAGTTTTTAGGAAAATTAGCAAAAGCTAATTAAAGAAAGGAAAAATAGATGTATTTAGTTGTAGGACTTGGAAACCCAGAGCCAGAATATAGTATGACAAGACATAATATGGGATTTGACGTTATAAACAAATTAGCTAAAAAATATAACATAAGTGTAGAAAAAAAAGGCTTTGATGCATTATATGGTTCTGGTATGATTGAAAATGAAAAAGTGATTTTATGCAAACCACAAACTTATATGAATTTAAGTGGAGATTCAGTTATACAATTTATAAACTATTATAAAATAGATATGCAAGATGTAATTATAATATATGATGACATAGATATAGAACCAGGAATTGTAAAACTGAGGAAAAAAGGTGGAGCAGGAACACATAACGGAATGAAATCAATTGTTGCTAACCTTAAAACAACAGAATTTCCTCATGTTAGAATAGGAACAGGAAAACCATTAATAAAATCAGATTTGATAAATTATGTTATAGGAAAAGTTTCTAAAGAAGAATATGATAAATTAATTCCAGGAATAAATACAGGATTAGAAGCAGTAGAGGAAATCATAAAAAATGGAATTGATAAGGCAATGAATGTGATAAATGCAAAAAACTGAAGGAGTAAAACAATGTTAGAATTAATCATAAATAAAAAAGAAAACTTAGAAAATATAATTTTGTTACAAAATGGAAAGATTATAGAATATTATACAAGCACAGAAGAAGATAAAAAAAGAAGAATAGAAGGTAATATCTATGTAGGAAAAGTTGGAGACATAATTAATGGAATGCAAGCAGCTTTTGTTGATTTTGGAAGTGACAAAAAAGGATTTATCCATTTAAAAGATGCTCTTCCACAAGTTGATGAAAGAAAAGAAAAAATAGATACATCTATAGATATAAAAAAAGTATTAAAACAAGACCAAAAAATATTAATCCAAATAAAAAAAGATAGTGATAATAAAAAAGGTGCTAGAGTATCTACACATATAAGTTTACCTGGAAGATTTGTTGTTATAATGCCAAATATAGATTTTATTACAATTTCTCAAAAAATAGATAATAAAGAAAAGAAAAATGAATTAGTAAAATTTATAAAAGAAAATTTACCAGAAGGATTTGGAGCAATTATAAGAACATCAGCAGAAAGTGCATCTAAAGAAGAAATAAAAGAAGATATTAGCTTATTATTAAAGAGATGGGAAAATATTGAAAAAGAATTTAAAAACAGCAAAAATGAGCCTAAATTAATATGGGAAAGTGAAAATGTTGTCGAAAAAATGCTTATAGATTTAAGTGTTAAAAAAATTGATAAAATAACAACTAATAGCAAAGAGGAATATGAAAAAATAAAAGAAAATGCTGAAAATCAAAAAATAGAAATTTCTTATGAAAATAAAAAAGATCTAATTGAAGAATATGGCTTAATAGGACAAATAGAAAAAATTGAAAATAGAAAAATTTGGCTAAATTGTGGTGGATTTATAACAATTGATAAAACAGAAGCATTAACAGCAATAGATGTAAACACTGGAAAATTTACAGGAAACAGAGATTTGGAATCAACTATTTTTAAAGTAAATAAAGAAGCAACTATAGAAATAGCCAAACAACTTAGATTAAGAGATATTGGTGGAATAATTATTATTGATTATATTGACATGAAAGAAAAAGAAAATAAGGAAAAAATACAAAATCTCTTAAAAGAAGAATTGAAAGGTGATAGAGCCAAAACTCAAGTAGAAGGATTTACAAAATTAAATTTAATGGAACTTACAAGAAAACACATTTGTAGTCATTTAAATGGATAGTTTAAAACGGACGATGCTTTTAAAAGCACCGTCCGATTTAATGTTATGAATTTAAAATTGTAAAAGTATTTCCCTTTTTTTGAATAAAACCTTCTTCTTTTAAATGAGAAAGTTCCCTCATCATTGCACTTCTGTCTACACTTAAGTAATCAGCAAGATCTGTTAAAGAAAATGGAAGAGTAAAAGTTTTACTTAATGTTCTAGTTGATTGCAAATTAAAATATGTAAGTAGTTTATCACGTATATTTTTCTTGGTTAAAAGTTCTATACGAGTATTTAATTTTATTGTATTATTCATTATTAAAATTGGTAATTTTTTTTCTAATTCTTTATGAAATTTACATTTAGTATTACATTCTTTCATTATATTATCATATATAAAACTTAAAATTTCGCAATTTTCTTTAGATTCTACAAATAACTCATTATTTGTATTTGTAGGATATAATACTTCTCCAAAAATATCGCCTTTAGTAAATTGAAATATTATAGTTTTATTTCCATTAAAATCATATCTAATTAAATTCGCTGATCCGAGAAAGCAAAATACACATTTGATTTCTTTTTTCAATATATGTCGTAATTACTTCTCCTTTTTTAAATGAACGTTTAGTTACTTTATTGCAACTATCATTAAAATCTTTAAAGAAACTTGAGTCATCAAAATTCGTCGTCATTATTTGCTCCTTTCGACAAGAATATATCATAAAAATGTTGCAAATGCAACAAAAATAAAAATGAAAAATTTTTTTATAAAGGTGGTATTTTTTTTTTCAATATGATATACTTGTGAAGAATAAAAAGTAGCCGAAAAAAAGCAAGGAGGCGAAAGTTTGAAAGTAATAAAAAGAGACGGAAGAGTAGTAGACTATGATAGAAATAAAATCATAATAGCAATTGAAAAAGCAAACAACGAAGTAATAGAAGACATAAATAAAGCTGATAAAGAAGATATAAAAAAAATAACAAACTATGTTGAAAAAATAGACAAAAAAAGAATCCTAGTTGAAGACATGCAAGACATAATAGAACAAAAACTTATGGAAATAGGAAAATATGAGCTTGCAAAAAAATATATAGTATACAGATATACAAGAGCATTAGTAAGAAAGAGCAACACAACAGATGAAACAATACTAGGATTAATAAGAAAACAAAGTAAAGAAAATTTAAATATGGATCAAAATCAAAATACATTACTTGCTTCAAAACAAAGAGATTATATTGCAGGTGAAGTATCAAAAGATTTAACAAAAAGGTTATTATTACCAGAAAAAATCTCTAAAGCAAATGAGGCAGGTATATTGTATTTTCATAATTCAGACTATTTTGTTCAGCCAATTATAAATCACTGTGTTACAAATGTAAAAGATATGTTATATAATGGAACAAAAATTAATGATGTTCAAATAGATGAGCCAGAAAGTTTTTTAACAGCATGTAACATTTTAACCCAAATAATTGCACAAGTTGGAAGTAATTTATATGGCATGCAATATATAGATTTAAGTTTTTTAGGAAAGTTTTTAAATAAAAGTAATATAAATTATGAACAAGAACTAAATGAAGAATTTGGCGACATGGTAAGTAAAGAAAAAACAAAAGAAATAAAAGAAAAACTAATAAAAAAAGAATTACAAAATGGAGTAAAAATACTAAGAAAACAATTAAAAACTTTAACTACAACAGGCGGGAAAAATCTTGATATTTTATTATATTTGGACTTAAATCATGAAAAAGAATACTTAAAAGAAAATTTAATCATAAAAGAAGAAATAATAAAACAAATGCCTGATGAACTTAAAGAAGAAAATTACAAATTTATAGGAAAATTCAATCAGGGAATAGTAAGTATAAACTTGCCACAAATAGCAATAGAAGCTGATGAGAATGAAGAAAAATTTTATAGGATTTTAGACGAAAGATTAGAACTATGCAAAGAAGCTTTAATGTGTAGGCACTACCAGCTTTTAGGAACTCTTTCAGATGTAAGCCCAATTATTTGGCAAGATGGAGGAGTTGCAAGGTTAAAGCCAGGCGAAAAGATTGATAAAATGTTGTTAGGTAAATATTCAAATTTATCACTTGGATATATTGGAACAAATGAAATGGCAGAACTTATGAAAAACGGAAAAACAGTAGATGAAAAAAATAAATTCATCATAAAAGTAATAAAAAATTTAAAAGAAACAATAGAAAAATGGAAAGAAGAAACAAATATTGGATTTGTTCTAGATGGTCACCCGCCAGAAGGTGTTGGATATAAATTTGCTATAAAAGACAAAGAAAGGTATGGGATCATAAAAAAAGTAACTGATAAAGGTTATTATACAAATTAATAAAAAGAGGAGAGTGTAAATTATGTTAAAAAAAGTAGGAATATTAATTAATGGTGGAGATGCTCCAGGATTAAATGCAGTAATACGTGCAATTACAAGGACAGCAGAGAAAAACGGTGTAGAATGTTATGGGTTTATAGATGGATTTAATGGCTTATTAAACAATAACTATATAAAACTAGATCATGAACAAGTAACTTCAGGAATATTGCATAAAGGTGGAGCAATAATAGGGTCATCATTAAATTCTAATGTATTTAATTACAAAGTAATAGAAGACGGAAAAGAAGTATATAAAGATTTATCAGAAGTATGTGTTAAAAATTTAAAAGATGATGGAATAGACTGTTTATTTACATTAGGAGGAGATAGCACACAAAAATCTGCAAGAGATTTTTCATTAAGAGGAATAAATGTTATAGGTGTTCCAAAAACAATAGATAATGATGTTGCATGTACAGATGTTACATTTGGATTTAATACAGCTGTATCTGTTGCAACTGAGAGCTTAGATAGACTTCATACAACAGCAGAAACACATAATAGAATAATGGTATTAGAAGTAATGGGAAGATATGCAGGATGGATAACTTTAGAATCAGCAATAGCAGGTGGAGCAGATGTAGCTTTACTTCCAGAAATTCCATATGATATAGATAAAGTAGTAGAAAAAATAGAAGCAAGAAAAAAAGCTGGTAAAAACTTTAGTGTAGTTGTAGTATCAGAAGGAGCATACCCAAAAGGAGGAAGTATTTCTGTAAAAGATACAAGAGAAGGTGGAAAAGGTGTTATAAATATTCAACTTGGAGGAGCAGGAGATATTGTTGCAAAAGAATTAGAAAAACGTACAGGTTTAATTGCAAGAAATACAACACTTGGATATCTACAAAGAGGTGGAACTCCAACATCAACAGATAGAATATTATCAACAAAATATGGAGCAAAAGCTATGGAATTAGCCTTAGAAGGAAAATTTAATGTTTTAACAGTATTAAAAGATGGAAAATTAGATTATGTTTCATTAGAAGATGTAGTTGGAAACAACAAAGTAATAGGAGCAGTTGAAGGTGGAACTGAAGACAGTAACATGAAAACAGTTAAATTAGATGATGATTTAATAAAAACTGCAAGAGATATTGGAATTTGTTTGGGTGATTAGATGAAAAAAAGTATAATATCAAAAATTGTTTTTGTAATTTTAATAATAATATTAATAATAGCTATCAGTATTGCTGTAACTCATAAAGAAAAAGATTTTACAGTAAAAATGTATGATAAAATATGTCAAAATGAAAATTACACATTTTCAATGACAGAAGAAAATATGGATATGAACTATACTCTATCAGTATCTAAAAAAGGATCTGATATGAGTATAGATTCAAAATCAGATAATGATCATACAACAACTTTAATAAAAGATGAAACCGCATTTTATGTAATGCACGAAGAAAAGGAATATTATCAATATGAAGGAAATCAAATAGATGCAGATATTATAAAAAATGGTTTATCTGGAATAAGTGAAAAAAGTTATGAAAGTGGTCATGAAAAGATAAATGGAAAAAACTATTATTACGAAGAATATGACGATATTAGTGCATTTTTTATAATGACAAAATATGATGAACAAAATGAAATAAAAACAAGATTTTACTTTGATAACGGAAAAATATCATATATAAAAACAATATCAGGTGAAGATGAAGAATTATTAAAAATAGATTTTTCAGATAATGTAGATGAAAATTCTTTTGAAATACCAGATGATTATGCAGAATTATAAGGACGGTAAAATGGAAAGAGATAAACAAATTGAAAGAACAATAATAACTACATATAGAAAGCAAATATGGGCCAAATTTGTAAAGACAATAGTTGAATATGACATGATTCAAGATGGGGACAAAATTGCAGTTTGTATATCTGGCGGAAAAGACTCAATGTTACTTGCCAAATGTTTTCAAGAACTTAAAAGACATGGAAAAAATAATTTTGATGTAAAATATATAGTTATGAATCCGGGCTATAATGAAAAAAACAAGAATAAAATAATTGAAAATAGTAAAATTTTAAATATACCAATAGAAATGTTTGAAACAGACATATTTTCAAGAGTTGAAAAAATGACTGACCATGAATGTTATTTATGTGCAAGAATGAGAAGAGGTTATTTATATGAAAAAGCTAAAGCTATTGGGTGCAATAAAATAGCACTAGGACACCATTTTGATGACGCAATAGAAACGATTTTAATGGGAATGTTATTTAGCGGAAAAATTGGAACAATGATGCCAAAATTAAAAAGTACTTCTCATCCAGGAATGCAGTTAATAAGGCCACTTTATTTAGTAAGAGAAGATGATATAATAAGTTGGATGAATTACAATAATTTAGAATTTATAAAATGTGCATGCAAAATAACAGAGAGGCAAGCAAATTTAAAAGAAAATGACAAAACCTCAAAAAGATCTGAAACTAAAGAAATTATAAAAATGCTAAAAAACAAATACAAAAACGCTGATATTAATATTTTTAACAGTATACAAAATGTAAACCTAGATACAATTCTATCATATAAAAAAGATGGAAAAATGATAAATTTTTTAGATAATTTTTAAATTTTATATAAAGACAGTTCTTTTAAAAGACTGTCTTTTATTAAAAGAAAGAAGATGTAAAAACTAATGAAACAAATAAATGGAACAATACTTCAATATTTTGAATGGTATTTAAATGAACCAAAAGGATTATGGAACAAAATAAAAGAAGATTCTAGTATACTTCCAAGTCTTGGAATTACTTCAGTTTGGCTTCCACCTGCATATAAAGGGATAAACGGAAAAGATGAAGTAGGCTATGGCGTATATGATGTGTATGATTTAGGAGAATTTAACCAAAAGGGAAGTATACCAACAAAATATGGAACAAAAGATGAATATTTAAGAGCAATAGAAAGTTTAAAACAAAATGGAATAAACGTATATGCAGATATTGTTTTAAACCATAAAATGGGAGCAGATAAAGAACAAGATATTTTAGCAAACAAATGTGAATGGGGAGATCATACTAAAGAAGGAGATGTAGAAAAAATAAAAGCAGCAACAAGATATACATTTCCAGCAAGACATCACCAATACTCAGATTTTGAGTGGAACTGGACACATTTTACGGGAATAGATATAAATAGTGCAACAGGAGAACATGCAATATTTAAATTTAAGGATAAAAAATGGCAACAAAGTGTTGATAATGAATTTGCCAATTTTGATTATCTAATGGGAGCAGACCTTGATTTTTCTAATAGAGAAGTTGTAGAAGAATGTAAAAAATGGGGGCTATGGTATCAAAAATTAACAAGAGTAGATGGATTTAGATTAGATGCAGTAAAACATATTGACTCTAAATTTTATAAAGAATGGCTTACATATATAAGAGAACAAACTCAAAAAGAATTATTTACAGTCGGAGAATATTGGTCAACAGATGTAAATAAACTTCATAAATACTTAACAGAAGTCGGAGGAATAATGTCATTATTTGATGTGCCATTACACAATAATTTTTACAATGCATCAACAAATTCTGAATTTGATATGTCAAAATTATTAGAAAGCACTTTAGTAAAAGAAAATCCATCAAAAGCAGTAACCTTTGTGGATAACCATGATACACAGCCAGGACAGGCTTTACAAAGCTTTATATTACCTTGGATGAAACAACTTGCATATGCAACAATATTGCTTAGACAAGATGGTTACCCATGTGTATTTTATGGAGATTTATATGGAATACCACATTCAAATGTAGAACCTGTACCGATGATGAAAACATTGCTAGCACTTAGAAAATTAAAAGCATATGGCAGACAACATGATTATTTTGACCATAAAAATATTATAGGTTGGACAAGAGAAGGTGACAATAGACATTTGGATTCTGGGCTTGCGGTAATTGGGTCAAATTCATTTGATGCAGAAAAAAGAATGTATGTAGGAACAAGCTTTGCTGGAGAAAAATTTATTGATTGTTTAGACAACTGCTCTGATGTTGTAACAATAGACAGCGAAGGATGTGGAGTATTTAAAGTAAAAGGCAAAAGCTGTTCTATATGGGTAAGAAAATAAATTCCCATTTGGGGACGGAGTTTTTAGGGGATTTTCCCCTAAAAACTCCGTCCCCAAATGGGAAATGTCAGAATAGTTGCAAAAAAACATAAAATGTAGTAAAATAGAGAAATGTAAAAAGAAGAGGTGAGAAAAATGTCAAAACCAGTAGTAGCTATAATTGGAAGACCAAATGTTGGAAAATCAACTTTTTTTAACTATATAGTAGGAAGCAGAATTTCAATAGTTGAAGATACTCCGGGTGTAACAAGAGATAGAATATATGGAGAAAGTAATTGGAGAGGAAGAACTTTCACATTAATCGATACAGGTGGTATTGAACCAGAAAAAGATGATGTAATATTAACTCAAATGAGACTTCAGGCAAATATTGCAATTGATATAGCTGATGTAATAATTTTTTTAACAGATGTAAGACAAGGAGTAACTGCAGCAGATAAAGAAATTGCTTTAATGCTTAAAAGATCTAAAAAGCCTATAATATTAGTTTGCAACAAAGCTGATAGTTTCCAAAAATTCCAATCAGATATATATGAATTTTATGAATTAGGAATAGGAGATCCTATGCCAGTTTCTGCAAGTAATGCACAAGGAATTGGAGATGTTTTAGATAAAGTTTATGAAGAATTACCAGAAAATAAAAATGAAAATGAAGATGATGAAAGAATTAAAGTAGCTGTAATTGGAAAACCAAATGTTGGAAAATCATCTTTAATAAATAAAATTCTAGGAGAAAATAGAAATATAGTAAGTAATATAGCAGGAACAACTCGCGATGCTATAGATTCATATTATGAAAATGATAATGGAAAATATATTTTTATAGATACAGCAGGAATTAGAAGAAAAAGTAAGGTAACAGAAAAAATTGAAAAATATAGTGTTTTAAGATCATTGTTTGCAATAGAAAGAGCAGATGTATGTTTAATGCTAATTGATGCAAATGAAGGAGTAACAGAACAAGATGCAAAAATTGCAGGAGAAGCACATGAGGCAGGAAAAGGTATAATAATTGTTGTAAATAAATGGGATGAATATGAAAAAGATACAGGAACATTGGAAAAATACAAAAAAGCAATATATGAAAAGTTATCATATTTATCATATGCACCTATAATGTTTATATCTGCTAAAACTGGACAAAGAGTTGATAAATTATTTGGCATGATAAATGAAGTAGCCGAGCAAAATGCAAAAAGAGTTACAACGAGTCAGTTAAACCAAGTTATAAATGAAGCAATAGCAATTGTACAACCACCATCAGACAAAGGCAAAAAATTAAAAATCTTTTATGGAACACAAGCATCAACAAAACCACCAACATTTGTAATATTTGTAAATCAAAAAAGTTTATTCCATTTTTCTTATGAAAGATATTTAGTAAATCAAATAAGAAAAGAATTTGGAATGCAAGGTACACCTATTAGAATTATCGTAAGAGAAAAATTAGAAAAAGATGTTATGTAAGGATTAAAAATGTATGGAAAAAGATGAAAACATAGTGATTTCACAAAAAAGAGATGAAACCAAAAAACTAAAAAGAGACAAAAACAATAACATTGTGTTAACACAAGGACAATATGACTTAGTTAATGATGATATAGGACAATATGCTTCAGCACATGCCTGGATAGAACTAAAAAAAGCAAATGTACAATGTCTAGTAAAAAATCTAGTTTATAATAGCGTGATGGGAGCATATGATGAATTTATTAAAATAAATGGAAAAGAAGGACTTAAGATTTGTAAATATAATAATGTAATTATTCCGTATATTGGAACAGAAATATTTGGAGTAGATACAGTTGAATATTATTTTACAAAATTTTCGAGTGGAAAACAAAAAATTCCGACAAATCCAAATTTGGAATATCTTGTAACTTTGGACGAAAAATCAAATGGTGAAGAAATATGGGAAGGTACAAATATTCTTATGGATAGTAATGGTGAAGATACTTTGATCTTTTCAGAAAGAATGGATCAATTAAAGAAGTTTTTAGAACTAAGACATATTCCGACACATAAGACACAAGAAATCTTAGATGAATTTATAAGACAAGAAATATTTAAAAAATCTATAGAATATGTAGATAATCATAATGTGAATTGGTCTTTAGGGGTTAATGGAAAAATGGTAAGACTATTTCCTGCTTATGATTTTGACTTTTGCACGGGTGTAAAAAATAAAACGATTTATGAAACGAAATGTGACAATGGACTATCAGATATAAAATCATTTATAAATCAATATAAAGAAAAAGTATGGATGAAAAAATATATAAAAGAAGTAATTCAAGACTTTGACATAGATCATGTATTTGAAACATCAGAAGAAAGAACAGTAATAAATATTCCTGATGATATTAGAACTTATTTTAGTGATTTTTATTCAAAGAAAAAAGAAGAACTAGAAGCAGTATATAAAGAAATATTTGAAGAAAGAAAACAAGGAGATGACGAAATATGCATCTAATATTAAAATGGAAAAGTAATTTGGGCAATATATATAACCTTGGAACATTGTCGAAAGAAAAAGAATATATATTCGAAATAAATGAAGAAGAGTTAAAAAAAGCTATACAAGATGGATGCATGGGTATTGGAAATTTCAGTTTATTAAATAAAATTGAAAAATCAAATGAATTGTTTGATTTTTTCAAGTATAGAATTGTAAGAAAAGATAGCCCAAGAGTAGAAATATTTTTAAAAAGATATGGATTAAAAGAATATAATGATATGAAAATTTTGGAAATAACAGGTGCAAGAAGTGTAAATGACAGATATTGGTTAGAAAAAGAATAAAGGATAAAAAAATCTCCTTTATTCTTTTTGTATATATAGCAGAATGAATGGTAATAATAACTTAAATCTATTGACACAAAGAGCAAATTATAATATAATGTTAGCCGAAGTTAACAAAAGGAGATAAAAATGGTATCAAAAGCATTAGAAGAATATCTAAAAACAATGTATGTACTGCAAATTCAAAATAAAGAAATAAGAGTAACAGACATAGCAAACCAAATGAATTGCAGTAAACCAAGTGTAAATAAAGCAATAAATAATCTAAAAGAAAACAGATTGGTAGAGTATGAAGCTTATGGAAAAATCGATTTAACAGACAAAGGAAAAGACTTAGCTAAAAAAATACTAGAAGCTTATGATATTTCGTATGTCTTTTTTAAAGATGTAATAGGATTGGAAGAAACAGCAGCAAAAAGAGAGGCAGAAAAACTAAAATTATCAATGGAAGATAATACATATAACCATTTAGCGAAATATGTACATAAAGTTTTAAACTTAAATGATTTAAATTGTGACTATGATATAGCCAAGGAAAGATGTAGGCTATGTAAAAGAAGAAAAATAGAAAAAGGAGTAGAAAATAAATGAGCGAAACACTTTTAGAAATAAATGATTTACATGTAAATGCAGGAGAAAAGAAAATTTTAAAAGGAATTAATCTAAAAATAAATAAAGGAGAAATCCATGTAATAATGGGACCAAATGGATCTGGAAAAACTACAACTGCAAATGCAATATTAAATAATCCAGCATACAGCAAAGAAGAAGGAACTATTTTTTTTGAAGGAGAAGATATTACAAATTTAAAAACAGATGAAATAGCAAGAAAAGGAATATTTATGTCATTCCAATTACCAGAAGAAATTCCAGGAATAACAGTTACAAATTTCTTGAAATATGCAAAAAATAAAATAACAGGTGCACCTGTAAAGATATTTAAATTTAAAGAAGAAATAAAAAAACATATGGAAGAACTTCAAATAAAACCAGAATACAGTGAAAGAAGCTTAAATGTAGGCTTTTCAGGTGGAGAAAAAAAGAAAAACGAGATTCTTCAAATGCTTGTTTTAAATCCAAAACTTGCAATTTTAGATGAAACAGATTCTGGACTTGATGTAGATGCAATAAAAACAGTATCTAAAGGTGTAGAAATGTATAAAAATGATGAAAATGCTGTTTTAATAATAACTCACAATACTAAAATATTACATAATTTAACACCAGATTATGTTCATATTTTAGTTGATGGAAAAATTGTAAAAACGGGAAATGATGAATTAGCAAAAGAGATAGAAGAAAACGGATATAAAAATTACAAAAAATAAAGCCGCAATAAATGCGGCTTAATGGTGGTACTATTTTGTTGTATCTGGATTTGACGACTTACGCCTTTTATGAGGCGGAATAAACTGGTGTGACGTATCTTTAGTGTAATATTCGGCTAAGGCTTCGAGTGCATCTGCAATGCGACTTAATTGTTGAACCGTCTGATCCTGATACTGAAAATTTTGATTGTTGCTCATAATATACCTCCGTGTTGTTGCTAATTTACAAGTTACAGAGAGGATTATAACACAGATTAACATAAAAATCAAATTTTGAAAGGAATTCAAAAATGAAAACAAACTTAGAAGAAATAAATAGAAATATTTACGACATAAAAAATAAAGACAACTACGATTTTAAAATAAAAAAAGGATTAACAAAAGAAATAATAAAAGAAATATCAAAACAAAAAAATGACCCAGAATGGATGGCGGAATTTAGATTAAAGGCATTAGACACATACAATAAATTAGAACTTCCAACATGGGGACCTGATCTATCAGAGCTAAATATGGAAGAGATTGCAACATATGTAAGACCAAAATCGAAAATGGCAGACAACTGGGAAGATGTTCCAGAAGAAATAAAAGATACATTTGATAAATTAGGAATTCCAGAGGCAGAAAAAAAATCACTTGCAGGTGTTGGAGCACAATATGACTCAGAAGTTGTATATCATAGTATGAAAAAAGAACTACTAGAGCAAGGGGTAATATATACAGATATGGAAACAGCTGTAAGAGAATATCCAGACCTTGTAAAGAAGCATTTTATGAAATGTGTACCAGTAACAGACCATAAATTTGTTGCACTACATGGAGCAGTTTGGTCAGGTGGATCATTTGTATATGTACCAAAAGGAGTGAAAGTAGATATTCCACTTCAATCATATTTTAGACTAAATTCTCCAGAGTCAGGGCAATTTGAACATACATTAATAATAGTAGATGAAGGAGCATCACTTCATTTTATAGAAGGATGTAGTGCACCAAAATACAACAAAGTAAATTTACATGCAGGAT
This sequence comes from uncultured Eubacteriales bacterium, assembly GCA_905203305.1. GTDB lineage: Bacteria > Bacillota > Clostridia > TANB77 > CAG-508 > CAG-269. The sequence continues at coordinate 39,535 of CAJKVH010000004.1, forward strand.
GTGTTGAGTTATATGTTAAAGACAATGCATATTTAAGATATTCAACAATAGAAAACTGGTCTAAAAATATGTTAAACTTAAATACAAAAAAAGCAATTGTTGGAAAAAATGCTCAAATTGATTGGGTATCAGGATCATTTGGATCAAAAATTTCTATGTTATACCCTATGAGTATATTAAATGGAGAAGGCGCAAAAACAGAATATACAGGAATATCATTTGCAGGAAAAGGACAAGACCTAGATACTGGATTTAAAGTTATTCATAATAGTCCAAATACATCAAGTTTGATAAATTCAAAATCAATTTCAAAAAATGGCGGAGCAGCAACATATAGAGCATTAGTAAGAATAAATGAAAATGCAAAAAATTCAAAATGTTCTGTATCATGTGAATCTCTTATGTTAGATGATATTTCAAGATCAGATACAATACCTGTAAACGACATAAGAACAGATGATGTGGAATTTTCACATGAAGCAAAAATAGGAAAAATAAGTGATCAATCAATATTCTATTTAATGAGTAGAGGCTTATCAGAAGAAGATGCAAAAGCAATGATAGTAAGAGGGTTTGCAGATCCAATATCAAAAGAACTTCCTATTGAATATGCTGTTGAAATGAATAATTTAATAAACCTTGAGCTTGAAGGAGCAATTGGATAAGAAAGGAAGAAAAATGACTGATTTAAAATTAAATGAAACTCCTATAAGAACAGCAAGAAATTATAGAATAAATAATATAAAATTAAAAGAAATAAATATACCTAAAAAGCTAGAAGAATTTAAGGGATTAACATATATTGGAAATAGAAAAAATGTATCTATTACAGAAAACAACATAGAAAAACTAGATTTTAAATATGGAAATGGAGATATTTTACAAAAGCAAGTACCAAATAAAAATTTAAAAATAGAAATAAATGGAAAATTAGATGAAGACTTAATTTTAAATTTTGATTTTTCTTGTGAAAATAAAAATCTTGTAAGTAATATTGCAATAAATGCTTTAGAAAATAGCAAAGGAACAATAATATTTAAATTTAACTCAGATAAAGAACAAGAATATTTTCATAATGGAAATATAAAAGTAATTGCTGAAAAAGATTCAAAATTAAATATTATAATTGTTAATCTACTAAATAATAAAACCAACAATTTTGTTTCAATAGAAAATGAATTAAAAGAAAATGCAGATGTAAAATATATAACAGCAGAATTTGGAGGAAAAAATACTGTTGTAAACTACAATACAAATTTAGAAGAAGAAAACGCAAATAATGAAATAAAAACAATATATTTAGGAACTGAAGAACAAGTAATAGATTTAAACTATATAGTAGAAGCATATGGTAAAAAAACAAATGTAGATATAGATGTAAAAGGAGCTATAAAAGATAAATGCAAAAAACATTTTAAAGGAACAATAGACTTTAAAAAAGGATGCAAAAAATCAAAAGGAAATGAAAATGAATATTGCACAATTTTATCAGAAACAGCAAAATCAATAGCACTTCCAATGCTTTTATGTACAGAAGAAGATGTTGAAGGAAATCACTCGACAGCAGCAGGAAAAATAGATAGTAAAAAGTTATTTTATCTAATGACAAGAGGATTAAGCAAAGAAGATGCTGAAAAGCTAATAGTAAGAGCTCAGTTTAATAATATTTTAGAAAAAATTAAAAATGAAGAAATAAAAAAAGAAATTTTAGAAGAAATCGACAAGAAAATATAATAATAATAGTATACTCATTTTTCCCCATTTGGGGACGGAGTTTTTTGGTGGATTCCCCAAAAAAATTCCGCCCCCAAATGGGGAATGGGGGAAAAAGGAGAATACAATGAATATAAAAGAAGATTTTCCACTTTTACAAAATCAGGATATAGCATATTTAGACAGTGGAGCTACAACACAAAAACCGAAACAAGTAATTGAAGAGATAAAAAAATTTTATGAAAACTATAATGCTAATCCTCATAGAGGGGCTTATACACTAAGTATGGAAGCTACAGAAGTTTATGAAAATACAAGAACAAAAATTGCTAAATTTATAAATGCTAAACATAGAGAAGAAATAATATTTAGTAAAAATGCTTCTGAAAGTTTAAATTTAATTGCATATTCTTATGGAATGGAAAATTTGAAAAAAGATGAAGAAGTTGTAATTTCTATAATGGAACATCATTCAAATTTAGTTCCTTGGCAAAAAGTATGCAAGGTAACAGGATCTAATTTAAAATATATGTATATAAATGACGAATTTGAATTGCCAGATGAAGAAATAGAAGAAAAAATAACAGATAAAACAAAAATAGTTGGAATTACACATGTTTCTAATGTTTTAGGAACTGTAAACAATGTAAAGAAAATTATTCAATATGCACATAAAAAAGGTGCTGTGGTTGTATTAGATGCCTCACAAAGTATTCCACACATGAAAATTGATGTACAAGATTTAGACGCAGATTTTGTTGTGTTTTCAGGACATAAAATGCTTGCTCCTCTTGGAATTGGTATCTTATATGGTAAAAGAGAAATATTAAATAAAATGAGTCCATTTTTAATGGGCGGAGATATGATCGAATATGTATATGAACAAGAAACAACTTTTGCACCATTGCCAAATAAATTTGAAGCTGGAACACAAAATGTAGAAGGTGTAGTAGGTTTAGGAGCTGCAATTGATTATATCCAAAATATAGGATATGAAAAAATACAAGAAATAGAAGATGAAATTGTATCATATGCAAGAGAAGAATTAAAAAAATTAGATTATATAACTTTATACATGACACCAAATAGCAAAAATCACTCAAGTGTAATATCATTTAATATAAATGGTGTACATCCACATGATGTAGCAAGTATTTTAGATTCAGAAGGTGTATGTGTTCGTTCACGGAAATCACTGTGCACAACCTCTTATGAGATTTTTGGGCATTGATTCAACATGTAGAGCAAGCTTTTATTTCTATAATACAAAACAAGATGTTGATAGATTAATAAAAGCATTAGATAAGGCGTATAATATGTTTGAAAAGTATATAGGGGGAAATGCGTAATGGCAAAGCAAGAAAAAATATATCCTTTTAAAGGTGAAAAATGTTCAATTTTTGAGATTTGGAAGTATTATTTTGAAAAGGGAATACAATTAAGAAAGGAAAAATTAAGTTCAGAAATAAGAAAAAAAGCTACAGAAGTTGGAATAGAAAATTTGACAGAAGAAATGGTTGAAGAAATAGCTTTTAATGTTGCTAAATATAAAAGAAGGATGTCAGTTTTAGTTCCTGAATATGGTAATAATTGTAGAAAAGAATTTGGAGAAGAACGTTGGGATAAAACTATACAAGATCTAAATTCAAATAGAAGAGTGACATTTAGAAATGAAATGAAGGTTGCAACTGAAGACTTAAAACCTATAGAAAAATTTGAAAATATTGAATTAGGAGTTAAAGAGAATGGAAGAGCTAGATAATATTTATAATGAATTAATAATGGAACATAGTATGAATTCATATAACAAAAAGAAATTAAATGATGCAAATTTTGAAGAAATTGGGCATAATCCAAACTGTGGAGATGAAATAACTTTAGAGGTAAAAATAAATAAGGGAATAATAGAAGACATGGCCTTTTTGGGACATGGCTGTGCAATTTCACAAGCATCAACATCAATAATGATAGATACATTAAAGGGAAAGACCATAGAAGAAGCAAAAGAAATAATAAAAACATTTATAGAAATGATAAAAAGAGAAATAAAAGATGAAAAAGAACTTGAAAAATTAGAAGATGCAATAGCTTTTAAAAATATTGCAAACATGCCTGCAAGAGTAAAATGTGCACTTTTAGCATGGCATACACTAGAAGATATATTAAATAAAAACGAAGAAAATGGGAAAGGAAGCATTAATTGCTGTTGTAAATAAAATGGAAAATAAGAAAGTATTAATTCGGAATGAGTGGCGGAGTAGATAGCTCTGTATCTGCACTTCTTTTACAAAAACAAGGTTATGATGTAATAGGAACAACTTTAGAACTATTTGTAGGAAGCAGTTGCTGTAATACAAATACATATATAGATGCCAAAAATGTATGTAATATGATAGGAATACCACATTTTACATTCAACTATAAAGAAGAATTTAGAAAATATGTAATTGATGATTTTATAGATTGTTATGCAAATTGTAAAACGCCAAACCCATGTATAGAATGCAATAAATATATGAAATTTGGACTAATGTACGAAAAAGCAAAAGAAATGGGATGCAATTATATAGCAACAGGTCATTATGCAAAAACTGAATATTCTGAAAAATATAAAAAAACAGTACTTAAAAAATCTAATGCTGGAAAAAAAGATCAAAGCTATGTATTGTGGAATATTCCAAAAGAACTATTAGAACATGTTATCTTTCCTTTAAGCGATTTCGAAAATAAAGAAGAAATAAGAAAAATTGCAAGAGAAAATAACTTAAAAGTTGCAAACAAACCAGATTCAGAGGATATATGTTTTATACCAGATGGAAACTATAAAAAGTTTTTAGAGATAAATTCTAACCTAAAGCCAAAAAAAGGAAATATAGTAAATTCTAAAGGTGAGATATTAGGAAGACATTTAGGACTATATAATTACACAATTGGTCAAAGAAAAGGACTTGGAATTTCAAATAAAGTTCCGCTATTTGTTCTTGGATTTAACAGAGAAAAAAATGAAGTAATAGTTGGAGAAGAAAAGGAATTATATAAAACAGAACTAGAAGTTAAAGATATTAATTTACTTTTATTTGACGAAATAAATGACTGGCTTGATGTTGAAGTAAAGACAAGGTATTCATCTAAACAAGCTAAAGCAAAAATTATACAAGATGGAAATAAAATAAAAGTAAAATTTGAAGAACCTCAAAGAGCAATTACACCTGGACAATCAGCAGTATTTTATATTGATGATATTGTAGTAGGTGGAGGGAAAATTATTTAATACATAAATTAATATAAATATAACAAAAAATTAATGAAATCTTAACAAAGTTATGCTATAATAGCTTTGTTAAGATTTTTATTAAGGGGAAAAAATGAAAGTATTATTATATACAGAAAATGAAAAGATACTAGCAAAAAGTGGGCTTGGAAAAGCTATAAAACATCAAATGAATGCGCTTGATGCAGTAAAAGTTCAATATACAACAAATCCAAAAGATGAATTTGATATAGCTCATATAAATTTTTATGGTTTAAAATCTTACTTTATTGCAAAAAAATTAAAGAAACAAGGAAAGAAAATAGTATATCATGCACATAGCACAGAAGAGGATTTTAGAAACAGCTTTATATTTTCAAATCAAGTATCAAAATTATTTAAAAAATGGTTAATAAAATGTTATTCGCTAGGAGATGTAATAATAACACCAACTGAATATTCAAAAAAATTACTAAAAGGATATGGAATAAAAAACGAAATAAAAGTAATATCAAATGGAATTGAGTTAAAAAAATTTACTAGAAATGACGAATTAGGAGAAAAATTTAGAAAAGACTATAAACTCAAAAAGACAGATAAAGTGATTATAGGAATAGGGCTTTACATAGAAAGAAAAGGAATAATTGATTTTATAGAACTTGCAAAAAAAATGCCAGAATACAAATTTATTTGGTTTGGATATAGTCCGATAATATTTTCAGGAAAAAAGGTAAGAAATGCAATAAAAAATAAACCAGATAATTTAATTTTAGCAGGATACGTAGAGCAAGACAAAATTTGTGAGGCTTTAAACGGATGTGATATATATATTGCACCAACTTATGAAGAAACAGAAGGAATAACTATTATAGAATCAGCGAGTTGTAAAACAAATATGATAGTAAGAGATATTCCTGTATTTAATGGCTGGCTTATAAATAAGAAAAATGTATATATGGTCAAAAGTATAGATGAATTTAAACAAAAAATAGAAGAAATAATAAATGGAGAAATTCAAAGTTTAAGTGAAGAAGCATATAAAATTGCAATTGAAAGAAAAAGTGAAAATATAGGAAAAAAATTAAAAGAAACATATAGCGAAGTTTTAGAGGGGAAAAATAAAAATGAGAATAGGATTATTTACTGATTCATACCCACCATATATAAATGGAGTAGCAACAAGTGTTTATAATTTAAGAGAAGCTCTTATAAAAATGGGACATGTAGTTTATATTGTAACTGTAAATGACAGTATTGTAAAACATGTTTATGATAAAGAAGAAAAAATATTAAAGATACCCGGAATACCGGTTGGAATATATAATTATAGACTAAGCGAAATATATCCAATATCAACTATAAAAAAGATAAAAAGTTGGAATTTAGATGTAATTCATTCTCATACAGAATTTGGTATAGGAATCTTTGCAAGGTTATTATCAAAGAAATTTAAAATTCCACTTGTACATACATATCACACATTGTATGAAGATTACACTCATTATATTACACACAATCATTTTGACAAATTAAGCAAAAAAATAGTTAAGGATCTTACAAAAATATATTGTGTAAAAACAGCAAAAGAGACAATTGTTCCAACAGATAAGATTTATAAATTATTTAAAGAAAAATATATGATAACCAAAAATATAAGTGTAATTCCAAGTGGTATAAATATAGAAAAGTTTTTTAAAGAAAATGTAAAAAAAGATAAAGTTCAAGAAATAAAAGAAAAATACGGAATATCTGAAAGTGATTTTGTAATTTTGTTTGTTGGAAGACTGGCTCCAGAAAAAAATATAGAATTTTTATTAAAAGCTCATCAAAAATTAATAGAAAAACAGATATTTAATATAAAACTACTAATTGTAGGAGATGGACCAGATAAGGAAAATTATATAAATATATCAAGAAAACTTAATATATTTGACAAAGTAATATTTACAGGAAAAATAGATCAAGAAGAAATACAGTATTATTATCAATGTGCAGATATATTTGCAACTGCTTCAAATTCTGAAACTCAAGGTTTAACTGTTATAGAAGCAATGGCATCAGGAATTGTGCCAGTATGTATAAATGATATGGCATTTATTGATATGATACCTAAGAATAGTATTTTTAGCAACCAGGAAGAATATATAAGTAAGCTTATAACATTTTCAAAAAATGATGAATTGAGAAACAAATTAAAAAAAGAGGTTAGGGAAAAAGCAGAAGAATACAGCTCTACAACATATGCTAGAAGAGTGCTTAACGTATATAGTGGAGTATTAAATGATGGAACAAAAAATAGTGCATTAAAAAGTAGGTATATAAAGGATGAAGAAGAAAAAATTATTAAGGGTTTTATTTAATGTAGTAACAATTATTATGACAATATTAATAATAATTTTTATTATATATGGAATAAAACTTGGAATATTTAGAGACAAAAACATACTAATTGATTATATAAGAAAGTTTGGAATATTTGCACCTTTGTTATTTATATTTATTCAAATAATACAGGTAGTTTTTCCAGTAATACCAGGAGGGGCCAGTTGTTTAGCAGGAGTACTTGCATTTGGTCCAATAGGAGGATTAATTTATAATGAAATAGGATTAGCAATAGGGTCAGTTACAGCTTATTATTTATCTAAAATATATGGGTTAAAATTAATAAACAGTTTATTTAAAAAAGAACAAGTAGATAAATATTTAAACTATATAAGAACAAATAAATTTGAACAAATATTTTTATGGGGGATAGTTTTACCAGGCCTTCCAGATGATTTATTATGTTATATTGCAGGACTTAGCAATATTTCATTTAAGAAATTTTTAGCAATAATAGTTTTAGGAAAGCCACTTACATTAATTTTATATAGTGTATTTGCATATGTAATTTAAAAAATCAAGCGTTAAATGCTTGATTTTTTATTTTAATATTTTTCTTATTTCATCAAATAATAAAGGTTTAAATTCTTCAATTGGAAGAGGCATACTATATAATATAGAATTAAAACAAGTAGAACTTGCAAGCTCTATTATCATAAATAATGTAGCCTCAGGGCTTTTTAGATTTAGATTATTTTCTTTCACACCATTCATAAAAATGCTATAAATAGAATCATCTTCAGAATACCTTAAATCTGCAATTTTACTAACAGCTTTATTGTAAATTCCCCAAGAAAGATTTTTAGAAATGAATTTTAATAAAATATGATTTTTATTTAAAGCATTAATTATGTGATCTATAATAAAAATAATTTGTTCATCAAATTTTTCTATATTTGTTTTCTTTAAAGCTTTAACAGCATCAGAAAAAAGCCTTTGAGACTTTCTTTCAATCAATCTATTTTGAATATCATATTTATCTTTAAAATATAGGTAAAAAGTTCCTTTGCCAACACCTGCACTTTCTGCAATATCTTGAATAGACGTATCTTTAAAGCCTTTTTTAGTAAAAAGGTTAAATGCAGAGTTTAATAAAGTTTCTTCTTTTATTTTTTTCTTTTCATCTGATTTCTTCATAAAAATACCTCGTTTCTTAATGTGAATTTTAATAAGTTACATAATAATTATTACATAATTTTAAAATATAGTCAACAATTTAAAATAAATATATTGACTAGTGGTCACAAAAGCGATAAAATGACAACGAAACGAAAGTTTGGACCAATTACAAGAAGGGGCAAAAACTTTATATAGCGGTGCTAGCACATTATCAGATGGAATGAATGAATTCGACAATAGTGGTATAAATACAATTTACAACTTTGTAAATGGAGATATAAAAGGAGCACAAACAAGACTTGAAAAACTAGGCAATTTAGCTAAAAACAATAGCAAATATAAATATATTTTAAAAGTAGATAATTTAAAATAATTCCTTGACTTTAAATATCATTTAAGATAAAATGCAAATGAAAATATATTTAAAAGGAACAAGAAAATTGAAAAAAATAATAAATAGTTTTAAATATGCAATATGTGGAATAAAAACATCATTAAAATCAGAAAGAAACATGAAAATACATGTTACAACAATGATATTGGTTATAATAATGGGAATAATATTAAAAATAAGTAAATTTGAATGGATTATTTGCATAATATTGTTCTCTATAGTAATAGGTGCAGAATTATTTAATACTTCGATAGAAATAGTTGTTGATATGATAACAAAAGAAAAAAACGAAATGGCAAAAAAAGCAAAAGACATTTCAGCTGGAGGAGTATTAGTAATAGCAATAGGATCAGCAATAATTGGACTTATAATATTTATTCCCAAAATAATATTATTATAAAAATAAAAATCAAAGGAGGAAAGAAAGATGGAATATTTAGAAAAAGTATTAAAGAAAACAGGAATGAGCTCTTTAATTTCATCAATTATTTTTGCAATATTAGGTATAATATTAATTGCAAGACCAGAAGGAACAATAAAGGTTATTTCTATTATATTAGGAGTAATGTTTGGGCTAATAGGGTTATACAAAATTATAAATTATTTAGATAATAAAGGAAAATATGATTTTTATAATTATGATATAGCATATGGAATAATAGCTATAATTTTAGGATTTGTAACTATTTGTTATAGTAATCAAATAGGGGTTATATTTAGAATTATAATTGGATTATGGATATTATATAGTGCAATTATAAGATTTAATTTGTCATTAAAATTAAAAACAATAGAATCTAATATGTGGATTTATAGTTTAGTAATTGCATTAATTATGGCAGGATGTGGAATATTTATTATTTGTAATTCAGGTGCAGTTATAGTAACACTTGGAGTATTTGTTGTAATTTATTCTATATTAGATATTATTGAAAGTATAATATTCTTAAAAAATGTAAATAAATTAAGCTAATTTATATAAGGGATGTTTTATGGAAAAAATAAAGAAAAATAAATGGTATAAGCGAATAGAAAAATTAATGTATAATATAAGAGTAGATCGTATAGGAGAATGTTCTGCACAATGTGCTTATTACACAATTTTGTCTTTTATACCATTTATTATTTTATTAATTACATTAATTCAATATACAAATATTTCTCCACAAACTTTATTTGAAGCAATATCAAAAATTATTCCCACAGGTATGAATGAATTTGTTTTGAGTATAGTTCAAGAAGTTTATTCGAAATCTATTGGAACAGTTTCTGTATCTATTATATTTACAATTTGGGCGGCAGGAAAAGGATTATTTGCATTAACAAAAGGATTGCAAGTTGTATATAAAACAAATGGAAAAAAGCAAACTTCATATATATATTTAAGACTTAATGTTTTATTAGAAACAATTTTATTTATTGTTTTAATAGTTTGTGGCCTTACAGTATTGGTGTTTGGAGAAACTTTTAAAAATATTGTGCAAGAACAATTTGGCGGAGTAAAAAATTTTAGTATATTTTCATCTATTTTTACAGAGCTATTATTTATTTTTATTACTTTTTTAGTGTTTTTGTTATTATATAGATTTATGCCAAAACATAAAGTAACATTTAAAAGCCAAGTTTTAGGTGCCATATTTGGAGCAATTGCACTTAATGTTGTCTCATTTGTATTTTCAAAATATTTATATATATTTAAAGGATTTTCTTGGACATATGGAAGCTTAACAACATTAATGCTTATAATGATGTGGACATATTCATGTTTTTATACCGTATTTTTAGGAGCAGAATTTAATAAATGGGTAACAAAATTTAAAGAAGAAATAAATAAACCAGAGGTTTTATAAAGCCTCTGGTTTTACTTTTATCAAATTATGTATATTTTCAAAATAATAGGAAAAACTTAAAACAAAAGGAGAAGTTTCATGATTTACACATTAACTTTAAATCCAGCACTAGATTATACAATAAAATTAGAAAATTTATACTTAGGAAAGATAAATATAACTAAAGAAACAGAAATTTTGCCAGGTGGAAAAGGAATTAACGTATCTACTGTATTAAAAAATTTAGAAATAGAATCTATTGCAATTGGATTTATTTCTGGGTTTACCGGAAAAGAAATAGAAAGAAAATTAAATGAAAATAATATAAAAACAGAATTTATAGGATTAGAAAACCAAAATTCGAGAATAAATATAAAAATAATAGAAAAAACAAAAGAAACAGCTATAAATACTAAAGGACCAAATATTTTAAAAGAAGATATAGAAAAACTATATAAAAAAATAGAAAAAATAGAAGATGGAGATTTTCTTGTTCTATCAGGAAGCATACCAAATGGAATTGATCAAGATATTTATGAAAAAATATGTGAAAAATTAAAAAACAAAAATATAAAAATTATAGTAGATTCGACAAATGATTTATTGTTAAAAACATTGAAATTTAAACCATTTTTAATAAAACCTAATAAACCAGAATTAGAAGAAATATTTAAAACAAAAATAAAAAACAAAAAAGAAGCTATAAAATATGCACAAGTTTTGAAGGAAAAAGGAGCAAAAAATATTATTGTATCAATGGGAGAAGAAGGAGCTATTTTTATAGATGAAAATAAAAATAAATACAATATAGGTGCTTTAAAACCTAAAAAAATAGTAAATACGGTTGGAGCTGGAGATTCAATGATTGCAGGATTCTTAGCAGGATTTTTAAAATACAAAAATTATGAAAAAGCACTAAAGTTAGGGATTTCATCTGCAACTGCAACTGTTAGTACAATTTATTTAGGAACAAAAGAAGAAATTCTTGAATATTTTAATAAAATTTAAGTCAAAATAAATTTGTAGGAAGGAGGCACAAAATGAAAATTACAGATTTAATAAATATAGAGGCAATTGATTTAAATGTAAGAGCATTTTCAAAAGAAGATGTTATAAAGAAAGCAATAGATTTAATGTCTAAAAATGGAAATATATTAGATTTAAATGAATATGAAAAATTGGTTTTTAATAGAGAACAAGAAGGGACAACAGGAATAGGAGAAGAAATTGCAATACCACATGGAAAAGGAAATTGTGTTTCAAAACCTGGAGTTTCAGCAATGGTAATACCAGATGGTGTAAATTTCAATTCTTTAGATGGAAAAGATGTAAAACTTTTATTTTTAATTGCAGCACCAGACACTAAAGACAATGTTCATTTAAATGTTTTAAGTAAATTATCAAGTTTATTGATGAATGAAAATTTTAGAAATAAACTTTTAAATGCAAAGTCAAAAGAAGAATTTTTAAAAATAATAGATGATACAGAAAGCATGCAAGAGAAATCAAAAAAAGATGAAAATGAAGATTATGAACTACTTGGAATAACAGCTTGTCCAACAGGAATTGCACATACTTATATGGCAGCAGAAGGATTAGAAAATGCAGGAAATGAAATAGGACATAAAATAAAAGTAGAAACACAAGGTCAATCAGGAGCACAAAATATATTAACAGATGAAGAGATAAAAAAAGCAAAAGCAATTATAATTGCAGCAGATGTTAATGTGGATTTATCAAGATTTGCTGGTAAAAAAGTTTTAAGAACAGGAGTAACAGATGGAATTAGAAGACCAAAAGAATTAATTTATAAAGCTTTAAATGATGATATACCAATTTATAATAAAAAAGGAAATATAGAAGAAAATAATGAAAACAATGGTAAAAGTGTATATAAACATTTAATGAGTGGTGTTACTCATATGCTTCCATTTGTTGTTGGTGGAGGAATACTAATTGCAATTGCATTTTTACTAGATGATTATTCAATAAATCCATCAAATTTTGGTATGAACACACCAATTGCAGCATTTTTTAAGACAATAGGTGGAATGGCATTTGACTTTATGTTATTAATACTTTCAGGATATATTGCAATGAGTATTGGAGATAGACCTGGTCTTGTTGTAGGTTTTGTAGGAGGAGCTATTGCAAAGGCAGGAACTACATTTTCATCACTTTCAAATCCAGAAGAAGTGCTTGTAAGTTCAGGATTCTTAGGAGCTTTACTTGCAGGATTTATTGGTGGATGGGTAATTTTATTTTTGAAAAAATTATTTAATTTTATGCCAAAAAGCTTAGAGGGAATAAGAACAATTTTAATTTATCCTGTTGCAGGAATATTACTAATAGGAATAATTATGATATTAATAAATCCAGTAGTTTCTGCGATAAATACAGGATTAAATAATTTCTTATTTTCACTAAGTGGAGTAAATAAAGTAATACTTGGAGCTATACTTGCAGGAATGATGTCTGTTGACTTAGGTGGGCCAGTAAATAAAGCAGCATATACTTTTGGAACGGGAATGCTAGCAGAAGGTCATTATGAAATTATGGCTGCAGTAATGATAGGAGGAATGATTGCTCCTCTTGCAATAGCATTAATCGCAACATTTTTTCCAAAAAAACTTCCTAAAAAAGAAAGACAAGCAGGACTTTTAAATTATATTATGGGACTATCTTTTATATCAGAAGGTGCAATACCATTTGCATCAGCAGACCCACTAAGAGTTTTACCATCTTGCGTAATAGGATCAGGAGTAGCAGGAGCTATGTCAATGGCATTTAATTGTACATTAATGGCTCCACATGGTGGAATATTTGTACTTCCTCTTATAGGAAATTGGGGATGGTATTTAGTATCTTTAATTGTAGGATCAATTGTTTCTATGGCAATAATGGCAGGTTTAAAGAAAAATGTATGGGAATAATTTGGAGGTGATTTTTTGGTAAGAGATAAGATTGTTATAAAAAATGAAACTGGACTTCATGCAAGACCGGCAACTGAAATTGCCAAAGAAGCTATGAAATATGTATCTAATATAGAATTTATAGTAAATGGAAAAAATATAAATGCAAAATCTCCACTTATGATTATGGCGGCAGGAATTACAGAAAAAACAGATATGGAAATTATATGTGATGGAGAAGATGAAAAAGAAGCATTAGAAAATTTAAAAAGAGTTATTGAAGACCAAATAGATAAATAAAGGAGAGAACAATGCGGAAAAGGTATAGGAATTTCTGAAGGGATTGGAATAGGAAAAGCAATTGTTTTGAAAACAGAAGAGTTAAAGCCAGAAAAAATAAGAATAGAAGATATAAATAAAGAAAAAGAAATTTTTTATAATGCAATAAATAAGGTAAAAAAAGAAACAGAAGAATTAATAGAAAATCTGTCTGGAACTGATAAGGATATAATGCAAGCATATTTATTTATATTACAAGATGAAACTTTAATTAAAGAGATCATAAGTATAATAGAAAATGAAAAATGTAATTCTGAATATGCAATAGAAGTAGGTTTTAATTCTATTATACAAATGTTTGAAAAAATGGATGATCCATATATGGCTGCAAGAAGCGGGGATATTGCAGACATGAAAAGAAAAGTTTTATCTAAAATAATGAATATAGAAGAAATAAATCTGTCAAAACTTCCTAAAAGTACAATTCTTATAGCTAGAGAAATATCTACATCTGATACAGCAAAATTAGATTTAAAAAATATTGAAGGAATAGTAACAGAAGTAGGGGGCGTAAATTCGCATACCGCAATTATGGCAAGAACCAATAGAATCCCTGCTGTTGTTGGAATAAAGGATATAACAAATTTAGTGAAGGAAAATGATATAATTGCAATAAATGGTAAAACAGGAGAAATATTTTTAAATCCAGAAGCGGAAAAAAGAAGAGAATTGATGGAATTTAAAGAAAAACTAATATTAGAAAATCAAGAACTTGAAAAATATAAAAATAAAAAGACAATTACAAAAGATAATCATGAAGTAGAAATTATGGCAAATATTGGTGGAACAAAAGATATAGCTCTTGTTATAAAAAATACAGCAGAAGGGATAGGACTTTTTAGAAGCGAATTTTTATATATGAATTCTGACGATTTCCCAACAGAAAAGGAACAGTTTGAAGCTTATAAAAAGGTAGCTATAAGTCTCCCAAACAAGAAAATAATAATAAGGACTTTAGACATTGGTGGAGATAAAAACCTAAAATATATGAAACTTCCAAAAGAAGAGAATCCATTTTTAGGTTATAGAGCAATAAGAATTTATTTAGATAATATTTCAATGTTCAAAGTACAGCTAAGAGCTATTCTAGAGGCAAGTTATTATGGAGATTTAGCAATAATGTTTCCAATGATAGCTTCTGTAAAAGAATTGGTAGATGCTAAAAAAATAGTGGAAGATGTAAAATCAGAACTAAGAAAAAAGAAAATTCCATTTGACGAAAATATAGAAATTGGAATAATGATAGAAATTCCATCAGCAGCAATTATGGCAGATGAACTTGCAAAAGAATGTGATTTCTTTAGTATTGGAACAAATGATTTGATTCAATATACATTAGCTGTAGAAAGAGGAAATGAAAAAGTTGCAAGTCTATATACACATTTTCATCCGGCAGTTATAAGGCTAATTAAATATGTTATTGATTCTGCTCACAAAAATAAAATTCTATGTGGTATGTGTGGGGAGTCTGCAGGAGATGAATTATACATTCCTTTACTTATTGGTCTTGGACTAGATGAATTTTCTATGAACTCTAATAATGTTTTAAAAAGCAGAAAACTTATAAGACATTTAAATTATGATGAATGTAAAAAATTAGCAGAAGATATTTTAAGTATGGTTCATAGAGAGGATATTAAAGCAAAATTAATTGAATTTAATAAAAAAATATAAAGGACTTAAAAAGTCCTTTAATTGCTTTCTATAAATAAGGCTTTAGCTATATATGGCATTATTTCATCAAAACTATACCAACCAGAGCTTTTACTTGAATTTTCTAATCCGTTTGGATTTGATATATATACTAAATCTCCATCAGTTGCAAGTAAAACCATATAATGAGAAGCAGTTGTCCAACGATTATCTTGCGGCTTATTCCAAACACAAATTAAAATAGGCCTATTTGATTTTAAATGATCTACAAAAACATCTTTAGATAAAGATTTAGAATCATAATGAAAATCAGAATTTTTAATACCAAATGTATTTAAAAGTTCACTAGATATTTTTTCAGCATCAAGCCTTGGATAATATTTTTTTCTTAAACTTTCTGGAGAATAACTCTTATTATATCCACTAAGAATGATGGATATTGAGGTTATTCCACATCCATTTTCAGCCATAGTTCCGACCCCAATATCTATTATTTGACCATGAAGAAGATCCATTTTGTTTATATTCTTTATATATTTTTTTATTAACATCTACAGTTGTAAATGTTGTAAAATAACCATTTTTGCCATAAACAATTTCTTGACCTTTACCTTTATAGTTTTCATTTTTATCTAATTTTATAATATCATATTTTTCATTTAAACTTAAAGTTTGGTTATTTATATAAAAATGCTTGTATAAATTAGTAATAATAAGTATAATAACTACGAAAAATAATATTTTTTTAAATTTCATAAACATTCCATCCTTTTTCCAAGTTAGATATATTATATAAACACTAGAGAAATAATGCTTTAAGAAAATTTAAAAAAGTAATTAATTTTTTATTAATTTTTTGAAAAATATGTAACATATCTGTAACACAAATGTAACAATACTTTTAACCTTACAGGCAAAATAAGTATAAAAACTTTAAAATTAAATTGTTGCAATTGCAACAGTTTAATTTTGTTTTAGTGTTATAATTCTAACCATCACAAAGAGGAGGAAATGAAAAATGAAGATAATAAAAAGAGATGGAACAATTGTAGAATACAACCCAGAAAAGATTAAAAATGCAATAAAAAAAGCTAATAATGATGTTGGCAGAAAAGAAAAGGCTACTAAAGAGGAAATAGAAGAAATAATAAAATACATAGAAGAATTAAATAAAAGAAGAATATTAGTTGAAGATATTCAAGATATAATAGAACAAAAATTAATGGAAATAGGAAGATATGAACTTGCTAAACAATATATTACATATCGTTATACAAGAGAATTAGTAAGAAAAGCAAATACAACAGATCAATCAATAAAAGAATTAATTGATGGTGAAAGCGAATACTGGAATACAGAAAACTCAAACAAAAATGCGAAAATAGTTACAACACAAAGAGATTATTTAGCAGGAATAACAAGTACAGATATAACAAGAAGATTCTTATTACCGGAAGATATAGTAAAAGCACATGACGAAGGAATAATTCATTTCCATGATGCAGATTATTTTGCACAAAATGCCTTACACAATTGTGATTTAATAAACTTAGAAGATATGTTACAAAATGGAACAATAGTAAATGGAGTTATGATAGAAAAACCACATAAATTTTTAACAGCAATGACAATTGCAACACAAATAATAACTGCTGTAACATCAAGCCAATATGGTGGGGCAACAGTTACAATGACACATTTAGCACCATTTGTAAGAGATAGCTATAATGCATATTTATCAAAATATAGATCAAGAGGATTCTCAAAAGAAGAATGTGAAAAATATGCAAAAGAAGACCTAGCAAAAGAAGTAAAAGATGGAGTTCAAACATTCCAATATCAAATAAACTCAATGACAACAACAAATGGACAATCACCATTTTTAAGTGTATGTTTTTACTTAGGTGAAACAAAAGAATATAAAGAAGAACTAGCAATGATAATAGAAGAATTTTTAAGACAAAGAATTCAAGGAATGAAAAATGAAAAAGGCGTATATATAACACCAGCATTCCCAAAACTATTATATGTCCTAGAAGAAGACAACATTAAAAGAACAGGTAAATACTGGTATTTAACAGAACTTGCTGCAAGATGTACAGCTAAGAGAATGGTTCCAGATTACATATCAGAAAAGAAAATGTTAGAATTTAAGATAGACAAAGAAGGAAATGGAAATTGTTTCCCATGTATGGGATGTAGATCATTCTTAACACCTTATATAGATCCAAAAACAAACAAACCAAAATATTATGGAAGATTTAACCAAGGTGTTGTGACAATAAACTTAGTTGATGTAGCATTATCATCAGACAAAAATGAAGAAGCATTTTGGAAATTATTTGACCAAAGACTTGAATTATGCCATAGAGCATTAAGATTAAGACATGAAAGACTAAGCAAAGCAACAAGTGATGTTGCACCAATATTATGGCAACATGGAGCATTAGCAAGACTTCCAAAAGGAGCAAGTATCCACGAATTACTTCATGGCGGATATTCAACAATTTCACTTGGATATGCAGGACTTTATGAATGTGTAAAATTCATGACAGACCATAGCCATACAGACAATGGAATTGGAAAAGAATTTGCAATAAAAGTAATGGAAAAATTAAACGAAAAATGTAAAGAATGGAAAGATAAAGAAGATATAGATTACAGTGTATATGGAACACCAATAGAATCAACAACATACAAATTTGCAAAATGCTTAAAAAATAGATTTGGAGTAGTGGAAGGAATTACAGATAGAAACTATATTACAAATTCATACCATGTACCAGTATTTGAGGATATAGATGCATTTTCTAAATTAAAATTAGAAAGTGAATTCCAAAGATTAAGCCCAGGAGGAGCAATTTCTTATATAGAAACTCCAAACCTACAAAATAATATAGAAGCAGTTTTACAAGTTATAGAATTTATATATAATAACATAATGTATGCCGAACTAAATACAAAATCGGATTATTGCCAAAAATGTGGATATACAGGAGAAATATTAATAGATGATAACTTAGAATGGTATTGTCCAAATTGTGGGAATAGAGACCATGATACATTAAATGTTGCAAGACGTACATGTGGATATATAGGAAGTAATTTCTGGAATAAAGGAAGAACAGAAGAAATTAAAGAAAGAGTATTACATTTAGATAATAAAGATGATGAGTAATTCTTTCATTTAGGGACGGATTTTTTTAGGAATAATTCAAAAAAAATTTCCGTCCCCAAATGGGGAGGCAAGGAGTGAAAGATGAGATACAATAAAATAAGAAAAATGGATATTTCAAATGGACCAGGAGTTAGAGTTTCAATATTTATGCAAGGATGTGCTTTTAATTGCAAAAATTGCTTTAATCCTGAAACACATGACTTTAAAGGTGGAAAAGAATTTACAGACGAAACTATTCAAAGAGTTTTAGATTTATGTAATAATGAAAATGTAGAAGGATTATCTATTTTAGGTGGAGAACCAATGCATCCAAACAATATAGAGGGAACAACAAGACTTGTTAAAGCTTTTAAAGCAAAATATCCAGATAAAAATGTATGGGCATGGTCTGGATATAAATTTGATAAAGATTTAGAAGACAAAGATGCTATGAATTATATAGATGTTTTAGTTGATGGACAATTTGTTGAAAGTGAGAAAAATCCAACTTTAGAATGGAAAGGATCTAGTAACCAAAGAGTTATAGATGTAAAAGAAAGTAAAAAATGCCATAGGGTTGTGACTTTATAATGAAAAATATTTTTTGATTGAAAACAGCGTAGTATTAGAGCTATGCTGTTTGTTTTATGAAAAGGAGGAAAATATGAAAGTTTTATTTGCAACAACAAATCCTGCAAAGGTAAAAAAATATAAAGAAAGACTAGCAAAAGAAGGAATTGAAATTATAACAATAAAAGATTTAAATGTAAAATTAGACATAGATGAAACTGGAAAAGATGCAATTGAAAATGCATATATAAAAGCAAAAAGCTATTATGATGAAACAAAAATTCCAACAATAGGTTTAGATGATAATCTTTTCATAGAAGATATATTACCTAAAGATCAGCCAGGAACAAAAGTAAGAAGAATAAACGGAAAAGAACTAACAGATGAAGAAATGATAGAACATTATACTAATTTAGTAAAAAAATATGGGAAAAAATTAAGTGCAAAATGGGTTTATGGAATGGTAATTTATAAAGATGATATAGCTTATAAGTATACATGGAGTAAAGAAAATTTTTACTTTGTAGATACACCATCTGAAAAAATAAACAATGGATATCCATTAGACTCTATAAGCATAGTTCCCAAACTAAATAAATATTTTGTAGATTTAACAAAAGAAGAAAAAGAAGAATATCAAAAACAAGAAAATTTTGAAGAGGTTATAAATTTTATTGTAAAAAGTTTAAAAAAATGACCAATGTTCACAAAATGAACACAATAATATGTTATAAAGTAAAGCAAGAAAATTCAAAGGAGGAAAATAATTATGTATTATAGCAATGGAAATTATGAAGCTTTTGCAAGACCAAAAAAACCAGAAGGAGTAGATAATAAATCTGCATACCTAGTAGGAGCAGGACTTGCATCACTTGCAGCAGCATGTTTTCTAGTAAGAGATGGACAAATGAAAGGTGAAAATATTCACATATTGGAAGAACAAAAGCTACCAGGAGGAGCATGTGACGGAATAAAAGATGAAACTAAAGGATTTATAATTCGTGGTGGAAGAGAAATGGAAAATCATTTTGAATGTTTATGGGATTTATTCCATTCAATACCATCATTAGAAACAGAGGGAGCATCAGTATTAGATGAATATTACTGGTTAAACAAAAAAGATCCAAATTACTCTTTAATGAGAGCAACTGTAAATAGAGGAGAAGATGCTCATACTGATGGAAAATTTGGTTTATCAGACAAAGCATCATTAGAAATAATAAAACTATTTTTCACAAAAGACGAAGATTTATATGACAAAAAAATAACAGATGTATTTACAGATGAATTTTTTAACTCAAACTTTTGGTTGTATTGGAGAACTATGTTTGCATTTGAAGATTGGCATAGTGCATTAGAAATGAAATTATATATACAAAGATTTATACATCATATTGGAGGATTGCCAGACTTTTCTGCACTTAAATTTACAAAATACAATCAATATGAATCTCTAATTTTGCCAATGGTAAAATATCTAGAAAATCATGGAGTAGATTTTAGATATGATACAAAAGTTACAAATGTAATATTTGATATTGATGGAAAAAAGAAAACAGCAAAGAAAATAGAATGTATTCATAATGGACAAGAAGAAAAAATAGATCTAACAGTAAATGATTTAGTATTTGTTACAAATGGAAGTTGTACAGAAAGGGCAATGATTGGAGATCAAAATACTGCACCAGATTTAACAATACAAAATGGAGAAGGAGCTTGTTGGGATCTATGGAGAAAAATTGCAATACAAAGTGAAGATTTCGGACATCCAAATAAGTTCTGTATGGACATTTCAAAAACAAATTGGGAATCAGCAACTGTTACAACATTAGATAGTAAAATACCACCATATATAGAAAAAATCTGTAAGAGAGATCCATTTAGTGGTAGAGTAGTTACAGGTGGAATTGTATCTGTAAAAGATTCTAATTGGCTTATGAGTTGGACAATAAATAGACAACCACATTTTAAAAATCAACCAAACGGACAATTAGTTGTATGGGTATACGGATTATTTACAAATGTACCAGGAAATTACATTAAAAAACCTATGAGAGAATGTACAGGTAAAGAAATAACAGAAGAATGGCTATACCATTTAGGCGTTCCAGAAGACCAAATAGAAGAACTAGCAACAAACTCTGCAAACTGCGTTCCTTGCATGATGCCATATATTACAGCATTTTTCATGCCAAGAACAAAAGGAGATAGACCAAAAGTTGTACCAGAAGGTTGCAGAAACTTTGCATTTTTAGGACAATTTGCTGATACAAAAAGAGATACTGTATTTACAACAGAATATTCAGTAAGAACAGCTATGGAAGCAGTATATACATTATTAGATGTAGATAGAGGTGTACCTGAAGTATTTGGTTCATGCTATGATATTCGTGCATTATTAGATGCAACATCAAAAATGACAGATGGAAAGAAACTATCAGATATAAAACTACCAATGGCAGCAAATATGGCATTAAAAACTGGAATGAAAAAGATATCTGGAACAGTAATAGAAGACTTACTAAAAAGATATAATTTAATATAAAATTTGGCAAAATACTTGCCTAAAAATGCTCGTAAATGATAAAATGTTTACGAGTATTTTTTTAGTCAAAAGAAAGGATGGTTAAAAAATTATGCCTAATATTTGTGATTATATAAAATGGAGAGGCGATTTAGATTTTAGTGTATCTAAATTTAATGAAATAGATAGTTTAATATTATCTAGGTTTTCTTATCTACCATTTGAAAATATAATAAAAGAAGACGAAAAACTAACAATAGAAGAACTAGCAAATAGATTTAAAAAAGCAGATAAAGAGAAGATGGAAATTTTGTGGCCAGATGATAGTGACCTTTTTCCATTACTTGGAGGATCTGAAAGATTTAAAAATTTAATAGCTACAGATTTTATAAATAAATTTGATCCTGAGCAAGAAAAACAATTTTCGGCAATTACAGTTTTACTTCCAGATGATACTATTTTTATATCATATAGAGGAACAGACAATACTATAATTGGATGGAAAGAAGACTTTAATATGAGTTTTAAAAGTCATATTGCATCACAATTAGATTCTGTAGAATATATAAATAAAATAGCTAAAAAATATAGCCAAAACATAAGAATAGGTGGACATTCAAAAGGTGGTAATTTAGCAGTATATGCGGCAGTTTATGCAGATGAAGAAATAAAGCCAAGAATTATAAATGTGTATAATAATGATGGACCAGGCTTTTCTGATGATATAGTAGAAGACAAAAGATATAAAAAAATGATAAAAAAAGTACATACATATATACCTCAATCTTCAGTAATAGGAAGACTCCTAAATCATGAAGAAAAATATACAGTTGTAAAAAGCATTCAAAAAGGGATAATGCAACATGATTTATATAGTTGGCAAGTAGAAGGAGTAAAAACAGTTTCTTTAAAAGAAGTTACAAATGGAAGTGAATTTGTTGATAAAACAATAAAACAATGGTTAAATAATGTAGAACCAAAACAAAGAGAAATTGTGATTGATACTATATTTGATATATTAAATACAACAGAAGCAGAAAGCATGGTTCAAATAAGAGAAAAATGGTTTAAAAATGTAGGAATTATGCTAAAAAATTATAAAAATTTAGATGATGAAAGTAAAAAGATGATAACAGAAATAGTAATGAAACTTGTAAAGGTTGCAAAAGACACATTAGTAGATAAAATGCCAACATTTAATAAAAAGAAAAAATAACCAGATTTTAGATAACACCCTTCTTATTAGACAAAGATATAATAAGAAGGGTTTGCTTTTGTTTATTCTAGGATATCATAAAAATTTTTAAAAATATAACCTTCAGATTTTAAATAATCAATAGATTCTTTAAGGACATTAGAAGAATTACTTACATCTTTTGTATCATGCATTAAAATAACGAGGGTATTTTTGCCTTTACATGTTTTCTTTAAGTTGTTTAGTAATTGATAGTTATTGTATTTTTTCACAGAATCGTTATTTAGGCAATTCCAGTCAATATAAGCATAATTTATCTCATCAAGCCAAGAAATGGCTTGTTTTTTTATTTTTTTGTTATTGGGAGACATGAATCCATTAGGAAATCTAAACACATGCGAACAATAATTCGAAATACCAATTGCATTTGAAATTGCAAAATCTGTTTTAGAAATTTCGTTTATAAAAGATTCTTTGCTTTTATATAAAATGCTATTATTATGAGAATATCCATGGTTTGCAATAAAATGACCTTCGTTATATGCTCGTTTTACAATATCTGGGTATAAGTCAACATTTTTACCTATAACAAAGAAAGAGGCTTTAACATCTGTTTCTTTTAATATATCTAAAACTTTAGGTGTAATAGAAACATTCGGACCATCATCAAAAGTTAAAAATGCTATTTTTTCAGAACCAGAAGTTAAATTATTAATTTTATCCTGGAAATCTTGAGATATTATACTATTTTTAGATAACTCTATTGCTGAAGATATATTTTTATTTGATATTATAAATATTAATAAAAGGCTAAAAATAACTATAAATATGGATAACCAAACAAATTTTTTGTTTATAAATATAACTTTCATAATATATCTTATGTTTAAAAAATAAAAAATAGTATAAAATAAAGATTTGAAAATAATGAAACATTGTGATATAAAAAGTATTGACTTAGAGTTAGGTCTAAGTGATATATATATTTCGGAAGGAGGAATAATAATGACAATTGCCGAAACGAGTAAGAAATATGATATTACACCAGATACATTAAGATACTATGAAAGAATAGGATTGTTAAATAATATTCCTAGAAATAAAAATGGAATAAGGGATTATGATGAACAATCTTGCAAAAGAATAGAATTTGTAAAATGTATGAGAAGTGCAGGAGTAGAAATAGAAATTCTAATAGAATATATGAACTTATTTGAAAAAGGAAAATCAACAGTAGAGGCAAGAAAAAGCTTGTTAGAAGAACAAAGAGAGAAACTACAAGAAAAGCAAAAAAATATTAATGAAACTTTAAAAAGGCTAGACTATAAAATAAAGCTTTATGAAGAAATAGAGTCTGGAAAAAGAAAAGACTTTACAGAAAAAATATAGATTTAAAAGGAGTGAAATAAATTGTTAGAAATTTTAAATAAGGTTAATGAACCAAAAGACTTAAAAGGATTATCTAAAGAAGAATTAGAAAAATTAGCAGAAGAAATAAGAGAAATATTATTAAAAAAATTAAGTATTCATGGAGGACATTTTGGACCAAACTTTGGTATGGTAGAAGCAATAATTGCAATGCATTATGTATTTGAATCCCCAAAAGATAAATTTGTATTTGATGTTTCACATCAAAGCTATCCTCATAAGATATTAACAGGGAGAAAAAAAGCATTTATAGATGAAGAAAAATATGATGATGTAACAGGATATACAAACCCAAATGAAAGTGAACATGATTTATTTAATGTAGGTCATACTTCTACTTCAATAAGTTTAGCATCAGGTTTAGCAAAAGCAAGAGATCTAAAAAAGGAAAATTATAATGTTATAGCAATTATAGGAGATGGATCTTTAAGTGGAGGAGAAGCATTAGAAGGTCTTGATTTTGCAGGAGAAGAAAAAAGCAATTTTATTATAGTTGTAAATGATAATGATATGTCAATTGCAGAAAATCATGGTGGATTATATAAGAATTTAAAACTTTTAAGAGAAACAGAAGGAAAATCAGAATGTAATTTATTTAAAGCTATGGGACTTGATTATGTTTATGTAAAAGAAGGAAATAATATAGAAGATCTAATAAAAGCTTTTGAAAATGTAAAAGACATAGATCATCCAATTGTTGTTCATATAAATACTCAAAAAGGAAAAGGTTATAAATTAGCTGAAGAAAATAAAGAAAATTGGCACTGGACAATGCCTTTTGATATTGAAACTGGAAAATCAAAATTTAGCTTTGATGGTGAAGATTATGGGGATTTAACAGGAAAATACTTATTAGACAAAATGAAAAAAGATGAAAAAGTTGTAGCAATAGTTGCAGGTGTTCCAACAAATATTGGATTTACAAAGGATAGAAGGATTGAAGCTAAAGAACAATTTGTTGATGTTGGAATTGCAGAAGAGCAAGGTGTTGCAATGGCATCTGGAATTGCAAAAAACGGAGGAAAACCTATTTTTGCAACTCATTCTAGTTTTATGCAAAGAACGTATGATCAATTATCTCAAGACTTATGTATAAATAACAATCCAGCAACAATTATAGTAAATACAGCTTCAGTTTTTGGAATGAATGATGTAACACATTTAGGCTTATATGATATACCTATGATATCTAATATTCCAAACATGGTATATTTAGCACCAACATCAAAAAAAGAATATTTTGCAATGTTAGATTGGTCAATAGAACAAAATTCTCATCCTGTTGCAATACGTGTTCCTTGTAATGGTGTAATTGATGATGAAAGAGATGTAGAAACTGATTATAGTAAATTAAATAAATTTAAAGTTGAAAACAAAGGAGAAAAAGTTGCAATAATTGCATTAGGAGATTTTTATCAATTAGGAGAAGCGGTACAAAAAGAAATTAAAGAAAAATTAAATGTTAATGCCAGCTTAATAAACCCAAGATATATAACAGGAATAGATAAAGATTTATTAAATGAATTAAAGAATAATCATGATGTAGTTATTACTCTTGAAGATGGAATTTTACAAGGCGGATTTGGAGAAAAAATTGCAAGCTTTTATGGAGATATATCTATGAAGGTAAAAAATTACGGAGTTGAAAAGGCTTTTTATGATAGATATGATGTACATGAACTATTAAAAGAAAATAGATTAACAAAAGAACAAATTATAGAAGATATAAAAAAGATGTTGAATATTGATTAATTTTATGGTAAACTTCTCCAAAAGAAAGGAGAGGGAGATAATGAATAAACAAGAAGTATATGATTTTTTGAAAGAAAAAGGAATTTGGCATGAAATAACTGAACACGAAGCGGTTTATAATATGGAAGAATTAGAAAATGTAGAATTACCTTATCCAGAAGCGGATGCAAAAAACATATTTGTTCGTGATGATAAAAGAAAAAACTATTATTTAATAACAGTAAAAAGCAATAAAAGAGTTAATTTAAAAGAATTTAAAAAACAAAATATGACAAGACAATTAACATTTGCATCAGAAGAAGATTTAAGTTCAGTTATGGGATTATTTCCAGGAGCTGTAACACCATTTGGAGTATTAAATGATGCTGAAAATAAAGTACAAGTATTTATTGATGAGGATTTTTTAGAGAACCCAGAAATTATAGGAATACACCCAAATGATAATACAGCAACAGTATGGATAAAAACAAATGACCTTATTAATATAATAAAAGAACATGGAAATAAAGTAGAAACATTTAATGTAATAGAAAAATAAAAAGAGGAAAATATGAACATAATTGATGAAATATTAAAAAAGCCAAATGAAATTGAAGATATACTAAATACTGACATAGAAGAATATCATAATGAAAATATAGAACTAATAAATATAACAATAAAAAGAACAAATTTTAAAAATGTATCTATTTTAAATAGCAAAATTGATAGATGTTCGTTTTTAGACTGTGATTTTCAAGATTGTAATTTTTCTAATTCTATCTTTGATAATTGCTCATTTATAAGATGTAAATTTATTAATTGTAAATTTACCGGTTGTAATTTTGTAGAAAGTGTCTTATTTGAAATTCATTTTAAAGATGTTAATATGGATTATATTAATATTTCAATGTCAGACTTAAAAGATGATGTGTTTCAAGATGTAATATTAAGAAATGGAAGAATAGAAGAAACAAAACTAAAAAAGATTAACTTGAAAAATGTAAATTTAATTCGGGGCACATTTTTTTAAAACACCATTAAAAGGAATAGATCTATCTAAAAGCAAAATTGAGGAAATAGGTATATCTTTAGAAGATATAAGAGGAGCAATAATAGATCAAATACAAGCAATAGACTTACTATATTTATTAGGTGTTAAAATTAAATAAAAGATGGACTTTTTTATAAGTCCATCTTTTATTTTTATCTTCCATCAGAGTCTCCATTTGTTGAACCTGAATGAGGTGGTACAGGTACATTAACTTTTCTTGTATTTTTTACAAGTTTTAAAGATTTTTGTCTTTCATTAAGTGTATCTTTTATAGTTTGAGCGATAGGCACTTGTTCTTCTTTAGGAAGGCTTTTTATTTGAGCATTTATACTAAATAATATTTTATCTAAATCCGAAGTTGCTGAAGGAACGCCTTTAAGAAGAGATTCATCTATTATTCCAGAAATAATATTTTGAACAACAACATCTCTATCTTTTGAGTTCATTTTTTCAAGAATCCTATTTAAATCATGTAGTTCTGCTACTGTTTCTCCATTTAATTGTCTAGATAATCTTTTTAGTGCAGCCTTACTTATACCAGGAGAATAAACTTTAACTTTTTCTATAAAGAATTTTATATCTGCTTCACTTAAGTTTTTAAACTTATCAGTTTTCGGAATACCAAAATCGCTTAAAGAATTAAAAGTTTTGGCAGATTTTTTCGCTAAATCTTCTAATATTTTTTCATGAATTACATGTTTTCTTTCTGGTGTAAATTTATAATATTTTTTTCCATCATCATCAAAACCTACTTTTAAACGCTTATATTCGATATTTACAAGAGAAGGTAAATCCTCTTCGAATAATTCTTCAGAAGATACAATATTTGATAAAGGTTCATAACGGCAAACACCATATTTCATACAGTCTAAAGCTGCTCTTTTGGCTACTATACTTATTAATTTTTTTTGAATGTTAGGTGTAACATCTTGAATATCTAAGGCATTTATTAAAGATAGTATTTTATTACTTTCAATATCATCACAAGATGTATATAATTTAGAAAGTTGCTCCAAGGTTTTTTGCTCTCTTTCAAGATTAATTTTTTCTTGTTCTTTTTGTTGGATTTTTTCATCTGGAATTTCCTTAATCATTTCTTCTGCAGTATCTAAACTAACAGGAGCTTTTTCTACTATTTTTTGAATTTGACTAGTAGAAAGAGGAGTTTCTTGTACAATTTTTAGTGCACTTTTTTCTTTATCCTTTTTCACAATCTCTATAACAAGAGTTTGTATATCACTAGATGTAAATGATGAGTTTTCAAGTAACATTTTTGCAAATTTTCCTGTATTCATATCAGGATCATTACGAATTTGTTCTAAAGCCACTTGGATAGCTTTTTGATGAGCAATTTCATCAGATTCATTTGTTTCATTAATAACAGCTTGAACTGTTTCAACTTTTTGCTCCATAGGGCTTAAAGTTGGAGTATCTTTTTTAAAGATCTTTTTTAATATGTTCATTTTATCACCTTTCTTTTGAATTAATAATGTTTATTATAATATCATAAAATAATTTCGTCAATAATTTATGAAAAAAATATTGACAATAAAAAATATTATTAATATAATATAAAAATATAAAGGTTGAATAAGTATTCAACTAAAACAAAAGAAAGTATGTGAAAGGAGGACGAATGGCAAAAAACGAATTTATATGTGACTGCAATGTAATCCATCAAGACGTTGTAGATAATGCCATAAAAAACATGGCAGATGAAAATGTGTTAAATAAATTAGCTGAATTTTTTAAAATATTAGGAGATACAACTAGAACTAAAATATTATACACATTAGATAAAAACGAAATGTGTGTATGTGATATAGCAAATGTATTAAATATGAGTAAATCGTCAATATCACATCAATTAGGAACATTAAGACGTTCTGGAATAGTAAAATGCAGAAGAGTTGGAAAAGAAGTGTTTTATACACTAGATGATGAACATGTAAGAGAAGTGTTTGAAGTTGGAATGGAACATATAGAACACAGAAAATAAAAATAGGAGGTAAAAATTATGAAATATAAATTTAAAATAAAAGGACTTGACTGTGCAAATTGTGCAGCAGAATTAGAAAGAAAAATTGGAAAGGTAGAAGGAATTACAGAAGCAACAATTAGCTTTATGTCAGAAAGACTAACAATAGAATGTGATGAAGAAAACAAAGAAGAGATAATGAAAAAAGTTCAAAAAGTAATAAAAAGAGAAGAACCTGATTGCACAATAAAAGAAGTGTAGGAGGTACAAAAAATGAAAAAAAGAGCGATAAAAATAATAATTGCATTAATTATATATATAATAGCTGTAGCTATAAAATTTGATAATGTACTAATAAATGATATATTATTTATAGTAAGTTATTTAATTGTAGGATTTAGCATTTTAAAAAAAGCAGTTAGGAATATTTTTAGAGGAAAAGTATTTGATGAAAACTTTTTAATGGCAGTTGCAACGTTAGGAGCGTTTGGAATCCAAGAATTTCCGGAAGCTGTTGCTGTTATGCTATTTTATCAAATAGGAGAATTATTCCAAAGCTATGCAGTTGATAAATCAAGAAAATCAATATCTAGCTTAATGGATATTAGACCAGATTATGCAAATGTTATAAGAGACGGAAAAGAAGAAAAAGTAGACCCTGATGAAGTAAAAATAGGAGAAGAAATAGTTATAAAACCAGGAGAAAAAATACCACTAGATGGTATAATACTAGAAGGATCAACAATGCTGGATACTAAAGCTTTAACAGGAGAATCAGTTCCAGTTGGTGCAAAAGAAAATGACGAAGTATTAAGTGGATCAATAAATGAAAGTGGAAAAATTCTTGTAAAAGTAACAAAAGAATATGGAGAATCAACAGTAAGTAAAATATTAGATTTGGTTGAAAATGCAAGTAGTAAAAAATCAAAATCAGAAAACTTTATAACAAAATTTGCTAAATATTACACACCAACAGTTGTAATAATAGCCGTATTACTTGCAATTATACCTGGATTTATATTTAAAGAAATAACATTTACTAAATGGTTATATAGAGCTTTATCATTTTTAGTTGTATCATGTCCATGTGCACTTGTAATATCAATACCATTAAGTTTTTTTGGAGGAATAGGTGGAGCATCTAAAATGGGAATATTGATAAAAGGAAGCAATTACTTAGAACAATTAGCTAGTACTGAAATAGCAGTATTTGATAAGACAGGAACTTTAACAAAAGGTGTGTTTGAAGTCCAAAAAATAGAAACAAATGGAATTAAAGAAAATGAATTATTGGAATTAGCAGCATATGCAGAAAATTATTCGAACCATCCAATAGCAAAATCAATAAAAAAAGCATACAAAAAAGAAATAGATACTAGCAAGATAAAAGACATAAAAGAAATTTCTGGGCATGGAATAAGTGTAACAATAGATGAAAAACAAGTATTAATTGGTAATGAAAAATTAATGGATGAAAATAATATTAATTATGTAAAAAGCCAAGAAGTTGGAACTGTTATGTATATTGCCGTAAACAATGAATTTAAAGGTTTAATCATAATTTCTGATGAAATAAAAGAAGATTCTTTAAAATTGGTCCAAAAATTAAAAAAACTAGGTGTTAGAAAAACAGTAATGCTAACTGGAGATAAAAAGTCAGTAGGGGAAAATGTGGCTAAAAAACTTGGAATTGATGAAGTTTATACAGAGCTATTACCAGATGGAAAAGTTAAAGAAGTTGAAAATTTAATGAAAGAAAAATCAGAAAAAGGAAAACTAATCTTTGTTGGAGATGGTATAAATGATAGTCCGGTTCTTGCATTGTCTGATATAGGAATAGCAATGGGTGCTTTAGGGTCAGATGCAGCAATAGAAGCTGCTGATGTTGTAATAATGACAGATGAGCCTTCAAAAATAGCAGACAGCATAAATTTATCTAGAAAAACAATGAAAATTGTAAGAGAAAATATTATTTTTGCAATATTTATAAAAGTGCTAGTACTAATACTTACTGCAATAGGTTTAGCAACAATGTGGGAAGCTGTTTTTGCAGATGTTGGCGTATCTATAATTGCAATAATAAATGCATTAAGAATGTTAAAAGTAAAAAAAGCGTGAAAGGATACATAAAAATGTCAGAAGAAAAAAAAGAAATAGGAGTTGCTTTAGCAGGAGGAGGACTTCAAGGTTTTGCACATATTGGTGCATTAAAGGCGTTAGAAGAATTAAAAGTAGATATAAGTTATATATCAGGAACAAGCACAGGAAGTGTAATTGCAACTTTATATGCTCTTGGATATACATTAGATGAAATTAAAGATATATGTAAAGAAAAATATGAAATGATATTAAAGATTAGAAAAAAGACATTATGCAAAATGGCAATAAATTATTTATTACATAGAGAAACAAGAGTTGAAGGAATTATTGATAGTACATTGGTAGAAAACTTTATAGATGAAGCAGCAAACTTGAAAAATGTAGAAAAAATATCAGATGTTAAAAATAAAAAACTTGCAATTGCAACAGTAGATACTATATCTATGAAAGAATGTTTATTTATTTCAAAAAATATAGAAAACAAAGATGAAAATATAGATTATATAAATGATATTTCATTAGGAAAGGCTGTACGTTCTAGTATGGCATTTCCGGCAATATTTACAACTCCAAACTATGGAAAACATAACTTTTTAGATGGTGGAACAGTAGATAATTTGCCTGTAAAAATATTAAATGATATGGGAGCTAAAAAAACGATAGCGATATCATTTGATTTAACTAAATATACTCCTGCAAAAAGCTTAGAAGGAGTATTAATTAGAGCATTAGATATATTTTCAAATCCAGGAGTACAAAATGCTAAAAAAATAGCAGATATAGCAATTGAAATTTATAATCCAGATGCAAGTTTACTTTCTATGGACGAAATAGATAAAACAGTTAAAAATGGGTATGATGCAGTAATGAAAAATAAAGATAAAATTTTAGAAAAAGGACTAATATAATGGATCAAAAATTAGTGAAATTATATGAAGAATGTGTGCTAGAATTAAAATCAATTGGAATTAATTTTGAAGATTTTGGTATAATAAATATAAGTTTAGCTAAAAGAAATGCTAAAAGATACGGGTGTTGCAAGCAATCTAATCCAGATGATAAATGTTATCATTATGTGTATAGAAACCACCGAAGAATAAAAGTTTATGATAAATTTTTAAAGCATAATATCGAAATTAGCAAATGGGTAATGGACTTAGATGATAGCATCATAAAAAATACCATTATGCATGAAATGATTCATTGTATGCCATATTGCAATAACCACGGACAGGAATTTAAAAAATATGCTGAATTTATAAACAAAAATTTAGGATATGAAATAAAAAGATTAGGAAATAAAGAAGAAGACTATAAAAAAAGTAATATAGAATTCCAAGAAAAACTAGAGCCTAAATATAAAATTAGATGCAAAGAATGTGGAATGATTTTTTATAGACAAAGACTAAAGAAAAATTTTATAAAAAACTACAGATGCGGAATTTGTAAAGGAAAATTGGAATTAATAGAACAAAAAATATAGGAATATGTTTGATTTTTGATTTCTTTTGTGATATAAAATAGAAATGTAATTACAATTTTTATTAATTGAAGGGAGTAACTTAAAATGGAAGTAAACGAAGAAAAGAGAAAGAAATTCATGGAATTTGCAGGAAAAAGAGTAAATAATGTAATGCATGATATTCAAATATTAGAACCAATGGCAAGAAGTAATTCGTATGATTTTACAAAAGAAGATGTTGAAAAAATGTTTTATGCTATGCAAGAATCTTTAAATGCTACAAAGGCTGAATTTGAAAAGAAATTTGAAGAAAAAGCAAGATCAGAAAGAAAAGTATTCTCATTTGATTCTGAAATATCTATGCCAGTTGTAGAAGAAGATTTAAACCAAGAAAATGTAGAAGAAATAAATTTATAAAAAATGGAACCGCTTTTAAAAGTGGTTCTTTTTTGGTAAATAGAATTTTAATTGGTAAGTATTGTTTTTAAGTGAAAAGAAAAATCCCCTGTATTAACTGCTATTTAGTTAGTACAGAGGATTTTTTGTATGAAAAAAATTTGACAATTTTTGAAAAAGAAAGTATAATTAAAAGGTTCGCTAAAACTTAACCTAAAAAGCTAAAACGTAACACAAAAGGAAAGAAAGGAGAAAAATGGAACAAGAAGAGAACATATTAGGAAAAGAAAAAATAGGAAAATTAATAAGAAAATTCTCTATTCCTTGCATAATATCATTACTTGTTAATTCATTATATAACATAGTAGATCAGATATTTATAGGGCAAGGTGTAGGATACTTAGGAAATGGAGCAACAAACGTTGTATTCCCACTTGTAATGATTGGCCTTGCATTTTCATTAATGCTAGGAGATGGAGCTTCAGCATATTTAAGCTTAAAATTGGGAGAAAAAAAGAAAGATGAAGCAAAAATAGGAATAGGAAATGGAATAGTATTATCTGTAATAGTATCAGTATTATTTTGTGCAATAACATTAATGTTTTTACCAGTATTTTTGAAAATTTTTGGCTGTACTGAAAATTTAAAAGAATATGCAACAGCTTATGGAAAAATAATAGCAATAGGATTCCCATTTTCAATGATAGGAACAACATTAAATTCAATAATAAGAGCAGATGGAAGTCCAAAATATTCAATGACAACAATGCTTATAGGTGCAATATTAAATACAATATTAGATCCTATATTTATATTTGTATTACACAAAGGAGTAGAAGGTGCAGCAATTGCAACTGTAATTAGTCAAATTTTAACATTTATTCTAAATATAGCTTATGTAAAAAGATTTAAATCAATAGAACTTGATAAAGACTCTTTAAAATTAAGATCAAATGTATGTAAAAAAATAGTAGCATTAGGAATAAGTAGTTTTATAAATCAAATGAGTATAGTATGTGTTATGACAGCAGAAAACAATTTATTAGGAAAATATGGAGCAGCTAGTAAATTTGGTAGTGAAATTCCAATAACAGTATTAGGTATAGTAATGAAAATAAGTCAAATTTTAAATAGTATGATAATAGGTATAGCAGCAGGAAGTCAACCTATATTTGGATATAACTATGGAGCAAGAAAGTTTGACAGAGTAAAACAAACACTAAAAATAGTATTAGGTTCAAGTTTAGTAATAAGTACGATAGCATTTATTTTATTCCAAACAATACCAGATAAATTAATATTAATATTTGGTAGTGGTGACGAAAATTATATGGAATTTGCATGTATTGCATTTAGAACATATTTATTATTATGTATAGTTAATGGTATACAAATTCCATCAGGAATATTCTTCCAAGCAATTGGAAAAAGTACAAAGAGTGCAATATTATCACTTTCAAGACAAATTGTTATATTAATACCTTCAATGATAATATTAAGCCATATATTTGGATTAATGGGAGTTCTATATGCAGGACCTCTTGCTGATGGATTAGCATTTATATTAGCAACATGTTTATTAATAAAAGAATTAAAAGAAGAAAAAGCAAATACAGTCAAAGAAAACAAAGTTTCAGAAGATATAGAAGTAGTAAATAGTGATGAAAAACAAGTAGTAGTTACTATTGCAAGAGAATATGGATCTGGTGGAAGATATATTGGAAAACTAGTTTCAGAAAAATTAGGAATAAAATTATATGATAAAAACTTTATTTTAAAAATTGCAGAAGAAACAGGATTATCAGCAGAATATATTGAAAAAAATGAACAAAAAAGAGAATTATTAGACAATTTAAATATTGAATATTATTCAGGTCTAAGTAATGCAGATGAATTATTTATAAAAGAATCTAATTTAATAAAAAAGGTTGCAAATGAAAAATCTTGCGTAATTGTGGGAAGATGTGCAGACTTTATATTAAAGAATAAAGAAAATGTTGTAAA
The DNA here is from genome assembly GCA_905203305.1 of uncultured Eubacteriales bacterium. Lineage (GTDB taxonomy): Bacteria > Bacillota > Clostridia > TANB77 > CAG-508 > CAG-269. The sequence continues at coordinate 74,725 of CAJKVH010000004.1, forward strand.
AGTATTTATTTATAGTGATAAAGAAGGAAAAATAAATAGAGCAACTAACATCTATGGAATAGACAAAAACAAAGCCGAAAAAGAAATAAACAAAATAAATAAATTAAGAGCAAATCATTATAAATATTATACAGAAAAAGAATGGAGAGATCCATCAAATTATGACATTTGTATAAATAGTGACAGTATAGGAGTAGAAGAGGCAGCAGAGTTAATATGCAATATGGTAAAAGAAAAAGCTACAGTATAATAGAAGGAGTAAAACATTGATGGAAAAAAATATACCAGATTTTTTTGAAGAAATCTTAAATGCACAATATGGTAAAGAACTTAGTAAAGATATAATTTATAATTTAAATTTGCCTAAAAAAGTAACATTAAGAGTAAATACTATAAAATCTGATGTAAACGAAATTATAAGCGTTTTTGAAAAGGAGAACATAAAATTTAAGAATATAAAATGGTATAAAGATGCTTTTATAATAGAAAATGTAAAAGAAGAAAGACTAAAAGAACTTGATATATATAAACAAGGAAAAATCTATTTACAAAGTTTATCATCAATGTTACCACCTTTGGTTTTAAGCCCTAATGAAAAAGAAAATATTTTAGATATGGCAGCAGCACCTGGGGGAAAAACAACTCAAATGGCAACACTCTCAGATAATAAAGCATACATCACAGCATGTGAAAGAAACAAAATAAGAGGAGAAAAGCTAAAATATAATTTAGAAAAACAAGGTGCAAAAACAGTTAATGTAATGCTAGAAGATGCAGGTGATTTAAGTGATTTCTTTTCGTTTGATAAAATATTACTTGATGCACCTTGCAGTGGTAGCGGAACAGATAATGTATTTAAAAGTAATTTTACTTATAGCTTAATTGAAAAATCTAAAAAAACACAAGAAAGATTATTAAGAAAAGCTTTAAAAATATTAAAATCAGGTGGGGAAATGGTTTATTCTACATGTTCAATTTTGTCAAAAGAAAATGAAGAAGTTGTAGAAAAAGTTATAAAAGAATTTAAAGCAGAACTAATAAATATTGATTTAAGTGATGAGATAAAATGCTTGCCATGTAACTTAAAAGAAGCAAAAGTAATTGCTCCAAATGAATTATTTGAAGGCTTCTTTGTAGCTAAAATTAGAAAAAAATAATAAAAATATCCAAGGTTTAAGTACTTTGGATATTTTTTGAATTTATTAAAAAGATATTGTAATTTTATTTTAGTATGCTATAATGTGAATGTAAAATTAAAAGTTACGAAAGGAGAAATAAAAATGTCAACAACAAAATTTGTTTTAAACGAAACATCATATTTTGGAAATGGGGCAAGAGAAGTACTTGCAGAAGAAATTTTAAAGAGAGGATTTAAAAAAGTATTTTTAGTATCTGATAAATCATTAGTAGAAGCAGGAGTTGCAGCTAAGGTTGAAGAAGAATTAAAAAAAGCAAATATTGCATACGATTTATATTCAGAAATAAAACCAAACCCTACAATAAAAAATGTATTAGATGGGGTAGATGCATGTAAAAAATCAGGAGCTGATTTAATAGTTGCAGTTGGTGGTGGATCTAGTATGGATACTGCCAAAGGAATATCTATAGTAATGACAAATCCAGATAGAGCAGATATTAGATCTTTAAATGGTTTATCAAATACAGTAAACAGAGGAATGCCAGTAATTGCAATGCCTACAACTGCAGGAACAGCAGCAGAAGTAACAATAAACTATGTAATAACAGATGAAGAAAGAAAAATAAAAATGGTATGTGTTGATCCAAATGATATACCAATAATAGCAATTGTAGATACAGAACTTATGGCATCAATGCCAAAAGGACTTGCTGCAGCAACAGGTTTAGATGCTTTAACACATGCTGTAGAAGGATATATAACAAAAGCACATAACTTAATGTCTGATATGTTCCATATGAAGGCAATAAAACTTATATTTGCAAATCTTACAAAAGCTGTAAATGATAAAGATCCAGAAGCAATAGAAAAAATAGGATATGCTCAATATATTGCTGGAATGGGATTTTCAAATGTTGGACTAGGTATAGTTCACTCAATGGCCCATCAATTAGGAGCTGTATATGACACTCCACATGGTATAGCAAATGCAATGTTATTACCTACAGTTATGAGATTTAATGGAGAAAATCCAGAAACAGCACAAAGATTTAGAGAAATCTTATGTGAAATAGGAAGACCAGATGCAGCTCATTTGAACGATCAAGACGTAATAAACACATTTGTATGGATGATTTCAGAATTATCTAAATCAGTTGGAGTAACACAAAAAATAACAGATTATGGTGCTAAACCAGAAGATTTCGAAATGCTTGCAGAAAAAGCAATGGAAGACCCATGCAAACCAGGAAACCCAAGAGAAGTTTCAAAAGAAGAATTTATAGAATTATTTAGAAGAGCAGCTGAATAAAAATAAAACCCAAAAAGAACCGAAAATTTCTTTTTGGGAGTTTTTTTATTGGTTTTGAAATTTGACTTTGGCAGCGTCAATTCTATTTTGTTCTGCAACATCAGTTTTGTACCAACCTTTTTCAGCCATTAAGTTATAAAGCTTATTTTGAATATCTAAAGAAGTATTTAAAGCTTCTTTAAATGCTGTATGAACTTCAGAAGTAGTTGACTCAAGTGCTCCATGAAGATATAAATCACAAACACCTTTTATAACTAATAATTCATCTTCCATTAATTCTTTGTCTTCCATAAAATCCTCCTTTTTATAATAAATTTAAAAACTTGTTAAATAGTTCAGTATGCTTATTTTCAAGTTCCTTTACATAAGAAGAAAGATTAACATCTAATAACTTACTAGATGTTTTTTTACTACAATTTTTCATAAAACACTCATGTGAAATAGCATCCTCAACATACAAAAGCTCTTTACTTGTCATAATTAATCACCACCTGTAATTAATTATTTACAAATATAGATAAATTATTCATCAAACTATAAAAGGATTGGTTCAATTTGATCTCCATCTAAAGCAGATTCAATTGTTTTTACAATATATTCTGCATCAAAAACAATTGATCTTGGTTTAGTAATAGGATTATCTTGTTTGAATGGAACAAAATAGTAATTTTTTCGATTGATTAAACTACCTATACTTATTAAATTAGCACCAAGTCCATTATTTGTAGAAGGTGCAATAACAACAGGCAAATTGTTCCTTAAATGTGATTTAACAGCCATTAAGGCAGGAGTATCTATAATATCACAGGCAAGTTTAGACATTGTATTTCCACTTGCTGGTGCAACAATCATAATATCAGTTAAATGTTTAGGACCGAATTGGTTCAGCATCTTGAATAGAATGAATTATACTTTTTTCACATATTTCTTCAATTGTATTTACAATTTCACTAGCCTTACCAAATTTTGTATCAAGTTTATAGCTATTATAAGACATAATAGGGATAATATCGGCACCTAATTTTTTTAATTCTTTCATTTTAGGAATGGTTTTATTAAACGTGCAGAAAGAACCTGTAAGTACAAATCCAATTCTTTTTCCTTTAACTTCCAAATTTTATCAAATCCTCCTTTCAAAAAATATCTTTATATATAATATGAAACAAATATATGATTTTTGATTGAAAAATGTAAAATTTTGTAGATATATTTATCTTGCGAAAATATGGTAAATGTGATAAAATTTGAAAAAATCCACATTTGGGGACGGTCCTTTTTTGGGAAATTAAAAACTCATCTACAAAAGGATAGAAGAAAGGAAGTTTTATAATGCAAGAAAAATATACATGGAATTTAAAAGACATTTTTGAAACAGAAGAAGATTTTGAAAATGAAATAAAAAAATTAAATGAAAACTTAAAAAATGTAAGTTTATATCAAGGAAAATTAGCTAAAAGTTCAGAAAATATCTATAAATGTTATATGTCTTATGAAAAAGCCCTAGAAAATTATGATAAAATATATGCCTATGGAATGCTAAAATTCCATTTAGATATGGCAGATAGTGATAATATAAAATTATTTAAAAGATGTGAGGGATTGGGTACGGAATTTGAAAAGGCTACATCATTTATAACTCCTGAAATTACTGATATTGATAGCAATTTATTAGTAAAATATTTAAATGAAAATAATGATCTTAGAAGATATGAAAGATTAATAAAAGAAATTATCAAAAACAAAGAACATATATTATCTAAAGAAGAAGAAAAAATACTTGCAAATTATTCTGAAGTTTTTAACTGTGGAAAAAATGCGTTTGAAACTTTGACAAATGCTGAATTTAAATTTGGAAATATAGAATTAGCTAATGGAGAAATTATAGAGTTAACTGATAGCAATTATCCAATGTTTATGAAAAACAAAGATGAGAATATTAGAAAAAAAGCATTTAATATGTATAGAGAAAAGTATAAAGAATTTTGTGGAACTATAAGTGAATTGTATTTAAGTAAAGTAAGAGAAAATGTCATTACAGCAAAACTTCGCAATTATTCATCAGCTTTAGAAATGGCTGTATTTCAAGATGATTCTAATTTGAATGTATATAACAAATTAATAGAAGCTGTAAATGAAAATTTGGATATTAATCATGGATTTATAACTTTAAAAAAGAAACTTCTAAAAAAAGAAAATTTACACATGTATGATATGTTTTTGAATCCTTTCGAAGAAAAGGATGATAATATAAGTTTTGAAGAAGCAAAAAAACAGGTTTTAGAGGCTTTAAGTATAATGGGGGATGAATATACAAGTAAAATAAACTTTGCGTTTAATCATGGATGGCTAGATTTGTATCCAAAAGCACATAAATATAATGGAGCTTATAATATGGGAGTTTATGGAGTACATCCATATGTATTATGTAATTATATAAATCAAAAAAGAGATGTAAGCACAATTGCACATGAATTTGGACATGCGATGCATGCATGTTATTCGCATAGTAATCAAAATGTTATAGATGCTAATTATACAATAATGATAGCAGAAATAGCCTCAACAACTAACGAGATTTTATTAGCACAATTTCAAATAAAAAACGAAAAAGACAAAATGAAAAAAGCAGAATTAATATACGAATTAATTGAAATGATAAAATCAACGCTTTTTACTCAAGCTATGTTTGCGGAATTTGAAAAAGAAATTCACTCTAAAATAGAGCAAGGAGATAATTTATCTTCTGATGATATTTCTAATATTTATTATGAATTGAAGCTTAAGTATACTGGTAAAGATTGTATTATTGACGAAAATACAAGATATGAATGGGCATATATATCTCATTTTTATACACCATTTTATGTATATAAATATGCAACAGGAATATCTGCTGCAATAATAATTGCAAGTAACATTCTATCAGGAAAAGAAGGATATGTTGAAAAATACATAAACATGTTAAAACAAGGATGTACAAAAAAAGCTGTTGACTTATTAAAAATGGTTGATGTAGATATAGAAAGTAAAGAAACTTATAAAGGAGCAATTGATTTCTACAGAGAATTAATAAAAGAATTACAAGAATTGATCTAACGCATATAATACATTAAAATCTGATTGATGCGAGAATAAGAGGAGAGAAATATGGAACAAGTTATCGAAAAAAAAGAAGAACTACCAAAAGAACAAATTAAAACTAATGAAGAAAACCATTTTAAAATATTAGGAATAACATTTTGGAGATTGTTTGCTTATTTTATTATATATAGCATAATTGGTTTTGTTATTGAAACATTATTTGGAATGGCCAAATATGGTATGTTAGAAAGTAGACAAAGCTTCTTGTATGGACCATTTTGCGCTATATATGGAGTAGGGGCAATTATTATGATATTGTCCTTACAGTATTTCAAAAAAAGCTATAATTCACTTTTTATTGGAGGATGTATTGTTGGATCAGTTACAGAATATTTAGTAAGCTGGATAGGAGAAGCTATTTTACATTTAAAATGGTGGGACTATTCTAAAATGCCATTTAATATTAATGGAAGAATTTGCTTACTGTATGCTGTATTTTGGGGATTTTTAGGACTATATTTAATGATTTCTTTAAATCCAAAAATTGATCGATTAATAAATTTTATTAAGAGCAAAATTTCAATAAATCTATTGCAAATATTTGTAGTATTATGCACTATCTTTATGTTTGTTGATTGTGTATCTACAGCCTTTGCTTTATCATTTTTTACAGTAAGAACTATAAAAGAAAAAAATATTCCAGTTAGTAACCAAGAATATGTAGATAAAGCATACGAAAATATTTATAATAACGAATTTAAAGTAAAATTAATTAATAAATTTTTCAATGATGAAAAAATGCTAAAAACATTTCCAAGATTAACAGTAGAAGATTCTAGTGGAAATATAATAAGAGTAAGCACATTATATCCAGACATAAAAACATATTTTTATAAGTTTGGTGGGGGAGAAGAAAAATAGCTACTTTTTTAGGTAGCTATTTTTTATAGATCAGATAAAGGATTACTTTCAACTGCATTTCTTACTTGTTCATTGCTTACATGTGTATAAATTTCAGTTGTAGAAATACTTTCATGTCCTAATAATTCTTGAAGGGCTCTTATATCAACACCTCCATATTGGTACATCAAAGTTGCAGCTGTGTGACGAAGCTTATGTACAGAGTATTTTTTAGAATCTATTCCTGCAAGATGTAATTCCTTATATATAATTTCTTGAACAGTACGTTTGCCAATTCTTTGACGTCTTTCACTTAAAAATAAAGCTTTTTCAGAATTCTTTGTATCTTTCTTTATACCAGTTTTTGGCCTAACTGCTAAATATTCGTTTATTGCTTTTATACATGCCTTATTTAAATAAATAGTTCTTTCCTTATTTCCTTTACCAATTACGTTCATTTGGCATTCTTCAAAATTAATGTCTTTTATATTAATACCGACAAGTTCAGAAAGACGCATACCACAATTTAAAAATAGGGTAGTAATTGCATGATCTCTTTCATTATTTCTATTATCTTCATTTTCAGATACTTCAAGTAACTTTTTGCTTTGTTCAAGTGTTAAATATTTAGGAAGTCTTCTATCTAATTTAGGTGTTTCTAGATTTTGAGACGGATTTATTTCAATTATATTTTTTACACATAAATAATTAAAAAACACTCTTAAACTCGAAACCTTTCTAGATCTGGTAGCAGCTTTACTATTAAAATTGGTTGTAAGATATGCTAAAAACGAATGTAGATCGCTTAATTTTATTTTTTTTATTGTATCTATAGTAATATCATTATATTCTATTTTTTCTAAGTCTGTTTCATTTGTTAAATTAAAATGAATTTTTATAAACTTTAAGAATGTAGCTAAATCATAGTTATATTCTTTTACTGTATTTGGTGATTTATTTTGAATTGTTATCATATAATCTAAAAAGTCATTTAAATAATCTGGATTCTTATCTCTTGAAATCATTGTTTTTCCTCCATAGTATAGTTTAAATTATTATATATTTTTGAATAATAAAAGTCAATTTATATATTGAAAAAAAGATAATCTTGTGTTAGTATTAGAAAAAAGAGGAGAGAAAGATGAAAAAAATAAACAAAAAGAAAATTCTAATAATGGTAATATTAATTATAGCTATTGCTTTTATTATAGTTAAAGTTACAAGAAAAGATACTAATGTACAAACTGATGAACAAACGAAATCATCAGAAAACCAAGTAGTAGAAGCCAATGTGAATACGAATCAAGAAAATGAAACAAATGCATTAGAAGAAAAATTAAAAAGTGGAAAATATTTAAGCGAAAATGGACTTCCGGTGCTTATGTATCATTTTTTCTATGATAAATCTAAAGATTCTGGAAAAGATGGTAATTGGATTGAAATATCTAATTTTGAAGAACAAATGAAATATTTGTCAGAAAATAATTTTTATTTTCCTACATGGGAACAAGTAGAAAATTATATTGACGGAAACCAAGAACTTCCAGAAAAAAGCATTGTTATAACAGTAGATGATGGAGATCCATCATTTTTCGAACTTGCCGTTCCTATTATTCAAAAATATAAAATACCTGTGACTTCATTTGTAATAACATATTGGTATGGGGATAGGGCAAATGACAAACAAAAATATGTAGACTATGAATCTCATTCTTATGATATGCATAAAGCAGGAAAAAACGGAAAAGGAGTTATGCTTTCATGGGATTACGATAAAATAAAAGATGATGTTTTACTATCAAGTGAAGTCCTAGGAGGAGCAAATATCTTTTGCTATCCATTTGGTCAATATAATGATTTAGATATGAAAGTATTAAAAGAAAATGGATATAAATTAGCTTTTACAACAAAAGCGGGAAGAGTAAAAAAATCAAGTTCAAAATATGAGTTACCAAGAGTTAGAATCTCTGGAAATACTAGTTTATCTGAATTTATTAAAAAGGTAGAATAAAAAATATAAGTAGCATTTTTAAATGCTACTTATATTATATTTTGAACATAAATTTTATAACTACAAGAAAGTAAAACTGCTTTTAATAAATGCTTGTCTCCGTCAGCCGAATCATTATCAACGAAGTCTTTTTTTGTATAAGCACATTTTAAAGCTTCTTCAAACAAACTACAAAATTTATTATATGCATGTTCAACATCAGCATGTTTTAATGCTGTTTCTATTAATTTATAAATTTCATTCATACTATAAACTTGCTTTAATATACAAATTGCAAATATTTTTGCACATTGAATTTTGGAATATTTCTTTTTAATAGGAGCATCAATTAAATTATTTTTCACATAGTTATTAATCATTGTTTTAGTTAGTATTTGATTTTCTCCTTTATCTTGGAAAGAATAAAGAAATTCAGATAATGAAGAATTTATAAATGTTACAACTTGATCTAAATACAAGTCTACATTTGGAAGTTCATTCCATCTTGGAATGTGAATTCCATCTAATGAAATCTGTTCTTTATTGTTAGTACACATATTATCACGTCCTCTATTGCTAAATATAACATTTTTAGAAGAAGTAGTCAAGTAAATTGACAAAGTAAGTCAAATATGGTAATCTAGTTTTACAAACTAAATAAAAGGAGAATATTTATGAAGTCGAATGAAAAAAACAAATTTAGAGATGTACCAGTATTTAATAATATAAAGGAAGTAATATATAATTCGGTAAAGCTGTACAAAGAAAATATTGCATTTGTCACAAAAATAAAAAAAGAAGATAAAAGTATAGAATATATAAATCATACATATCAAGACTTTTTAGATGATATAAATTCATTTGGAACAGGTCTTTATGACTTGAAGCTAAAAGGAAAAAGAATTGCAATTTGTGGAAGAAATAGATATGAATGGGCAGTAGCTCATATAAGTAATTTATTTGGAAATATTGTTTCTGTTCCAATAGATAAAGAACTACAAGTAAATGAATTGGAAGATTCTTTGATTAGAAGCAAAGTTGATGCAATTGTATTTGATGAAAAATATATAGAAAATATAAAAAATATTATATTAAATGGAAAAACGAAAATCAAAAATTTTATATGTATGGGAAATATAGAAGGATTTGTAAGTTTTGAAGATATATTACAAAAAGGAAAAAAATTAATACAAGATGGAAATAAAGACTTTATAGAAAATAATGTTGATAGTGATACAATGAGTATACTTTTATTTACATCAGGAACAACTTCGAAATCAAAGGCCGTTATGTTAAATCAAAGAGCAATTGCTGCTAATATTGCAGATATGTTAATGGTAGAATCTTTATATCCAACAGATACAAATATTGCATTTTTACCATTTCATCATATATTTGGTTCGACAGGAATGTTAGTTATGCTTGCATCAGGTGTAAGAACGGTATTTCCTGATGGATTAAGATATATAAAACAAAATCTAAAAGAATACGAGGTATCTGTATTCGTTGGTGTTCCGTTACTTGTAAATAAAATGTATGAAAACATAGAAAAAGAAATTGAAAAACAAGGAAAAACAAAATTAATAAATAGAGCTACCAAAATAAGCAATTTATTATTAAAACTTCATATTGATATAAGAAGAAAACTATTTAAACAAGTTTTAGATGGATTAGGCGGAAAAATGAGACTAATAATATCTGGCGGGGCTCCATTAGATAAAAAGGTATCTATCAAATTCAATGAATTAGGAGTGCATTTAATTCAAGGATATGGACTTACTGAAACTTGCCCTGTTATAGCTGCCGAAAATGACAAATATATTAGAAATGGATCTGTAGGATTTCCTATGAGACATGTAACAGTTGAAATAGTAAACAAAGACAAAGACGGAATAGGGGAGGTAAGAGTAAAAGGACCAAACATAATGATGGGATATTATGAAAATGAAGAAGCAACAAATAATGTGCTAAAAGATGGATGGTTTTATACAGGAGATTTAGGCTATATTGATAAAGATGGATTTTTGTTCTTAACAGGAAGAGAAAAAGATGTTATTGTTATGAAAAATGGGAAAAAAGTTTTCCCAGAAGAACTTGAAATTTTAGTAGATAAATTACCAGAAGTTGAAGAAAGTTTCATTTATGGAATGGCTCAAAAAGGCGACAAAAACGATCCTATGGTTTCTGTAAAAATTGTATATACAAAAGAAGCTTTAAAAGATAAAACAGAAAATGAATTATATGATGTTTTATGGAACAGTATTAAAGAAATAAATAAAACTTTACCACCATATAAATACATTAAAAATATGATTCTAACAGATGAACCATTAATAAAAACAACAACTCATAAAATAAAAAGAAAAGAAGAGTTAGCTAAAATAGAAAATATGTAAAAATCAGACAGATACAAGAAAATACCTTGTATCTGTCTAATTTTTAGAAACTTTTTCTTACAGCATTGAAGATTAATGCCACATGCATATCATCACCAAGTGGTTTTCTGTTTTCGACAAAGAGTTCTGCTAAATACTTTGAAAAACATTTGGCAGAACTTGTATACTCCATAAGCAGTTCAGCTCGACCTTCTTTAGATGATGTACTACCTATAAAGAGGAATTCTTCCTGAAATCGCTTGAAAAAGTAAGCAACTTTTGTTTTTGCGGATGCATTATCTTTAAACGCCTCCACTTTAAGCCAATAAGTGTCTGCCAGATCTGCGGTTTCTTGTATAAATTTATAAGTCACCTTTCCTGACAGAAGCTTTTCTTTAAGTGACATTTGAACCAACATCAGAATTTTTTTCTTAAAACTGGCCTTAGTTTTTGATTCAGCATACAGCTTTTCCAAAAGTGTGCAAAAAGTTTTGTCTTCGAACTGATTTGTCAAACTTTTAATTGAAAAATCCTTTTCTTTGACTTTGTCTGACAATACCATTTCATAGAATCCGTCTTTATTCTTTGACGATTTCATCCGATTGATAATGTTATGCTCAGTAACACTAAGTTTCTTTTGATCCATTTTTAGATCTCCTTTCTTTATGCTATACAATATTGCTACAAATACATTTTACCATAATTTTACATAATAATCAAATTTAAAAAGCCAAATTAAGGCTGATTATCTTGACTTTTATAGCTAAACAATATATAATTTTACCATTGAAAAAGGAGTGTGATTAAATGCAAGATTTAGATGAAAACATACGAATTTTATCAACTCAAAAAAACAAGTTAAAAGATTTAGGTGATTCACTTTGACATCCCTAATTTAGAAAAAGATCTAAAAGAGCTAGAAGTAAAAACAACAAATCCAGATTTTTGGGAAGATAGTAAAAATTCAAATATTGTACTTTCAAAAATAAAAAATCTAAAAAATAAATGTCAAAAATATAGAAATCTAGAAAATGAGATTGATAATACAATTGAATTAATAGAACTATTAAAAATCGAATATGATGAAGATTTAGCTGAAGAAATGGTAAAAGATATAAAACAAATCGAAAAAGATATAGAAAAATTTGAAATAGAAACACTTTTATCAGGAAAGTATGATAAGAATAATGCAATTTTAACAATTCACCCTGGAGCAGGAGGAACAGAAGCACAAGATTGGGCAGAAATGCTTTATAGAATGTATACAAGATGGGCGAATAAATCTGGATATAAAGTAGAAGAATTAGATTATTTAGAAGGAGATGAGGCAGGCTTAAAAAGTGTTACATTTGAAGTAACAGGAGAAAATGCCTATGGTTATTTAAAAGGAGAAATGGGAGTACATAGATTAGTTAGAATATCTCCATTTGATAGTGGTGGAAGAAGACACACTTCATTTGCATCATTAGAAGTGCTTCCAGAGATAACAGATGATGTAGACTTATATATTAACCCTGATGATATAAAAATGGATGTATTTAGAGCCTCAGGTGCAGGAGGACAACATATAAATAAAACATCATCAGCAGTAAGATTAACACATATTCCAACAGGAATAATAACATCATGTCAAACTCAAAGATCTCAACTTCAAAATAGAGAATATGCTATGAAAATGTTAAAATCCAAATTGCTTGATCTGAAAGAAAGAGAACATAAAGAAACAATAGAAGAATTAAAAGGTGTTCAAAGAGATATAGCATGGGGAAGTCAAATACGTTCATATGTATTTTGCCCATACACATTAGTGAAAGACCATAGAACAAATTATGAAGTACGGAAACGTACAAGGTGTTATGGATGGAGATTTAGATGGATTTATTGAAAGCTATCTAAAACAAGAAGTAACATAAAAAATAAAAAAACATAATATATTAATAGTAAGCCATATTTAATTAAATAGGTGTGTAATAAAAAATAAAGAAGGTGCCAAATATGGACACGGTAGTATTAAAATTTGGAGGAAGTTCAGTAGCAGACAATATTAAATTAAATGTTGTTGCAGAAAAAATAAAAAGTTTTTACGAAGATAATAAAAAAGTTGTTGTTGTTGTTTCAGCACAAGGAAAAACAACAGATGGATTAATTAAGGAGGCTATGAGTTTATCAAGCGTTCCAAATGAAAGAGAATTAGACGTATTGTTAAGTTGCGGTGAGCAAATTTCAATGGCAAAATTAGCTATATTATTAAATAGACTTGGAATGCCAGCAATATCACTAACAGGTTGGCAAGCTGGGATATTTACAAATAATACAAATCAAGATGCAATAATTGAAGACATAGATACATCAAGAATAGAAAAAGAACTAGATAAAGGTCAAATAGTAATAATTGCAGGATTTCAAGGAATAAATTCTAATATGGACATAACAACATTAGGAAGGGGTGGCTCAGATACAACAGCAGTTGCAATTGCCGCAAAATTAAAAGCTGAAAAATGTTATATCTTTTCTGATGTTGATGGAGTTTATACTGCGGATCCAAGACAAACAAAAGTTGCAAAGAAAATAAATACTTTATCATATAAAGAAATGCTAGATATAGCTGATGAAGGAGCAAAAGTACTTCACAATAGATGTGTTGAAGTTGGAGAAAAATTCAATGTTCCAATTGTGGCAAAATCTACTTTTAACAGCAATGAAGGAACAACAATAAATAATAAAATCGAAGGTGGATATGTAAAAAATATTGTAAAAAATGATAATATTCAATATGTTCATATAACTTCTAAAGAAAAATATGTTTTAGATAAATTTAATTTAATATACAATTCTTTTATAGATCAAGAATTAAATGTAAAAAATTTGGTAAATAGCAGTGAAGATACATTAGATATTTCATTTACAATACCAAAAGCTAAATTTAATAAACTTGCAAATTTATTAGAAAATAAATTTGAAGAATTAGAAAGTACTTATTTAGATATTACTAGAATTTCTATTATAGGAAACGGAATCATGAGTAATAACAATGTCTTAAACAAAACAATGGATGTAATAAAGAAAAATCAATTAGACATAATAAGTATGGAAATAAATGAAACAAAAATTTCAGTTATGTTTAAAAAAGTAATTCCTGACGAAATTTTAGAAGAATTGCATAAAGCATTGATTTAATAGGAAAAGAAGAAATTCTTTTCCTATTTTTTGTTCTAAAAAACATAAAATCTGAATATAATTATTTATAGTTAGGAGGTAATTTTATGGTTGTAGAAGAAAGAAAAAATATTAATAATTTAGCAAATAGTGTAATCCAAAATATAATATTAGAAAATAGAAATAAATTAAATATATCTGGAGTACAAGACGTTTTAAGCTTTGATGATCAAGTTGTTATAATTGAAACAGATCTAGGCCTTTTAACTGTAAAGGGTGAAAATTTAAAAATTAATAAGCTAAGTATAGATACTGAAGAAGTTATAATAGAAGGAGAAATAAACAATCTTGGATATAGTGATCATACGAAAAAAGAACAAGAAGGCGGATTGTTCAGTAAGATTTTTAAATAGGAGAAATAAAATTGACAATTAATCAGGCATACCTATTTATAGTTTTTATTATAAATGGTATTTTTATAGGTGTTCTTTTTGACTTTTTTAGAATATTAAGAAAATCGTTCAAAACAATTAATTTTATAACAAATATTGAAGACATAATTTTTTGGATATTAGCAGGAATAAGTGTAATATTTTGCATGTACAAATTTACTGATGGAAATATAAGACTTTTTATGTTTATAGGCTTAATTTTCGGTATAACAACATATATATTGACAATAAGTACTGTAATAATAAATATTTCAGTCAAAATATTAACTATTGTAAAGAAAATAATAAAATTCATATTATGTCCTTTTAAAATATTTTTTGATTACATAAAAGAAAAAATGACAAAAAAAGTAAAAAAAATGTAACAACTTAGAGGGAATTTGTCTTTAAATGGAGAATAATAAAGTTAGAATGAAAATATGGAAAGATGGTAACTTATGAAAAATAAATTAATAAAAAAACTAGTATTTATAGCTATTTTAATATATGCTATAATAACATTTATAAATCAACAAAAAATCTTAAATAACTATAGCGAACAAAAAAAGAATTTAAATTCTCAAATTGCTGAAGCAAGTGATTATCAAACACAATTAAATGAAGAAAAAGATAATGTAAATTCGCCAGAATATATAGAATCGATTGCAAGAGAAAAATTGGATATGTACTTACCTAATGAAAGAGTTTATGTAGATACTGAAAATTAAAATCCTTAAAATATTGTATTTCAAGGATTTTTTTTATTTATGTCACTTCACAAACCAGAAAAAATGTGATATAATAACTAAATGAAATTTTTATTCTATAAATAATCCCAAAAAAAATAATAAATTATAATAAAAAGGAGAATATTAAGCATGCCAGATTTAGGAAGTTTAACCTTATTAGAGTTGAAAAAATTAGCAAAAGAAAATAATATAAGAAATATATCAAAATTAAAAAAAGAAGAACTTATTGAGGTATTAAAAAGCATTCAAAATAATAGTTTTGAAGAAGTTGATGAAGAAATAGAAGACTATGAAGAAGACGATGAGGTTGAAGAAAACGAAGAACCTCGCCGTCGATATGATGCTCCTGATGATGAAGTGGAAAAACTAGAAGAAAATGCAGTAGCATACCAAGTAAACAACGAAGAAGATGAAATAATCGAAGGAATACTTGAAGTTTTACCAGATGGATATGGCTTTCTAAGAGGAGATAATTACTTATCTAGTCCAAAAGATGTATATATTTCGCCAGTACAAATAAGAAGATTTAGACTTACAACTGGAGATTTAGTAAAGGGAATCTCAAGATGTAAAGAAGGAGAAAAATTCCCATCATTAATATTTGTTGGCGAAGTAAATGGAGAACATCCAGAAAAAGCTGCCAAAAGAACAAGATTCGAAGAACTAACACCAATATATCCAAATGAAAGATTAAAACTAGAAACAGTTCAAACAAATTATGCAACAAGAATGATAGATATCATATCACCAATAGGAAAAGGACAAAGAGGATTAATAGTTGCTCAACCAAAGGCCGGAAAGACTACCCTATTAAAAGAAATTGCAAATAGTATAACAACAAATAATCCTGAATGTGAACTTATAATGCTTCTTATAGATGAAAGACCAGAAGAAGTTACAGACATGAAACGTTCTATAAATGGCCAAGTTGTATACTCAACATTTGATGAATTACCTGAACATCACGCTAAAGTTGCAGAAATGGTCATAGAAAGAGCTAAAAGGCTTGTAGAACAAGGAAAAGACGTTGTTATATTATTAGACAGTATAACAAGACTTGCAAGAGCATACAACCTTGTAGTTCCAGCTTCAGGAAGAACACTCTCTGGCGGTATTGACCCAGCCTCATTACATAAACCAAAAAAATTCTTTGGAGCAGCACGTAATATAGAAAATGGTGGAAGTCTAACAATTTTAGCAACAGCTTTAACGGAAACAGGAAGTAGAATGGATGATGTAATTTTCGAAGAATTCAAAGGTACAGGAAATATGGAAGTACTTCTTGATAGAACATTGGCTGAAAAACGTATATTCCCAGCTATTGATATAAATAGATCAAATACAAGAAGAGAAGATCTATTATTAAATAGCAAAGAACTTGAAGTTGCAGGACTAATTAGAAGAGCTACAAGTAATATGGCTGCAGCTGAAAGTACAGAACAAATATTAAAAGTCATAAAAGCTACTAAAAATAATGAAGACTTTTTAGAAAAAACAAAATTTTCTTTAGAAAGATATAAAGATTAAAACCAAAAAGACAAGAAAAATTATTACATTTCTTGTCTTTTTATTTTACTTGTTTTATTTAAATAGTTAGTATATAATAAACTTACACGATTAATAATATTACAGAAAGGAGGACATTTTATGACACGGAAAGTAATTAATATCTGTTATAAAATGTTCACGATTCTTTCACTGTCACTAGGTATCTTTTTAAATCTTCGGAATACCACGTCTGTAAAGGCTTTGGTTTCTTATTACACCTTACAGAGTAATATAATATGTTTAGTTGCTTTTTTAATAATCTTAGTATTAGAATTATCTAAAAAAGATTATAAAACAGATATATATTACTTAGTAAAAGGAGCTCTAATTATAATGATTGCTATAACGGCGATCGTATACCATCTTGCTCTTGCACCAGTAGGGTTTGAAATGGATGCTTTACGATCAAATATAAATAATAAAGTTATTGCTAATTTTTTGGTACATACATTGTCGCCAATATTAGTAATATTGGATTATATTTTGTTTGATGAAAAAGGCCATTTTAAGTTCTTTTATCCAATTATATGGCTTTTTGAGCCATTGAACTATATTGTATATGTTTATACATATAGTAACTTTGGAGGAACATTCTATAGTATAGGGGGGTCTAGAAAATTTGCATATTTTTTCTTGGATTATACAAAACTTGGATATGCTGGTGTTTTTAAGTGGCTCGTTTTTATTGCTATAATATTATTGATTCTTTCGGAATTGATAGTACTATTGGATAAGGTTAGTTTTAAGATACATACCATCAAGTGACAAAAGAGAAATTTGACAGAATCGGGGAGGCATAGTTCTTAGGAGCTATGCTTTTTATTATTAAAAACATTTAAAATTTAACTTTTTGCAGAAGTAGTAAATGCCTATGGACAAACAGTTGCAAAAAGAAATATAATAGATGAAGAAATAAAATAATATTTTAAATTTTAAATCTTTTTTATATTTTTTTAGGTTATATTATATGTAAGCTAGTTTATAAAAGAAAGGAGGTATTTACTTGGAAGATAAAGAATTAATCTATAAAATACAGCACGGAAATAAAGAATTATTAGAGATATTAATTGAGAAATATTATGATGATATTTATAGATTTTGTTATTATAAAACAGGAAATAGCTCACTTTCTTATGATTTAACACAGGAAACATTCTTGAAATTGATTAAATATATAGGAACTTATAAACATAGAGGAAAATTTAAAAGTTATTTAATTACAATAGCAATGAATGTATGTAACACTTATTTTGACAAGAATAAAGTGGAGTTAGAAGAATTAGATGATAATCAAACTTATAAAGAAAATGATTCTAATGAATTATCAAGAATAGAACAAAAAAATTCAATTGATAAAGCATTAAAAGAGCTACCAGAAAAACAAAAAGAAGTAATTATTTTGAAGTATTATGAAGATTTGAAAATTAAAGATATATCTAAAATACTTGATGAAAAAGTACCTACCATTAAATCAAGACTAAAGCAGGGAATAGAAAAATTGAGTAGGTATTTAGGAAAGGAGGACTTTTAATTAGATGGATAAGTGGAGAGAAATTTTAAACAAAAGAGAATTGCCAAGTATAGATGAAAATAAAAAAAGGCAATCAATAGAAATATTAAAAATGGAAATAGCAAATACAGAAATAACAGTAAAGGAAAGCTATTTTGAAAAGATAAAAAGATATATTCCTTTTATGAGTAAAATTACTTTTCTTTTCCAATTTATTCTATTATTGGTAGGAATATTAGTTATAAAATCTATGAATTTTGAGAAAACAAGGCTAATTTTATCACTTGTAATGCCAATATTAGCATTTCTTCAAATAATGGAGTTAGAGAAAAGTTTTAAATATAATATGTATGAAATTGAAATGAGTTGTAAAATGGACTTAAAAGAATTGATTTCAATTAAATTAATAATTAATACATTTATTAATTTATGTATAATGACAGTATTTGCAGTTATGACTGGAACTCATTTTGAACAGGAAAGTTATGTATTAATTCTTTATTTTTTAGTGCCATTTATGATAACCAATGTTGCTAACATTATAACAATGCGTTTATTAAAAAATAAGTCAAACGAAATTGTAAATATGACGATAATGTTATTAATCAATGCGATTTTATTTAAAATTAATATAAAGTTTCCTAGTGTTTATGAAACTTCAAGTGTTTTAGTATGGTTAGGTTTATTAATTATAACAGTATTTTATTTTATAAAAGCTGTTTATCAATTTTATGAAGAGGAGGATGATTATATATGGAACTTGCAATAGATAGGCTAACAAAACAATACAAAAATAAAATTGCAGTGGATAAAGTTTCTATAAAACTAAAACCAGGAGTTTATGGATTACTTGGTGCAAATGGAGCAGGAAAAACAACACTTATGAGAATGATATGTGGTATTCAAAATCCAACTTCTGGTCAAATTAAATATAATGGAACAGATATAAAAAAACTAGGGGAGGATTACAGACAAGTTCTTGGTTATTTACCACAAGATTTTGGATACTATCCAGATTTTACAGCTTATGATTTTTTAATGTATATTGCTGCATTAAAGGGATTATCAAAAGAAAAGGCTAAAATGAGAGTAAATGAGTTATTACAAATAGTTAATTTGGAAAATGAAAAAAAACAAAAAGTAAAGACATTTTCTGGAGGAATGAAACAAAGATTAGGAATTGCACAAGCAATGTTAAATAACCCAAAGATTCTAATTTTAGATGAGCCAACAGCAGGACTAGACCCAAAAGAAAGGGTAAAGTTTAGAAACTTAATTAGTAGTTTTTCACAAGATAAAATTGTAATATTATCAACTCATATTGTATCAGATATTGAATTTATTGCAGATGAAATTATTGTGATGAAAGCAGGTAAAAAGATATTAACAGGAACGCCAGAAGAACTTTTACAAGATTTAAGAGGCAGTGTATGGAAATGTGTTGCTTATGATAAAAAAGAAGTAGAAATGCTGAATCATAAATATTGTATCATTAATATTCATCAAGAAAATAATACAACAGAATTAAGAATTGTAAGTAGGCAAAAACCAACTGTGAATGCTGTTAATATAGAACCTAATTTAGAAGATTTATATTTAGCATATTTTCAAGATAATGAAAAATAGAAAAGAAAGGAATGAACAATATGGGAACATTAGTGAAATTTGAATTAAAGAAATTATTTAATAAAAAAATGAATATTATTGTAATCATAGTTTGTTTGTTTTTAATAACATTACTATTTTCTATGGCAGGTAAAGATTTTCTAGCAACAGATAAGAGTGGAAAATCTTATAAAGGTAAAGAGGCTATTAGTGTTAGTAAAGAACAAATGAAAGAGATTTCTGGAACTTTAACGAATGAAAAGATTATAAAAGAAATAGAAAAATTACAAGAGTTGCATAATGATCCAAATAATCTTATTACAAATAGTGATGGAGAAAAGGATTTTAGTATTGAAATTTATAATAAATATTTAAATAATAGACTTAATTTATTAACAAATATAAACCGTGTATATGCAAATTATAATACTAGCTATATAACTGAATTATTTAATCTAAATTTAAAAGAACAGAAAGATTTTTATGAAACAAGACAACAAAGAATAGAAGAAGAATTAAATCAAAGTTATGATGGAAAAAAATATACACCTCAAGAAAAAGAATATTGGTTAGAGAAGTCTAATAACACAAAAACACCATTTGAATATGATTTTTATTATGGATATTCTAATTTGTATAACACTTATGAATTACTTATATTTGGAGTAATTGCTATATGTATATGTTTAGCATCTGTTTTTGCAGGAGAGTATCAAAATGGTACAGATAAAATATTATTAACCACAAAGTATGGAAAAAGTAAAGGTGTAACTGCGAAAATAATCGCATCTTATATATTTGCAACATTAGTATTTACAATATATTTAATATTTGCAATAGGAACAATATTCTTAATGTTTGGTACAGATGGAGGAAATTTACCAATACAAATTTCTAACATATTAAGTCCATACGCACTAACATTCTTCCAGTCACTTTTATATAATATAGTGATTTCATATACAGTATTGTTTGGTATGGTGGGATTAACATTATTCTTGTCATCTAAACTGAAAAATCCTATGACAGTATTAGTAATAGATATTGCTATTATTATGTTACCAGTATTTTTGAGCATAAAGTCAGCTTTTGGAATATTAAATAAAATATTATTCTTAATGCCATATAATGCAATTTATTCAAACTTTTCTCAAATGGTATCATATAAGTTAGGAAATATTGTTATTGATTTACCTATGATGACTATAATTACTTATATTTTTATGATGGTTATAGCATTAATTTGTGCAAAGAAAACATATAGTAAACATCAGGTAGAATAAGTAATAAAATTAAATTTTATTTTAGGATATTTTTGGAAAAAGCAAGTAAGAGTTTTAAAAATGATATAGAATAGAGGAGTGGAGCTTAAAAGAAAACTTTTAGGCTCTATTTTCATTTACACAACATTGCGCAAAATCAAAGTTTTGTGCAAAAAGGTATAGGGGTAAAATATATAGGCATACATTCCAATGCCTTACAACCACTTTACTTACACTCTTTTATAGCTTAATTATTAGCTATCGTTTGACTAATGTTATTACTTTATATATTTAATATTGTAATAATGTTAGTCTAGTTCCAGATCTTTAATCTTATTTCAATTTAAAATCAAATCTTAGCCAATCTTATAAATTATCTTTATAATTTTATATTCAAATTATTTTTCCACTTAAATTTTATTTTAATTATTTTCAATAATATATTTTATATTAAATTTCTTATTTTTTATAAAAATCTCTAAAATGCTCAAATCACTATATTTGCCGTATTTTTGCAACAACAAACTATATGTCTTAAAAATAAAAACGCCTTAAAATCGATTCTCGTGCGTCGCTTTTTTGACCATTTTTTGTATATTTTATAGTATGCTGATATTTCTTGAATTTTTGCATTTTTTATTAATCAGATCTATATTGTCTATATTTTGCCATATTATTAGACATATAACTTAATTGCTTAATTATTAAAATGTCTTAAAAACGATTTTCATGCGTCCATATTTATAATTTATTTTAAACTACAAATAATAATTCTAATAGAAACTTTAAATGATATATAAATTTAATTTTTAATAAACTATTAATTGCTGTAATAATATTGAATCGATTTATAAATATCAAAAAGAAAAGTTTTGCATTTGTAAAAATTAAATCTAAAGAAATGTTCGGTTTTAGATTTTATATAATTTTATATAAAACTTTGCACAAAATCAAAATTGAATAATTTATATAAATTTATAAATTTTTAAATAAAATTTTAATTACAAAATTCTAAAATTATTTTAAATTCTAAATTTACTTTCTACTATTTTTTTATTTCATTAAATTTGTTTTATCATAATTTTAAAATTATTAATAATCTTTTTTAATTATTTTTAAAACTTTATCCAATTAATCTTATATTATGCATTATAGTTAGTTTTAATTTTATGCTCCCCTACTCCCTCTTGACTTTTTATAGATAAATTTTAAATAACGCTTAATTTTCTTTCAGTAGGTTTATTAGTATCATTTATAAACATTTTACCTATATTTGATATATTATCTATATTGTTGCTTTTTCCATTAACTTGTTCAGCCTGTGATGATATTACAAACATCTACTAAATCATTTTTATTTTGAATACTAGAATTACTTAAATCAATATAGCCTTGATTCAATTTTATATTTTCTAATTTGTTATATATAATTTTAATATTTTTATCCAAAATAAGCTCCTTTCTAGTCATTGTAAGGAAGTATATTTCTTTCCATGTAACTCTTGTATAAATCTTCAGAATTGTAATAGCTTTTTTCTTGAGAATAATACTTATTGTTGGGATCAGAATACTTCTTCATTGTTTCTTTTTGAATTCTTTTTATTTTTTGTTCCTCCTGGATTTCTTTCCAATTTTCAAGTTCAAGTTCTTGTAATTCAAGCTGTAATCCTACTGATTCATTTTTGTATTTCCTTATTTCTAACTTTTTCTTTTTATATTTAAGCTCAAGCTCATCTAATTCCTTATTTGCTTTAATTATTTTGATATTTAATTTTCCTATTTGTTCTGTAAGCTCCTCTCTTTGCAAATGTATCACTTCCTTTCGTTTTAAGCACAAAAAAAGAAGCTGATATTTTAATCAACTTCTAATATATTTAATATTTTAATCATAACTATAACTTGTAATTTGTCTTTTTTATTTTCTTTAATATTTTCTTTACAATACTCTTTTATTCTATTTATTTTATTTTCACTCAAATTTGTACTCCCTTTAATATAATGTAATTTTATATTTTGTTTGTAATTATAATATGTTACATATATTTTTGATTTATATGATTTTAATTTATTTTAAGCCTATAATATAGTTGTTTATTTTTTCAGATTGTTCCTGAATATCTGCAATGTATTTATCAAATATAGCTGTTCTTATATTACATTTAGACTTTTTTTCTAAAATTTTTCTTAATAGTTCAAATGAGTCTATGATATGATGCCTAAATTCATAACTATCTTCTATTCTATTAAACTCTAATGATTCTATAATCGCAAAAGATTTATCAAATGCATCTAATATTTCGTTCAAGAGTTCTTGGCTTATTTGAGAGTTGTTACTTTTGTAGTAAATGCTTAAATACATTCTATATTTTGAATATACTTCATCAAAGTTTAGACTAATATTTTCTTTGTCTAAAATAACTTTGGCAATATGAATGTAAAATGCTTTTATAAAAACATAAGTTAATGTTTTATCAATGTTTTGGTTTTCATTAAATTCCTCTAATATGTTATAAATACTATCTTCACTTAAGTCAAATAGCTCACTTGCAAAATCATTTGTTAAAATATTCTTCATTTCTATCTCTCCCTTATAACTAACCATTCTCATAACTTAAATTATGAGTACCTAATTTTCCCATTCTCCTGAACTTTCTTTTTAGCAAAGTAAAATATTTTCTAAAATTAATTTTATTTATAATATATCCTAATACACATCCAAATATAATTAATAAAATTCTCAATTCTATTGCAGTACTTGTATCAAATAAAGCCGAAGCAGAACTAATTGCATTTACAGTAATAAATATTACTTGATACTTATAATCATTTATAAACGTATAAATATAATTTAAAATTATTGTAACAATCACATCATATTTTTCTGGTACCAATGCTTGGAATAATATAGCAAAAACAATTGAACCAATTATTGTTGAAATTATTCTACTTATAAATCTTTTTTGAGTATTAGAAAAATCAATTTGTGTTAAAGACATAACAGACATTGAAATCCACATAGTCTTTTTAACACCAAACAATGTACCAATTAACATCGCAATACTTACACCAATAGCCATCTTTAAAGCTATAATAAACCTATTTGATGTTATACTCATACTCTTAAATGCTTGCTTAATTGTATCATGCTCCTTATTTGAATTTTTATTTTTAAAATAATATACTAATGACACTATTACTCCACCTATAAGCAAACTTAACATTCTAGTTACAAAATCATGACCCTCTGCGGGATTTGACTGATTAAAAATGTAACATAAAAGAAATGGCATATACGCCTTATATTCTGGTTTTGCTGATGGAATGTACATAATTAAGAATATTGTAATAAAGTTTACAATCAAACCTATTACTGGATTTATTTGAGCCAACTTATTTGAAAATCCTATTTGTAAAAACATCAAAACAATAACAAATGGTGCTTGTTTTATATTAATTCCTATATCCATATACCAATACATCATAGTTCCAATTAATACACATACCCATGTCAAAGAATTATTTGTACCAAATATTTGTGAAAATACGCCTACAAATAATGTAATAAAAACCAACTTTAATAAATTAGAAAATATACTTTTACGTGTTATTTTTTGCATAAAATACCTTCTTTCTCGCAAAAATTATGGCTAATATTTACAAAAAAAATTAGCGCTCTGTAAAAACGACTGCTAATATTTTATACCTATTTTTAGCAGTTGTCAATTCAAAGTGCTAAATATTCACATAAATTTCACATTTAACTTTTCTATTTTCCCATTCACCATTAACATATCTTTCCATATTATTGATTAATCAAATTTATCCCTTTGATTGTTGGATACAGTAACTTTATAAAATCTGTTGCATCTTGTTTTGAGCCAACAACACTCCCATAATGAACTGGTATAGCAAATTTAGGTTTTATAATATTTATTAATTGTGCTGCCTCTTTAAAATCCATTGTATATGTCCCACCAACTGGAACAAATGCAACATCACATTTTACTTTTTTATTTTCTTCAGTAATATCAGTATCTCCTGCTATATAATACCTAACACCCTTTATTTCTATAATATAGCCTAGCCAATTATTTTCTTTTGGGTGAAAAGGCTTATTTGTATTATATGCTGGAACTGCCTCAACTTTTATTCCATCAATAATTTCTGTATCTCCTGAATCAAGCGTAAAAATGTTTTCTTGATTTATTCCTTTTTCAAGTAATTTAGGTAATAAATCATCAGGAATAACAAAAACAGAATTAAATTTTCTTACTTTATCTATATCATCTTCAGAATAATGGTCATAATGGTCATGTGTTATAAAAATTATATCTGCATCATTATAATTTTTATCTATATGATATGGATCTATATAAATAATTTTTTCTTTATTTATTTTTATACAACTATGGTATAAAACCTCTATATTATCAAGAATATTTATCATTTCTACTACCTCCATTTTTAGATATTATAATATAAATAAATATACAAAACAAATTATTCTTCTTTTATAGCTATTATCAATTCATTTGGTTGTACCATCATATTTGCATTTTTATATGTAAATCTTGCATGAGAAAAATAAACTTTATAATTTTTATTTTCTAATTTAGTACGTGTCAAAGATAAAAATTTATCAGTATCTTGTTCAGATAAATTATTTTTTACTCTTATTGAGTTTGATAATTCTATTCTTTTAAAATTTGCTTCTTTTAATTTTCCCAGTTGTTTCTCTGTCTTTTCTAAATTTTCTGATATTGGATAAACTGGTGTAAGAACGCAATTACCTTCTAAAGCCAATTTTCTGCTACTATCATCATTTCTTTTTGAAATTTTAAACTTCCACATATTGTTATTACTTTCATTTTTTATATCTTCCCTACAACTTACTATTTATCTGACAAGTATTATATCAATTTTTATGAAATATTACAATGAAAAAAGCAGGAACTTTTATAATTCCTGCTTTAGATTATCTTTAATTTTATTAAATAAACTGCGTAATGACAAATGTACAAATTATCTTTCTTGTTTTTCCTTATTTTTAATTTTAAGTTGTTTTTCTCTTTCAGATAACAAGTTACTCAATTCATCAATAAAACCTTCTAATTTTTGACATAATTCGTCATCAGAACCTTCTTCAGCAACTAATACTAAATTATAATAGTTAATATATTGTTTAATATCTTTAGGAGTTTTTAGTTCTTCTTTTACATGTTCTATTGTACGATCATATTCAGAAGTATCAAATATATCATTGTCTAGTTCAAATTCTAATAATCTATTGTATAGGTCTTTCTGCATCTTGTTCTTCCTCCTTCTTTTTTATTATAAATTCTAACTCATTATTTCTTTTTTCTGTTAAGTGATAGCATAATTCAGTAAGCATTTTATCTTCTTCTCTTGTTAATTTAAGCCTTTTACCTTGTTCATAAGTAATATTGATAATTTGTTTTGCATTTATAATATTGTTATTTCTTAATTTTTGAAATAAATTAGCTTTAATTTTTAAATCCTTATCTATCATTTTAGACTCCCTTCTAAAAATAGTAAAGCAACTATGTTTCAAGTCACTATTACTTATTTGTTATTGTTATCTTTATGAGATTTATATATTTTGATTCCAAAATATGCTAATCCTAAAGTAGCTAATAATAGTATTCCTAAAGCCAATTTAATATGTGAGTTATCTCCAGTTTGAGGAACTTCAATTTTCTTATTTTCAAAATTAAATGTTACTGTATTGTCTGATTCTTCAGTTAGTTCATCATCAATGAACACTCCTTTACCGTTGATTTCAACTTTAACAACTCTATCAGATAGTTCATAACCTTTTGGAGCTTTTATTTCTTTTATAAAATATGTTCCAAATCTTAATTCTTCAAATATTACTGTTCCTTCTTCTTTATCAGATTTAACTTCTTTAATTAGTTTAGTACCTTCTTGATCTTCATAAATCGCAAAAGTAAATTTATCTTTAATTACTTCTTTAGATTCTGCATCTACTTTTATAATTTTAATATTTTTAAGTATAGGCATATCTTTCATTTCAATTATTTGTGTTTCCTTATCAGTTGTAACTGTGAAAGTAATGCTTTCAGTCATCTCATATCCGTAAGGAGCTGTTTTTTCTGTTAGTGTGTAAGTTTTACCTTCCTCTAATCCATTTACAATATGAGGCTCTTTAGTTGAAGTCCAATTCTCAATAACATTACCTTCTACATCAGTAATTTCTAGTTCAGCACCTTCTAATTCTTCTCCATTTGTTAGATCGGTTTTAGAAACTTTAACTATTTTATTTACTAATTTTTCATGTTGTGTTTCTTTATCAGTTGTAACAGTAAATTCTACATCAGTAGCTTTTACATATCCGTCTGGAGCAACTTCCTCATGAAGTATATAAGTTTTGCCTTCTTCTAGTCCGCTAATTTTATGAGCTTCTTTTGTAGAAGTCCATTCGTCAATGATTTTATCTCCATCAAAAACTTGTATTTTAGCTCCTTCAATTTCATTGCCTCCTATATCTGTTTTAGACAATTCAACAATTTTATCTATCATTGTTTGTTTTTGAATATTTTTTGAATTTTCGACTTTGAATTTTATTTCTGTTGCTTTAACAAAACCATTTGGAGCAATTTCTTCTTTTAAAGTATATTCTTTTCCTGCAATTAAGCCTTCAATTTTGTGTGCTTTATCTGTTGATGTCCATGTATCAATAATTTCATCTCCATCTAATACTGTTAATTTAGCTCCTTCTAATTCAGCTTCTCCTGTAATATCTGTTTTACTAAATTCAACTACCGTTGTATCATTTGAAATGTCTATATTTTCGGTATAAACTTTTGTAATATCATCTACTTTAACAAATTTTACTTCATAATTTTTATTATTTAAAACTAATCCATCTAATGTCTTAATTTCTTGTAATTCATAAGTTCCCATAGGTAGATTATCTATTGTTAATTTTCCTTCTTTTGTAAGATTATATATTCCGACTTCTTGTCCTTTTGTATAATATTTAGAACCATCTGTCATATCAATTATATCTTCTTTGGCTGATAGCTTGAATTGAATACCACTTAAATCTGTTATATCTACAAGAGAAGTATCTACATTTTCCCTAATAGCAACAGTTTTATTTAATTTTAAAGTTCCTGTTGGTTGTTCATTTTTTATTATAACTTCCTTAATAAAATCTCCATCTTTATCAGTATCAAAATCTTTTATATTTTTTATTTCAAATTTTACTGGAGATTCTAATTGTAAGAATCCTGTTGGAATTTTAATTTCTGTTATTTCATATTTTCCAACTGGAAGTGATAAAGGTGTTATAGTAGTTCCTTTTTCATCATTATCTGAATTATAACTATAATCAGGAATTACTTCATTATCTGCATTGGTTGTAAATGAAGAATATGTTGTGCTTCCTAATTTTTGAGTGATTTTATCGCCTTTTCTATATAATGTTTTACCATTTCCACGATCTATAATATCACTTGCTGCTTTTATTTCAAAAGTAGCACTATTTAATGTTACAATTTTATCTGACTTAAAATCTTTTTTTACAAGTTTTATATAGCTTTCAAGTTGTTCATCATTTACTACCAAATGTTTAACTTTTTGTGCTACATCTTGAATTTCAGATTCGTCTTTTGTTATGGAAAAGCTAAAATCTACCGCAGGTTCAAAATCTACTGGGGTTTTAGTTTCTTTAACTATATATTTTCCATAAGGAAGCTTATTTTGAGTATAAGCATTTCCATCACTATCAGTTGTAATAATTTCATAAGTTGGAGCAATTGCTTGAGCTTGTAATACTCTGTTTGCATTTACGCTAACTTTATTTCCATTTTCATCTAATCCGCCCCAAACTTCAGCATAACTGTATCCTTGTGAATAAGCTTTCTCAACTGCCGAATTCAATTTTATTGAAAATTCAGCTCCTTCCAATCCTTGTACTAATCCAGATTGAATATTGATTCCACTTTTGAAAATGTGAACTCCCATTTTTTTAACTTGTTCGTTACTTGTAGTCTTATTAGTAATTACTTTTGTGTTCTGGTCTTTATAAGCAAGAATTACAGAGTATTCTGTATTATCGACAAAGTATCCTTCACTTGCTGTTTTTTCTTTAATCTTATACTTTCCTAAAGGAAGTTCTGTTACATCTTCGGTTCCTCCCTTTTCGTTCATAGTACGAGTAGCTACTAAATCTCCATTAGAATAAAATTTCTTTGTTTTAGCTTTGTTGTATATATCTTCAGCTGCATATACTTCATAGACAGCTCCTTTTAATTTAGCATCTCCTTGAGGAGTAACACCTGTTTCTTTATCTTTTTTTATGATTGTAATAGTTCCAGTAGGTTCTTCGTTTGTTATATCTTGATTTACTGTTTGATTTGGAATTACTTCAACATTATAAGCTTTTGTGTCTAACAAGTATCCATCTGGAGCTTTTTTCTCTTTAACAGTATAAATTCCTTTTTTTAATTTTTCTAATGTTATTTTTCCGTTAGTAACTGTAACATCTTTATTATAACCATTTGAACTTGAAACATTATAAATAGCTCCATCAACTAATTTACCAGTTGTTTCTAATTTCTTTAATTCTAAATTTCCTAATAATTCAATTTTAAGTGATAAATTTAATGTTACAGGATCATTGTAATGCATAGCATATAATTGGTCTTGTATTCCAGAAGGAAATTCAAAATATACTGTTGTATCATGTTCTTCTGTTTCTCCTTTTACCATTCCCCATGATTGGAATGTACTATCAGAAATTCTTATATTTTCTGTTTCAACACTATCATATACTGTAATAGTCATTGAATTACTTCCTGCTGAATGTTGATATCTTACTCCATCTTGAGTTTTATCAATTGAATTATATGCAGATAAGACTCCGTTAGTATCGGTTATTGTTTTTGACTCTCCAGCTGTAATAGTAATTGTTTTACCATTAAAGCTTGGTCTAGCTGAAATTTGATTTATTTCATTATCTATTCTTTCTTTAAATGCTTGATATTCAGTTTGATATGTTGAATTTACAAATGTTGCAGAACTTTGACCTAATGTTTCCCATATATATTGTTGCGTATAGACATAAGCTTTTTTCACATCAATCATTGAAGCTGCTAATATTCCACCGTCAACAACATATCCTCCATTATCTCTATACCAACCTAAATAAGCAATTCTACAAGCTTTTCTTATCGTTGAATTTGTAGGTGTATAGTAAACCCCATTATAACTAGCACCTGTTTTAAAATCTATACCATGTTCTGCACAAAAGACTGTTTTTTTATCTCCATTACTTGTATTGACAAGTTTTCTAATAATAATTCCAGTAGTACCATTTTGATTATCTGTTGTTTTCATTCCTGAAGCATATTGACCACCTGTCCATACTCCAGAACCTGAAGCTGCAAGTACAGGTTGAACAATATTAAATAACATTAAAATCAGTATTATTACTGAAAAAATTTTTTTAATTTTATTTATTTTCATTTTTTACCTCCATTTTTAACATAAAAAAAGAACAAGTAATTTTTATACTTGCTCTTAATATATTTTTATTTTTAATTATAATAAAAGTTTATAGTCCATTTACTGCAATAAGGACAACTCCAATCTTCATATCCATAAGGACAATTTTTGTTATATGTTTCATCATCAATTTCAAAGTTTTCCCATTTATCGCCCCAATTTTTAATTATAGATTTATAATAGCTAATTGCTTCAGATTCAGAATTAAACCATTTTTGCGAATTTCCTACTCCAACCCCATGATTACTACCAGAACATTTGTAGGTTTCTGTTTTTTTATTTTCTTCTTGTTTTGGTTCTACTATTTTTGGAATCTCGGTTTTAGCTACTTCTTTTTGCACTTCTTCATACTCTTTTGATTTGGTTGTTGGAGTTGCTTTCTTTATTCCAGGTGTTGGACTAACTATTTTTTCTTCTTGTTTTTCTTCTTGTTGTACTTCTTTTATTTTAATTTCTTCAGAATTATTTGCTATTTGGCTTTTGGTTTCTTCTCTAAATTCATTATCTTGAATATTATTATTTTCATCTATTTCAGAAAATTCAATAACATTTTCTTGAACATTATCAAGATTCGTTTGGTTATCTTTTGATAAGATTTCAGAAGATTCATTATTTTTATTAAGTGATTTCATCATTATAGTTAAACTTAAAGTAATTATAATTAAAATTATACTTGAGAAAAATACATATTTTTTCATAATACATCCCTCCTATTACTTCAGGATAGCGTGATTTTAAAACTTTATCAAATGTGTAAATATATATAATTATAATAATTTATACATTTACTCTTTAGTTAGTAATATAGTTAGTAATAATAGGGATTGTAAGGGAAAGAAAATAAAAATTATCTGCA
This sequence comes from uncultured Eubacteriales bacterium, assembly GCA_905203305.1. GTDB lineage: Bacteria > Bacillota > Clostridia > TANB77 > CAG-508 > CAG-269. The sequence goes on from CAJKVH010000004.1 coordinate 106,187, forward strand.
ATCTCTTATTTTCTGTTTCCACTCTTTTTGATATTTTTCTAATAATTCCATAATCTTGTTGTTAATTTGCTCATTTGAATAGTTTTTAGGAAAATACTGTCTAATATTGTCGTACGAAGTTTTAAATTGCTCTTTTTGATTAGGTTTCTCTGCACGCATAATATCTTCAAGTTTATCTTCAGTCAATTCTCCTTTTTCATCAAGTTTTCGCAGTATTTGGGCTTGACTTAATGTTGGAGTTGCTTCATCATATTTAAAAATGTCATACAAAATTTCTTGGTTATCTTCACTTATATAAGACAATTCAACAGCAGGTCTTAAAGCGATTCTTTTTTCATCGACTAATTCTAATAATTCAGGTATTAAATAAGTTAATCGTATAAATCTTTGAATGTTTGATGCACTTTCGCCAACTTTTTCAGCCAATACTTCTCTTGATGTCTGCTTCTGTTCCATTGGGTCAGAAGTTAAATTTTTCCCTTGATGTTTCATTGCTTCTAATTTCATTTTATAAGCAAATGCTTTTTCTGAAGGAAGTATTTCTTCTCTTTGAATATTTGAATCAACCATTAAAATAGTTGCTTCATCATCTGTTAAGTCTTTGATTATACAAGGTATTTCTGTTAAGCCTGCTCTTAAAGCTGCATGTTTTCTTCTATGACCTGAAATCATTTCATAACTTCCATCTTCTCTTTGTCTTACTATTGTTGGAAGTATAACACCCTTAACACTAATGCTTTTGACTAAATCATCCATTTCTGCATTATCTAATACTTTGAATGGGTGTTCTGGAAAGTCCTGTATTTGTTCTATTGGAAGATTTATAACATGTTCTTTTTTAGCCTCATCTCTTTCTTCTTGTGTCGTAAATATGCTATCTAGTGAAGCAAGGTTCATTTTTTTCTTTGAATCTTTCATCTTGTAAAACCTCCTTTACTAAATTTTCATAAGCTTTTGCAACAGTTCCGTTCTTATCATATTCAAATACACTTGTTCCTTGAATTGTTGCTTCAGCTGTTTTTACTGCTCTAGGTATTTCTGTATCGTATATTTTAATAAATTGTCCATAGCTCTCCTCAATTTCTTGTCTAACTTCTTTATCTAAATTAGTTCTTTTATCAACTAAAGTTAATACTATTCCTTTAATTTTTAAGCTAGGATTTATTGTTCTTCTAACTTTAGAAACAGTATCAAATAAATAAGTCATTCCTTTAGCAGCAAGGTATTGGCTTTGGACTGGAACAATAATTTCATCACTACATGCTAAACAATTTATAGGAATTAGTCCTAATGAAGGCATGCAGTCAATTAAAACATAGTCATAATTATTTTTTATAGTATTTAAGCAGTTCTTTAATACAAATTCTCTACTCATAGTATTTCCTAAAGAAAGTTCTACTCCTGAAAGGCTTAAATCTGAAGGAATCAAATCTATACCTTCTTTATGGTGCAATATACCATCGTTAATATTTAATTTTTCATCCATCATTTCTGCATTCATTATTTCAGTTAATCTTATTGGCATTTCTTCTAGTTTATTATACCCTAGACAAGTAGTAAGGTTTCCTTGCGGATCTGCATCGACTAACAAAACCTTTTTTCCTTCCTTTGCAAGAGCAACTCCTAACGAAAGCGTTGTTGTAGTTTTTCCAACTCCGCCTTTTTGGTTTGCAATTGCAATTACTTTTGTATCTTGCATTTTTCCCTCCTTTTTCTGAAGGTATAAAAAATAAGCTGAATAAACTTTATTCAACTTAACTGTTAGATATTATTTCAATAACCATATTTAATAGGAATTTTAAAATAGAATTATAATATTATTTGTATATTTGAATACAAAATATGAAAAGTGATATCATAGGGGGTTACTATTATCAAAGTTTTGTGCAATGAGAGATAGGAGCAAAATAATAGAACCCCTTTTAGAGTCCTACCTACAAGTTCTTGTAACTACTAGCCTTAATGGCTTCACTAGCTATTTATTAGCTATCGTTTGACTAACATTATTACTTTATAATTTATTCCTTGTAATAATGTTAGTCTAGTTCCAGATATTTGTTTCTAAAATCAATTTTAAATCAGTTTTATAATTTATCTTTATAATTTTACATTTAAATAATTTTTCTATTTAAAATATAATTTCATTACTTAATATTTTTTTATATTATATTTTATATAAATTTTCCAAAAATCTTCAAAATGCTTATTTCTCTATATTTGCCGTATTTTACCAACAATAAACTATAAGCCTTAAAAATAAAAACGGCTTAAAATCGATTCTCGTGCGTCGTTTTTTAGGTATTTTTTCAGTTTTTTATATATTTATATAAGTATAAAAAATTTGGTTATTTTTTATCTAAAATCTCTCAGCCCCAGAATTATCAATATTTTGCTAAAATACCAAACAACAAGTTATATGGCTTAAGTATAAAAATGGCTTAAAATTGATTTTCACAAGTTTAAATTATAATAATTAAAATACATATAAATTAAAAACCAAACATTA